>PDUC01000018.1 GCA_002747255.1 Acidobacteriota bacterium | reverse complement strand
GGGAGAGGGAGAAAGTTACTTTGTCTTGACACAAAGTAACCAAAGGTCAAGGGTGGCGATGCCGCCACGGGCATTATGGGCATTGTTCGGTCGGTTTGGTATTGCACAATGCCCATTCCGGGGGGATATTTCAACTTTTTTCTTGATAAAAAAGTTGCAAAAAATCAAGGCTTGGGTGTTTCGGCTAAAAAGCATTCGTCTCGGCTAAAATCCGGAGAACTCGCTGCGCTCAAACAGCCCGGATTTCTTTACGCCGTGCCAAACGCTTTTCTTTACGCCGAAAAACCCGATGCCGATACCAAACGCCTCCGGCGTTTGTTGGCTGAACCATTGCGTCTTCGGACTTCCGTCTTCCTACTTCACAATCACTTTCTTCACTCGCGTTCCAAGTTGCACGATGTAGAAGCCTGTCGGTAGTGGATGCGACATCTCGCCGGCGGGCAGAGGAAGCTCTTTCACCAGTGCGCCGCTTACGTTATAGATACGCACCGTTTGGGCTTCGGGCAGCGAGATATGCAGCTGTCCCTCGAAGGCATAAACGCGCAGAGCCTCACCAACGGGGTTCACGTAAACATCCGATACGACCCTGACGCGACATTGCGTGCGCCGTTCGCCCACATCCGTTACCGCGAGAATGCTCGTAACGCCTTCGGATATGCCTGTCACGATGCCACTGCGGCTGACCGTGGCAACAGACTTGTCGATTGAATACCACGACACCTTGCGGCTCACTTTGCCTGTCTCGGGGTATACCGTTGCGTTGAGTTGCATCGAACTGCCCACCGGAAGCGTGATATCCGTTTGGTCGAGCGCAATAAAGTCGGGTATAAGCATTTCGCCTGCTTGCGTAACGGTAACGGTCTGTGTCAGCGAACCGGACGTAACCGTAACGGTTGCCGTGCGAACGATTCCGGCATTTGCCTCGGCGGTGACTTGGATAACGCCATTGCCTGTGCCGTTTGCCGGTGAGAGCGTAAGCCACGGCTGGTCTGACGAAGCCGTCCATGCCGCAACAGAGGTTACCGCGATGGGTTGGGTTGCACCGGCGGCTACCATATTGACCGTGGGGGGCGTAAGACTGAAAACAACCCTTTCCACGATATTAAAACCCTGCCATACGGCTTTCCCCTCGTAGAGGCTTTTTGTACCTGTCGGCACCGATAACGTAAGCGTTACATTATCAAATACATTGGGGTTTATTGCGGGAATAGCTGCAGCAGTCGTCCAGTTTACCGTTAACGAGGTCAGCGCGGTACAGTAGGCAAAAGCATAATCATCAATTGTCGTTACGCTTGCAGGGATGATAATTGAGGTCAGCGCAGTACAGTAGGCAAAAGCCAAATATTCGATTGTCGTTACGCTTGCAGGGATGGTAATTGAGGTCAGCGCGATACAGTTTTCAAAAACTTCAGCTCCGATTGTCGTCAAGCCCTCCGGAAGCGTTACCGAAATCAGCGATTGACAGCCGGAAAAAGCCAAATTGTCGATTGCCGTCACGCCTGACGGAATGGAGAATGACGTTCCCGTTTTACCTTGGGGGTACCGTATCAGCGTTGTTTTTGCTTTGTTGTACAACACACCGTCTTCCGAAGCGTATGCCGTATTGCCTGGATCGACCGTAATAGCCGTCAGAGCGGTACAGCCGAAAAAAGCGTGCCTTCCGATTGCCGTCACGCCTGACGAAATCATTATCGATGGCAGAGCATAACAGCCCACAAAAGCCCGCTCTCCGATTGTCGTTACGCTCCCCGGAAGCGTTACCGAAGTCAGCGAGCTACAGTAATAAAAAGCCATCTCTCCGATTTCCGTTACGTTGTACGTTGTCCCTCCATTAATTACCGTGGCAGGAATCGTAATATTGCCCGCTGGTTCATTGCCGGCGTTGTAGTAAGGAGAGCTTCCATTTTCAGGGCATACAGCTACTTCCGTGGCGGAAAGTATTTTGTAAAAAAGCGTACCGTCCGTAAAGTCGGCTGCCCATACTCCGTTAGTCACTGATGTTATCGCCATAAGAGCGAAAAACCATAAAGAAATTTGTTTAATTGTTTTCATAATTAGTTAATATTTTATTTGTTAATCATTTGATTTTTAATTGTTAATAATTTATGGCTGTTAGCCCCTCCCTCACCCTATCTTTATCTCTTTTTTTCCTCCTTTTGTTTTTTTGAGATTATTTATTGTTTTTAGTTTTTCACCGGCGGATTGTCATTCTTTTCGGACTTTACGACTTTCCCCCTTGTTCTTCTATCTTTCACACAGCAAAATTAAGGTGTTTCTCCCGAAAAGATTTGTACCAGATGCGCATCGTTTTGTACCAGATGCGCATTATACATTTTTAACATTTTAGCTTTGTGTGTATTATTCATACGATAATAAGCTGTATATAAAATTAAAGCATATAAAAATAGCTCCAATTATGCAGTTTCTATATGTTTTAACATATTTGTCAAAGTCAAAAAACAGCATGTTAGAGGGTTAGATTTTATTTTTTGTTGATTTTTGACATTTCTTTCCGTTACCCCCCAAAGAACATCCCCCGCCCTTCGGGCACCCTATTCAAAAGGGAGACATTGCGACCTTACTACTTTTACTACCCTTGCTCCTTTGTGATAGAGCTGTTCGGTTCGGGAAAAGACAAAAAACATTACCTTTGTTGCCTGAAAAAGGATAATTATGATTTCAATCGAAGGACTGACCGTCGAGTTTGGCGGTTTTACGCTGTTAGACAAATTGTCGTTCGTTGTCAACCGCAGAGACCGTATTGCATTGGTGGGCAAGAACGGCGCCGGCAAATCGACTTTGCTTAAAATACTTGCCGGTATTCAGTC
>PDUC01000017.1 GCA_002747255.1 Acidobacteriota bacterium | reverse complement strand
AAAGAACTGCCCAATGTACAGAGCCTTGAGCAAATGGAAGCATTATTGCCTTGGCATGTGAAGCTTGACTAGGGTGGGGTTGGATGGGCGCTTACGCTGCAACTTGAAGAATTAAGTGATTCAGTAAAAGTGAAAGTGCAATCGGGTCAATATCTTGTTTTTACCGCAAGAGGAGAAATGCCCCAGGTTGTAATAGAGCTTTGGGGCGAAATCTGGAACTATTTTAACTCAGATAATTGCCCTCATAAACGTGCCTATACAACTGACTTTGAATATTATAAAAGGTGATAGCGAGATTGAAATATATATTTCCTTGAGGTGAAAAATGAATAAGGAAGTTGAAAAAAAGTTTAATGACTACCCGGATAAAGTTCGACCAAAACTTCTTAATCTCAGAACTTTAATTTTACAGTTGGCATCCGATTTAAAATTGGGCGAAGTTGAAGAATCCCTAAAATGGGGAGAACCAAGTTACAGTGTAAAAACAGGCAGCCCAATTAGAATTGACTGGAAATCAAAATCACCAAACAATTACTATTTATTCTTTAATTGTAGAACGAAACTGGTCGATACATTCAAAGAGCTATATGGCAACACACTTCTTTTTGAAGGAAATAGAGCAATAAAGCTGAAACTGTCAGAGCCTCTGCCAGAAAAAATCATCGAACACTGTATAAAACTTAGTCTTACATACAAAAAAATTAGGCACCTACCACTTCTGGGAGAATAATGAGAATTTTTCATAACTCTGCGTTAGTTCTGACCTAGCTCCTTCGGTCAGCACTCGTCGTGACGCTGAAGATGCAGGGGTTATGTCTCTGGATTATTACAATAGTCTTATGACGACGGTTTATGTGCCATGTATGCCATAGATAAACAAAGACTAACCGTCATTTCGTGCCGCTGTCATTACTAAATGGACTCTATCATCAGATAGCTGACACGTGCGCCAACCGCTATCGCCACTGGTGCGCGATCATCACATACCCTTTACATGATTTTGCCAAGATTGTTTCTGGCTGAGGTGTAGCCTATGCTGTATATATCCATGTGTATTTTTGTATACATCTTGACTGAGAGGCGTATTAAATTAAAACACGCGGACTTGGTAAAGCCGTTACTTTTTTGCTCTCAAAAGGTCGCCAACTTCACCAAGCCTGTCGTTGAAACCTTAGCTTAATAGGTTCCCGAAACAGTCCCTTAACCCGAGCGTTGCGCCAGTTGGCGGAATTTTCTCGTAGAGATCACTTGATTGGAGCGAGCATGTGCGCTCACATCAAGTGAAAAAACCAAATGCACGGGTGCAACATCCGGGTTAACAATTAGGAGGCAAGCAATGAAAGGCTTTGCAATGAAACATATCGGGGAAACCGGTTGGATAGAAAAAGAAGCGCCTGAGTGCGGGCCACTTGATGCAATTTGTCGGCCGCTTGCTCTTGCTCCATGTACATCAGATATTCATACCGTATACGAAGGAGCAATTGGCGAAAGGGCAGATATGATTCTGGGGCACGAAGCAGTCGGTGAGGTTGTTGAAACCGGAAAGCTGGTCAAGGTTTTCAAGCCCGGGGACAAAGTACTTATTCCCGCCATCACTCCCGATTGGGGTTCCCTTGAAGCACAAAGAGGCTATGCCATGCACTCAGGGGGAATGCTTGCAGGTTGGAAATTTTCCAATTTTAAAGATGGTGTTTTTGCTGAGCTGTTTCATGTCAATGAGGCAGATGCCAACCTTGCTTTTCTGCCCGAAGGGATGGACCCCGGTGAAGGAACGATGCTCAGCGATATGGTTCCAACCGGGTTTCATGGCGCTGAAATGGCGAACATACAATATGGTGAAGATGTGCTTGTCATCGGCGTTGGCCCTGTTGGTTTAATGGCTGTTGCCGGGGCAGCCCTGAAAGGTGCCGGGCATATTTTTGCTGTAGGCAGTCGCCCCAATTGCACAGATCTGGCACAGGAATATGGTGCCACAGCAATCATCAATTATAAGACAGGGTCAATTGATGAGCAGGTTCTGGAACTGACTAAGGGCCGGGGTGTAGACAAAGTTATTGTTGCTGGCGGCGATCTTGATACGTTTAAAACAGCTGTAAAACTTGTGGTTCCTGGGGGCATTGTTGCCAATGTAAATTACCTTGGTAGCGGGGATTACCTTGAAATTTCCCGGACCGACTGGGGTGTCGGCATGGGGCATAAAACAATTGTTGGCGGTTTGATGCCAGCGGGTAGAATGCGCATTGAGCGCCTGGCAAATCTGGTGATGACTGGAAGGTTGGATGTTTCCAAGATGCTGACCCATAAATTTAAGGGGTTTGATAAGCTCCCTGAAGCATTGGAGCTTATGCATAAGAAACCTGAAAACCTGATCAAACCTGTAGTTATCATTTGATCACTCAAGGGGCGGGGCTCCAACATTGATCCTTACCCTGTAGTGAGGCCAGCCCTCTGGCCGATGGGTTCGGCATCTTTGCACAAGCCAAATCGCTCAGGGGGCTGAGCTCCAACATTGATCCTTACCCTGTAGCGAGGCCATCCCGTGGCCGATGGACCCGGCATCTTTGCACAAGCCGAATCGCTCAGGGGCTGAGCTCCAACATTGGCACTCACCCCGTAGCGAGGCCAGCCCTCTGGCCGATGGGTTCGGCATCTTTACACAAGCCAAATCGCTCAGGGGCTGAGCTCCAACATTGGCACTTACTCTGTAGCGAGGCCAGCCCTCTGGCCGATCAGTTCGGCATCTTTACACAAGCCGAATCGCTCAGGGGCTGAGCTCCAACATTGGTACTTACTCTGTAGCAAGGCCAGCCCTCTGGCCGATGGATTCGGCATCTTTA
>PDUC01000042.1 GCA_002747255.1 Acidobacteriota bacterium | reverse complement strand
GGCGGTGAAAAGAGCGGCGTTACAAGCTGAGATTCATAAAAAAGTCGGCTGCCATACCCTGCGCCACAGTTTTGCGACGCATATGCTTGAAAATGGAGTTAATATTCGAATTTTACAGGAACTTCTCGGTCATGCCGATGTGAAAACAACAGAGATATACACCCATATTCTGAAACAGGATATCCGCAATTTAAAAAGCCCTTATGACCTGATTTCATAATACACCCTATCTGGCAGGCAGCGAGCAATAACTGCCGAGGGCCATCTATTGCTATAAAATGTGGCTGGGTAATCTATATATAAAGAGCTAAAACAGGAACGTCATTTGTTACATATTATTAACTGCAGGTCCTTATCCCACGAGCCTATAATAAAAGAGTGAAATGTCTTAAATTGGTTGGTTGTATGAAATTGATATTTCGATTCTCTAAATGGCTCCACAAGTACATCGGCCTGCTGTTGATTGTGTTTTTAATATGGATGTCCATTTCGGGCATTTTATTGAACCATCCCCGCTGGATTGCCTCCTGCTCTCTGCCCGTCTCACTGATCCCAACGCCTTATCACATCCATAATTGGAGTCAGGGTTCACTGAGAGATGCCGTGTTTGATGAAGCAGAAGGCCGTATTTATTTTGCGGGCATTCGCGGAATCTGGAAATCCGATGATCAAGGCCGCAGCTTTCATCCATTTACAAACGGGCTCTCTCCAGACCTCTTTTACCAAAAAACCAGTGATTTGCACCTGGATCGGGCATCGGGGGTTCTGTTGGCAGCTACCGATGGCGGACTTTTCATGAAACCCAGATTCGCGGAGAGCTGGCAAAAGATCGCGTTAAATGAAGCCGATCACGCGAAAGTGGTGAGAATTCAACCCATACCTGACGGTTTTCTGGTTGCCACGAATTCACAATTCTTTCAGTCTCAACAACCGGAAGGGCCGTATGAAGAATGCGTTCTTTCAAGGCCGGAGTCCGGAGTTGGTATGATCAAGCTCTTCTTTGATCTGCACGACGGAAAAATATGGGGTCTGATTGGTCGTTTGTTTTTCGATTTAATGGCTCTTCTGATTATTTTCCTGAGTGTTTCTGCCTTTTTTATCTGGTTCTTTCCGAAGTTGCGCAAAAAGTGGGCTGCCCATCTCAAAAAGAAGCTGAGAAAAATCTATCGTTTCTGCTTCGTCTACCACTTGAAGTGGGGCTTCTGGTTTGCCATTCCCATTCTGATCATCGGCGTAACAGGCTTGTTCATGAGACCGCCCATGCTCATTCTACTGGCCAACCGCAGTTTACCCCGAGCGTTCTATCCCGGTCCGCTTCCCTCCAACCCATGGCATCATAAAATTCAAAACATCCTCTATTTAGAGGACGCCAAACAGTTACTTGTTGAAGCCGATGGTCTGTGGATGGGTTCGCTTGAAAAATCCGAACCTTTCAGGCAACTGGATTGGGATGCGCCTGTGTTTGTCATGGGAACAACTGTCCTTGAACAGACCTCGGCTGATTCCTTTTTAATGGGTTCCTTCAGCGGTCTTTTTGATTACACGCCCGAGACAGGTCAAATCACAGACTGCATGACCGCTCTGCCAGCTGAAAACATCTCTAAAATGCGCATTCGAGGTCTGAGAATTACGGGCTACTTTAAAACACCCGACGGAGAGGCATTTGCCTCCACTCATCGCAAGGGTCTTTTGGCTGTTGGGCAGGGTGAAACTGCCGTCAATCGGTATCCCGTACCCAAACTGCTGGGTGAACAAGGCCGTGTTCCCCTTTGGGACTTCCTTTTTGAACTCCACAACGGAAGGATTTTCTCAAAGTGGTTGGGTATTTGGAGCAAATTAGTCGTACCGCTTGGCGCGCTTCTTTTTGTCATTTTATCCTTCACCGGCATTTACGATTGGTGCATGCTGAAAATTATCAAGCCAAGGAAAAGGAAAGCGACGTGAGAGAATGCCAGAAGTGCCGTTACTCTCTTCACGACAATCTCAACAAGGGAACATGATGAGTGGTTACCTGGAAGATCGTGTTTCAAGCTGCAACCCTCAAACTAATTACGAATATAAAGTTATGATCTAAAAAGGGGCACCATTTCCAAAAAACGGTCTTACCTTTTATTTGCTTGTCAACTGCTGAAAGATCTTATACCATGACTCCGCCGTCACTTCGGCAGATTTATCAGGTTAAGTTACTTATTAACAACACTTTAGAACTTAACAAGGACATAAAAAAACAAAACATGGAATTACTGAAGATTTTTACAACCACCAGTACCGCCTCCACCTTGCTATTTCTTTCCATTGTGGGAACAATGGGTATTTTATTAGGAAAGCTGAAGTTAGGCAGGCTGAAATTGGGAATTGCGGGCGTCTTATTTGTCGGTTTGTTTGTGGGACACCTGGGAGCGAACATCAATCACCACGTCTTGCACATGGTCAAAGAGTTTGGACTCATACTCTTTGTTTACACCATAGGCATTGAAATAGGGCCGCGTTTTTTATCGTCGCTTCGCAACGACGGTATGCGATTAAACATTTTAGCGGCACTCATTGTCATTTTGGGTTTACTGTCGGCAATAGCGGTTAAGGTCATTTTCGACCTGGATACCAATGTGGTCGCGGGTTTATTTTCTGGAGCCGTTACCAATACGCCAAGTCTCGGAGCAGTGCAAGCCCTTATTACCGAGCAATTTGGCGAAAACGGCAGTCAATTGTCGGAAGTAGCGGGAATGGCTTACGCTGTGGCTTATCCTTTTGGCATACTTGGCATTCTGCTGGCCATGCTCGTAATCAGGATGATCTTCAAAATAGATGTCAACAAGGAAGTTGATCGATACAATCACGAACAGGAATTAAGTTCCGGCAATATTGAAACAATCAGTATCAAGGTAACCAATCCCAACTTATTCGGTCAATCCCTTGCAACACTCACGGCAAGTTTAAACAAGGAATTTGTGATATCCCGCCTTTTGCGCAACGAAAAGTACCTCATTCCCGATGGTAAACTGATCATCAAAGAGGGCGATATTTTAATTGGATTGTGCAGAAACACCAATGAGAAAAACGTCGAGCTAATTATTGGCGAAGTCACCGTAAAAAAAGATTTTGAAATATCAGGCGACTTGAGCATGCGCCATATCTTGATGACAAACAGACGCTTATCCGGCAAAACACTGGCGCGTATTAACCTGTCCTCCATGTTTCCGGCCAACGTGACCCGCGTTTTCAGGGGCGAAACCGAGATCATTCCATCCGGTTCTACCACGCTGGAGTTTGGCGACACCATCAGAGTGGTGGGACGAAGAGAAAGAATGGACGCGGTCGCGAATTTTCTGGGTAATTCGCTTAGAGATCTATCACATCCCAATTTAGTGCCCTTGTTCATAGGCATTTTCCTGGGTATCTTGCTGGGCAGCATTCCCTTTTCCATTTCCGGATTGCCTGCACCCGCCAAATTGGGTTTAGCAGGTGGGCCACTCATTATCGCCTTAATTCTGGGTCACAAAGGCAGAATTGGCAATTTTGATTTCTACATGACACCCAGTGCCAACCGATTTATCAGGGAACTGGGGATTGTCCTGTTTTTGGGAGCGGTCGGCATTGGTTCAGGCAAGAATTTTGTCGAGACCATTGTCAACGGCGGTTACATGTGGATGCTCTATGCCGCACTGATTACTTTCATTCCGCTGTTTACCATTGGAGTTGTAGGGCGGCTGATGAAAATTAACTATCTGTCCATTTGCGGTTATTTGGCAGGCTCCATGACCGACCCGCCCGCCCTGGAGTTTGCCAACGGTATATCACCTATTCAAGCGCAAGCCACCGCCTATGCCACGGTTTATCCCCTGACGATGTTTCTCAGGATTTTATTCGCCCAAATACTGGTGTTATTTTTTACGTAAAACACAAAAAAGACAGGCACACCTGTAATGAAACTCCGTCTATCCCGTCTATAGCAGGAACGGTTGATGAAGGACAGTGCCTGTCTGTTGTGCCGTTCAGTACATCGTCTACTGTTTTTTACTAAACATCTGAATTAAATCCTGAATGACTTCCTGAGAGCCCTTTCCTCCTGTTTCCATGCGAATTTCGCGTTCGAGTTCCAGCAGCCGGTAGGGATCTGTCTCCTGAGTTCCCATCTCATTGAAACGTTTGGACATATCTTCCCAGTAACGCACATCGGCTTCCAGTTGCCGGCTCTGTTTCGTCCCCGCTTTTGCCTGACTTAATTGCTGTTTCAGTTTTTTCAGCAGCATGTTCTGGATTTCTTTATTGGACTCGCGACAACGCGCCTGCATTTTTGAGATTTCAGGTAAAACCGGATCGTTGGTTATTTTCTTGACCTTCGCTTGAATGACATCGCCGATGTGTTCCACATTCCCGGGACTGATCTTGGAGAAGTCCACCTCGTCATTCAACAGAGCCAGCGATTTGAACGCCTCATCGTGTTCGGAAGTTGTGAGGTTCAGATCGGATCGGACAGCGGAGTATCCGGTTGTATTGCGATAAGCGATATTCATGGCGGCTTGAGCATCTGTCTGGAATTCCTTTAAGCTGACCACCATGCCGTTCTTTTTCAATTTCAGACCGGGGTATTCAACTAACGCCAGATCCAGGTCCATGGAAGAACTGCCCGTGCTGGAGCTGTTGCGCACCGGTTTGAACTTGATATGGGAAACATCATAGCCCTTGTTTTTCAGAATCCCCATCATTTCCGGCATCATGGCATCGTAACTCCGGTTGATTTTCTCATTGTAGAAATTCCTGACAACAGGATGCGCTTTGTATTTCATCAGCCACTTTCCCTGATAGGAACTGTTGATGGATGCTGCCATTTGCGTGAGTTCCGCATCGAGTTGATCCAGTCCAGGTGAACCGCCAGGATTGGCCGCCTTTAATTTGGCGTACTGGAGCTGTTTGGACTTGAAAAGCTCCATGTATTGCATGGCATCGTCAACAGCCTGCTGTGTCTCGTTGGCATTGACAAGCCGGGCGTTTTTCGCATTCCTTATAGAAAAGACCGGCTTGAACAAGGCGCTGTCCTTGCCAAAGAAGTGCATGCCTGTGTTGGCGAGCGTATTGGCAGCAAATGAAACGGCATTGGAGATCAGGAAACCGACGCCCGCGTTGCAGGTGGCATGCCACAGTTTCGTCTTCTCCTCTCGATTGGGTTGTTTTTCACTTTCCTTGAGATAGGTATCGACAAACTCTGCCGCAAAAGCTCCATAGGCTGAAATACCCGCAACAGCCTGCTTGACTCCTTCCCGGGGACCGCCGATGAGATAGCCAGTGGTTCCGCCATAAACACCGCCGATGATATGAGGTGACCAGACGGCAAGAGCCGCGGTCTCACCATAGGCGGCAAGCATGGCGGCACTTCCCATGCTGGTGACCAGACCGGCGCTGACCATCACTGTGGTCTGAGCTGTTTTTTCGTATTGATCGTATATTTCCGCCCTTAAATCTTCTTCCGCCGCTTCGTGTTCCCAATAGCCTTGCACCTTGTTGTTGACAGCCAACGCAAGTCGTCTGGCTTTGGAGAGATCACCGTTGGCTTGAGATTCCACATCGAGTATGCGTCTGACCTGATTGCGCATATCACCCCTGTGATCGTAGGGCAGCAGGTCGATTTGTCGTTCAATGCCTCTTTTAATGCGACGAACAGCATCCACACGTGCTACGCGTTCCTTGATGGCGTGAATCATCTTTAGATGAGAGAAGGCATCGAAAACCGATCGGCGATGAACCACCTGACCGGTCTTGTAGGAATCCATCAAATCCTGTTCGGCTTGAATATTGGATTGAATCTGGATGATTCTGAAAGCCAGTTGATCTCGGCGTTTGGGGTCGCTCTCCCTGGCCAGTGCGTCACGCTCCCGGTTGAGGTGATTTCTGAGTATGACAAGCATGGATTGATGAAACCCGATGGAGTCCTGAATGCCCTGTAAGCGAGCTTGTTCTTTTTCTATATCCTCCTGGGTTAATTGAGGCTGAACGGGAGTTTGCACGTCAGTCTGTGCCTGGAGCTGCCGCTGTTGTTGCAACTGTTCAAGTCGAGCGCGAAAGGCATTCAGACGTGTCTGGCTATCCAGGCTCTCTTCCGGCGGACTTGCCAGCCACTCCTGAGCAGCCTTGTGAAAAAGCTCCCGGGCTTGAAGATAGGATTGAATTTGCTGAGATTGACTCTGCGCGCCGGTCAGTTTCAATGTCATTTCCAATTCGCGTTCATTGAAAAGACTGCGGTCGCTGTAATAAGTTATTCCGCCTTTGGTGTAGGTCTTATCCGAATCAGCAGCCGCTGACGGTGCATCTCCTTCACCGGGCTGACCGGAAGCAATATCGGGAATGGCATCGTTTGCACCCACGTCGCGGATAACACCCTCGTCATCCGGGGTGAACTCACTTTCAGCAGTCATTTTATTCACGCTGTACCATTGCTGCATACCTTCCTGCTGCAATTTCTCGAGCCGCTGAACATCGACGGATGACACGCCGGCCAGGGACTCCGGCAGAGTGTCTCCCACTCGAAGCATGTACACACTGTATTGCACGCCTTCGCGCTCGTAGTCGTACTCAATGGTATCGCCGTCCAGGTTTTCAACCATCATCTCGTTCCAGTGCGTCTCATTCGCCGTGGGCGGCCCCATGTAAACGAGACTGACACCCCACAGGCTTTCCATGGGTTTTTCAGCAAATGGATTTTTATCGAGGTGGTATTTGTACAGGTGGTGAATGGGTTCCTTGTCGAGTCCATCGGGCTGAGAATGATCGACAACATAGCCAATCCACTCCCCTTCCAGACCTCTGAGCGGTTTGTGTTCTGCCTGAGGGAAACTCTTTCGGTAGCGTTTTTGCGCCTGACATTTATCGTCAAGTGGATTGGTGGGCAAGCCGAGCGCTTCTATTTTGGCCGCAATTTCCTTCAAACCTCGCAAAAGGGCATCCATTTCCAGGAACACATCCACCGCCGAATCCATAATTGCCTCGTAACCCTCCTGACTGTCAGAGGCAACGGCGACCGGAAGTTCGTATTGAAGAGCTATCAAGGCGGCGACCGTTCGCAGATAGGCTTCACGACCCGCCAGAAATTGACCCAGCAGTGGAACGAGTTTCTGCAAATACTGGATATTGTGATCAGTCGGGTAGTCGAACATGGCGGCCCAAGTCTGATTGAAGTGCTTTTCCTCTTTTTCCGTCAATTCGCCGTACAGCAAACGCATGCCTTCCATGGCCATGGAAACCGTGCCGCGATATTGAGACTCCGTCAAGGAACTCCATTCCACGAAAGGAGCCAGTACGGCTCCGTTTACGGACTCCATGGGTTCTGCAGGGGAGTCACCCCAAAGTGACGCATCGACCTGTGAGGCACATGGGTCTTGAAAGTTGAATTGAAGTTCGGGAAGCTCCATGGAATCTTGTTTGACGGGAAATTGAGCCATGACGGAATCCCGGTCTGTTTCTGCTTGTCCTGAAGAGGTATCTTGTGTCGGCACGCGCTGACTCGAATGGGAATATTTGGAACGGCTCTTCTCATCGGAAGCACTCTGCAAGACCTTTGGTCTCTGCTTCTTATTCCCCTTTGATTGGGCAACACTCGTTTTTGTCCGGGCTTTGACCCGCTTTTGAAGAGCCCTGGCTTCTGAGTGATTCGGAACGTGCTTCAAGAGCACGTTCACATCGGCTAACGCGCCCTTCAGATCGCCCTTCTTTTCTCGAAGTAAAGCGCGGTTCAAACGCGCAAATTGGTTTTTACTGTCGAGTTTGAGTGTTTTTGAATACGCTTTTTCAGCCTGACCCGTTTGGTCGAGATCCGCGTAGAGTGATCCCAAATGGTTAGATGCCTGTATGCTTTTGGGATCCAGCTCCAGAGCCTTTTTAAACGATTTTTCCGCTTCATCCCACCGCGCACGGGCTTTGAGACAAAGGCCTTTCGTAATATAGGCATCGCTGTAACGGTCATTGTACTTGATGGCTTTTTTAACATCCCGCAGCGCACTGCGATACTTTTCGCGACAATACCGAACCTGTGCCCGGGCGTTGTAGTACGTGGCGTTTTTTTTGTCTTTTTTTATAGCGTGATCAAAGTCCCGTTCAGCGTTTTTGTAGTTCTTTTGTTTCAAATAAGCATAACCGCGGCGATAGAGACCTTCAGCATACTCCGGTTCAACTTGCAAAATGGCATTGCAAATTTCAATACAACGCTCGTATTTGCCATTGCGACAGGCCTGTTCCGCTTTTTTCAGACGTTTCACCGATGAGGGCAATTGTGCCAAACCCGTTTGTGATGCTGTAAAAAAGATCAAAGAGCCAAGTAAAAAAACGCGTTTCATAGCACACCTCTCCTTCATTTAGACTGTGTTTTCAGAGTCAATTTGAGAAAAGCCTCATCGCCCCAGAAAACGGTTTCCACTTTCTGATTGAAATCAGCCTGCTGCGTCCAATTCTGTGTTTCGGTCAGAACCGCATGGTCCGAGCACGTTGTCCCGGAACATTGGAACTCGAGAGCCTCACCTGTCCGGTTCAGTTTGGATGCCGTTATGCGGGCATCGATCTGATATGCATGGGTGCTTTCTGTTTTGTTCCACTGGAGCTTGACAACTTGAGTCCAGTCGGAGTTCAGTTCAATCGTAACGGTTTCCTGTATGTCGGCTCCTGAAAAGTCATCGACATAAGTTTTCCTGCATTGAATGCTGGTTCCGTCCTGCTGAAAGGCAGGACTTTCCGTTTCACGATCGGTCTGACTTCTTTCCATATTGAACTTCATTTCCCATTGACCCACACTGGAAAGATCCATGTTTTGACCTTCCAGAAACTGAACAGGTGTTTCACAGCTCAGCGTCACCGCAACGATTTGAGCGGCAGATGGGTGACCTGCCTGATCGGCAAAAAAACGATAGGCAAAATACCCGCCCAGAACCACGAGCACACCTATCGCAATGAAGAGAACCACGAGAAGACCGCGTTTTTTTCCCTTGTTCAACGGGGCTGGGTGAACAGGCGTTATGCTTGGCAGACCTGGCGCAACAGGTACTTGAGGTTGAAGTGGAGGCGGCGACATGGGCGGCGGCTGAGTGACGAAAAATTGCGGAAAGATCTGTGATACGGGCAACCAATCAGTCTGACCTTCAAACCAGCACAGTGATTCCGGGCTAACGCGTTTTTCCTGAATCCAGGTCTCTAAATCACGTGTGGAGACAGGACCGTATTGTTTCCCGTTCATGTGGATGAAAATCTGTTGGGAACCGGCTTTGTTTGTCATTGCACCCTCACCTTCATGAAGTTCTTAAACTAGTGCCATGCTGACAGAGCCGCTTCCATTCAGCAAGACGCCATCTGTCTGAAGCAATCAAAAGTTAATAAAATAAATCGCACGATTTGATCGATTTAGCGCCAAACCGCTTCAAGAAAGACCACTGTATTATAAAGTTTGTAATGGGGCTAATACAACCCGCACGGCTTATAAATACGGGTATATTGAATGACTCTTTTTACAACCACGCCATCCTCAATTTTCCAGGTCTCTATTCATCCAGCAGTGCCTTGTTGAATGTGTAGTTCTTGTAATCGACCCGGTAGAGTATGCTGTAGAGTACCGGGATGAAAACCAGCGTGATGATGGTTCCCACCAGCAGACCGATCATGATGGAAGCGGCCATGGGTTCCCACATTAAACCGCCACTGACGTAAAGCGGAATCAGACCCAGTGAAGTTGTAAATGTGGTTAGCAAAATAGGTCGGAAACGCTGCAGACAGGCGGCAATAACGGCATCCTGCACGTTGCGACCCAATTCACTCAGTTCAAGCTCGATGCGATCTATTAGAACAATGGCGTTGTTAATAACGATGCCTGCCAGCGAAATAAGACCCAAAAAGGCCATAAAACCAAAATACGACCTCAGAACCATTAAGCCGAGAACCACACCGATGATACCAAGCGGGATGGTGCTCAGCACCATCAATGTCTTGCGCACGGAATTAAATTGCAAAATGAGCAGGAAGAGAATAGCGAAACCCGACATAGGCAGGTAGGCCATGACGGCCCCCATTTCTTCAGCACTCTGTTTATCGTCACCGCCCAGCTGATAGTGGAATCCTTCCGGCCAACTGGTTTCAAGGTCTTTCAGCCACGGCTTCAGCTGGCTGGTTATCTGCGACGCGTTGCCGTTTTCGGTTAATTCACAGCAGACATTGATGCTTCTATCCAAGTTCAGGCGTTTAATTTTGGCGTACTGCCACTGTGGAAGTATTTCGGCAACCTGCATTAAAGGAACACTTTTTCCCGTTGTCTGTGAAAAGACATCCATGGTTTGAACCGACTGATAACTCTGATCCTCACTGTTCTCGCTCTTGAGCAGGATGGGAATCGCCTTATCCTCTTCACGGTACTCCCCTGTATTAAAACCATCGAGCGATGTTTTCAAGGAAGTCGCAATATCCTGATTGCTGATTCCGGCTGTTTGCGCTTTGTTACCATCAATTTGAATGACAAACTTCTTGGTTTTCGGCCCCCAGTCGTCTTTGACGTTTTTTGTTCCCTGAAGCCCTGAGAGTTTTGTTTTTATGGTTTCCGATATCAGACTGAGAACATCGGGATCGGGTCCGGACACCTTGACCTCGATGGGAGTTCCACTGCCTCCAGCTCCCAACGCACTGACTTTAACTTCCGCGTTGGGGAAGTTCAGAAAACAATACTCGTCCAGTCGATTGATCATGGAACTGTTTTGTTCAAAAGAGCTGGTGTTGACCAAAAAGTGTGCGTAACTGGATTTCGCTTCATCCTGCGAATAACCCAGGTCATAGGATGCGGGTCCCTGACCGATGAACGCGGACCAGTCTCGTATTCCTTCTTTGCGGGTCTGGTTGACCAACAGCTCCTTGGTCATGAATTCCTCGAGCTCTTTAACCACCGCTTCGGTGCGATTGATACGCGTTCCCATTGGTAGATTGACATCGATGGTAATCATGTTCCGGTCACTGTCCGGGAAAAAGACAAAGGGCAGGAGGGTAAAACCCACCAGTGAAAGGAAAAACACCACCACTACACCGAGTGTAACGGTGAACTTGTACTTCAAAGCAAACATAATGAGGGATTTGTAGTATTTTTTCATGCTGGTGAAAAGTCGATCGATCAGCGAGGGTTTATTATCAGCCGATTTTTTTACTTTGAGAAACAGGGCACAGAGCATCGCCGTCACACTAAGGGAAAGAACCCACGATGAGAGTAATGCCAGAGAAATCACCACGAAAATGGGACCCATGATATCGCCCATAACGGATTCTGCAAGGTAGAAGGAAAGGAAAGCGGCAGAAGTGGTTAGTGTGGAGATCAGCAAGGGGATGGAGAGTTCCGAACAGGATTGAATCGCGGCCTGTTTGGCATGAATCCCCTGTTCCATTTTCACGATAATGGATTCCGAAATGACAATGGCGTTATCGACCATCATACCCAGTGCCATAATCAGAGCGGCCAGGGTAACCTGGTTGAGGCCCATGTTGATGAGACCCATTGACATGAGGGTCATGAGAATAACCATGGGGATGAGACCCGCCACAATCAGTCCTGTTCTAAAACCCAGGAAGACAAGCATCACAATCATGACGATCATCACAGACTGGAGCAGGTTATTGATGAAATCGGAAATGCTCTTTTGAACAAAGATATCCATGGAGGCGAGTCGCTTCAGGGAGAGTCCGATGGGAATTTTTTCATTCCATCTGGCTATCAATTCATCGACTTCCTCTCCAAGCTGAATGATGTTGGAGCCCTCGATCAGCGAGATCGAAAAGGAAATGGCAGGCATGCCGTTGACCGAAACCTTAGCTTGAGGCGGTTCGATGTATCCCTTTTGTATTGAGGCGATATCGCGAAGCTGAACCAGCTGACCCTTTTCCCCTACGGGAATGAAGGTATTTCGAATATCATCAACCGATGCAAAGTTACCCGTGGGTTCAAGGATAATACTCTGGTCTTCCAAGTTCACTTGACCACCGGATTCCAGAATATTGATGGCGGCAATTTTACTTTGCAGAAGCGTGGCTGTGAGATGATACTCTGCCAATTTCGCCTCATCGAAGTAAATGAAAACGCGCTCATCCTGAACACCACCAAGTTCCACCTTGGCTGCGTTTTTGAGTTTAATCAAATCGTCCCTGATGTCATCGGCGATCTCTTTCATTTCCGCATAGGAATAGCCATCACTGATCAAACCCACGACGATACCGTAAACCACACCGACATCGTCAGACTCCAAACGGGGATTGACTCCTCGAGGCAGCCCGTCAATGGTTTCCAGTTTGTTTTTGAGCTTGTCCCATATGGTCTGTAAGTTCTCTGCTTCGACCTGTTCTTTCAGGGTAACGGTTACCACCGAAAGACCGGTTCTGGAGGTGCTTGAAATTTCTTTGACTTCAGGTACTTCCTGAACTTTTTTTTCAATTTTATCGGTCACCAGCATTTCAACCCGTTCAGGCCCGGCTCCGGGGAAAGTGGTAATGATCGTTGCCACCCGCACCGTGTAGGGAGGCATACTGTCCCTTGACAAGGTCTGATACATACTCAGCCCCGACAGGATGATGATGGCGAGGACCACAAAGGTAATTCTGTTTTTTTCAATGGCAAGTTTTGTCAGATTCATAGCGGTATCTTTATTTTAAACGAACGCGTTGCCCGTCGAGTAATGACTGCAGTCCTGCGGTTGCTACGAATTGGCCTTCTTCCAATCCGTCAGAGACGATGAAACCCCAAGGTGTCAGTTTACCGATATGGAAATAGCGCTTGCGCACCGTTCCGGTAGAATCGGCCTGGGGCTCAATCGTGAAGACGAAGTGACCCTTGCTGTCCATGCCCACAGCGGGGACCGGAACAACGAGAGCCCTCTCAAGAGTTGGGTCTGAGAAGGTAAAGACAACCTGCGCTGCCATTCCAGCCTTAATTCGTGCCGATGAATCTTCTATTTTTATCTGTACCGGATAAGTTGATGTACCGGTGTCTGTGGAGGTGGAGATTTCATTGACCAACCCTTTAAAAGTCTTGCCCAGTGAAGCGATGTTGATCTCGACTTCCATTCCATCGACAACCTGGTTGATGACGTTTTCAGGCAACCCAAGTTGAATGACCATGAAATTACCCGCATTCAGTGTGGCAATCACCTGTCCGGCAGAGATATTTTCGTTATTTTCAACGCTTTTTGACGAAATGGTTCCGTCCGCGGGTGCCTTAATGATGCCGTATTTAACCTGCTTGTTTTGTATGTCCACGCTTCTTTCGGCTGATTCAAAATTCGCTTTGGCAGCGGCATACTCTGATTTGGCATTTTCGTACTCGCGAAGGGAGGCACCGCCCTGCTCATAGAGTGTACGCGTCCTCATAAGATTGGATGAAGCCGTATTCATGTTGGATTTGGCGCTCTGTCTGTTGGAAATGGATTTTTCCAGCGCCAGTTTGGCTTCGGAATTGTCAATTTCAGCCAGCAAGTCGCCTTTTTTGACCGTTTGCCCGTTGTAAAGGTTCAGGGTATTCAAGATACCCGACGTTCTGAAACTCAGTTGAATCGCCCTATCTGAACGAACGGTTCCATTAAATGTGCGGGTTGTTCCAACTTTAACATATTCCAGCACCTTGTAATTAACAGGACGAAGCTTCTTTTCAACGACTTCTTCAACGGGCGTTGAACAAGATGACAAGAACAATAAGATCGAGATAAGAATGGGTGTGATTTGTTTCATAATTTGCCTCTATTACCGTGGTTCGAGGAGTCTGTTTTTAATGTAATCGACCATGGCCTGATTCTCTTGCTCGGAATGCAAAAGGAAGAAATGAGCAATAATCCGTTCAAGTTGAAGGGAACTCAATAAAAACTGATAATTGGCGTTGGATTCCGTTAAACGAGCTTGCAAATAGGCTCGCTGAGCATCGATGAGTGTTGTGATGGTGGTCGCTCCGTTGGCATAGGCCGTCTGCATCAGTCCCAGGCTCTCCTTTGCACTCTCGGCGGATATTTTAGACAGCTCGATGCTTGCAATTTGATTGATGAGCGCCAAGATCGTTTTGCTGATCTGTTTCCGTATTTCCAGCTCCAGCTTACTCCTGTTAATCTCCATTTGATCCTTTTGAATTCTGGCTTGACTCATTTTCAGCCGGTGCTGTTTCTTTTGAAAAACGGGAAAGGAGAAGTTTAAGGTCAGATTGTAGTATCCATCAGGAGGTTCGGCTGCCCCGTTTGGATAAACGGAACCCTCACCACCTGTAGAGACATTCTGATTGTACAAACCCCGAAAACTCAGTTGAGGAAGGTATCGGCTGCGCCGGTACATTTCTGCAATTTCCCGGACTGAGCGTATGTTGTAGATCAACGACTGAAGTTCAGGCGTTCGCTTCAGAGCCACTTCGTGAAGCACATCGATGAATTTCTCGCGAAGCACGGGATCGTCTACGACATCGAGAAGCTGCAAATGACTGTAATTGGAAAAAATATCGCTGTTGAGACGAGCATCTTCAACATCGATGCTCATGTCAATGGGATTGTTTAAAACAAAATTAAGCTCTTGCAGTGCGCTGTTCATATCGTTGAAAGAGGTAACAACTTGCTGGTTGGAATCAGCCAGCTCGCTGCGCCAGCGAAGTACATCCGCTTTACCAATCTGCCCGGCTGTATACTGTTGTTCCGCGATCTGGTAGTTCTTCCGCGTGACCCTCAAATTCTCCACATTTAATACAAAGTTGGTTTTGGCGATGAGACTTTTGAAGTAAGCCACACAGGCGTTTAAAACGGTATCCAGTTCCAGGGCCTGATAAGTGGATCTGGAAGCCTTTTCCAGTTCAGAATTCACTCTCACAGCACCGTTCGCATTTTCTGAGAAAATCAGCTGCTCATACACAAGAGAACCATCCGTTGTGTATCGAGGACGCGTACCGCCAGAGATTGCAGCCATATCGGGATCAAGGGCCGAGCTGGAAGCGTTGAGGGAGACATCGGGCAGGTATTCACTTTTGGCGATAGCCTTCTCATTTGCCGCCAATTCAACATTCCTTTTACCCGCAGACAGATCCAGGTTCTTGTGAACTGTTGTCTCCATTACTTCCAACAAATTGTAAGTGTGGTCTGCCGAAAGCCTGTCGGCATGGCCCTCGAGATTGACGTCCATCAGCACACTGACTCGCAGTGGAAATCCTATCTCAAAAGCGGTCTCCAGGTTGAGGGTCAGTTCACTGTTAAAATCGATGACTGCGGGGATCTCTGAAGGCGGTGTCCCGTTGATGATAGCTTCAAAGTTGAGAGCCAGTCTGCGGATAATGCGCCCTTGAGCTTCCTTGGGAGAGGCCGAAATCAAAACCGATGCTTGATCGCTCTGATAACTGTAAGCCGCAAATGAGGGCAGCTTGAGCTTGTTGATTTCCTGGAGCATCTTTAGAAAATCGGACTCAGTCTGGTTCATGGAGGCCAGATACACGGCATCGACCTGCTTTAATTTGTCGCGAAAATGAACATCATCCGCGTAAATAATCTGGTAATTTGCGGAAAGTGCGTGCGCAATTTGATCCAGATTGTCGCGTATGGGGTAAAACGCCTCCAATGTGCGGTCCAGCACCACGCCCACTTTTTTAAAGGGGAATATGTTGTTAAAGGATTCCAAATCCCTCTTAAATGAAAAAGGTGTCAGGATGCGACACAGATTGGGGACCGCTTTGATCTTGTCCGTTTCGTACAAACTAATGGACTCAGCATTTACAACTCCAAATAGAATGACGGGCTTGGGAAACGAAGTTTTCTTGGACAAAACAAAGTTGTTAATGGGCCCGTAGGCCAGGATGATATCGATCTCAGGTGATTGAACCAGGAATTGGTAATTCTGTTCACTTTGCTCGATTTTGTTCTCACTTGGAAGAAAGAAAGCGGGATCGTAAGCTACCGTGACTTCTGAACCCGTCACCGCTTTGATTTCATGAATCAGTTTCAAGAACGCTTCATCCCCTTTTTGTTCGCGGACTTCACCCAAAATGCCGATGGAAACAGTTTGGTCGAAACTGTAAATAAACGGGCAGATCAGGAGAAAAAGGGCAGGAATATTCACTTTTTTCATAAATGGATTCACCCCGAATGTCATTTTTTCCTGAGTCGCATTATAATGGATTGATTTCCATATTACCAGTTATCTGGCATTTTATTTAACTGAACCGTAACGATTTAGGTATAAGGTTCCACACCAGAACTATGACGCCAAAAGAACATCCATTCAGGTGGTATTCGGGAACCGAAACTCAACATCCTGCCAGTTTTTCGCAGCCATTTGAGCTACCGTCATTCCCTGTCAAATAACTGTGTGCATCGAGCAGTCCGCGTTGCGTGTACCGGACTGTGTCATGCGCAGGAAGAAAGAGAGAAGCCATGTCACAATCCGGAAATCGGCTCACTTT
Source organism: Acidobacteriota bacterium (assembly GCA_002747255.1). Classification (GTDB taxonomy): domain Bacteria; phylum Acidobacteriota; class Holophagae; order Acanthopleuribacterales; family Acanthopleuribacteraceae. The sequence continues at coordinate 55,663 of PDUC01000042.1, read as the reverse complement.
TAAAACAGCGTTAAAAAATCACTCAACTTTTTATTCAAAAGTCCGATAAATATCATTAGTTCGTAAAGGCAAAGAAACATCTTTCAGGAAGATGAAGCCTATGAAAAAGAAAATTCTTATTGTTGATGACACCCCGGAAAACATTGACTTTCTGGTCGGCATTTTAAAAGACCGCTACAAGCTGGTTGCAGCTCGTGATGGTTCAAGAGCTCTCAAGTTAGCGAACTCAAACAATCCACCTGACTTAATTCTTCTTGACATTGTCATGCCAGGCATGAACGGCATGGAAGTCTTTCACATGTTGAAGAAGTCAAAACAAACCAGCAACATCCCTGTTATCTTTATCACGGGTGTTTCCGAAGAAGAGCATAGTCATGCAGAGATCGCCGGCCGTGTCGATTTTATCCGAAAGCCATTCCATGCCCAAATTATACTGCAACGGGTTGAAATCAATCTTGAATTGAGCAGATATCTCACTCCGGTATAAGCTGAATTTTCGCCATATCTTCGCGTCTTTCTGTAAAAGAAGTCCTTCCTCCCCATCTCAAATGAATTTAATCGATAAAACTCTAAATCTATGAAAAAAAAACACAGGCACATAGCGAAAGCGAGAAAGTTTACATCTTTTTATGTTCTGGTCATCAGTATTGTTCTCGTTCTCTCTCTTGGATCTCTGCTCTCAACACTCCGCATCATTCACAAACACAGTGATTACACCGCGGTTATTGAGATAAGCCAGCGGCAGGAAATGCTCTCACAGCGAACGATCCTGCTCATGCATCGTTTGTGTGGGATTCCAGAATCTGAAACCGATTTAAAAAACGAGGTCAGAAAGCAGCTCAATGATTGTATCGACTTGATGGCTGAGTCGCATAACATTCTGACGACCGGCAATCTTCCGGACGGATCCAGCTTCGAGCCAAGTCCCGCCCTGTTGAAAATGTACTTTGATCAACCCCTGATGGTTGACCGGTTGGTAAAGGAATACCTAAGCGGCCTGCGCGAGCTGCTTCAAACACCCAACCAGAAAAAAGTCCAAGAGCTACTTCAACATGCAACGGGAACTCTTCTCAGTTCGCTGCATGAGGTGACTCAACAATACAAAACTGAAAGCAGGCAGTTTACCCAGGGCTCAAAAAATATCGGATTTTTTATTTTCATTTTGAGGCTCATCGTCTTGTTTTGCGTTATATTTTTAATTGTCAGACCCATTGTCCAGCGTATTGTCAATAGTGAGCTAACCCTTAACAGTCTGTTGGATCACCTGCCTGTATACATGGACATTGTCAACAATGAGGGAACGGTCTTATATCAAAGCAGATTCCTCCTGGACACTCTGGACAGCGAGGACCACGGCAAGAAATGCCCCGTTGCCATTGAAGGCACCATCGAGCGCTGCCCTGAATGCCCCATGATTTACAAGGGCAAGAGCACAGGTAAAATATTTAAAAGTCAGAACTGCCTCGGCGATAAAATTTTACAACGATCACAAGTGGGTATTACATTTCAGGGTCAACCCGCAATTTTGCAGACATTTACGGATATTACAGAGCAGCATAAGACGGAGAGATATTTAATCGAAGCCAAGGAAAGTGCGGAAAAAGCCAATGCTTTGAAGTCTGAATTTATGGCATCGATGAGCCATGAGATCAAAACTCCGCTCAATTCCATCAACGGACTCATCTACTTGATGTCCGAAACTCAAATCACTCCCAGACAACGTGAATATTTAAATAAAATGGACACCTCGGCAAATCGTTTGACCATGTTAATTGATGACTTGCTGGACTTCTCCATTCTTGAAACCGATGATCTTAGGCCTGAGACTTTAACGTTCAACTTTTTCGACATTATGGACAATCTATCATCTTCCCTCGCTCTTCACGCTTCAAAAAAAGAGCTGGAAGTCAATTTCAATGTAGAGCCGAATGTACCTCCGTATGTAGTGGGAGACCCGTATCGACTGGAACAAATACTGAAAGAACTCGTTAAAAACGCCATTAAATTTACGGATGTCGGTTTTATAGATGTTCACGTCGAGTCTTTAAAAACGAAAGACGACGACCGTATCTATTTAAAAATCTCCGTCGATGATACAGGCATAGGTATCTCACCTCAATTTCGGGATCACCTTTTCCAGCCTTTTTCTCAGGGAGAAAGTTCCGACAACCGAAAACAGGGTGGCACAGGAATGGGACTTTCCATGTGCTTAAAAATAGCCAAGCTCATGGACGGGGATCTCACCATTGAGGAGAAAGAAGGTCCCGGCAGTCTGTTTGTCCTGCACGTTCCCTTACAAATAGCATCTGAACATGAAAAGGAATGCAGTCCACCACACCCTTATAAAAAAATTCTAATTGTCGATGATCATTCTTTTGCACAACACGCAATACAGAATTTGCTCAGAACATTCAACTTGCAGAGTGAGGCTGTTTCCACAGCTGAAGAAGCAATACGCGAAGTCAAAACAGCAAAACAGAGCGGCGACCCCTATGACTTACTACTCATGGAGAATCAATTAAAAGGATTGACGGGTGTCGAATTATCTAAAACCATTAAATCCGGCAAAGGGCAATACGGCGATCCAACCATTCTTCTGATTGCAACTGAAGCCAGTTTACAGGCAATCGATAAGGCAGACAGAATGTTTGACGACATCATCCAGAAACCCGTAAGCAGAACGGTTCTCTCGAAAGCCTTGGCCACGGTGACGAAGTCTGGAATTAGAGAGCACGACGCATTAAAAGGAGATCGGCCTTTCACTCTACCGTCTCACCTTCCTGGAATTGACCTCAGCAAGGGAGTTGCACAAGCTGGGGGTAATAAAAAAATCTATGCCTCCATTTTGAATAAATTCACCCTCAATCACGCAACCAAAATTGAGTGCATCAAGCAGGCTTACGAACAGGGCGATTTACCGAAAGCACATCGACTCATTCACACCTTGAAAGGGGTTTCAGGCAACATGGGAGCCATGGCTCTTCACAGCGCGGCAAAGGACCTTGAAACGCTCTTTAAAGATGGCGGGAAAATCAGCAGCGAGACCTTTTATGACAAGCTGAATCAAGTTAAAGTACCCCTTCAGCAAGTTCTCAAAAGCATTTCCTCTGTTCAAGACCTGCATCAAAAAAATGCCAACCACCAACCTCCTCAACAAGAAAAACCCATTGATCTCAAACAAGTACTGCCATTGATGTGCCAGTTGATTCAATTGCTTGAGGAATCAGATACAGACGCAGAACAGCTTATCGAAAAACTGCTGGCCACACCCAAGCAGATGTCGGTACAAAAGAAGTTTAAGCATATCCAGGATCTCATTTCTCAATATGAATTTGAAAAGGCTCTTGAACTGGTTCTGCAGTTAAAAACTGATCTTGAAGGATGAAGGCATGAAGCTACAAACCCTCTTGCTAGTGGATGACACGCCTGAAAACATAGACGTTTTAAAGGGAATTCTGAGTTCTTCCTATAAACTCAAGGTTGCACTTCATGGAAAGAGGGCCATTGAAATAGCGACATCAGCTCCTCCTGACTTGATACTTTTAGATATCATGATGCCTGAAATGGATGGTTACGAAGTATGCCGTATTCTTAAATCGAACCATAAGACCCAAAATATTCCCATTATATTCGTCACAGCGAAAAGTGAGGAAACAGATGAATTCAAAGGTTTTAATGCAGGAGCAGTAGACTACATCAGAAAGCCCGTTAGTCCCGTTCTCGTTAAGGCACGGATAAAAACGCATCTGGCTCTGTCCGATCAGAACAGGGTTTTGGAATTAAAGGTCAAAGAACGCACAGAGGAACTGGAAGCAACTCGACTGGAAATCATCAGGCGTCTGGGTCGGGCTGCAGAATACAAGGACAATGAAACCGGATTGCATGTCATCCGCATGAGTTACTATGCCGAACACATAGCGATCAAGGCAGGCCTCCCAAAAGAAGCTGCAACCATGATACTGAATGCAGCCCCCATGCACGATATCGGGAAAATTGGCATCCCCGACTATATCCTTTCAAAAAGAGGCAAACTCACTGATGAAGAGTGGAAAATCATGCGCACGCATCCACAAATAGGAGCCGATATCATTGGACACCATGAATCCGGTCTTTTGAAACTCGCGAGAACCATTGCCCTTACACATCATGAAAAATGGGATGGAACGGGTTATCCCAAGGGTTTGAAAGGTGAAGAAATCCCTCTTGCAAGCCGCATTGTTTCAATCGCCGATACCTTTGATGCGCTCACCTCGGAGCGTCCCTACAAGCAGGCCTGGCCAGTGGAAAAGGCAATCGAAGTCATACAAAGAGACAGTGGCAGTTACTTTGAACCCACTCTCGTCGATGCTTTTATGAGCTGTATCGATGAAGTTCTCGCCACAAAAGATCGATACAAAGAAACAGGAGGAACGACATTTTGAAGAAATTGCTGTTTACCGTATTATGCACAGCGTGTCTGTGCCTGAGTTGCAATCGCTCAAGCAACGAACAAGAGGAAGTCGATGAATTGCTCATTTATTGCGGCATCACCATGGTGAACCCAATAAAAGAGCTGGCCGAAATCTTTGAAAAAGAAAACAACTGCTCTGTGACCATCACCCAGGGAGGGTCTGAAGATCTCTACCAGAGTTTGAAGTTCAGTCATTTCGGTGAACTCTATCTTCCCGGATCGGAATCCTATCGCGAAAAGCATTTTGAGGACGGTCTGCTTAAAGATTACATCTATGTGGGGTATAACCAGGCCAGCCTCATTGTCCAAAAGGGAAATCCAAAGAATATCCCGGCTGATATCAATGTATTGAAAAATGAACAATACCTCACCGTCATCGCCAACCCTGATTCGTGCAGTATCGGCAAGCAAAGCAAGAAGATACTGCAAAAACAGGGCATTTACGACACGGTTTTGGATCACGCTGTCCTGATTGCTTCCGACTCCAGAACAATGAACAAGACACTCCACGAAAAGATGACCGATGTGATATTGAATTGGGGAGCCACTGCCTTTTTCAAAGAAAACAAGGATGCCATGGACCGCCTTAAACTGGATGAAACCATCGCCCCAAAGAAACACTTGTTGTTGAATCTTCTTTCTTTTGCGCGCAATAAGGAATTGGCCAAAAAATTCATGCTGTTTGCTGCTTCCACCAGAGGACAAGAAGTTTTCCGAAAGTACGGTTTTCTGGATTCTGTTTCTAAACCCGGGGAGATTCAGACTCAATGAAACCCAATAAGCTTGTTTTAAAACATATCCTCCAGCTTAGCATGGTCTTCGTGCTTGGTTTTTTTCTGCTGTTTATCAGTCATTATTATCTTGTGCATTGCACGAAGAAAATGGATGATAGAATTGAAAATGAATACGCTCACATCGCTATCGGAAAACTAATTGTCAACAATATCCATCTAATCGAACGCAACTTTTATCGATTGGCCACGACTGCGGGTCCGACAAACCGGGATAAAATTCTCAAAGAGAGCATGGTGTTTTTCGATAATATCCAGAATGCATTTCATATCTTGCAGGAGGGTGGAACCTTTACCACCTATACGCCTTTGAACCTTGAAAATATCGATAAAATGGCTACGGATATCAGCTACACACCCGAAAAGCGCGAAAACCACATTTTAGCGATTATCGATTTACAACCCAAACTCGATGCAATCAAGCACAGCATTCAGACCTTTTCAGTCTTGCTTCGCCAACGCGATCACTTTGCCAAAAGCGGTGATGATCAGGCTTACTGGAAAAAAGCCCATGAAATAAAAATGTATCTAAAAATGACGCCGTCTCATTTCATCAGGCTTCGGGAAAACGCCAATCGATTTTACTACAACGGCACATTAAAGCTGGAGACACTGCAGGCAGAAATCCAACACAAGAAAGAAATGGATATGTTTCTTTCCATTGTTCTCTCCATTATTATCATGATTGGTGTCATCATCATTTTTTCCAAAATTGGACGCAATATCAGTCGTGTTAACCACCAGCTGACCCAGGCAAGACTCAGGATGAAGGATGCGAAAGAGGAAGCCGATCGAGCGAACCAAGCCAAATCAGCGTTTCTTGCCAATATGAGCCACGAAATCCGAACTCCCATGAACGGCGTGATAGGAATGGCTCAACTCCTGCTGGGTTCCAAATTGAACAAGAAGCAAAGAGATTACGTCAGCGTGATTCATACCAGTTCGTCTTCTCTGCTTACGGTTCTCAATGACATCCTTGACTTTTCAAAAATTGAGGCAGGTAAACTGGAAATTGAGTCCGTCAATTTCAATCTAAATCAAGCCATTAATGAAGTCATTGCTGTCCTTTCTCTCCAGGCACAAGCCAAACACATTGACCTCATAAATGACGTGCAATCGGAATCACCTATTTTTATCATGGGTGATTCTGTTCGCTTAAAACAGGTCATCATCAATCTCTTAAACAATGCACTGAAATTTACAGACCAGGGTCAGATCAGTACCTCCGTGGAAATAGTAGATGAAAACTGTTCGGATCTAACACTTCAATTCAGTGTAAAAGATACAGGGATAGGCATACCTCGAGAGCGACAGAATGCACTTTTTGAATCCTTTACTCAAGCGGATTTATCAACGACAAGAAAATTCGGCGGAACAGGTCTCGGTCTAACCATAGCCAAGCAACTGGTTGAACTGATGGGTGGAGAAATGGGAGTTGAAAGCGAGGTAGGAAAAGGATCGACATTCTGGTTTACATTACAATTTCCAAAAGGTCACATGGAAACTGACGATACGACACCCACCGCGTGGTCTAATGACAATTTCCTTGAGGAATTGCTCAATTCCGATCACAGTAGTCAGTTTGATTACAAGATCCTGCTGGTTGAAGACAATCACATCAACCAGCAGGTAGCCTGCTCAGCATTGCAGCAGATGGGCTTTGAATTTGAAATCGCAAAAAATGGCCTGGTAGCTTGCAACAAAGTCAAAGAAGGTTCATTTGATATTGTTCTGATGGATTGCCACATGCCAGTTATGGATGGTTTTGAGGCAACCAGAAAAATCAGGGAAAACGAAAAGGCAAACGATCTTCAACCCATTCCCATTATCGCCATGACAGCGAGCGCCATGATTGAAGACCGCAGCAGGTGTCTCAATGCCGGTATGAATGCCTACATTAGTAAACCAATTGATTTCAGACAACTCTACATGACCCTGGTCAAGTGGCTGGGTATCGAGGAAGTGCCTTTTGTTATACACCAAAAACAGGAGTCCGGCACGGGCACGGTCAGTCAAGTGAGTGACCATGCTGTCAATGAGGAACTGGGTCTTACTCGTCATGGAGGTATTGAAAAACTATACCTAAAGTCAATGATGAGTTTTGAAGCGAAATACAGAAACTGTGCGGATGCGATTGGCAAGAGCCTGGAGCAGGAAGATTCTGCCAATGCCGAGCTGCTTGTGCATACCTTGAAGGGATTGGCTGGACTCATTGGTGCTGAAGGCTTGGCCAAAAAATGTCAAATACTTGAGTCCCATATTCGTGAGAAAAGCAAAAATACAGAAACATCGCTTTTAAAACTGGATCGCGAATTGGCAAGCGTCATATCATCACTGGAAACCATCATCGAGAGAAATATACAAGCAGAACCTGTTGTGTCCGCAACATTCGTGAATACAAATTCAAATGATGGCGATCAAGTCGAAGACCTGCTCCAAAAGCTTCCCTTTCTCCTGGAAGATGATCTGGAAGAGGCTCTGAAAACATGGCGAACCATTACCGGTATCCTCGGGCAGAAGTACCCTGAACACACAGAGAAAATAGATCGCGCCATAGGTGACTATGACATCGATTCAGCTATCAGCGAGGTTGAAGTCCTGGCGAGAAGGCTCGTGAATAATTCAAAGGGTGTGGTTAAAGAAATGGGTGTTAACTGATTTCAATCAATCAAGTGTTCCAACCAGCCCCTTGCCACCAGGGGTTCAACAAATCCGTTTCCCTTGGTGTTACCTCCATTTGCCTGTTCGCCAGAAGGCCCATCCCAGAAGAAAACTTCCGTACCGGTTCCCTTCATCTCATTTTTTCTTGCTTCAATCGAGGCTATGATTTAGAATTTCAATGCTATTTTAATACATTATACTTATGGAGTTCACCATGTTTACGAGTATCGACTTTGCCAAATTAGACCTCATGGATGCACTGGATCTGGCCATGTTAATAGAGGCTGAAGCATACAAACGCTATCACCAGTTCGCGTCTCAATTAGGAGGGTCGGAACCGGGCTATTTCTTTTTAAGAATGGCGGAAAACGAAGAAAAACACGGCAAAGAGATCTCCGAAAAAAGGAAATCACTTTTTGGGGATATACCCAAAAACGTCGACATTACCGATATTTTCGATGTCGAAGCTCCAGAGTTCGGTGCCATTCGCGGCACGATGTCGGTACTTCAGGCCTTTGAACTTGGCATGACAGCAGAAAAAAAAGCCTATGATTTTTACAATGAAGCCCTTGAATTTATCACCGATGAAGAAGTCAAGGAACTGTTCACCGAACTCCGCGATGAAGAAACAGAACATTACGACGCCTTAAAAAGAATGAGAGACAGCTTACCTCCCAGTGCCAGCATCGAGGGTGAACTCAACCACGATGAAACGCCTTATCTTTAAGACTGCTTGATTGCTCTTACCCTGGGAGCATTCTCTTTTTCACTGTAAACCATGCCCTCATCTTATTGAATGCATGTCGGCGAAGGCCCTTTACCCAGCTTCTTTTCAATAGATGCAATTGCGCTCCGAACTTTCTCCCTCATTTCGCGGGCAAAGGGGTTGTAGGTCTGCATATCGCGAAACAACTGCCAGGTGTCGTTGGTGACATAATGCATGGCATCGTAGATGACTTTAAAGCCGCGGGTATCGATGGGGGTGGTCTGTAGTCCTATGCATTCCCCTATTCTCCCGACGAAGTGGTTGTAGTTAATTGAGTAGGCAGCAAACGTGTCGTGTTCTTCAGGAGATAATTCGATAATTTGAACACCCAGGTTGTTCCAGAGTTGAAGAAAAACATCGTAAATAAAGGCGGGAGCACTCAAATTGTGCGCAACCAGATTGAGCCCGAAAAAGTCAGTTCCCATCTTTGTGCTTTGAGGTCCGAACATGGGGTGGGAAGCAATCATCCGTCTTCCCTTCAGAACGCGCTCCATGGTTTGAACAGCGTAGACTTTCACTGTGCAGACATCGATCACAGTGGTTCGATCTTCCAGGTGTGGAGCTGCTTGCTGCAGACATGACTCAAAAGCAGAAATGGGTACACAGCAAAAGAGTAAATCCGTTTTACAGGTTTCTTCAAGTGTGTGTGAGCTTTCTTTGATGGGATCGTACAGATAGAGCCTGGACTGCGGCCAATGAAGCCTGAACGTTTCGGCCAGCATTTCGCCGAAATTACCCAAGCCGATAATGCCAATCTCAAGACTGGGCAAATAGCGGTTTTTCTCCCGTTGGTGCTTGATGACCCGGACTCGTTTACTCATGTCCATGCAAATGGAAAAAATCCGGGGTATTTCCGACTGAAGCACTTGATGACTGGTTGAAGCAATGAGTCTTTGAATCATGTCGCTTTCCCGCTTTGGATCAGTCAGCGATACGTTGCTTTGGGTCTCCTTGATTCTGGCCACTTCTTCGGCCATAAGCAGTCTTTTCTCCAGCAATCGAACTAGCTCACGATCACACCTGTCTATTTCTTTCCTGACTTTTTCAAGATTTCGCTCCATTGACAACTCCCTTCAATAACATTCTTATTATAACCTCTGCGCAACAATCCATGTTTGGATTGTGAAAAAGAAATACCCCGACAAAGCACAAGCCTTGCCGGGGTATTTTCTCTTTGACGGCTGTCTCCTGACAAGGGAGACGCTGTTTTCTTAGCTGGCAACCACCGCTTTAAAGGTCAATTCCACCTTGTTTTCAATAACGCGATCACCGAGATTTTTGAAAAAGCTGTCAGAGCCGTAGACCATTCCAAACTTCGTTCGGTCAAAAGTCATTACACCTTTGTAGGTATTACCGTCTCTGTTAACTTTGAATTCAATGGGTTCTGTCTTACCCATTATGGTCAACTGCCCTGAAGCCACTCCATCACTTATGTCTGTGATGAGCAATTTGGATTCAGGAAATTTTTCTACGTTGAAAAAGTCCGCGCTTTTCATGTGATTCAGAAATTTGGTTGCCCATTTGCCGGATAGATCTTCTACGGTAAAAGTTTCCATATTCATCACAAATTCACCGCTCTTTATGGCTCCGTCTTTTAATGTGATTTTGGAAGATTTCAAGAAAATGAGCCCGGAATGGGTATCTCCAACTTTTTTGGATGCCTTCCATTTAAATTGGCTCTTGTCTACATCTATTTCCTGGGAAAAGGCAAAACTCCCGAACGCTAAACATATGAGTAAAATTTTTTTCATAGTATCTCCTTTGAAATGATCCTATACAAAATACAGTGATTGAACAGCTGATATCCCGCTATGGTGATTATTCACACGTTTTATAGACAGGGTTCCATTCTGACGATTGAGATGGATCCCAAACAACAGGATCCAAAAGATGTTCGGATAAAAGTGATAAAAACCGGCTCCTTGCTATGAAACGGGCTCCCATTCGCCTGAAATGAGAGGTCTCAATCTGGCAATCGATCAGGGTGGCTTTTTTCAGTCGATCGCAGAGGGCAACCAGAGCCACTTGCGAAGCGTTTGACTCTTTGTGGAACATACTCTCTCCGAAAAAGAAAGAGCCCATGCACACACCGTACAAACCTCCGACCAGTTGATGTCCGATCCAAACTTCACAGGAATGAGCCCACCCCATTTGATGCAACGCCGTGTAAGCAGTCCGCATCTCATCTGTAATCCATGTTCCCTCCTGTCCGGGTCTGGGCACTCTGGAACACTGCCAGATAACATCCTTGAAAGCGGTATCAAATGTAACGCGAAAACGCTTCGATCGGATTATTTTGGCAAGGCTTCTGCGCACTTTCAGTTCTCTGGGAAAGAGCACAAATCGAGGGTCGGGTGACCACCACAATATAGGAGAATCGTCGTTAAACCAGGGGAAAATGCCACTTTGATAAGCAGACAACAACCTCATGGGAGATAGATCCCCTCCAATTCCCAGCAAACCATCTTCATCAGCCAGGTCCGGGGAGGGGAAAACCAGTTCTTTGCCAATTCTAAATACAGACACCCTACTTCCTGAGGTTATCGTATTTTTCTCTCAGTTTTTTCAAGTAAGCGGGTACGTTGATATCGTCATTTGGCATTTCACCATTGTTTTTAGGCATCACCGACACATCTACGTATTCGTAATCCTCTGGAGTAGCGCTATTTGACCCGGCTGACGAGTGGAAGTTGAGTTTCCGTACCTGTTTCTGATAAGCATGCAAATCAAGCCTGTCGGGCTGATGACGCGTCACTGTTTCACTTGAAATTTTGTCAGGTGTTCGCCATCTATTGGCATGTTGCTGTTTTGGCTTATTTTGTTCCAAAGACCTCGCATGGGGATGGTGCTCACCCGGCTGAGAAGAAGGCTGGTCGACCATGGGTGAAGCACTGGAACGCATGTGTGTGGGGAACGTTGCCACAGTGGACGTAGATTCCAGGCCATCCTGGGCAAGTTGTCCCGAACGAGTCGGAAAGTCGGTTGCAATCACTGTAATCGAAATACTACCAGTCAGTTTTTCATCAAGAACGGTTCCAAAAATGATTTCCGCATCCTCGTCGCAAGCTTCTTGAATGAGTTCTGCGGCTTCATCGATTTCATCCATGGTCATGTCTGGACCACCCACAATGTTGAAAAGCACAGCACGTGCACCGTTAATGGATGCATCCTCCAGAAGCGGCGAAGAAATAGCCTGTTGTGCAGCCATAATACCGCGATTCTCTCCGGATGCCGTTCCACAACCCATGATGGCGACACCTTTTTCAGCCATAATGGTTCTTACATCCGCAAAGTCAAGATTGATAAATCCCGGCTTATTGATAAGGTTACTGATTCCCTCTACGGCATTCAATAACACGTCATCTGCAAGAGAAAAGGCTTCTGTTATGGGCGTTTTCTCCGCAACGGTGTCTCGCAGTTTCTCATTGGAAATAGTAATGACCGTATCCACACAACCCTTGAGATTTCTCAAACCCTCTTCCGCATACCTGCGGCGCTTTCTGCCTTCAAATTTAAAAGGAGTCGTCACAACACCCACAACCAGAGCCCCCGCTTCCTTGGCGAGTGAAGCAATGACAGGAGCCGCGCCCGTACCTGTACCGCCGCCTAGACCAGCCGTGATGAAAACCATATCCGCTTCACCCAGACACTCAATTATTTGATTGGTATCTTCAATGGCAGCTTGACGACCAATGTCAGGTTGAGCTCCTGCTCCAAGACCCTTAGTGATTTTGGCACCTATTTGAATCTTGTGAGAGGCACTGGAACGAGACAACGCCTGGATATCCGTATTCGCCACCAAAAATTCAACTCCGGTGATACCGGCATCGATCATTCTGTTAACGGCATTACCACCGCCACCGCCGATTCCGACGACTTTAATATTAGCACCTGCACGAAAATTAGATTCCTCATCAAATTGAAATCTAGGGCTTTGCTCTGAATGATTTGCTGTCATTTCTCGTCTCCTAATCTTACTTTTTAATCCTTATACATATCCTTGGAAAAACACCTTTTTCAGGGAGTCCAACCATTTTTTTAAACCTCTTTGTGGTGAATCCGCAGATTGCGCGTCTTCCATCCAGGCATACTTCAATACTCCAATGGCCGTTGAATAAACGGGAGAGGATACCATATCCGTCAGCCCCCTGATTCCAATGGGCTTACCTATCCGGGAAGGTTTTCTGAATATGAGTTCTGCCATTTCAACCATGCCTGAGAGCAGGGAACCCCCGCCTGTCAGCACGATTCCTGCTTCAATGTTCTTTTCATAACCGGCCTGACGAACTTCTTTCAAAACATCTCTAAAAAGCTGTTCAGCGCGCGGTTTAAATGTCTCGACGATGAGCTGATGTGGAATCATATGAGGAGCTCCGCCGCTTTTTAAGGCCATTTCAATCATCTCATCTTCGTCGATGAAGTTTCCTAAAACACACCCGTGTCGTTTTTTAATCATCTCGGCATCATCACTGGAGATATTGAGAACATAGCCGAGGTCTTTGGTGAAATGGCCCCCACCAATGGAGAAAATCTTCGTGTGCCAGAGACTGCCCCGGTCAAAAATTCCCATTGTTGTCATCTGCTCCCCGATATCGAGGAGAACCACACCGTTTTTCTTTTCATCTTCTCTCAGGACAGCATGAGCATCTGCCATTTGAGTGAGAACCTTACCTTCAACCTTGAGTCCAGCTTTTTGCACACATTTGACCACATTGGCAATGGTGTTCTTGGACCCGCGAACAATGTGCGCATCCAGCTCGAGGCGATCGCCAATCATTCCAATGGGATCGACAATGCCATCTTGCCTGTCGACTCTGAACTCCTGGGGAAACACGTGAATGATTTCAAACTCGGGCGGCAGACCTGAGGGCGTTGCCTTGCTGATAACACGAGCGACATGTTCGCGTTCAATTTCATTGGAAGAGGATGATACTCCAATGACTCCTCTGCTGTTTTCTCCGTGAATATGTTCCCCGGAAATAGCCAGATAAACTTTATTCACATCAATCCCGGACATTACCCTGACCGCATCAATGGCTTCGACAACACACTCCACCGCCTTGTCCAACGAGACCACAACACCGTTTCTCATGCCACGGGAAGGTTCATTGGCAGCACCGGTCACCTCAAGCTCGCCATTCTTCTCAACACCAACAGCCACACAAACCTGGCTTGTGCCTATCTCCATGCCTACAAAGACTTTGTTATCTGTTCCAGCCATTACCAGCTCCCCCCTCTGGGCATGATGACCACCTGTTGCGGAACTCCGAGTTCAATGTATTCCAACTCGGAGTAGTTCTGGTTGATGTAATCGACAATAGAAAGAAATCGGGATAAGTTACCTGGAATGGGAGCATGTCCCAAAAAGATCGGTGCGTGAATAGCAGACGAATAAGCTACTATATTTTCGCGATCGTGAATATCAACCTCTTCAACTTTACTCCAGAAAACAAGGTTCTCATCCTTCAATTCGGTTAAAAAGTTCAATCCAAACAGCAAGTCATCTTGAAGACAATCCTCTCTGATACCGCATAGAATGGGCTGCTCAGTCATCATCGGCGCATTTGCTACATTGTCGATCAGCGTTCCTTCTCTGTCGTATAGGTGAACACCGTCTCTCAGACGGCACATTCCCACCGGGTCTTTTTCTTTAAGATGCACTCTCAACGTATCGGGTAACTCCCGAAACAAGGTCACATCAGAAACCCAATGATGAGCCAATGCGCGATTCTGATAGTCATTCATGTTGAGAGTCAACAAATTCTTACCCTTCACTTCCTTGAATACAGCCTGCAGAGCGGGTTCTGTTCTCTTAGAAGCCCCTTCAAATTCAACATGCTTGATGTTGAAATAAGGACTTCTGTGTAAAAAACGGTAGCCGCAAAATACACCATAACTCACTGCACTCATTAATAGGGCATAAAGCAGGAAAAAACCCGCAATTTTAATTCCAGGTCTGATTTTGCGCTTATGCCTCGTCGCCATTTATTCTCCTCCCTGAATGCCCGAACTGTGAACATGCATTATCCTGTCGTGCAAATGGGACGCCGATTTGACCTATACTACCACAAGATAATGGGGTGTTAATAATAAAAACGGAATATTTTGTGTCTAATATCATCTGAAAACCCTTATTGAAGTTCTTAGTTCAACTTGACTGCTTGAACTCCTGCTGGTATTCACGGAGAGGATCAACTGCATTGCTTCGGAGGTTAGCGATTGTTCAGCTCATCTTCGCGACGCCATTTCTCATGCACGTCCCTGATCGTTTTACTGATACTGCCGGCACCAAGGGCCAGGATCATTTCACCCTGACTGCTCACTTTTTCCAGATGCCGGTCAATGGTTTTGAGGTCATCCAGGTAGGAGACAGACGCGTGTTTCTCACGAAGCTCTTCGGCAAAGCGCGAACTGTGAATGTTGGGAACAGGTGTTTCACCGGCTTCATAGACAGGAACCACAACGACGTGATCAGCACAGTCAAAAGCGTGAAGCAGCTTCTCCCAGGAAGCCGAGAAGCGCGAATAGCGGTGAGGTTGAAAAACTGCGACCAACCCGCCCGGGTAAGCCTGCTTTGCGGCTTCAAGTGTCGCTTTGATTTCTGTGGGGTGATGGGCATAGTCATCGACGAAAAAGCGCTCTCGGCAAGTTCCAATTTGATGGAAACGCCGATCTGCTCCGGTAAACTTGGTAATGGACTTGACAATTGAATCAATGGGGACATTGAATTCAAGTGCCACGGCGATGGCCGCCAGAGAATTGAGAACATTGTGAATGCCGGGAACGCGAATTGACACAGGAGCGATTGCCTTACCTCTAACCATCAAGTCAAAGGTCATACCAAAGCCTTGATGACGAATATTCGCTGCTGTTAAATCGGCGTCACCATATAAGCCATAAGTTACAACTCGCCTTGAAATCCCAGGGATCAGGGCTTTCAGGCGCTCGTCATCCGAACACAAAACCACCAGACCATAAAAGGGGACTTTATTCATAAAGGCCAGGAATGTTTGCTCGATTTCCTGCATTCCGCCCTTATAGTGATCTAAGTGTTCTTCGTCCAAATTAGTAACGATGCTGATTGTAGGGTTGAGTTTCATGAAGCTTCCATCCGACTCATCGGCTTCCACAAGCATGTAATCCCCTTTACCGAGCTTGGCATTGGAATTGAACTTATTCAATCTTCCACCAATGACCACCGTTGGATCCAAGTCGGTATCGCAGAGAATATGGGCCAGCATACTGGTTGTGCTGGTTTTACCGTGAGCCCCGGCCACTGCTATGCCGTGTTTCATACGCATGAGTTCTGCCAGCATTTCTGCTCGCGGAATAATGGGAATATTGCGATACCGCGCGGCAATGACTTCGGGATTATCGGCTTTGATTGCGGTCGAGGTGACAACGACGTCCGCATCACCAACCTGATCGGGCCGGTGGCCTTTGAATACCTTAGCTCCCAAATCCACAAGCCTTGCTGTGGTTGCATTGTCTGCCAAATCGGATCCCGATACACCGTAACCCAAACTGAGCAGGATCTCAGCAATCCCGGACATACCTATGCCGCCAATGCCGATAAAATGAATGGTTTGAATGTGAGGAAACATAGAAAGACTCCGATACTAAGCTTCAATGGTGTTTTCAAGTTGGCGATATCGACTGATATTCAGGAGAACACCATAGCTGGCAAGGGTAAAAATGAGTGCGGATCCTCCAGCACTGATGAAGGGTAAAGGCAGACCTTTGTTGGGTAGTAACGTCAGGTTAACAGATATATTGACAATTGCTTGCGCAACAATGAGAAACAGGATACCCGAACCCAGAAGCCGGGCAAACTTGCATGGCACTGCGCTGAGAACAATCAGTCCGCGTCCAAAGATAAAGAGATACATACTGAGCACCACAAAGGTACCAAAAAAACCCATATCTTCCGCAAGAGCGGAAAAAATAAAATCAGAATTAGCTTCCGGCAGGTATCCCAACCTTCTCTTACCCTGTCCTATACCTGCACCTAAAAGCCCGCCGGATGCAATTGCTTTTGCTGCCTCACGGGTTTGATAACTCTCTTCATAAAGATAACTAAGCACACGGCTTCTTCGGTAGCCGGAAAGGGAGATAAACGCTGTCGCAAAAATCAATACAGAGAAAACGCCCACTATAACAAGGCGCATGGGAATATTGGCGAGGAAAAGCAAGATCCCTGTAATGCCGGCCAGAATCATGAGGTTCCCGAAATCAGGCTGACTCCCCAGCAGGAGTAAAATAAAGCCGACATGCAGGGCAATTTGCACAAGCGCCTTTTTCCAGGCCTCGACGCTTGTCATGTCTCTTGAAACATGGGCTGAAACAAACGTAACCACAACGAACATGGCAAAGTAAAGCGGTTGGAGGGTGAAAAAGGGAAAGACAAACCAGCGCGTTGCCCCGTTTAAGGGTCTCTGAAAAAGAACGGCAATAAGCAGGGCTACAGCCAGAATGTACATAGGGTACCAGATCATTTTTTGACGATAGACATTGTAGGGAATTTTGGTTGCGACAGTCATGAGCAACAGCCCCAGACTACCTGCAATAAGCTGTTTTTGAAAAACCTGAACTGCCTTGCCGCCGATGACAGGGGAAGCAGAATAGACCATGATCAGACCGATTCCAAACAGAACCAGAATGGGAAACAGCAAGATATAGTCTATGCGCTTGGCCTTCATACAGACAAACCTCCGCTGGACACTTCCTTAAAGAGATCCCTGAAAGCCTCTCCTCTTAATTCAAAATTTCCAAACTGGTCAAAAGAAGCGCAGCCGGGTGATAGCAGGATCACTTGCCCCGGACTGGAATCACTCCAAGCCTTTAGAACGGCCTCTTTGAAGTCGCGATGAATTTCCGGCTTCATGGACCTCAGCGCCTCGCCAATTTCATCAGCGGCCTGACCGTACAGAATGAGTTTTTCGGGTTCGCCATTTGAAAAATCAAGGACAGAGAAATCCGCATCCTTGTTTTTTCCACCCAAAATTAAAATGTAGGGTGTAGTCATGGCTTTAAGAGCGACTTGTGTCGAATCGGTGTTGGTCGCTTTTGAATCATTGATCCAGGTAACTCCCTGAAATTGACCAACCACTTCCATGCGGTGCTTCAAGCCGGGGAAAGCATTCAGTCCGCTTTGAATGCGATCAATAGACACGCCCATTTCCAGAGCAGCCAGAGCCGCAAAAAGACTGTTTAACCTTTGATGAGGGGACCGGAGAATCGGATTGTCTATACGGCTCAACTCAGCAGTGCCCAAAAACACACATGAGTTCTCTATTCTTCCGGCATCACCCGGTACTTCCAGGACACGAGCTTTCCCCGGAACTTTTCTCAAATATCCCGTTGGAACGAGTGCCGTATCGCCTTTTTCCTGGTTGCGAAAGAGCTTTAACTTGGCTTGTTCGTAAGCTTCAAAAGAGCCATGTCTGTCAAGATGATCGGGAGTGACATTTAACAACAAAGCCACTCTGGGCTTGAATGTACTGACCGTTTCAAGTTGAAAAGACGATATTTCAACGACAAAAATTGCTTTTGAATTTTCAATGACCGCTCTGGTGAAGGGTTTCCCAATATTCCCACAGAGTTGAACATCGCGGCCAGCTGCCTTGAAGATGCTCTCCAGCATGGTAACCGTACTGGACTTACCATTGGAGCCGGTAACCGCCACCACAGGACCATCGCAGTTCTGATAGGCAAACTCAATTTCGGAGATGATTTCTTTGCCAAGAGACTCTGCTTTTTTCAGCAGTTGATGATCACTTGCAATACCGGGCGAAACAACAACTCGCTCTATAGAAGACCACCTGATGGAATCTAAAATCGAGTGGACCTTTAAATCCGTATCACCCACCTGGCCCTCATCAAAGACTTCAAATGGCCTGTTCGCGGCTGAAAGATAGTCCGCCACTGCCTTACCGCTCCTGCCATAGCCAACGATCAGTGTACTCATGAATCCGTTCCTCCATGTAAGCTGAATGGACTGGTATCGAACGATTCATCCCTGTTTTCCAGCCTGGCTGTAAATGCCTGTGCAATGTGCTCCAGCCCAATAGCCCTGCTGCCTTTTATCCAGATTCTTGAATGCTCGGGAATGGGAGCATCTGTTATCTGCCGGGCAGCCTGAACATCACCAAAGTGTTCAACTTGGGCATTTCCATCGCTGAATTGTCTGAATGTATCATAGGAGTGTCTCACAAGATCACCGACAAATGTCACCCGATCAAAATCCGCGTTGGCCAGCTCATGACCCAACACCCGATGAATACCCACTTCGTGTCTACCTTGTTCCAACATGTCACCTACCACTATCCAGCGGTAGTTCTTCTCTGAAAGACCACAGAAACACCTGATAACCTGAGCCAGCGCAAAAGGACTGGCATTGTAGGAATCATCAACCAGAAAAACATCCCCATCGTAGATCTGCAGTTGTGATCTTCCAGCTATAGAAACGCCTCTTTTAAAGGATGCCGAGAAATCCATTTGCTTCAAGGACAAGAACCAGGCAACAGAACAACACGCCAAAGCATTGTATATATTGTATTTGCCAGGAGCCGACAAAAAATAATTGCCCTCTTGACCGTCCGAGTAATCGACTTTGAAATTGGTGCCCTCCCAATCGGCAAATGCCGAAATCTGTCCGCAAACGTCTGCAACAGGACTCATAAACCCATAGGACACTTTACGTCCCCCAAAAGTCATAGCATGTTTGGTTACCAGTGGATCATCCGCATTGTAGATCAGTGTTTTATCCTGACCCAGTTCTTCAACCATTTCAGCTTTTGCCCTGGCTATGTCTTCTATGGAATCGAAGTTAGCCAGGTGAGCCCGTTTGACAGATGTCCACAGCGCAATATCCGGTGAAGCAATCCGCATCAAGGTGCGAATCTCACCTGGATAGCTCATGCCCATCTCTGCAATCATGACTTCATCGGAACGTTCCAGACGAAGTATTTGCATAGGTAATCCGATCGTTGAGTTGAAATTGCCTTCGGACTTTTTGGTATAGAAATGTGGCGCAAGCAAATTGTACAGCAATTCCTTGGTAGTTGTCTTGCCTACACTTCCGGTAATGGCAATCAGCTTTACATTCAAACTTCGACGGTGTGCAGCCGCGAGGTAATCAAGTGCGATGACAGTATCTTGCACCCAAATACAGCCGGGTGGAATTTCGCCGTTTATTTTTCTGGAGATTAAACAGGCAGAAGCCCCTTTCTCAAGCGCACGAACGACAAAACTGTGACCATCGACGCGAGCCCCTGGAATAGCGATAAACACCTGGCCGGGCTTTATTTTCCGACTGTCGACCTCAAAGCCGTTTATTTTCAGGTCCCCATCGGAAACAGTATGCAGTTTGGGCTTTAACAGTTCAATGATATCTTGAACCTTTTCTATAAAATGGGGTGTTGCCCGCTCAAAATGAACCATTGAGCCCTCCTATTGCATTTGAACTCAGGTTTCCCTGGTCAGGAACTACTGCTTGGCCTGGCATTTAACCTTTCCTCATTAAAATCCAGGCTTTCTGACTGGATTTGATCTTGTGATGAGGTTTCGGGTACTGATCGACCACCCACCCTTTTCCTTTTATGGTTGGAGAAATACCTATTTCCGTACATATCTTGAGAGCCGATTTTAAGCCTAGTCCCTTCAGATCCGGCATACTGCCGTGTCTTAAATCCCTTCCGTTTGCGACTCGAAACTGCCGGTCATAGACATCCGTTGGTTCTCGATGCAAGGCAGCCACTTTCAGAGCGGAACTCAATTCCGTTTGACGTTTTGAGCCTTCGTACCACAGCAATCGCTCGCCAATACGACGGAATATGGGGGCAGCCACTTCCCCACCGTGAACTTCTCCGTTTTGTGGATTGTAAACAATGACGATCATTGCGTAGCGAGGTTTTTCAGCGGGAAAAAAACCTACAAAAGAGGCATTGTAGTCGCGATTGGAGTATCCCACACGAGTAATACGCTGTGCTGTCCCTGTTTTGCCAAAAACACGAACATCTGGCAAGGCCGCTCTCTTAGCTGTGCCATATTCTACCACACCAATCAGAGCATCCTTTAACTGTTGAACCGTTCGTTCTGATAAAACTCGCTTTCGCTCTCTATTTTTTCCCAATTCCATCGTCAATCCATTATCGTAAACCAACCTTTTTCCAACCCGGGGCTCCACAAGAAAACCGCCATTGGCCACGACATTGGCAGCAGTCAGCATTTGCAGCGGCGTGACACCAATTTCATGACCAATGGCCAAAAAGGAGGGAGAAGTTCTATGCCATTCTTTAACGGGCCTGAGATGCCCTTTTACCTCGGCGGGTAAATCAATATTCGTCTTGCGGTTAAAACCAAATTTAATCATGGAATCGTAGAACTGCTCCTTGGTCATTTTCAATGCCGCTTTGATGGCACCAACATTGCTGCTGTACCAGAGCACTTCCCGATAGCTCAGTGTCCCAAAAGGCTTGTGGTCTTTGATAACGCGATCGTGTATTTCAATGCTGCCGTTTTCACAGTAGACCTTCTGATCGAGGGTAATCAGACCCAGCTCAAGAGCGGAAGCAATGGTAACGATCTTAAAAGCTGAAGCGGGTTCATATTGGTGCTCGACGGCCTTATTCCTTCTCGACACCTTGTGAGGTCTTTCTGGCGATCCATAGAACTCTGGATTGAAATCCGGCAGATTAGCCATGGCAAGTATGTCGCCAGTCGTTGGTTCCATGACAATACAGGTAATTCCATCGGGCTTGTACCTGGACATACCGTATTGGAGCTCATTTTCTACTAAAAACTGGATATTCTCATCGATTGTCAGTTCCAAATGTGCACCTGGTTCGGGCTTCTTGAGAATTCTGCCACCCAGCGCAAGATCATTCTGCATGGCATCGGAAAGAACCTCCCTCTCCCCACTTTCGCCAGACAGGTACTTATCGTAATAGCGCTCCAAACCCTCGTTAAAACTGGAGTCAAACTTATTTTCAAAACCCACTAAATGGGAAGCCAGCCAGCGTTTCGGATAGTGTCTTTCAGGGAAAAATTCCACATGCACGCCAGCGAGCCGGGTATCTTTTCGTCTGCCTTTCAATCGATCAAAAATGGCTCTGCCCTTCTCATAATTCAAATCGCCTTTCAGCTTGTAATACCTTTTTCCCGTTGTCTTTTTTTTCCGCACAGTTTGAATCATCTTTTTGACCCATGTATCACTTTTATCGAGGTATTCACCTAAAACAGCCATCGTCACTTCGGGCTTTTTAATTTCAGCAGGATCCAGGATGATCTTGGATTTATAGGAACTAATGGCCAGCGGCTTACCGTTACAGTCTCGAATTTCACCTCGCAAAGCTGGAATCTCTCTTTTTTTCATAAGACGCCTTGATTCCTGAGCACGGATTCGGTCGGATTCCAAAATTTGTAATTTAACCAATTTAAAGACGATCATGCAACTCCAGGCAAGCAGACACAGGCTTAAGAAAATAAGCCTGTCCCTGTAGATCAAACCGGGATCTTTCAACTCTTTTTTTCTATTCGAGTAGTGTTGCTTCATCTCGTAAATTCAGTCCCCTTCCTGTTTGTTGAACCCAATAACGATCCAGTATTGGTTCAAGATTCATAGCCGACATTTTAGAAATAACGCGACTTGGGTCTTTTAGAAATGCAAGTTCCGTGGCCAAGATTCTCTGCTCTTGTTTCAATTTATTGGTTTGTCTCCTGAACTCTTCATAACGATAGCCGTATTCGATCGCTTCAGCTTGGCTGGATGAAATGTATACACCAACCAAAGTCAAGATCATGACAACTGCTATCCAGTACAGCGCTTTCTCACCTCTAAAACTCAACAATTTTGATTTGGTATCTCTGCGGTATAAATTTCCTACTTTCATGATTGACAAGCCTCTATCACTCTCAACTTTGTACTGCGGGAAGCGGGATTCTGCACGAGTTCCTCTTCAGACGGCCGCAGAGGTTTCTTTGTAATAACGCGATGGGTTCCATTTCGATCAAACTGCCTGAATGTGTGCTTGACAATTCGATCTTCCAGACTATGAAAACTCATCACCACGCCTCTTCCTCCAGGCTTTAGTTTGTTCAAGGCCAGCGGAAGGGCCTTCTCAAGCTGATCCAGTTCGCCGTTTACAGCTATTCTAAATGCCTGAAATGTTCGCGTAGCGGGATGAATGCGATGTTTTTTTTTGAAAGGATACGCTTTGAAACAAATATCTTCCAATTCCTCAGTGGTTTCAATGGGCGCTTGCCGGCGCTTCTCTATGATGGCCCGGGCAATTCGCCTTGAGAATCGCTCTTCACCGTATTGATAAATCAAATCAGCCAACTCACGCTCATTGAGTCCATTCACCAAATCAGCTGCCTTAACGCTTTGTCTCTGGTCCATTCTCATATCTAAAGGGCCACTTTCTGCAAAACTAAAGCCCCGGGCTGAATCCTTCAACTGAGGAGTGGAAACACCCAGATCCCACAAAAAGCCATCCAGGTCTTTTGGAACCAGGGCCAAAGCCTCAACTAAAGACGAGTGAAAAAAAGTGAAGCGACTATCCACCTCAAAACGCGATGCCGCTGCTAATGCGGCCGCATCGCGGTCTGAAGCGAATAGCGCCCCACTGTCGGAGAGGAGAGACAATAACTTTTCACTGTGACCGCCCCTGCCAAAGGTGCCGTCCCAGTACGTTCCATTTTTCCGAATATGAAGACCTTCAAATACCTCCCGAACCATGACGGGAATGTGCTCAACGTGTGACATATCAAATTCCCATTTCTCCCAATTCCATGTTCGTCAGCTCTTCAGGTACCTTTTCTTCGTTGAGGGAGTTGGCCGCATAAACCTGAATATGTTCCATACACCCAAGTAAGACAACTTCATCGCTGTCGTTTAAAAGCTTGCGCTGAACCGCTTTCAAGGAAATTCGACCTTGCGAGTCCATATCGACTTCCGAACCAAAGTAATGTACTCGACGGTCAAACATGCGTCTCTTCGGGTTCAGCATGCCCAAATCTTTCACTTTTGCTTCAATTTCTTCCCAGGCGGCTAACGGATAAATACTGAGAGCTTCATTGGTAATAGCTGTTGTGAATAAGGTGGTTGCATTGGCAGCCGTCAACGCCCGCTTAAATTTTGCAGGTATCTTCAATCTTCCCTTATCATCAATTCGAGCTGTCTCATGCCCTCTGAAGGTAACCATTTTTCCCTTTCTCCATTTTTCAGCCTGAGAGGCTACCTACAATCTAGACCACATTAGTCCATAATGCAACAACTTTTATCCCTTTTAATCCATTTTAGTCCCCAGCAGTGCATTTTTTTAGAGGTAGACGCTTCCGGTTCACGCAATTGAAAGGAAGATTAAATTGACAGGCCTCTTTCATTGATTGGAAGAATTTACGAAATAGACAGGAAAAAAATGAATAGGAAAGCCTGCTGTCCAGGTTGAACGTGTTTCAGGTCAGGCAAACTCGTCCGGGTCAAGGGACAATCCGGTGGTTTTAGGCACGCCTCTTCCGGCAGAGATGAAAGGCGGAAGGCTTTGGCTTCTCTCTTTTTGCGCACAGAGGTACTGACTGGCGGTCTCTTTTCTGCCAGAGAAAACGCCTATTTTTGATTGATGAACCGAATGAAGTCAGGCAGCAACTCCACGACGGCTGCTTCCAGGTCTCCCTCCATACTCATGGTAGAAAACCTGATGGTTTTGCTTTTCTTTTTCTTGCTCGAAGAGACTAAGTCGAGCCATTTCATCCGAAGTCGGAAGGAATCCAGAGTCGTGCTCTGACCGTAGGCTTCTATTTGTTCACTGTCCAGATACTTTGTTTCGACCGTGAAAATAGCCTCAGCTTTTGTTTTCTCAGTTAAAGCTTCTGCTTCTGAGAGGTCCAGGCTCAAGCCAAGATCTTCCAGATTCAAGACGGGAAAACCCTTTTTCTGTAGTTCCCGTTCCAGGTAATAAAGAAAGATTTCTGAAACGAGGTCACCCTTGCTGGAACCAATCAGGATTTTTTTCTTGTCCGCAGACAGCCCTTCGGAGGTATCCGTTATCCAGCTATTGGCAGCTTCCTCAGCTGTGAGTTCCGCTTCGGAATCAGCCGTATCGACATTGTATTGCACGAGTTTCGCCCACGAGTTGTTGGTGCGTCTCTTTTCTTTGGGAAAGAACCCTTCCATTTTAATTCGACTGACCGAGTTGACCCGATATCCCCCGCTGCCCCAACCCGATCCATATTGGATTCCCAGCTCAGTAAGGGGTTCCACCTTGGCTAAAACAACCAGGTCGAGTTGTCTGTCTGCAGCAAAACGGCCAACTGAGACCAGACCATCCTGGGATCGCTCCATCAGGGAATTGAGTTCCTGATCTTCCACAATCTGATAGCCCTGTCGTTGATAGTGTTCCTTTAATTTGTCGGCAAAAGGTTCCGCAAAGAGTTCATCTCCCATAACTGTTATCAGCACTCTGGGTTCTTGCGGCAGATGAACGGTTTTCTGTCTGTAATAATCTCTCAATACACCAAGCGGACCGTTATCGTTTTTTGGCAGAGGTTGTCTTATTTCAGAAGAAGGAGGGGTTGAACCACCTGGAGGTATTTGTGTGTGCACAGTTGAACGAGTGGGTTGGTCTTGAAGTTCACTGACTTGTTCGTGTTGGCTTTTTTCTGCGTCCTTTGAGCTGCTCGACACAACTTCATGGCTCACCATTGCTGGTTTGTTTTCGCTGATACGTTCGTCCTCTGCGTGAGATTTTAACGATGCCGATACCGGCTCAGTTGAATTGGAGGCTTCCATCTCAGCTTGGGCTGTACCCTCCATTTTGTGATTAGCCTTACTTTCGAAAAGATCAGCTGAAGACGGCTTTGCTTGAGTTTGATTTTCATCAGATTGCCCGGTCTCGACGGATACAGGTTCAGGCGAATGGAGTACAGAGCTTTTGCTTTTAAAGGAAACCTGTTGAATTATTGGCGGTTCCTGAAGCGGCTCCATTTCCGCGAGTGTTTCACCCGGTGTTTCCCGCACAAAGAAATACCAGCCGAGAAAACCCAGTGCGCCAACAAAGAGCAAGAGAACGGTTAACAGAACATAAACACCGGATTGACTGGAAGAGGGTTTTGGAGCCGCCACATGGCGATAAGGCGGCGGTGATGCTGGCGTTTGAACGGCTGAGGCGGGCATGACTGGCTCACTGTTGGGCACGGTGTCAACGGGAGGAACCGCGAGAGTAGGAGGTGTCCTGTCTACAGCTGGCAGTGTATCGACAGCAGACTCAGGTTCAGGTATTTCAGGAACGGGAGGAACGGCATTGCCGGAAGGGACTGTAGGTTTCACGTGTATTTTCGCTGTTTTCTCTGAAAGCAGGTAGGGGTTGGTTCCTAATTGAGATCGGCGAACACCGAGGTATTGTTCTAAATCAGCCAGAAGTTCGTGGCTATTTTGATAGCGTTCGACCGCCTTTTTATTGACCATTTTTGTCAAGATAGCCTTTAGTTCCGGTTTAACCAGGTTATTAACAGACGAAATATCAGGTACTTCTGAACTCACTACCTTATGCATCATGGCGATGGGACTGTCGGCTTCAAAGGGTGAAAAACCGCTGAGCATTTCAAAGAAAACAATCCCCAGTGAAAAGATATCCGATCTGGCATCAAAGGGTTCACCGAGGCAAATCTCCGGGCAGAGATAGCCCGGCGTTCCAAGAAATTGTCCGGTGGCGGTTAATTTCTTGCCCGTTTCCTCTCTAAACGCGATTCCGAAATCAGCCAGTTTAACCAATCCCTTATTATCGATGATGAGATTCGACGGTTTGATGTCGCGATGAAAAATACCCTTATCATGCGCGGCAGCAAGACCTGAAGCCGCCTGTAAAATAATTTGAGCGGCCTGGTCAGGATCACGGATAGCATTTTCCCCAATTAAATCCGCCAGGGTCTTTCCCTTTACGTATTCCATGACAAAATAGTGTTTATCCTGCTCTTTACCGACAAAATATACCTGAACGATATTGGGGTGATTCAATGCCGCCGCACTTCGAGCTTCCCTCAAAAAGCGCTGTACCATGACATCGTCATCTGAAATAGGCTGGGAGAGCACCTTGATGGCTACCTTGCGATCCAGAGTGGTATCTCTTCCCAGATAGACGACACCCATTCCTCCTCTTCCCAGTTCTTTAATGATTTCATAATGGCCTAACTTTTGAGTCATTTCATCTCCCTTTCAATATCGCTTTTAAAACTCAATCGCGATCGTTTTCCATTGATTGCAAAACAACAGTGTAGTGTAGACAGGTTCTGGCTTCCAGTTGTCTCATCCAAGTACGCAAAAAGCGCTGTAGTTCGGATACCGTTTCATCCAGGTGGATGGTCAATTCTACCATTTGTTTCATATCGTATGGTGTGATTAATGCAAATTGCTGTTTTTTGAAGTGGGAAAGGCATTGAACATGACACGCAGCCAGGGCGTAGGAATAACGGTGAAAAAGCTTCATTTTTTCTTCCAGATCGGTCTTATCTGAAAGACGCATCATATTTCCGCATTCCACCAGCGCGTGTTCCCCGGCTTTAATCAGAGATTGCAGTTCCTGTCCGATAGCTTTCCATGTGTCGGGACGAATGAGTTTTCCGCTCTTAAAAATTTCGCGTATGTAATCCCAAATTGTCACGTTATTCCGCCATTGATTGGTGTTATTCTTCATGGATCGGGGAATGAAACTCTCTGGAAGTGTCTCAAAAGAGAGGAACTTCGACAGATCGGTATAAAGCTTGTTGAGTAGATTGTAGAGCATACCGGTATTTTGAATATCGTCTTCGACCTCGGGAAAGAGTTTGACATAAACACGCTGTGGGTCTTGAATCCTGCATTCAGGATGATTGAGCACGAGATTCAGCAGCAGAAAACGGATTTCATACAACAGGCTGCCGTGGGCGTCTTCCAAATTGATTCTTCGCTCAACAGTTGAACTACTCCTGGATTTCAAAGGTCTCAACAAGCCCCTGATCACCTTGCGCTCCAACTGCTCAATGAGCACTCTGAGCGATACGGACTGATTTATGAGTTTGTGAATCAACGGGTAGAACTCATTTTCTGCAATATCTAGCAACTCTGCTGTCATTTGATCCAGGCGTTCGTTGGAACAGTTGGCGATTTCCTTTTCGGATTTTTCTAATCTTGTGAGATGCTCTAATATAACAGCCGTTTTCTTAATTTCAGGATCATTTTCAATGCCTAAGCGTGAAACGCGTTCAAGTAACTTTGAAACCATCACTTTACCTCTCTGTTCCGATACCGTTTTTATTTTAGCACTCAACACTGTATTCTGCTATTCAAGGTTTCTAAGGATGTCTTCAGGCCTGGTCCAACGAGCCCTCAGACACAAGCCTTCAAAGTCAGAAAGCGGCAGGTATTCTGTTTATCATCAATTGGAAGATGCGATCTGGGTATTCAGCAGCCTGTAAACACGGGAAAGCTGGACAGTCGCTTTTTTCCAAATACCCTGCGAATATCCTTTCAAGAAAGAAGAGTGTGCCTGTTAAAACTGAGCCCAAGCCGCCACCTCCCCATTTTCATACAGCGGGTTTGGCTGCCCTGCTGCTCTGTTACCCGCGGGATCAATTGCAAGCGAGCCAATAAACCGCAATCTCCACTTTACCGCACTCCAGTTAATTGAATCATCACTCAGGTTTTACTTGACACCTCCTACTTATTTCAATAAGTTAGTAATGGATAATTGCTCGATACATCCGCGTTTTCAATCCGGGCAAAACAGGTCGCAAACGGACCCAACGGGTCTTCATTTATAATCGAATTTCGATTCCAAAGACGCAGTAAAAGTACCGATGGAGGGGCTTATGAAACACGTTATAAAAAGCATTGCAGTCACTTTGATTTTATTATCCTTGCTGGCTTGCGGTAAACCAGAATTAAGTGAAACACTAACTCAGGAAGATCAAGCTGCCTGGGATTGGATTAAACAGACTCAGCCTGTACTCAACCAGAAGAGAGCTGAACTTACAGAGTTAGCCAAAAAAGTGGAAGCCGCAAATATCCCTGGTGCCGTTCAGGAAGAGGGCGCTGCTACCAAAGAAGAGCTGGACGCTCAGCTCAAAGCTCTTGAAGAAGAAGTAGAAAAACTCCAAACCGACTATACCGGTAAATTAGTTAACTTTATCAACGCCATGGAAGAGGAAATTTTTGAAATCCACAAGAAAAACCCGGAGGCGACCAAGCGTCCGGAACACGTTGAAGCCAGCAGCATGATGAGTGACGAGGATATTCTGGCCGCAAACCAATGGGTCCTTAAACAAGGCGATTACAAACAGGCTATCAACCACATCAAGGGTGTTCTTGAGTTCGATCCTGAAAATCAAAAACTGATCGATTTTCTGAACAAACTCAATACCGACCGCTGGATGACGCCTGAAAAGCTGGCAAAAGTTCAGAACAACATGACAGAAGGCGAAGTCCGCGCTCAAATTGGTCAGGTTTACCACCAAAACATTCAAACATGGGAAGAAGATGGCATTCACACCAAAGCCTGGTTTTACCCGCGAGAAGATCACGGTATCGCAGGAGTTTACTTCATTTTGGGTAAAGACCAAATTTACACCGTTTTCAAAGTCAACTACGATGCGAAAAAGCCCAAAGGGCAGGAAGAAGAAAAACCCGCTGAATAATTCCACTAAAAGAAACAAAGCAAAAAAGCCAGCTCCAATGAGCTGGCTTTTTTTTTTGGGGGGGGACATCTAAACGAAACAGTTCATTTTTCCGGATACCTGCCCAGGATGGTTTGCAAAACAACAGGAAGCCGTATGCCTGTAATTCAGTCTTCAGTCAGCTTCCAGACAAATTCTGAAATCGGAGTTTGGTTCCTTTGGCGGTTTACTATGAGACCCAGCGGTGTCAACTTGAGCTGCCGAAAGCCTCAGGATCCCCGAAAGACCCCGCTTCAACAGAGCACCGGTGTGTTCTGAACCATCTCAGCACCTCGTGACTCTCTCTAAAGTAAGGATGCCTCCATTCTATCAGTCATTTCGCCATTAGCTTATCCAGCACGCCCTGAGCAATGGGATGATAACCCGCTTTGAGCTTTTCATACAGGCTGGAAGCCAGGCTTGCTGTATCGTCGTGTTTCTTCAAAGCCAAAAAGAGCGGTTTGACAAACTTCATTCGACCAACCTGAGCGAGGAATACCTCAACCTCTGGCAGCACTTTGTGATAGCCTGAAGCAATGGCAATCAGGTACCACTGACAGCGTATCTCGGAATTTCCAGTTTGATCCAGACCCAATGCCCGTTCCAGCGTTTGGCATTGAGCTTCATTTAACTGCAGGGGCAGTGCCGATAAATACACTCTCATTTCAGTGGGGTTCAGATCACCTGGAATGGCTGCATCCTGGTCTTTTGCGAAGGCTTCCGCAGCCTGATTCAATTCATCCAGACGCGCGGATTGGAATACGGGAGCGTTATGGGGAAGTCCGGTTCCCCTGATCCACTCGTCCATTTTAATTTCGTCGCTAAGTTCGGGATAGGCATGCTTGAAAAAGGCTTCAAATGTCTCAGTTGATATGGATGAGAATTTGAACCTGTTGATGTATTTTTTAACAAACTCGTCAAAAGCCTCTCTTCCTATTTTTTCTTCCAAGAGCCTGACAAAGAGAAAGCCCTTCTCATAGGGAACCTGAGAGTAGACTTCATCGGGATCCACGCCTTCCAAATTGGTTTTTAAAGCGGTATAGGGTGAATCCTCACCAAAGTTCTCAATTTCCTCTTTCAGACTAATCGCTCCAAGTGTGGCGGCCAGTTTGAACATCTCCTCCCCTTCGAGTTTCTCGAGGATGCGCCTTTCTGCCCAAACGGTGAAGCCTTCATTCAGCCAGAAATCGTTCATCGTAGCATTGGTCACCAGGTTGCCGGTCCAGGAATGAGCCAGCTCATGGGTCAACACATTGGCTAAAGAGCGATCCCCTGCCAATAAAGTGGGCGTCAGGAAGGTCAAACGCGGATTCTCCATGCCTCCATAGGGAAAAGCTGGCGGCATCACGGCAAAATCAAAGCGCTCCCAGGGATAAGCACCAAAGATTTGTTCGGCAACGACGATCATCTTTTCAATATCCGCAAATTCATAGGCGGCACTTTCCAGAGTGGCAGGTTCAGCATAGACTCTTGCCCTTTCGGATAGATCGCGATGCTCCATTCTGCCCACTGCCAAAGCGAGCAGGTAAGAGGGAATGGGCTGAGGCATATCGAAAACCACAGTTGCGGAGTCTTTTGTGGGGCCTGGCTCCACTATTCCTGGAGCAGCGGACATAACGGCTGTCAGCTTTTTCGGCACCATAATCCTGGCCGTATAAGTAAAGCGGACCAGCGGGCTGTCCTGAAGTGGGACCATGGACCGGGCGTGAATAGGCTGACATTGACTGAATAAGTAGGGGTGCTCGCCGCCTGCAGTCTGCTCCGGGTCCAGCCACTGAAGTGCCGAAGACCGAGGCGTTGTCGCGTATCGTATGATCAGGGTTTTCGTTCCCACTGGGCGAAAAATTCTGAGCTTTTCACCCATAAACCCTTCCGTTTCCGATTTTTCCCAACCAATGGGCACACCGTCCTTGGAGTAAACGGCATCTATGATTAAGTCCCTTGTATCGAGATCAATGGCACCCTCACCGCCTTTGTGAAAGTGAAGTGTGGCTTCACCCATCAGAACTTTTCTCTTAAAATCAACAAATAGATTCAACTCCAATTTCTTGATCTTACCTTGATCCAGGTCCGTGTATGAATGTGGATCAAATTTACCCATGTCTTGCCTCCTGTCCCCGCAGCTCATTTTCCGCGGCACTCATTTTGTTCATCGCATTCCGGCCTGCACAAAAAACTGCTTCAATTGCAAGCCGTGCCTTCTCAAAAAGACTGCTCAGCCGACCTCTAAAACGAGGTCAGCGTATTATATCCCAGCAGGCAGATAATTGGTATCGACAACACTTAATTGAACAGCAAGCCACACAAATTAGTCTTTGATAGCTCAAGCAGTTCGCGCCAACTTTCAGACCGGTATGCTGAAACGGCCCGGGCAACGGCCTTTAAGGGAACAAACCGCCTAAACCGGGAGGGTTCCAATCCCTCACTTTGCCCTTCACCCCCTTGCTCGTCTCCGTCCCGCAAGGCCTCGATCGGCATACTATCTGTTTCGATGACCATGTATTCAGAGGGAATGGTTTTTAGCGTTCTTTTCATTTTCTTGTAGCCTCGCTTCATGATATTCGGACCAAATGAAATCAGCCAACCTCTCCTGATGAATGCTTCAGCCACTTCTCTGGAGCCACTAAATCCGTGAACCATCCCTCGACAAGTCTTCAGACCACAATCATCCAAAATTCTCAGAGCAGCTTCATACGAGCGCACCAAGTGCAGCACAACTGGTTTCTCCACCTGAACCGCAAGGTGAAGCTGTCTGATGAACCAGAGCTCCTGATGTTTCCGTGATCCGATATACCCTGAAGAGTAATCAAGACCGCACTCCCCAACGGCATGAGCTGACTGGACTTGTTTTTCAAGAACCGCAAAAGCGGCTTCACAGCTTTGGCTGGAATGACTGGCTACCCACCAGGGATGCAGTCCAAATGAATGCAGCCAATGGTAACCGGGAAAGGTTTTCCTTAATTGAAGTTGAGCTTGCCACTCAACCGGTTCATAACCGCCGAGAAAGAAGGCATTGGCGGTGGCATTTGACAGCTCTGTGGCTAAGTACGCTCGATCGAAGTGTAAACTCAAATGGCAATGTCCATCCAGAATGACCGATTCTCGAAGGAAACGGTCTCTTTCACTGTTCTCCATCGTCATGCCGAAACGCCACCTCGGCAATAGTATAATCGCAATCTCATTTGGTTGCATCAGCAATAAGACAACGTTTCAATCTATGAGCTGGACATCTCAGCACTCTCACGTTAGGATGATGCTGTCATCATTCCCTCTCTCACGCCTATGATTCAATGGGGTCTGAGAGTTAAACAAGGAGAGATTGTTTGTCAAACTTTGGATGGAAACTGCTTAAAATCCTGTTCTGGCTCGGAGTTTGGGGCGTCATTACCGTCTTTTTTTCTGAATTGACCGGGCTGATTGTCGTTCATGCCTCTTATATTGCCCTGGTCTTTACCCTGCTGGGCTACCTAATTGCCGACCACTGGAACCAATGAGTCTTTCACAATGGCGGTCCGTCTCTCCAAAGCGGCTTTTTCCACCCAACGCCTGAAGGCCGCAATAAACTGGTCATATTTCTTTTCCTGCAAGAGTTTCTGTATTTTGTCCAGCTCCTGAAGCAAGGGCATTTGTTTATCCAGCTTTGGATCGGGAATCCGAAATAAAAAATCCAGTTTTGCTTCTTTATCCGCATCCTGAGCAGAGCCCAGAATGTGAACCGCCTTGAGTCGTTTTGTACAGCGATTACCCCTGGCATCGGAAAATTCAAAAAACGGCAGCCACTGATCTGCCTTAAACACTCTCCCATTGCCACGGTCGGCTTTGCTCCACGAATCAAACAACTTGCTTTTACCATTCCCGAAAAACACTTTGACAGCTTTGACTCGAATGGTGCGCTTACCGCGAAAGGAAAAACCGTACATCCAGAGATGATCGGGCAGTACCGGCATTTTCTGCCATTCAAACGCCCAAAACTGTCCTTGCTTGTTTTCGGCAGGCAAGGTCATTCTACCGCCAAAAACAGGCTCATTCCTGGTTTCAACATCCAGATGAGGCCACTCCCGGGAGTGAATGAGCGTGTGAACAGACCTGGAATAGGCGCGTTTCAGCCGGGTCAACTGCTCCAAGAGAGCCTCTTCGGGAAACTTTTGATGATCGCCGCTGTTCTCATGGGAACTCACAACCTCCTCCATGCGCTTGATATAAAAATCAACCGCATCGGATTGTTTCATCCCGGTCTGAAAGCTATTGCAGAACCAAAAACCCAACCAACACAAGAACATCATTCCATCACCAGCAGCTCAGAAACCCCATGGATATATCTGGCAGACGCATTCTGGCATTTGCCAATACCAGAAAGCTTTTCGCGTAAAACGAAAAAGAACCGTTTTTTTAGAGTGTGGCTCAGTCACCTAACAAGTCCCGCGGGG
The DNA here is from genome assembly GCA_002747255.1 of Acidobacteriota bacterium. GTDB lineage: Bacteria > Acidobacteriota > Holophagae > Acanthopleuribacterales > Acanthopleuribacteraceae. The sequence goes on along the minus strand of PDUC01000042.1, from coordinate 21,880 downwards.
CAGCGACACATTTTAATGTACCTCAGACCAATGTATCTCAAAACAAGAGCCAAAACAACAACTTGTCAAGTATTCTTTTGCATTTTCTGTTATACTTTCTACCAGAGCTCAAAAAAAAAGTGAAGGTGAACCCATGAAAAAAACACCCATCTCCCTTATTCTGATATCAATCGCATGGTCCTTTTATCCGTCCCTGGCGCAAACCAACGTAGAGAAGTTCCGAGGTGAAGGCTCTATTAACTTGATGTTCTCATTCGACCACGATGAAACCAAGACCACCGATAGCAAAACGCTGCTTGCAGCCTTACTCGTCAACAAAGTAAAAGGTGTTCACGAGTATCTGGCCGTCTATGACACCGAAGTTGAAGACAAAGACGATGTCAACTACAAAAACAAGAACTTCCTGCACTTGAGATACTATCGGCACATTACCAACTGGGGATTTGAAGGCTTCTTTCAACGTTCTGAAGACGATTTCTCCAACCAGCTTAAGCGCAAACTGTGGGGACTGGGGGTTCGAAAAACAATTGAAAGAGAAAAGTACTCTTTAAGAGGTGGTCTGTCCCTCTTTGCAGAAGAACTCCGTCTTTCTTCCGAAGTTGAAGGGGAAACGGTCATTAGCGATCTCGACATGAACCGCTTCAACACTTACTTATCTCTAAAACAAAAATACCTCACCGTCACAGTTTATTTCCAACCCAATATCGACGATACGGATGACAGGAACCTGGCGTTTGAATCTGTTTTGACCTTTGCTCTATGGAAAGAAAGAGTGAAACTCGATATTATTTACAACTCTAAACAAAACTCCGAACTGGACATCAAAAACCACAATTTCAAGCAAGTTCTTCGCGTCAAGTGGTAGAACGCAAAGAAGCATCATCCGCCGATTGTATTTGAAACAACAGAGCTTTGCTGAATCTTTTCTCCAGCACCACTATAAAAGGCCAACGAACAAAGTTCATTGGCCTTTCTGATATCGTCAATTGTTAAAGCGGCGAATTGCGCTGCATCATGAATGCTTATTTCAGAATCTCGAGAAGCTCCACTTCAAAGACAAGAGCGGCTCCTGGAGGAATAGAACCGGCACCTGATGGACCGTATCCCAACTCTGGCGGTATGTAAAACACAAATTTGGAGCCTACCGGCATCAACTGTAACCCTTCAGTCCAACCTTTTATCACTCCGCCAAGAGGAAATTCTGCAGGTTTATTTCTCTTGTAGCTGCTGTCAAATTCTGTTCCGTCAACAAGCGTTCCTTTGTAGTGTACCTTAACTTTATCACTGGCGGTTGGCTTTTTGCCTTTTCCCATGGTGATGACTTTATACTGTAAACCGGAGTCCGTTGTCTTAACTCCCTCTTTACTGGCATTTTCTGCCAGCCACTTCGCAGCTTCCTCGTTATTTTTGGTAGCTGCCTGCTGCATTTTTTCTCTCTGTTTGTTTTGTGCTTCCATTTGGAACTCCTTGAACGCCTTCATCATTACTTCTTCATCTAATGCGGGTTCTCGACCTTCAACAGCATCACTCATTGCGGTTTTAACCGTCTTCCAGTCCAGTGTCACACCTGAACTCTCAAGATCTTTACCTATGCGATAGCCCAAAGCGTAAGCTTTTTGGTCTGTAACAGCTTTTTTCATTTCGGTCTGCCCCTTGTCTGCATTCTGGTCCGTCTTCGCTGCGTTTTCTTTTCCCTGGTTACAGGCAAAAAGTAGCGCTAGAACGAAAAGTAGTCCTATTGTTTTTTTCATGTCATTATCTCCTTTTTATTGTGGTTTCCATAAAACCACGATTTGATATTTGTTTTTTCTTTATTGGCTCTTATGTCTTGCATCATAAAGAATGATATGAGTCGCGCCGGCGACATTAAGGCTCTCCACATGGCGGTTCATGGGAATGGTTAACCGCTTGTGACATAATTGATTGATTTCATGACTCAACCCGTGCCCCTCATTTCCCATACAGAGCACATACGAATTTGGCCATTTAAAACGATCCAGCGGTGTTCCCTCGTTAGCCGTGGTAGCAATCCACTCTAGCTGCCCACAATCACCCACAAGCGGCAGGTTCAATTCATAATGGTTCATGGTCATGGAAGCACCTGCTGAAGCTCGAATCAATGCATGTTTGTATACATTCAGTTTAGAGCCATACCACAGAATACCGTCCAGACCAAAAGCCTTTGCCGCGCGAATCATGGTACCTGCATTCCCTGGATCCTGAATGGAGTCAAAAAGTAGATATCGCCCGCTGTGTTTATTGAAGTTTCCTTTGATGCGTTTTTTTTGAAAGACACACAAAGGACCGTTTGAAGACTTTGTCGGCGATAAAGTCCGGTAGAGGTTCTTTGTTACCTGACGGAGTGCGGTGCCTTCGGGAAGAGTCAGCTGCTGGCTCTTTTCTGTCGACCAGCAGCTTTCCATCACGTAACCTGACTCAACCGCGACACTTATCAGCTTTTCACCCTCGACTGCAAAAAGCGAACTATCGCGTTTATTCAGCTTTTTCACAGCCTTCACTTCAGGGTTGGAAGCGCTTGAAATTAGTTTAAAGTGCATACTGCCTTCAAGCGTCAAACTCATCCTTGAACCATTCTGAAAGTTGGTCCACTATTTTTTTGGCTTGTTTGGCGGAACTAATATTAAATCGGCTCTGGCTTGAATACTTGCCATGCTGTTTTCTATATCTCTGAATGCGAACCTTTTCGGGACCCCAACTGCCATCGCCTTTTCTTTCGCGATAAAGGTACATAATCGTTACCCATGCACCTTTTGACAGAATATGCTTATCGAGCTCTTCGACCTTCAACTCTCCATCTTCTTCCCAGGTACAACTGAGGTCTTCCGGTGACATTTCGTAATCCATTTTTCCTCCTAATCAATCGAATCAAAGTGAAAAGAATATCCATTTTTCTTTGATTAGCAAGAAAAAAGTATGCGTTTTATCCTTTTTAATGGGTTAATTTGACTTTTTTTACAGGAAAATCACCTTTTTGAAGTTAAAGCTCAGCAGGCTTTTTGAAAACAAACAACAAAGAGCGATAGTCGTCCGGGTACTTTTCACGAGAATCCCTATTGGGGTCCAGAACCAGGTAGATCCTGTCGTCGTCAATGGCGATGCCTTCTGCCAAACCATAGCGTTTGTCTTTAAAACGATATTCGGGTTCGTATTCCACATGCCAATAAGACCAGGCCTTTTCCTCGACAAAACACCCTTCCCTGTACCCGGAAATAACAGAGACAAGGCTGTTGTTTCGATAAATAGCAAGGAGTTTGCCTTTATAAAAGCATAAACCCGATAAATCAAGCGATCGATGCTTTGCTTTGCCATAGGTTGTGTTCTCACCATTTACAACTATCAGGTCCTGGACTCTGTCCGGGTTTTCTCGATCTATCCTCCAGCTAACCAGACCGCGTTCATTTCGTTCAGCACAGGCTACAAAGAGATCGTTTCCCAAATAAGCAATACCCTCAAAACCTCCGTTCGCAAGCTTCAGAAGGTTTTTTTTATTTGCTTCCCGTTTCAATGAGGGTATCACCCAGTGACAAGGCGAGCCATCAGCAGGCATACACATCACCCGGCTCTGCCTTTCACTGATCATGTAAAAATTACCCTGATCATCCGCAGTCAAACCTTCAAAATCGTAATAAACCTCTCTGGAAAAGCCACAATCGCGATAAGGCAGGAGAACCAAATGATCTTCCTGGAACGCCAGACGATAGATAACTCCGTTTTCCTTGTCGGAGAGAGTGTAGAGTTCTCCGTCAACCAGAGTCAGCGCCGATAAGTCCATTTTCCTGCCCTGACTCTCAATTGGCAGGACTGAAATCAATTCAAGCGGCTCTAATTGGCCGGAAGGGTTTGTCAAGACCATAGCAAGAGCTAGATTGACAAGAACACTCGAACTCATCTCAGCACCACAGAGTCAATCTCTTCCAAAGTATCAGGATTGATGACAACCATACTGACCTTGGGCCCTTCAACTTCAATTACACACAGCGCTGTCTGCGTTGTAAAGCTGCTCGTATGCTCTGTCCAGGGTGTTTGCTGAATGGCGTAGTAAGGCGCTCCCGCCGAACCGTTGTTAATTTGATAAATGGATCTTTTCAATTTGACTTTCCGGCCGGGATAATTCTCGGGATATCTTGGCATGGCATCGTCAATCAACGTACGACAATAGTTGTGCTCATCACCGGTTAAAAGGGCAATTGGTTTACTCGATCGATTGACAATCAGATCAAGCAACTCATCTCTGCGTTCAATAATCCCCTTCTCAACCGGCGTGCCCTTAATGGTGGGCCTGGGTTCATTGTTTCCGCTGTACCACATATCATCGACAACGTGGCCGCTATTGGGAAAGAAAGGGGTGTGCAGGGTCACAAAGACATGGTCGATGGTACGGTCTGCTTCCAGTTGGTGAAGCGTCTTCTCGAGCCACTTCATTTGATTGTCCATAATGTAACCGTGCAGATTACCGCCCGACTCCGGTATCCGAGAAATTAAAGGTGCGTACCAGTAATTTGAATTCAAAACAACGACAGCGATATTATCGTATCGGTATTGAAAAACCGTTTCTTTGTATGGCGGGAAATTCACATGATCGGGATCGGGATCCCACCTGCTGCCATCTTCACTGACGAGATCACTTTCGGGATTGATAAATTCATTGGCAAAAACAACTTCTGCGGAGTGAGTCTCGTAGGGAAAGTTGTCCACAAAAACGGGTTGTTTGTCAATCAGGAATGTTTTCATCAGCAATTCGTGATTGCCCATTGAGTAGTAAATGGGAAAGTAATGAGCAAAAGGCTCGACCGCTCTTTTAAAATTGCGGTATTGCAGTCTCATCTCATCAGGTTCACTTAAATAGCCGTTGATGAGATCGCCTGAGAATTGAAAAAAAACGCAATCCTGCTGAACAAAGAGCGCCATGATTTTTTTTAAAATATACGCATTCACACCGTACAGATCCCTTTCACCTCCGCCGCTTCCTCCTCTGGAATCGGAAGCATAAGCAAACTTGAATTTCTTTCTGGATCCAGGTACGGGAGGGGTTTTAAAGGAATAGCCCTCTGCATGGGAGCCCACACTCAACCGATACTGATATTGGCTGTCCGGTTGAAGATTATTGAGTTGGTAAATGTGCTTCGTCGCGGGGATTTTTTGACTGTAAAAGGTGCCGTTGACATTGAGCGAACTTTCCGTTTTGGAATCTGTTTCAAAGGAAATAATGGCACTGTCGTGGGTGACATTGTGCACAAAAGGCCCTTCTATCACTGTCGGGACCACCGAGAAAGGCCCTTTCCCGGAAAAGGCGACCTTCCCTTCGTAGAGTAAACGCCCTCTGTTGTTGACCACTCTGTAACCAATAACTCCACGGCCTGTTTCCTGCCAGTTCACTGCATCGTGATCTTTGCTCAAGTTGTCCAGAACGGGAATATGGGTGGTCCCCCCCTCAATTTTAGCGGTTTTTTTGTAAAAAACCGGCATGGGAAATCTGGAATCACCATAGACGATAAGACCGTAATGCAGCATTCCTTTCAAATTTTTATTGCCAAAATCCAATTGAATACCTGTGGCTGTTCCACGGGCGACTTTCTCGAAATCAGACAATTTGTAAACGGCAGGAGAAGTAATATCTTTGGCATTTCCTGATTTTACCTGCAGAAAGAGTTCTCCATCTTTCAGCTTCAAGGGGTGCAGTAGATGATCGTAAGAAATATCAGGAACAGTTTTCGTTTGAGTGGAATCACCTCCCAAACAAATTGACAACGCGCATAAAATAACAAGTACAACTTTCATAGAGTCTCTCATTTTTATAGTATTTCTGGAACAGGCCAGAGCAAAAGCTTCAGTTCAGTCATGAATCAGGCGTTCTGTAACTCTTCAGGGATCAACTGATTCCTCAATAGATCGTCAAATGATTCACGCTTTCGTATTAGATGTATTTTATCATCTAATGACAGTAATTCGACAGGTAAAAGAAAACTATTGTACTCACTGGCCATGGAGAAGCCATAAGCTCCGCAATCCATAATAGCCAGGTAGTCCCCTTTACGGGGAGTGGGAAGCATTCGATCTTCGGCTATAATATCGCCGGTTTCGCATATGTTTCCAGCTATATCGTATTTTCTCTCTTCTCCACCTGATCCAACAAGCAAAACCCGATGCTGCGCTTCGTAGAGAATAGGCCGGAGTTGGTGATTGAAACCCGTATCGACATTGATGAAGTTCGTATGCGGCGTGTGTTTAACGGAATTGATGCGTGTCAACAACAATCCGGCATCTCCCACAAAGTAACGGCCAGGCTCAAGCCAAATAGCCGGCAGCGGCATGACATCCTTCAATTCCCCTTTTAGCAGGTCAATGACAGTTTCTGCCATGGTATCAATATCCACTTCAGACTGGCCTCCCTCGTATGGGATTCCAATACCGCCACCGAGATCGATAAACTTGAGTTCGATATTCAGCTCCTTTTTCAGTCTCTTGACAGCCTTAATCAGCAGGTGTGCATTCCCTTTCATGGGTTCTGAAGCCAGAATCTGGGAACCGACATGACTGTGTATGCCGATGGGTTCCAGATATGGGTTCTCCTTCACCGCCTGGTATGCCTCGATAATCTCGTCTCCATCCAGGTGAATCCCGAACTTTGTGTATTTATGGCCTGTGGCAATGTGACGATGGGTCATTGGGTCCACATCCGGGTTCACTCTGAACGACACCATGGTCTTTTTCTTTATTTCATTGACAATTGTCATGAGATTTTCAAGATCGCCAAGACTGTCCAGGTTGATGGTGACACCATTCTTGACCGCAAAAACCAATTCATCGGGTGATTTACTGCTGGAAGTAAAAAGGATGTCTTCCCCTGTGTATCCCATTTTCAAGGCAATTTGCATCTCTCCTTTTGAAATGCATTCAGCTCCAACGCCCTCTCTCTTTAAAAGCGAAACGATGCTCAGGTTTGTATTTGCTTTAAACGCGTAGTGGATCTTGACCGAATCGTATCGCGACTGAAATGCGTCAGTCAGTTTGCGAACCTTGTACTGAATGCGCTCACCATCATAAAGGTACAGGGGTGTGCCGTACTGTTCGGCCAGGGATTTCAATGTCTCCACTGAAAACGCACCGATTCTTTTGTTTCTCTTTCCACTCTTGTTTAATGTCATTGTATCCTCATTTGATTTCTTCATGCTATTTTTTCATCTCTATCGACTGCTCAGATCTCATTTTGAATTGACTCCGCAGTTGAAAAGGGCTGTATGTCTTTCTGTGTGGAACTCATTTAATCAGTTTCACATAGACCAAACCGCAGAATTTTAGCACAAAATGCATCAACAACACCTTTAAATCGTCACTTTTGTTTGTCGGATGGTTAAGCGATCCATGCGCCGGTGTGAGAATGTTTCAGAGCGGGGGTTTTAGAAGTAAAAGAATCGGTCATGGCGTCAATTTCCATAGCGTCTTCATTGTAATTTGGGTTGTTGACAACAAAAAACACGGTTTTATTGAATTACCAAACACTTTTATTTCAAAGAATAACTAGGAATGTACCCATTGACTATTTTACAATAGACCTCCTAGACCGTGAATGTGAGGAAGAAGATGAAGTTAGCAAATTCACTGATATTAACCGGACAGACAGAAGAGCACCTCTGTCAACCCGATGAGAAAAATGCGCTGGCAAAGCCCATTCATAAAGAGGCTCTCAATGCATTTATGGAGCTCCGAAAAGACGCTGCGAAACAGGGTTTCGACCTTCAGATTGACAGCGGGTTCAGAAGTTTTGAACAGCAGCTTTCCATCTGGAATCGCAAGGCAACGGGGCAACTCGCTGTTTTAGACAGTCAGGCAGTTCCCCTCGATATCACCAAGCTCACCGAGGAAGAACTCATTTTTTCCATTTTAAGGTGGTCTGCGCTGCCCGGTGCTTCCAGACACCACTGGGGAACGGATATCGATGTCTCGGACGCCAATGCCACACCTGAAGGCTATGTAATTGAACAAATTCCCGAAGAAGTGAACGATGACGGCATGTTCGGCCCTCTGCACCGTTGGCTGGATGAACAAATGGCCGCGAACAAGTCCCACGGCTTTTTCAGGCCCTATGACGCTGATCGCAACGGTGTGGCCCCCGAACGCTGGCACCTGAGCTATCAACCTGTCTCGGAAGAGTACATTTCCCTGTTGACTGTAGACTTACTTCACGAAACCCTTTCCCGTGCGGATATTGAACTCAAATCGACCTTGCTGGACAAACTGGACGAAATATACGATCGATTTGTTTTAAACATAGGAGCTTACCTGTCATAATGCGACCAAGAAAAGAAAGAGGGACCCTTCAATGGGTTCCCCGTATTTACGGACAATCGGTTCTCGGCTGTCCCCTGGAAGTCTGGCTGCCTGCCAAAGAGTGCAAGGTACTGATTTTCGCGGGCATTCACGGCGAAGAAGCCGAAAGCACGTTTCTCATCTCGCGTACCTTGCGCTTGCTCTCGGAACCCTCACCTCACTGCGCGGTTATTTTGGCCGCAAATCCCGATGGCCTTATCAGAGGTACGCGCTGCAATGCCAACGGCGTTGAACTGAACAGGAACTTCCCCACGGAAACATGGAGCGCGGAACCTGTCCCTCATCGTTCCAGCATGACCAGTCCCAGAGACATCCTGCTCAGTCCGGGCACACACCCGGCTTCGGAACCCGAAACCAGCGAACTCATCAAGTTAATTCAAAAGCTCCAGCCGGATACCGCCATTGCCATGCACGCACCGCTGGACTGTATCGAAGATCCCGAAAACACGCCTCTTGCCAGGTGGTTCGCCCGGGAAACAGGCATGGAGCTGATCGAGGATGTGGGTTACAAAACGCCTGGCTCCTTTGGCACTTGGTGTTCCGAAAACGGCATTCACGTCATTACCTATGAGCTTCCACTGCTGGGACCAAGCACCATTGTAGAGCGGCAGTCCCCCGTTTTTTATACACTGCTCACTTGCGACAATTTTGGATCGGGTGACTTTCTGGAGATAACAAGCTGATAGCCCGACCTTGGCTGAAGCACTGGGCGTGCGTTACGGCACCATCATTTTCGGCTAAATGCAAGCTCTGCCTTCAAGCACGGTAATCGGTCAGGACGATGGAATCTGCCAGGTGGAACTAACCTGAAAAAGGCTTGCATCCATGTCACTTTCGGGGCACGAGCTTTTTTCGGGCTAAAATCCCGCCTAACCTGATTTTAACAGTGCGAACGAACGGCAATCAGTTATAATGATGCATTAAACGTCCGTTGTGTTGGTTGGATATAGATTTAATTCAATGGCGGCAGGGATTTGATGTTTACAACTCCATACGATGCATTCAACGAGAAGAGATTGAATTAAAACACGAATTCATCCAGTAAGACTCCATTGGTTACTGGAGTTTCTTCACACCGACAACACTTTTAACGGATAAAAAAAATAGCAGCCTGAATCAAAAAGGCATACGACAGGAGGAATAGAATGTCAACATACAAGGGAACCATAGGGATCCTCACAGGAGGCGGTGATTGTCCGGGTCTGAATCCGGCCATTCGAGCCGTCACCATTCGAGCAATCAGAGAAGGCTATCGCGTTATCGGCTTAAAAGGCGGTTGGGGCAGCCTGGTGGACATCGTCCCGGACAAAGAGGCTGACAACAGCCGTTGGGTCATTGACCTGACTTATGACGATGTCAACCGGCTTGGACGAACGGGCGGAACCTTCCTGCACACATCAAGAACACGTCCCAGCACCCTGCCCTTGGCAAAAGTGCCCAATCACTTAAAAGACAAGTACACCGATAAAGTCAACGACGTCACACCCGATGTACTCAAGAACCTCGAGTTTCTGGGCATTGACACCCTGATACCCATTGGCGGAGACGACACACTCAGTTACGCTCATCGCCTGCACGAAGAGGGCATGAGAGTGATCGCTGTTCCCAAGACAATGGACAACGATGTTCCCGGCACGGAATACTGCATTGGTTTCAGTACCTGTGTATCCCGAACCATTGATTTGACCCATACCCTGAGAACAAGTGCCGGTTCCCATGAGCGTTTTCTGGTGATCGAAGTCTTTGGAAGATATGCCGGCTATACCGCGCTCATGCCCACCTTGGGCGGAGCTGCTGACCGCTGTGTCATTCCCGAACATCCATTCGACATTGAACATCTAACCGAATTAATGGTTCAAGACCGAAAGAACAACCCGAGTAATTACTCGGTTCTGCTGGTTTCAGAAGGTGCCATGTTCAAAAATGACACCGGCATGCACTTCTCCAGCGACGAAACCGATATGTTCGGTCACAAAAAACTGGGCGGGATCGGCGATCAAGTGGCCTCCAAACTGAAAGAACTCTCTCCAAAGTACAATAACGGAGAGCGAATTAACGTTATCTCTCAACGCCTGAGTTACCTGGTACGCTGCGGCAACCCCGACGCCATGGATTCCATCGTACCCATGGCTTTCGGTAACCTGGCTCTGGATCTTGTTCTGGAAAGGAAATCCGGACGTTTAGTTGGTATCCGCGACGGCATTTACGACAACGTTCCCATTGAAACCGTGGTCGGTTCCAAGAAACTGGTGGACATTGCCAAGCATTACGACACCGACCGTTACAGACCGCTGTACCACACGTTCCAAAAACAGCCGACCTTCATTATGACAGGGCTGTAAACCCTGAATTCAAACCATTTCCAATAACCTGCTCTCTTTGAAAGAGTGAGGAAAAAGAGAAAGCGCCCTTAATCTCAGCAAACGATTGAGGGCGTTTTTTTTACTCAACAGGGCGAGTTGCAATGGTGCTGTCGCGCCAGATCCCTTTTTTTGCAAACACACAGGTAACTGTCCGGCAGAGGCTTTTTTGGGATATATGAAGACACTAACCCCTTAAATATAAACTTTTTATACCTGCCATACATTTTTAAAAAAAATCTATTGCAAACCAAAAACCAACTCCCTATAATACGCACTTGCCGATGAGGTGCCCCTATAGCTCAGCTGGTAGAGCGGCGGTCTTGTAAACCGTAGGTCCCGTGTTCGAATCATGGTGGGGGCACCATTTTTTTTTTAAAGTTAGTTATTTACCCAATATCAAAGAAACCGAAAGGAATTGGCGATTTGTTCAAAGACGTTTCCCGCGTCTTGAGTCTCATCGTATGGCGCTCCGCATTGAAAGGCCACGAAGTTATTCTGGTCTGCAAAAATGTATTCCCAGAAATCCCACACTTGTCCATCGGCTCGTTTCAGCCTGAGGTGGGCCCAGTACCGGTTTTGTTCACAAGAGGCGGAAATAAATTCCATTTTACCTTTCCAGTGAGTTTCCATATCTTGTTTAAACTTTTCAACATACCGCAAAGCAAATGACTCCAGGCTTCGGTTTTTCGCGTATTGGCGAATTTGAAACCCCATGGATGAATGACTCAAATCAGCCCGAATCATACCTTTTTTTCGAGTGTGATCCTCCACCCACCAGGAACAGGGATATTCGAGTTGGTAATTCAGCTCGCGATCCGTAAAGATACACCATGAGCTTACGGTGTATCCAGCAAAACTATAAATAATCAAGCAACTTGTCATGAACCAGGACCTTTTCATGGTTTCCTCTGATGGCGATTTTACGCTCACAGAGTATCACGAAATGGCTTAATGCAGAAGTATCTTTCAACCTACGTGATTTCCATCCAGCGTGGATTGATTGAATTCTGTTTCATGATAACACCGGAGAGATCCTTAACAGGATATTGTTTTTGGGGAGATTCCAACATTTTTCGCAAAAGAGCAGATCAATCGATGATTCCAGGCCAGCTATCGTGAAACAACCGTATTTTCAGGTCTCAATTCTATTAACTTCATTTTTTTCTCCAAGCCAAAAGCACGCGGGGGCAATGGTAAATTGGCATTAAGCGTTTTGGTTCACTGACGGAAAAAACCATTAATTTTTAAAAGAACTTCCTTGGCTTTATAAGGTTTGGAAATGTAATCGTTCATTCCTGCACTCATGAAAATTTGTCTGTCTTCAGGCATTGCACGAGCAGTGAGAGCAATAATGGGGATCTGGGAGTTTCTGTTTCCGTTGCGGATAATTTTGGTTGCCTCCACACCTCCAAGAATTGGCATTTGGATATCCATCAGAATTAAATCGACACGCTCTTTATTGAAAATTTCGATACCGTGCTTGCCATCGTTACCAATCAGAACTCGATAACCTTCTTTTTCCAGAATACGGCGTATTAGTTTTTGATTGACAAGGTTATCCTCAAAAACAAGAACTCTCGGCACGGTCTCAAGTTGAGTGATGAGTGAGTCACGGGTCGAATTTTCCTCTTTTTCAACCTGTGGTTTCACGACTTTTTTCTTTTTGACGCCCAGGATTTCATTCAATAGACCATACAACAGATTTCTCTTGATGGGAATTTTCAATGAATGAGGGAACTTCGAATTATCCGGGGGGGATGTATGTGCAGGTAATAGCGTGATTTGCGCCTTACACTTTTGGGATACCCTCTCCTGGATTAAAGAGAAGGTGTTCATAAATTCAGTGTTATTTTGATCGAGTGGCAGGACAATTAAATCAATGGAGTTGTCTTCCTGTTTTTTCAGCTTATCTTCCAATGTTTCACAAGTCGAAAAAAGGTGGATGTGGGCACTTGTAGGCTTTAAAAGAGCATTGATAAAATCCAATCGCGCTTTATCAAAATCACAAACCCATACATTTTTATTGGTTAAGTCCGGCACGGAAGGCTTTTTGGATGAAGATACTTTAAACGGTAAATAAACTTTGAATATCGAGCCTCGTCCAACCTCACTGTCTAACTCAATTCGACCCTTCATCAAACTGATTAAGCGCTTGACAATGGCCAGACCCAAGCCTGTTCCTCCAAATTTTCGCGTTGTAGAGGCATCTAACTGAGTAAAAGCTTCAAACAGGTTTTCTTGTTTCTCAACCGGAATACCTTCACCTGTATCACTGACAGAAAAACACACCCATTGTCCTGTTTCAAACGATTTTTGTAGAGAAATTTTAAGCGCTATCGTTCCTTCATGTGTGAATTTGATGGCATTATTCAAAAGATTGGAAAGTATCTGCCGCAATCTCAGTGGATCGCCCTTCAGAACATTGTTAATTCTGGTGTCAATCTCAAAGTGAAAATTCAAAGATTTTTTATATGCTCTCACTGCCCAAATATCGATAAAGCCATCGAGAAAGTGATCGATGTCAAAATCATGTATATCAATAGACAGCTTCCCTGCCTCGATTTTAGAAAAGTCTAAGATATCATTCAAAATAACAAGTAAACTCTGGGCACTTGAGTCAACGATATTGGCATATTCTCTCTGCTCTGGCTGCAGCTCGGTATTTAGCAGCAGTTCATTCATACCGAGAATACCGTTCATAGGTGTACGTATCTCATGGCTCATATTGGCCAGAAATTCTGACTTGGCTTTATTCGCGTGTTCGGCTGTTTCTTTTGCTTTTAAGAGATCGCGGTTGGTAGCATCGAGCTCCCTTGTTCGCTCTACAACCAGCAACTCCAGCTGTTCTTTATTGCGTCGTACGGTGTCAAGCCGGTAAAAGTGCGCCAGTAAAAGAATTCCAGACAGGCAAAAAGCCATGAGAAGCAGAAACCAGGTTTTTTTCCAAATTGGAGGCAGAACTCGCAACGAGATAACTCTTCCCTCTTCGTTCCACAGCCCCTCACTGTTGGATGCCTTGATTTTAAAACGATAGATGCCCGGATCTAAATTACTGTAGGAAGCGAATCTCTTTCTGTAGTCCGAGTAAACCCAATCTGGATCGACTCCTTCTAATTGATGGGCGTATTGATTGAGCTTGGGTGAAATATAGTTCAAAGCTACAAATTCAAAAGAAATGAGTGAGTCACTTGGCCAAAGTGTAATTTCTGTCTCGTGCAGCAGTGACTGATCGTAGTTTTTACCGGGCTTGGTTGATTTATTGAAAATCTTAAAGTCGCTGAAGTGAACACGGGGAATATTTTGATCCACTTGATTGAGTTTAGGCAGGAAGTATTCATAACCATTGGTTCCACCAAAATAGATATTGCCCTCTTCATCTTGAAATTTTGCATTGTGATTGAAGACGCTTGCCTGAAGATTGCTGAACTGTGGAAAGAATTTAACGGTTTTGCTGGGTAGATCAAACCTTGCAATACTTCTGTCTGTGGAAAGCCAAATTCCACCGATACCATCCGATAAACACGAATAAACCCTGACCAATGATGGGCCGAGTGGAAAATGCTCAATTTCCATAGTTTCAGGATCCAGGGATTTTAATCCTTCATCAGTTGCAAGCCAAATCAGCCCCTCACGCCCTTGAATGATATCGATAACGCGAATACTGATCTTTTCCGACAACGAAATGGGTATGTGAGTAAATTTCATGGTGTCTATATCAAAGCGATCCAAACCATTCCCAGTACCAAGCCAATAGTTCTTCTTGTCATCGCGAAAGATTCTCCAGATTTCGTCATGACTGATGCTGGATGGATTGTTTGGGTCATGAAAAAAATGTTTTATTTCACCTGCAGGAGAAATAACCATTAAACCACCTGAATAATCCGCAATCACAAGCCAGCCTTCTTCGGAACTGTTGATATCTAAAATTCCCTTTAATGAGGAGCGATCCTGTGGTCTGGGAAAATCCAGATGAGTGAATTCACCACTTTGAATATTGAACTTGGAACATACTCCCCTGCACCCTAAATACAAACCGTTATCATCATCATGAACAGGTCTAATGGTCCAGATAATGTTATGTCCCAGAGATCTGTTGTCTGCTATGTCGTGTTTGTGCATTTTTTGGGTACCCATTTTGAGATCAGTCTCCAGCATACCGTCACTGGTTCCTATCCAAAGCGTGTTCCTTCCATTCCTCTTGTCGTGGTAGAATGCATTGATTTGCCTGTTATGAATAGGGATTTCCTTCGAATAATCCCCCTCTTGAACGTAGTTGAATTTAGTTGAGTAAGGGGAGAACTTGGCAACCCCGCCATTTAATGTTCCTATCCAAACTGTTTGTTCGGATCCCCTGTAAAAAGATCGAATTTCATTGTCATCGATGGAGAATATATTCAGAGGGTTTCTTTTGAGAAATTCGACTTTTTGATTCTCGAAATCCAGAATTCTCAACCCGGTTGGAGTTGCGAGCCAAATATATCCATTGGGGTCTTCGATGATATCGGAAACTGTAAATTCCCCGTAACTAGCCCCGAACGCACTACCATAAAAGTATCTTTTAAATTGATCACTTCCCGGGTATAAAACATTCAATCCGTTTCTCGTTCCCACATAGAGGATGCCCCTTGAATCCATATAGAGGCAGCGGGCTTCCTGATGCATCGCGGTTTCTGGATCGCTTTCCGTAGCTTGATACCTCGTCATCTTACCCGTAGATCGATCCAAATAGTTAAGTCCATCGGATGTGCCAATCCACAAATTGTTCTTCTCATCCTCCAAAATACGCCAAATACGATTATTGGAGATAGTTGTCGGGTCGTCTGGATTATGGAAGTACTGAACAACAGAGCCTGTCTGTTTGTTGTACTTGTACAAACCACTTTCGTAACTTCCAAACCAAAAAATGCCATCCTTACTCTGATAGATGGATTGGATTCTTAAATCACCAATGCTGGTATCGTCTTCTGGAGTCAGGTCAATGGTTTGGGCTTTGAAGGTTAAAGGGTCGAATGTGATCAATCCGCCACCCCAGGTGCCAATCCAGATTAAACCATCCTGACCAACATAGAGATTGCCCGTGTTGTCATTGGAAACAGAGTAAGGGTCTGATGGGTCGTGCTTGAATGTTTTGAAGTCAAGGCCGTCATAGCGAATCAAACCGCTGCTGGTTCCAAACCACATAAATCCTTCATTGTCCTGAACAATGGAAAAGACCGTTGCGTTGGAAAAATAACCTTCCAAATGGATATTTTCAAATTGATAATTGGAATTGAACTTCTCCCACCCATATCCATTGACACATGAAGCCACCCCAATTACAGCAAAAAAAAGAGAAATATAGTTACTGAATATAGAGAGCTTCTTAAACATTATCATTCTCTGTTCCGGTGCTTTATCTGGGAGGGGAAAAACCGCCAGATAGACTCTACTGATTGTTTCGGCACAATACCATACATTCATTAACAATCTCTGCAAGGTTTAAAAGCTGTTTATCATTTTGCTGATTCCAATCACGGATACCCTCCGCAAGGATTTGAATGCCCGGAAGCATAAATTGCTCAAATTGAACCTTTCCTTTTTCACCTGACAGAAAGGCATAGGCTCCCAGTGCCTGCATGTTCCTCTGCAGACCGGATGAGGTCATTCTTTTTGCCCAGGTCTCCGCAGAGGCTGTGAATTCCGGTCTCTGATTGATAAGCTGAATGAACTGCTTCTTCATCCCGCTTTTCATTTCCTCATCGAGGTTGACGTAGGGGTCGTTCAGCAGTGACATAATGTCGTACGTGATGGATCCAAGTCTCATACCCTGATAATCGACAATGTGAACCTCTCCCTCTTTCAGCATGATGTTCTGAGATTGGAAGTCGCGATGAATCAGGGTCTGTGGATGAGACGCCACTTCGTTTGCCAGCATGTCAAACTCCTCGTCAAGAACAGAGAACAGATCTTCGGAATACCCCATTCTTTTTATCAAGAAGTACTTGGTGAAGTACCTTGTCTCCCAGCGAAGGTGTTCGTAGTCCATAGAGCGATCGGTCGCGGCAGGGCACCTTTCAGAGGCTTCAAAAGCTCTTAAATGAAAGTCAACCAGGAACTGTATAACCTTCTGGTAGAGTGTGCGAACTTTAATGGAAGACGGCTCCTTCTGCATAATGGAGTAAAGCGTATCGTCGCCCAGATCCTCCAGCAGCGCGGCATAGTGGTGCCCGCTCCAGGCCCACATGGCGGGGTTACCCAACTGCAGACTGTTCAGGAAATCCGTCGTTTGGATGAAACGCTTGAAATCCGGATCCTCGTATTCGCACAACATGAGCACCAGGGTATTGGCCTCTTCACCCAGGCGATAGTAACGTCGATTGGAGCCCTGTTCGATAAGCGGCCTGGCTGGATGGGCCACTTCAACAGCCTTTCGATCAATCAAGTTCCGCTGTGTTTTGAGAAATTCCTCGAATGTACCCAAATCACTCCAGAAGAAGTTTTCATCGTAGTAGGCTCGAACAGAACCCGGACGGGAATCCAGCAGTTCAATAACGGTCTCCATCCAGTCTGATGGCCCATCCGGTAAATAATTCAGAAACTCGGTTGAAAACGCCGAAATACTGGCATAGGTGGCGCGACGCATATCCGAAGTTGGCTCAATGTTCTTGAGCCCTCGAATGTCCTTAACCTCGCCATCTTTTCCAATAACGACATTCTGATGACCTTTGTTGTTAAAGGCCATCGTGACCATGGCTCCGGATTCCTGATGCTTCTTCATGAGCTCAACCAGATCGAGATCGGTGACAATGTCGCTGTTGTGAAGCAAAAAGTAGGGTTTCCTCTTCAGGAACTTCCTGGCATTCACAAGGGCGCCGCCCGTATTGAGGATAACCTCTTCGTGGAAGAGAGTGAATTGATCACGATGCTCAGATTGAGCTATGAAAGCTTCAATTTGCTTGTGCAGGTGATGTGAGTTGACGCCAACATCTCGAATACCGGTTCTGAAAATGCTTTCGGTTACGTGGAAAAGCAGAGGTTTGCGTGTCATGGGAACCATGGGTTTGGGCATCCATTTTGTCAATGGATACAGTCTTTTCCCAAAGCCCGCTGCCAAAACCATGGCCTGCCAGGAGTTATTCATAGATGAGCACTCCTTCAACCGATTTTCTGAACGCTTTGGCTTCTTCGTCCTTTTCCTTCAACCAGGCAGGCATGGGCTTTTCTTCGTCAATTCGCAATCTCAATTCAGAATGGCCCGCCAGGATGTCGATGGGCATGAGATCCCACTCGTATTCATAGGGAGGCCCGTTCCACAAGAATTCCCGGGGATAGAGTTTCTTGATTTCAGCCAGAATACAGGCCATGACATCAAACGAACGGTACTTTTTGCGATCGGTGACATGGATGTGATAGCCCTTGCACAGTTGATCCTTCCACTTGTGGAAGGTCGGCATAAATTCCACTTCGCGAAACGCCACTCCTTCAAACCCGTAGGCCTCAAGCCGTTTGGTCAGTTTATTGTGTTCAATAAAAGGAGCGCCGAAGAGTTCAAACGGCAGGGTCGTACCTCTGCCTTCCGATAAGTTGGTTGCCTCCAGCAGGCATCCGCCGGGATAAACCAGAGCGGTATTCAGGCTTGGCATATTGGGGGATGGAAACACCCAGGGCAGACCCGTATCGGAGAAGATCATGGAGCGTTGGTAACCCTCCATGGGGACCACCTCGAGGTCACAGTTCAGTTCAAAGTGCAGGTTAAAGTAAAGCGCCAATTCACCAATGGTCATTCCGTGTTGAACGGGAATGGGCGCCAAACCGACAAAGGACTTGTATTTCATGTCCAGAACGGGACCTTGCACCTCTTCTGTACCAATGGGATTGGGTCTGTCCAGCACACTGACCGGAATGCCCTCCTGACTGCAAGCTCTCATGCAGTTGAGCATACTCCAAATGAAGGTGTAATAGCGGGCACCCACATCCTGAAGATCGATCACCAGGCGATCGAGGCCATGTAGCATTGCTCTGGTTGGGGTTCGGTGTTTGCCGTAAAGCGAGTAAACGGGAATACCCGCGTTTTTATCTTCGTAGCCTTCCCATTCAATCATGTTGTCCTGGGTTTCTCCCATAATGCCGTGTTGCGGACCGAAAAGCGCCCGGATATTCAATCCACTGGCCGCCATTCGCTGAAAAGCCGTTCTGAAATAACAGTCTATGGAAGCGGGATGCATCAGCAGCCCCAGTGACTCCCCTAACATCGAAGATGGTTCCAGCCTTTCAAGACCTGTAATCACTTTTTTCATCATGTGCTCCCCATTTATGTGTGTTTTTTTTGACACCCGCAAGAAAAACCCGTACCGCGGTTTCTGATTGTATCTTGAGGTTAATTGAGCCTTTTTTTAAAAAAAAGAGTGCCGTGCTTGAGCAGAATTTCAGGGTTTCCCACAAGCCAGGATACCTTTCATCTTGGGAAAGACCAATCAAATCAAAGCTTTAATTATATTACCATGATACAATTGCACTTTCAGAATTCAATGATCAACACCCGTTTTTCTAATTGGTCCAATTAACCAAATTGTCATCATGCCACAGGAGCCACCACAAAGCAATCTATTTCATAACTAGCAGTTAAGCAAGCAGTTCATGAGGGCATTTGTGCACCTGTACGGACTTTAAAACCCGGCGATTCACCATCTATACAATAACAATTACAGCACCACAAAAGGCCAGTATGGTCGCGATAATGCGCCTGGTGTTGAAAGCTTCCTTTAAGATGAGGGAAGCAAAAACAGCAATAAAAATGGTACTGGTCTGATTGAGAACGGCAGCAGAGTGCACATCGGTGTATTTAAAGCCCGCTATCCAGATGGTCATAGCCAGAAAGTTACCCAAAAGCGTTCCGGGCAGTGCATTTTTCAGAGAGTCCCTGGACATACAAACTTTAACAAACTTACTCAATTGACCTTTATAAGCGACCATGAGAATTAAGACGCACGCACTTGCCATCAGTCTGATGCCTGTTACCCACCAGACAGAGGCCACTTCCAAAATGGGTTTCATTAAAATGATACTCCACGCCATCAGGCCCATTCCCAGAGAGCCAAGCGCAATGCCTGCCATGAGATGAGGATGCCTTTCCCCCGCGATCCGCGTCCTGAGCGTTGCCACCAAAACAGCCAGAACCACCAGCAGGCTGCCGAGTACTTCCTTGAAGTGGAGCGAGGTACTCAAAAGAATACAGGACATGGCGATCAGAATGGGGCTGTAGAGACAATCGATAATGCCAAACAGACCCGCGCCCAGCAAGTTGAGACATTTGAAAATCAGTGAATCGGCCAGGGCGATTCCCAGGATACCACTTAAACAGAGAACGGCAATATGCTGTTCGGAAAGCTCATGTCCATCGGTCATTGGGTCGGTAATCATTAAAATGGGGATGAATAGAACCGTCGTCAATAGCGTCTTGTAGAGATTCAACTGGGTGGGCGACATAATATCGCCGGAGCGTTTGAAAAAGGCGATGGCCAGACCCCATAAAATGGCGCAACTCAATGCCATGCCCTTTCCCACTAAGTCCATTGGAATCATCTTCTCTTCACCTCAGCTGACATCATAGTGCTAGATTTCAGAATTGCAAGAGATTATGAGCATTCTGCGCTGCGCTGGAATGCGGCTACAGTTGACGTCATACACAGAAGAGCCTTCAGAAGAAACTATACCTTTTTACCATTCAACTGATCTTTACATAGAATACAGCGCCAGGACTAAATATAACCCAACGATCTGCATGTAATTGTCCAAAAACAACTGGAATATTTTTGAACACCCCATGTTTGATTCTTAGAGTATCCACACTGCCTGAATTAGGATTAATTGTGCGAATGATAGTAGAATCGGGAAATTTTTCTCTTTTTTTGACACAACTCTCTGTGATAATAATTCCCAATTCGGGAGAATTAAATATTCCCGACATAGTAGTTATTGTAAATGAGTTACTTTTCAGCTTTGATGGTATGTCTTCTGGTTCTGTTTTCATTACTGTTTCAAATGAACCCGTAAATGCTTCCTTATGATTCTCGAATAGGGCATAATAAACTGTGTTGAATTTTCCTGATCTTGAACATATAAATACCCGATTATCTATGACAGAGGTGAAATAATAATAAAAGACATCATCCTGTTTTACAGGTAAAGTCACTACATCTTCAGTTCCATTTATGCTATCTTCAATAAACAAAACACCAGGTAATTCTGATTTACTCGAATACGTAATACCATCCTCAAAATAGACTAATTGTTTTCCAGGAGATATTTTAGGTGAATGAATATATCGTCCATCTAATTCAAATATGGAAACTTTGTAGCCATAACTGTGAATAGCTGCTAATTTTCCCTTCTTCACATAAAGGCTACATAGTCTTGGGTTAAATTCACCTGGCCCAGAGCCTGTGTTTCCGAATATCTTGAGTATTTGACCATTAGAATCAAGGTTCCAGATTTTCCCATCGTCCATATCCCAAACATAAAGGGAATTATCTAAACTAAATGCTTGATATGGAGTTGAAAGATAATTATCACCTGACTCTGTAATTTCTGCTTCTATCTCCAGGATTTCTAATTGGCTTGGCATTGTACACAACAATATCAGCATCAAACCATACATTTTATAACCTCACTTATATGAAGTATATAGGTAGGCTATTGAATTTCGAATCATCTTATCCAATAGCCTCCTTATTGTATGATTACATCAGGGACGGATTACATCATCACAATACATCATCATACTGTAAAGATATTCACCAGTACATGCATCATAATAATCAACCATTTGTGTATTGTTTGGCATGCAATCTGACCATACCATCATCTCAGTATCATTTGTATGTGATCCACTACCTAGAATAAAAGATGACAAGATTATCATACACAATAGCACTATCTTGCTGGTCGTAAATTTTTTTTTCATTTTCAACATAATTGACTCCTTATTTTTTCGTATCCTTCCGGTAAGATTGTGTGAATTGAGTAGCTGACACAGTGTATGTTTCTCCAGTGAAGCTGTCAGTCTGATGGGCGGCTATGGCGTTCATACCTGTATGACGTCAACTATTTTTTCCCTTTGACGACAATTATAATTACCGGTTTATGGGTGAAGGATACATGACTGTATCTGATATCCGGTTGCCTGTAAG
>PDUC01000041.1 GCA_002747255.1 Acidobacteriota bacterium | reverse complement strand
AGTTTTTTACGTTTTTCTTTTAAATTTTCAACCTTCATATTTGACATATTTGAAATATAGCATATTATATATACGCTATTCAATAAGAGATAAAAAAAATAACTTAATTTCCACCTAATTTAAGTGAGGAATGTGTGTTATATTTAGTTATGGTGATTATACAGCTTTTGTAGTTGTGTGAAAAAACAAACAGGCTCAGTCTTGCATTTTAAAGAAGCTAACCGGGCTATGACTGCCGAATTCAGGATGGTTCTATTTTCACTTTTTCCGGCGTCACAATACCGCTTGAAACGATCCATTTCATGGCGTCTTCTGCGGTCATGTCCAATATCGTTACATCTTTTTGATCTACCATGATCAGGAAGCCGCTGGTGGGGTTGGGAGTTGTCGGGACAAACACGTTGACGAAACCGTGTCCCAGTTTGGCACCGATCTCACCCTTGCAATCCGTTGTCATTAAACCCAAAACAAAACACTGGCGACGTGGATATTCAACCAGCACAACCTGATTGTACATGTCGACTTTTTGACTCAGGAAGGTAGAGCTGACTTGCTGGATAATTTTGTAAATGCGACTGACAAAGGGAACCTTCATTAAAATCCCTTCACCCGCGTTGAACAGTTTTCTTATGAAATAGCTCTTTACGAGTAAGCCAAGCAACAGGATCCAGAGGATAATAATCAATAAGATAAACGCTTTCACCACCAAAACGACGAATTGTTGATCGGCATAGGGCTGCAAGGGTGTGAGCAGTTTCATGATGGGTTCGAGCAGAATGTTGTTGAGTTGAGTCACCAGAAAGTGAATGAACCAAATCGTGCCGATTAAAGGCAGTAATACCGCTATGCCGGCAATAAAGTCCGTGCGCAAGGCTGTTAGTATTTTCGATTTTCGCGAACTCATGGTGCCTGCCTTCTCATAACCTTTCGCTCAATGCAGACCCTGCTCCCAAAACAGAAATACAAGACAGGAGATACCGTGTCTGTAAGTTGATAAGGCCTCATGGCTGATTGTTGATAGAGCTGATCATGTAAAGGATGTTGAAAGTGGGCCATGATTCGAGCAAAACCTCCCATGACATTTCCTGAGAGCAGGATGGCCCTGTTCCTTTAAGGGTAAAATCATCCAAATGGAATCCGTCCCCGAAAACACTCCCGTCAGAGTGCAAATAAAAGCGAATTTGCACATTTGATTGGTTATTGAGTGCAGGGAGAGTCGTACTGTAGAGCTCCCAGTTAGATTGAGTCCCGTTAAAGGAATCTTCGCGAACCCAGCTGCCGCCGTCAATTCGGTATTCGAGATAAACGTAATCATAGCCGGTTTCCAGATCGAACTTACACCAAAATGAAAGGTTGACATCCTCTGCATCGGTCAAGTCAAGTATCGGTGAAACCAGGTAGGTATCTTGGTTAGCCGTATAATTGCCGCCTGGACTATCACTCCAGGCATAGGTTCCTGCATGAACGTCCTCATCACTAATAGCCCACGAACCGTCAGCGGTCCAACCGTTGAGACCTTGTTCAAAGTCGTCTTCAAAGAACGCGCAATAGGGTTTTAAGTATATATTGCTGGTGACAGCCTGGTTTTCCTGAACCTGAACAGCCATAACCGTTTCGGGTCGATAGTTTTCAGCTGTGAATTCCAGATCATAAGTGCCAGGCGTTACATACAGGCGATAGGCTCCACCTGCATCGCTGGTCGTTTCAAAATCACCGGCACGGACTGTGGCCGTGACAGGAGCATAACTGCCTTCCTCTCTGATGGTTCCTTCAATATAGGTGGTATCGGAAAGAACGTGAATGAAACAGGAAGTAATGGATCCCCAGTTGCCGTCGGCGTCCTTACCCTGTACGAAAACAGGGTGGGAACCGACTCCCAGAGAGGTCAAATCGATATCCGCTTCCGCTTGTTCGAGGTAATGATCCCATTGACCATCGACAGGGGTCATGTTCAGAGGTGTTGATCCGGTAATAAATGGAGGTGTTCCAATGGTCAATCTGGTTTCAACAATATTTTGATAAGGCTCTGTTCCGTTACTGGTTGCATAGAGTGAGTCATCAAACGTAGCTGTAATTTTACCCTGAGCCTGTCCCATTTGTGTATAGGCAATGGAATGCGCGTTGGGGCCTTTACTGATCATATAGGGTGCACTGCAAGACTTAATGGCGTAAAGCATCATCTGTATATTGTCCGGTAAAATGGTGTTTTCAAAAACGGAGCAATCCTGGAAGAAGGCTGTGCCTAGCTCAATGGTGTAACTGGGGACACCAAACTCACCATAGGCAAAATCTTTGGTTGCACCGTCTACCGCACCGAAGGAACCTCCGGGATTGTACCCATTGAAATAGGCCAGTTTCCTTGCATATCGATAAAGGCCGTTTTCATTGGGAGGAGGTGTTGAGGGGCTGTAACCCCATGGCCAGAGAACGTCACCGCCATAGCTGTGTATATCGAGAAAGACGCCCACAGTATCGAGGGGAGCTGGGGATACGAGGTCGTCTGCACGTTGATCGGGGATAACAAGTCTGGCGAAATCTATGATGGCCTGTGTCTCAGGTTCAGATGCGGCAGAGGAGCCGTGATAAGTAACACTACACGGTGAGCTGCTCGAACCGCCACAGCAATTCCATTGGAAGGGAAAGTTTCGGTTTAAATCTATTCCCGGACCATCGGGAGCTGTGCCGCTGCTGCACTCGTCTGAGTTGGTGTTTTTGCGCCATGAAAGACCCGTTTCCGCTTTTTTTCTGCCATCGGGGTTCGCGTGGAGCACCAGGTAAATATCCCTGTAATCCAATAACCAGGTGGCATCGGCATCGCGGCCGTAGTTTTCCAAAAGGTATTCGGCAAACCGGGACATCAGCTCCGCGGTTGTGTATTCTCTTGAATGAATGGCACTTATAGCCATGAAAACGGGCTTTTGAACAGTGATTTGCCGATTTGATAAATGTAAAACCATGATGGGATAGCCTTGATCGGGGTCTTGAGTTTTTTCCCAGGAAGAACCGATCTCTGTCCATTCTGCTAAATCGGGGTAATCTGAAACCAGCTGTTGCGCCATGAGATAGGTTTCTTCAACGGTACGATAACAGGGGTAGCCAGGAATACCGGCACGCTGTCCGGGTATGCTGTGCCTATGTGCAGCTAACTTTTCTGTTTTCTTGAGATCCAGTTCTAACTGAAAACCCTCTTCAACTAGGCGATCCATCAAGTCCATGTTCACCTCAAGAAGGAAGTAACCTTCGTTCTGGTGAAACTCCCAGGGAGCTAAAAGAGAAGCCATTGCTCTGCCTTTTTCCAGGTTTGGGTAATAGGCCTTGACAACCCAGGGTCCTTCTTCAGGCCAACTTTCGTTTGCGAGGACCGGTTTGGTAAAGAGCAGGAACGCGAAAACTTGAAATAGCACAAAGGGTAAAATGGTCAATTGCGGGCTTTTTGTTTTCATGTGGCACTCCTGTTTCTAGCTCTGTCTCCAATAATAGCTTATCGCATGGATTATAATATGGATTTAAAGATTTGTATACGGGCTTACAAGCCGTAAAAAAAGATAAGTGGCAGTTAAATAAAAGGGTTCTCTCAGGGTCCGACTTGCCGTCAATGAGTTCTTAACTCTCGAGAGGTACCAGGGAAGAATGAACAGGAGCATGGTACTTGTCTGGCTGAACGAGGTTCAAAAATACTTTTTCCAATGATAGGCGTATTGAACACCGCCCAGTAGAAGAGCTGTTCCTACTGACAGCAGGATGGAGGCGTGAAAAAGAGGGTCTTCGAGGAACTGGCCTAAAAGGATACCCAAGGGAGCGAAGAAAGCGATCATGGCGTAGGTTTTTACTGAAAAAACACGATACAGAGGAATGGGTTCTTCCATTCTGCTCAAGCGAAACAGGTTCTGTTTTGCAAGTTTCCCAAACAACACAATTCCCTTAAAGTAAGCAATCAGGCTGACCAAAAGAAGCAGAATCAACCATTCCCATTTTTGATGGAGACGGAGAGCGGACTGCGCTCCCAAAAGGACGAGCCGAATGCCCACGCAAACCCAAAAGGTCGTTGCCAAACCAGCCAATAAACGTGCAGATCCCATGGCTTTCATCTCACAGGGAAATTAAAGAAGGTTGAGGGAAAGGGCTCGTTCTTCAATGTGAAGTGCCACCACTCCTTGCGATAGGCTTTAAATCCATATTTTGTCATCAGGAGGTTTAAAAGCATTCGGTTTGACCTTTGCTCAGCATGAATGCTTGTGTCCTGGACCCAGGAAACAGGGCCAAAGAAATCAAAGGGAGATCCCATATCGAGCTCCTCTCCTGTTTTTGAGTCTATAAGAGTCAGATCCACCGTACTTCCCTTGGAGTGACCGGAGCGACTGGCGATATATCCTTCGGCGAACAACCTGTTTTTAGGCACATGGGGATAATACTGTTGCTTTGTTTGGGTGTCAGTCAGATCTTTTGCCCATTCAATGAAGTGATTGACTGCTTGTTGAGGTCGATAGGCATCCAGAATTTTTAACTCCAAACCAAAAGGCGCGAGCTCTCTCTGAACTCCTTTTAATGCCTCAGCCGCAGGAATAGAGAGAATGCACTTGTTGTCTTCATAGCCGTTAATTTTTTTACCGACAAAATTATTGGTTCCAAAGTATTTTAAATCAATGGAAATGCCGGGTATAACCTCATCGAGATAAATAAATCCATCTGGCAGTGTGTCAGAGGACATGGAAGGGCTGAGAATGAGAGGGAGTAAGATAAACAGGGATTTCCTCATGGTTTCTACCTCCAGAGTCCGTAAATTGATGCTTACAATCATAACAGTGTTGCGAGTTTTTTCACTAAAAAAGCTGGAATCTGTGTATAGTTAACGTTTGCACGAAGCTATCTGCTCAGTTAGTATCCGATCCAATGAAGTAAATAGCGATAAAAAGAGCTGTTTTTTGTGAATTAAAATTCATGGAAGAAAGAAGATGACATTTCTGAAAATAACAACACTTGCTATTTTGATATGCCTGTTGGTCTTTTTAACAGTCAGGCCAACTTACCAGGACAATCATCTTCAAATTGCAGTTGCCAGTAATTTTTCCGAAGCGATGAAGGCCTTAGCTGCCCGATATGAAGAAAAAACGGGTCTCACTGTGGTAATCAGTGCGGGCTCTTCCGGTAAACATTACGCTCAAATAACACACGGAGCTCCCTTTGATCTGTTCTTCTCTGCCGATAGACTTCGACCAAAGTTATTGGAACAAGAGAATAGAATTGTACAAGGGAGTCGAGTGACCTATGCCTTGGGTCAGTTAGTTCTTTGGAGCCCTAATCCAAAATTAATTGATTCCAATGGTGAAATTTTGAAAGATATCTCTTTCAGTCATATAGCGATAGCCAATCCAAAACTGGCACCCTACGGATTGGCAGCTCAGCAAACTCTGCAGGCATTGAACCTATGGGAAAGCATGAAAGACAAATTGGTTTTGGGAGAAAATATTGGTCAGACTTATCAATTCGTGAAAAGTGGCAATGCTTCTCTGGGTTTTTTGGCTCATTCACAAATTATCAGGCCGGGCGATGCCGGAAGAGGCTCTTTTTGGAAGGTTCCCGAAAACCTCTACCAGCCTATTGAGCAGCAGGCCGTTCAACTCACCGATCACCCTCATGCAGCAGCGTTTCTGAAATTCATGAAAAGTAAAGAAGCTCTGGATCTTGTCCATCAATACGGATACCTTACCGACTAATGCACAACTCCGCCGATTTCACTTCACTCTTAATAACGTTAAAGCTAGCAACTTTAACAACTTTTGTTTTATTGGTGATAGGAACACCTTTGGCCTGGTGGCTATCCCGGACGCGATGGCGCTATAAGTTTCTATTGGAAGCCGTGGTCGCTTTGCCCTTGGTTTTGCCTCCTACTGTGCTGGGCTTCTATCTTTTAATTGTACTTGGGCCCAGAGGACCGGTAGGTAAACTGACCCAGTGGTTTGGAGGAGAATCCTTGGCTTTTACCTTTACCGGATTAGTTGTGGGTTCTGTCATCTATTCCATGCCTTTCGTTGTGCAACCACTACAGGATGCCTTCTCAGCCATTGGAAGCAGACCTCTGGAAGTTGCCGCAACATTGCGGGCAAAACCACTTGATCGCTTTTTTTCTGTGGCCCTTCCTCTCGCCTGGCCGGGCTATTTAACCGCGGCTGTCCTCGGTTTTGCCCATACGCTGGGAGAGTTTGGTGTGGTTTTGATGATTGGTGGCAATATTCCAGGAAAAACACAGGTCGTTTCTATTGCTATCTACGATCATGTGGAAGCTTTGGAGTACGGCCATGCCCATTGGCTTGCAGGCGGTCTGCTGATTTTTTCTTTTGTTATATTAACACTCGTCTATGCGATTACTAAAAAGTCGAAGGCGGGTTCAGATTGAGTATACACGCCAGATTTCATATTAAGAGAAGTGAATTTGAGTTCAGAGGAGAATTGACAATTCCGCGTAAAGCCATTACAGCATTGCTTGGCCCTTCAGGCTGCGGTAAGACAACCTTGCTGAGAGCCATTGCGGGATTAGAAAAACACCCCGACGGCTATTTAAAAATAGGTAGTACAGTTTGGCAGAATGAACGTATTTTTATTCCGACACACTTGCGTCATTTGGGTTATGTTTTTCAGGAGCCAAGTCTTTTTCCCCATTTGGATGTAAAAAACAATCTACACTATGGTTCTAAACGTATACCGGAGAGAAAACGCAGGGTTTCTGTGCAGAAAGCCATAGAGTTGCTGAGAATCGAGCATTTACTTGACCGAAACACACAAACCCTGTCCGGCGGAGAAAAGCAGCGAGTTGCCATTGCCCGGGCTCTTGCAGCCAGCCCTCGTCTGCTTTTAATGGATGAGCCCCTGGCATCACTTGATACAGCAAGTAAAAATGAAATTATACCCTATTTACAAGCTTTGCACCGCGAATTGGAAATTCCCATTCTCTATATCAGCCACTCCCAGGAAGAAGTGGCCCGGCTTGCTGACTATGTGGTCCTTATGCGGTCTGGTGAAATTATTGGGTCGGGAAATGTTTATGAAATGTTCACCAGGCTCGATCTCCCTCTTGCTCATGACTCTCATGCAAAGGCTTTAATTACGGCCCAGGTTCAAGGGCACGATGATGCGTACGACTTGACGTACCTGAACTTTCCCGGTGGTCATTTCACCGTCAATAAAAAAGCGCTAAAAATCGGAAGTATGGTTCGCTTGAGAGTGCTTGCTAAAGATGTCAGTATAACGCTTCAACGACAGACGGGAACCAGTATCTTAAATATCTTTCCCGCAGAGATCGAGGAAATTAGAAAACAGGGTCCGGGACAAATGATCGTTCGGTTGAACGTGAACGGTGTGACTGTACTATCCAGACTGACCCGAAAATCCGTGACACACCTGAGTTTGGAAAGAGGAAAGCGCGTTTTGGTTTTTTTGTGAAATCGGCAGTGTGTTTTCTCCATTAATCCATGTTCGACTTGTTGCGTGTCATTTTCGTCAATCCATGCGGTTGATTTGCATTTTTGGCCTATTCCTTGAACCCGCTGTTCCTTTTGAGTAATGCGAAATAATGACTCTCGTGTGATGTTTATCGATCATGTACAATAAAACGACAACTCTATAGATAGGTCATTAAACTGCTGTGTTTCTCTAACAGGCTTTTTGCCGGATCCTCTTCGCCGATTGCGTTGAACAAGTCAACCTGCTTCTTCAATAAAACCGCTTGATAATATTTCAGGTTGTACTTTTTCAGTGTCTTAAAAGATTGTTTCGTGGCTTTTATGGCATCTTGAGCCTTTCCAGATAAGGGCAGCATCGCATTGGAACACATAGCCAGAGCGTGGTGGAAAGGCAGGTTGAGAGGGTGATTGGGCAGTGGACGATAGTCGTAAAACTCGTCCAGCCAGGCTCTGGGAGGAACTTGAATTTGAGTCCAGATGACCTGGAGAGCCATAAATAAAAATAATTTACGCGGATAATTGACCCTTGGCAGGGAATAAACACCCTCTTGATACTTGGCAACTATTTCAGACGCTTCCTGAAGGCGATTATTGAAAAGGGCGTCTTCCATGATGGAAAGGTGAACATAGATTTTATAGGAATCCAGCCCGAATCGATCGATGTATCGATCCGCCATGTGAAGATACTCATCAGCACGGTGATCGGGCGCGGCTTTCCTTTTAATCAGGAACAAAGCCAGAGATTTCATGATCATGACATTGGGTGAAACTCGAAACCGGGATTCTCCTTTCTTTGTGGAGTCCAGATAAGACAAGCCCTTGTGAAACTGACCACTCATGTAATTTAAAAAAGCAAGGATGATTAAAAAAGGAATGGGTGAGATTTCTTCTTTTTTGTATTGCTTTATGTAGAGGATGGTTTGTTTCAAGTTATTGGCCAGGAAGGAGGACAGAACGGAGTAGTACTGATAATTTGCAAGGTGGGGTACATAGTTAAGGGCCTTGAAAACAGCACCTTGAAAAGCATAAGCATCAGCAAAGGCCTCCCATAGGAGAATACCTTTTTCAATTTCCGAATCAGCTTTTACGCGTGCAGAGCATTTCTGGCTGAGTTCAAGAAGCTTTTTGTTGACCTCCAGAGCGGTGGCGTAATTTCCCTTTTTACGATGGGCTGAAGTCAACCCTTTGTAGATTCTCAACGCCTCAATTCGCGTCTTTTTTCCTGAGTTCAGTGTGTTCTCAAAATAGGATATAGCTTCATCGAACTGATGGTCGGCCAGTAACACTTCACCGAGCTTTAAATTGACCAGATTGAGCGTATTTTTACTTTTCGACAGGCTCATAAAACCCAGACATTCTTTGTAAAGAGAGATGGCTTTAGCTGTGTTTTTCTGTTCAAGGGCAAGATTACCGGAGAAGTAGGCGTATTTTGTGGCTTGAACAAAGCTGCGGCATCTGGAAAAGTGGTGAGAGAGTTGTTCCAGGAAAAGACTCATCCTGTCAAAATTGAAAGCAGCTTGACCTTCTTTTTGTGTGTTGTATATCAGTTCGATGGCTTTGGCTGCTTTTCTGTGGAGGTCTGTTTTTCGTTGATCGTTCAGACTGTTGTATATGTGCTGTCGTAAATCGCCATTTTGGAAATAGACCTTGTGAACAGGCTCCTCCTCTTCCCTGAAAACATCCGTTTTCACCAGTGCCATCAGTGTGGAATAAAAGCTCTCCTCATCCCAATGCAAAAGCTCCTGAAGCCAGGGCAGCTCAAATTCATTGCCAAAGATACATGCAGATTCAACAAATAGCAGGGCGTTGTCAGGCATCTTTTTTATCTTTAGTAAGAGAGCCTGATGAATGGTGTGAGGTACCTTGATTTCTGCTGCTTGTTTAATACCCAGTTTCCCATTTTGGATATGAAGGTTGCTCTCTTCATAAAGCTGAGTAAATAGCTGAATGGAAAAGAGTGGATTACCGTTGCAGTTTGTGGCTATGAAGTTTTCCAGCTCTTTGGTAAACGGGATGTCACTGTTGACTGGAATCATCGATTGCAACAGGGCTTTAATGAGTTTGCGGCCAAGAGGTTTCAAATGAATGTGATGGGTTGGCTCCCGGTCTTTAACTCGGTCGAGGAAATTGATAAGGGCACAATTGTCGTGGTGCTCTCTGGTGGTTAGAACCGCCAGGAATTGGGGTGCGTTCATCTGTTCTATGAAAAGAGTCAGCCAGCCATAAAACCTCTCTGGAGCGAGGTGGACATTTTCAAGAACCATGATAACAGGGCCCTTTTCTGAAAGTTTGCGGATGAGTTTAATGAAATTATTTGCCAGTAATTGCAGTTTTCGACCCGATGAGAGGTGTTCCAGGCTGCCCACGCTTTGCATGTCAAAAAAGCGGCCAAGGTAGCGCGAAACACTTGAGAGGAAAGGGTAGATGTCCTTAAAGATCGTTTGAATTTCACTTTGGTTCATTTGCCTGATAAGGTTGTCCATCAGCATGCCAATGGGGTCCTGAGTAGGTGTGTATTGGCTGGAGAATGTCATTTTAAAGATAGTTTTCCTTTCAAAGCTGAGCTTTGATAACCATTCATTGAGAAGAAATGATTTGCCCAGGCCCATTTCAGCCTGGATGGTAAGGATTGTTGGAGCTTTCATGGAAAGACTGTGAACCACTGTTTTCATTTTTTCCAAGTCATGATCTCGACCAACCAGGCAAGGAGGAAGCAGCGGGTCACCAAACCCTTCAAAGGGGTTCAGAGAAAAGTCTTCGGCCTGAATATCCACAACCCTCTTGGGTTGTTGTGGTGTTCGCAGAGCACTTGCGAGGCTTTTAGCTGAGGGAAATCGTTTGGCGGGGTTTTTGTTCAGGAGCCGTGTAATCAATGCTTCCATTTTCGTGGAGATATCCTCTACTTTCTCTCTAATAGGGACAGGCTCTTCAAAGACAATTTGGAAAAGGTAAGAAACCAGGTCTTTAGCATGAAAGGGCAAGTCAAGAGCTAAAATGTTGTAGAGTATAACTCCTACGCTGAACAGATCAGAGCGCGCATCGAGATGGGTGCCTTTTGCCTGTTCCGGACTGAGGAACTGAACGGTTCCCACAACCATTCCTTGCTGGGTATCCACACCCTGCTGAGCATTCATGTGCTTTAAAAGACCAAAATCCAACATCTTAATTTTGAAATCTTCAATCAGGTTTTTTCCTGTTGGGGAAATGAAAATGTTTTCAGGCTTGAGGTCACGATGGATCTCATCAAAGCTGTGGATATGGATGAGTACATCACATAGCTGGCGACAGAGTTCCAGCGCAAAGGTCTCTCGGTCCACGGGAGAAAAAATAAGAGGGTTTTTTTTCATGTCTTCAATGACGCGTCCCAGTGTTTTGCCTTTGATCCATTCCATGGTAAAAAATGGGGGAGAATGGTCAAAGTGCGACTCATATACCTTGACGATCAAATCGTGGTTCATTCTTTTCAGGGCAAAGAACTCTTTCTTGAATCGGTTGAGTGTTATATCAGTGAGATTACTCAGCGTTTTCAACGCGATGGCCTGACCTGTTTCAGGGTGCTCTGCTCGATAGACGATGCCGTTACCACCCTTTCCAAGGACTTCAATTATCTGGTATTTGTGAATTCGATCAGGTATAGATTCAGGGTGATGCTTCATAAAAGGATTCCGGGCAACGCTCTTATTTTAGCTGAGGCGTGATTAAAAGTCCTTAATTAATCTCAGCCGGAGTTGTAACTATACGCTTCCAACGCACAAAGTAAAGGTTTTTAAAAGGTCTATGATCTTCTGTTCATGTTGTTTAGCTTTTGTACGATAATAAGACCGAGGCCATTGGACTCGGGGTTGAGGTCCAATCTAAGCAGACTGAAACGCGCGGCATGTATGCCGGGGTTGGTGAAACCTTTGCTTTGTTCATGAGCCTGATCCCGTCTAGAAGTAAAATACATTGAGTGAGTTATAGTTTATATGGCAACAATTCATGAAGTGCGGACCCAGGTTGCAAGCAGGCACAAGCCGTTTCTTGTGCGTTTTGAGAACGGGTATGTCGTAGAAAAATTGATGGTTAATGCATTTCACATGAATCCGAGAATTTACTATTCAGATTACTTGAAAGATCACCCCAGAGGAATTGTGTTTCATGAAGATTTTTGTGTTCGAAAACCACAGGCTGCACCTGTGATGCACACCCCTGAGGGCCTGTTTACCGGAGAACAGGTCTGGGAGCACCCTGACTACTCTAGTAACAAGGTTTTGAATAAATTCTCAAAACAGTTCGGACCTGAACTCATGCCCTGGCTTGTCTTTCGAATTAAAGGCTCAGCAACTTCCATCAATCAGTCTCTTTACACCGCTTTTTCTCGGCTGACAAAATGGGCCTTGGATCTTGCGGAAGAGCACGAAGTCAAAATGGTCGAACTCTCAACAAAGTACATGCTCTACAGCAGTCGAAATAAAGACAAGGCGATTCCCCTAAAAGGCGACCTCGTCACACTTCAGGACAATTACAATGTATATGTCCAGTTAATGCCTGAACTCTCGTTTGTGCAGTTAAAAGAAGAAGCCGAAAGTACAGATAATCCAGAGCAAGAGTCAGACAACCCCTCAAGTGATCCTGTTCTGGACTTACATCCTGATTTGTTAGCGATGTTCAGTGAATTCAACCCGTAAAATACAGTGCCCCCATGACAACCCAACTGAAACCCTGCTGACCCTTTATCAAAAAAAATGAAACACATTGGTTTGTGTGATTTTGGCAAAACACAGCAATTTGCATTTCTGTCGGAATCGCTTATGTTGAGCAAAGCGTTTTGAGTTTAACGAGACGTTTTGGAGACAACACTTTGAATTTTATCTTCCATTGTTTGATCCCGATCGATTCTTGTACCGAACCGCAGGGTGGATGTGATTCGTGGTGCTCCCATGTCGTGAATTTTCTGATGGCATTCCTTGACGGCGGCCATGGCAACATCCCAATCCCCTTCGATATTGGTGCCATAGGCATGCAGCTGGGTCTTGAGACCGGCTTTCTGGAGAATTTCTTCACAGGCTGAAATGTATTTGCTGACAGAAACACCGATTCCAATGGGAACTAAACACAAATCCATGATGACTTTCATACTTCTCATCCTTTTCTTATAAGTCTTGCACGTGAATGAAGTTTAGCAATATAACCTTCCGGGCACAAGTCAATACAGATGGCAAACAACGATCCCGTTGTAAAATGATCATGCGTTTTAGCTTTCCGCATTTTTTTTAGGACTCTCTGGGTGTCATTGTTTGATAGATACCCTGTCTCAAGATAAGGACAGTCCTTTCTGATTGGAGGTGCGACGCCGGGAGGCGTTGTCGATACAGAGAAAACAATTGGTTTTGGAGTAGAGGTTTTTCTGTATAAGCCGGGCTATTCCATCTCTTCTATTGAAATACACAACGATTGAGTCAACATAGTGTTATACTGCCTAAATTGAAAACACTTTGAACAAGAAACTGTTTCAAGGGGTTACACCAGATAGAGAAGACAAAAGGAGAAAACATGACTGAAGAAAAAAACGGAATCCCACCCATTCCAAAGAAACCGGAGCCTGAGCCACCTGCATCCAAGAGTCCCACGACAGAAACACCCAAACCGGAACCAAACATCCCGCAGTCTCCTGTTGCCAGTTCATCGAATTCGTCAGAAGCACAGCAGTTTTTTGACGCTTTAAGTTTAGGTATTGAGTTTCTCAAGATGGACTTCCGAAACCTGGAGAAAGCAGCCAATGACCCCAAGATGCCCATTTGGGTGATCGTCATCCTGGCAATTTCCGGAATTGCCAGTGCAATAGGCACTTTCAATATTCCTGGCCTTATTTTTAACCCCATATTCAGTGTTATTGTTGGTTCGTTGTTTATCCTCATTTTTTGGGTACTGGCTAACCCTGTCTTTGGCGGCAAGGCCAGTGTTTTTCAGCACTACAACACCATCGGCTTACTTTCCATTGTGCACTGGGTCAATGTGACTCCCCTTATTGGGCCTGTTGTTTCCTTTTTTCTTTCGTTCTATCTTATTTTTGTTTATCAAAAGATGATCGTCCGGCTTCATGGGTTGACAGAGGGCAAGGCATGGGCTGTTGTTCTCATTCCTGTGGGTGTTTTACTTTTGCTTACTGCTGTTGTTCTCATCCTGCTGGCTATTGGGGTTCTGGGTTTCATGTCACTGGCTGAATCGGGATGAGCTGTAACATCAACAGGGATGTACAGGCGTATCAATAACTTTGAAGTGAGTGGAAACACAAACTTTAAACTGAAAAAACACGTTGGTTTTGGTATATTTTGGCCATGGAAGCACGGCTTGCCCGGATTTGGATGAAAGATAACTTTGCGCTTCCGTAACGGAGATATAATAAATGCTTGATATTAAATATTTACGAGACAATCTCGATAGCGTCAAGGACATGCTCGAGGCGCGCTCCAATAATCTGGATCTGTCAGACTTTACGGAACTCGACAAGAAACGTCGAACGCTGATTCAAAAGTCCGATGAATTAAAAAATGAACGCAAAACGACCTCCAAGAGTATTGGCGCTCTCATTAAAAAAGGTGAGAATGTGGATCATATTAAACAGCGGGTTCAAGATATTGGCTCTGAAATAAAAGTTTTAGATCAAGCACAGAAGGAAACGGTAGAAGCACTCGCGGATCTGGTCAACCGCATACCCAATATGCTGCACCCCACGGTTCCCTTGGGCTCATCTGAAGATGACAATGTGAAGGTTTCAGAGTGGGGACAGCCGGGAACCTATGCTTTCGATGTCAAGGACCACGTTGAACTGGGGTCCCGATTGGGCATTCTGGACATGGAAACCGCCACCAAACTGACTGGTGCCCGATTTGCCCTGCTCAGAGGCCAGGGCGCGCAACTGGAACGCGCGTTGGTTAATTTTATGATTGATGTACATGTTGAACAGGGTTACTTTGAGGTACTTCCTCCCTTTATTGTCAATGGGGACAGCATGTACGGAACAGGCCAGTTCCCCAAGATGAAGGAAGATGTTTTTCAGTTACAAGACACGGACTACTACCTCATTCCCACTGCCGAAGTGCCCGTAACAAACATCCACCGAGGGGAAATACTGCAAAAAGAGCAGCTGCCCATCTATTATCAGGCATTCACCCCGTGTTTCCGTTCAGAAGCCGGCTCTCATGGAAAAGATACCAGAGGTCTCATTCGCCAGCACCAGTTCAACAAGGTCGAGCTGGTGAAGTTTGTGCACCCTTCGACCGGAGAAGAAGAGCTTGAAAAGCTGCTAAAAGATGCCGAAGAAATTCTGCGCAGGTTGCAATTGCCCTATCGCGTCGTTCAGCTCTGCTCTGCCGATCTCAGCTTTTCAGCGGCCAAGTGCTACGATATTGAAGTTTGGCTGCCTGGTCAGGATCGTTACAGAGAGATTTCAAGCTGCTCTCTTTTCACTGACTTTCAAGCTCGTCGAGCCAAGATCCGCTTCAAGGAAGATGGCAGGAACCAATTTGTACACACACTGAACGGAAGCGGTCTGGCTGTCGGCAGAACACTGGTCGCCATTTTAGAGAACTATCAACAGGAAGATGGAACGATTTCCATTCCAGACGCCTTGATTCCCTATATGGGAGGCGTTCAAACCATCGGAAAACAAATTATCTAGATAAAACAAGGAGAATCTATGTCAAGAGAAGCAGTCATCGTAAGTGCCGTCCGAACCCCTATCGGTAAATTTCAGGGTGGTTTGTCGCCTTTGTCAGCCGTCAAGCTGGGAACCATTGCCGCCAAAGAAGCCTTGAAACGAGCGGGCTCACCCGAGAAGGAAATTGATGAAACCATTATGGGCTGTGTTTTACCAGCCGGTCAGGGACAAAACCCGGCACGTCAGGTTTCTATTCACGCAGGTGTTCCAGTGAGTGCGGGCGCGTTTACCATTAACAAAGTCTGTGGATCGGGGCTCAAAGCGGTTATGCTGGCAGCTCAGGCTATTAAAGCCGGTGATGGCGATGCCTATTTGGTCGGCGGCATAGAATCCATGAGTCAGGCACCCTACCTCATGCCCAAAGCTCGGCAAGGTTACAGAATGGGTCATCAACAGGTGGTGGATTCCATGGTTAACGATGGCCTTTGGGATATTTACAACGACTTTCACATGGGAAGTACAGCAGAAATGGTGGCAGAGAAATACGGAATCGACAGAGCGACGCAGGATGCTTATGCCGCTGAGTCACACCGCAAGGCACTTGACGCCATAGAAAGTGGCCGTTTTGACGAGGAAATCGTGCAGGTGGAAGTTCCTCAGCGAAAGGGAGACCCTATGGTGGTTGCCATCGATGAAGGACCCAGGAAAGGAACCAGTTCGGAATCGCTCTCCAAATTGCGGCCCGCTTTTAAGAAAGGCGGAACCGTAACGGCGGGTAACGCTCCCAGTGTTAACGACGGGGCTGCGGCTCTGGTAGTCATGAGTTCGGAAAAAGCCAGTGAACTTGGCTTGAAACCCCTGGCAAAAGTCGTCGATTATGCCATCGGCGGGCTGGAGCCCGAATGGGTCATGATGACGCCCGTGCCTGCAACAAGGAAACTCTTTGAAAAAACGGGCTGGAACCCTGAAAATGTGGATCTTTTTGAGCTGAATGAAGCTTTTTCTGTCCAAGCATGTGCTGTTACAAGTGAGCTGAAAATCGATTCCTCAAAAATCAATGTCAATGGTGGTGCTGTAGCGCTTGGCCACCCCATTGGGGCTTCAGGGGCCAGAATTCTCGTTACTCTAATTTACGCGCTCAAACAGAGAAGCCTCAAAAGAGGTGTCGCAGCTCTCTGTATGGGTGGCGGCAACGGCCTGGCCATGGGTATTGAGCTTTTATAGCAAACCACCATGCGCGCATTGTTGAAGATTCTGATAGCCGGGTCTTTTTTGAAGGTGTTGAGATCTCTGTCACGCAGGACTGAAACGCCATGAGAGGCCTGGTTCTCGAAACCCACAATCGCATGTACCGTGTGGGTGTCGACGGTCACATTCTGCTTTGCCAGCCCAAAGGCGATATACGCAGGAATTCCAATTTGGACTATCGCTTACCGGTTATCGGTGATCAGGTCGAGCTTGTTAAGCGCAAACAGAAAGGCCGGGGTATACAGGGACTCATTATCAAGATACACGGCCGTAAAAATCAATTTGCCCGGGTTACCAACAGCCGCCTGGGACGCACCCAAATTATGGCATCCAATCTCGATCGCGTCTTTATCGTGTCGGCCTTGACAAGGCCAGGCATTCAGTGGGGCATGATCGACCGGTACCTGGTTTACTGCGAACTACACCAGATCCAGCCTATTTTGATAATGAATAAAATCGACCTCGATCCCCAATGGGAGTTAGATGAACTCGTCATTTACTATCGAAACCTAGGCTACCAGTTATATGGAGTGTCAGCCAAGTTTCAAAAAGGCCTTGATGATTTTCAAAAGATTTCACGAAAAGGCATCTCACTTCTAACAGGAGCGTCGGGAGTCGGAAAGTCCAGCTTAATTAATGCCGTTTGTCCTCAAGTCTCTCTTGCTGTACAGGAAGTCAGTGAAAAAAGCGGTTTAGGAAAACACACCACATCCAACTCCATTCTTATCCCCACCGTGGAAGGTGGTTACATAGCGGATTCTCCAGGTATTAGAGAGTTTATTCCTCCTCCTGAACATTTAGATGATATCCGGTTTGGCTTTAGAGAGTTTCTATCCCACCAGTCGAATTGCCAGTTCTCGAACTGTCTTCACATCAACGAACCAAAATGCGGTGTTAGAGCGGCCGTCGGTAAAGACATTCACCAAACCAGGTACTTATCTTACCTGGCTCTTGTAAATGAAATTCGTGAAATAGAAAACGCCAGACCAGCGGGTCTCTAGTTATTTGTTGACGGTCATGGTAAAAACAACACATTCTCGGGAGTCATTGTGTTGTTTTTGCAACAAACCGCAAACAGCAGGGGCTGTTGAACGACTGACTGCAGCTAGAGTGTTGTTGAGACAGAAGAAAGAGCTGGAACTTTAAAGGGCTGCATTTTCATTGAGACAGATCTGAAAAGTAACACAGAATAGCGTCTTCAACAGAATTGCTGTAGTTGAATATCATGTTTTATTTGTGTTAGTTAGGCTAACCTTTCTCTGCCGGTTTTTTATTTAAAACCATCTGTGTCATGCATTAACTGACCATCAATATCAAATCAGATTGCCATACAAGGAATCGTTCTATACGCTAAGAAAGTCAATGATTTACAGAGAATGGCCTGACAATTGCTGTCAATCAGGGAAGTGGAGGCCTGTATGAACTTACAACAGACATTAGCAGAAGAAATAAGCACGATTGGAATAGGTTTGCATTCGGGCACCCCCATCGAAATGATCTTGCAGCCTTCTGCTCCCGGTAAAGGGATTGTGTTTGTTAGAAAAGATCTCAACGGTGAAATCATTCCAGTCAACACACAATCCATTGATATGAATCGACTGCAGCTGGCCACCACACTTCGCTCCGGCGAAGCCATTGTACAAACCACAGAACATCTGTTATCCGCCCTCTACAGCAAAGGTATTGACAACGTAACCGTTATTCTCGATGGCCCTGAAGTTCCCATTATGGATGGAAGCGCGGGACCTTTCATTGAACTGATTGAACAAGCGGGAATTAAACAACAAAAAGTTCCACGCAAAATTCTCAAAATTACGAAACCCTTCCACTTTGAATTGCAGGGAAAAAAGGTATCGGTTAAACCGTCCAAAGATTTCACTGTCTCATACCACATATCCTTTCCACATCCACTTATCGGAACTCAAAATAAAACGGCAAAAATCAATGCCAAGTCTCATGTTGAAAGCATTTCATTTGCGCGTACATTTGGATTTTTAAAAGATGTCGATGCACTGCAAAAAATGGGTCTCATTAAAGGCGGCAGTATTGATAATGCCATTGTTTTGGATGAAAGCGATATTTTAAACGATTCGCTTCGCTCAAAGGACGAATTCGTCTCACACAAGATACTCGACTTCATAGGCGATCTTGCGGTTTCGGGTTATCGTTTTGAGGGCGACTTTTCTGCTTACAAAGCAGGGCATGAAGTCCATGCCCGTTTCTTACTGGCATTACTTGAAGCCAAAGACCACTACTGCATAACCACAGAAGCTTTTGCGGAAAATGGATACCAAAGCGAAGCTTTGGTCCAGCCAGCTTACGCATAAAATCCTGGATTCAGATTAGAAATCCTTTAAAAGAGCACGGTTCGTGCTCTTTTTTTTTTAGGAAACCACGTTTTCTGGACAGCATGCCATGTTTCCACAGTAAAAAATGAGACAAAAGAGATGCTGATTTTTCTCTAGACGGGGGATGTCACTCCGGTTTGAGAATGGATATTTACAAGGGTACAGTACAACGGGACATTCAGAAGCGAAGTTGTACCCAATGCGTTGGTATCAAGCATGTTTGCACTTGTTCATGTTGCTTGCATGGTGATCTTTTCAATGAGCAGGGCTTTTAAGCGGAGAGAGTCTTCGTGTCTCTTCTTATCGACTTTCAGGCATACATTCCATATAATACAATCACTTTGGATTTGAGAGAGCTTCTATGCAAGATAACCAACCCTTTGATCAACAGGCCGATTTCAATATTTTTCACTATATCGGTTTATTGAGAAAACACTTCTTTTTGACTTTATCACTTTTAATCCTGGGTTTAGGATTGGCTTACCTGGCCTGGCTGGTTAAACCTCCCCTGTACAAATCCAGTGTTCTCATAAAAATGAATCATCTTTCCATGGATGTCATTGGGTTCACTGAAAAATTACAGTGGAATCCCTACCGTGAAGAGTATTTTAAAACGGAGTTTCGCATTATCAAAAGTCTTCCGGTAGCTGAAGAAGTTGCGCGAACCCTTGGGGTAAAGTACTTCCGAGAACAGGAGCAAGAGGATGCCCAACCCAAGAATTTACTGGATTTAGGCACGGTAAATGAGCCGCGCGAAAAAACACAGAAAACCAAAGAAGACCAAGCGAAAGAAATTACAAAGATAGCTTCCAACCTTATAGGTGGCGTTGAGATAAAAGAAGTCAAAGACACGAATCTTGTACGAATTTCATACACGGATACGAACCCGGAACGAGCGATGATTTTGGCTAATACCTGGGTAAAAGCCTATATTGCGCACAGTCTCAATATGACTTACGATAAAAACCTGGAAGCCTATAACTTTCTTGAAGAGAAATCCAATGAATATCGTCAGCGTATCATGGAGCTATACAGTCAGCTGGGTGAGCAACAAAAAAACTCAGAAGATCTGATTGTGGGAAGAGCCAAGTCGGCTGTAGAAGAACAAGCTTTAGTGAAGCTGAACGAAGAAATAGCAGTTGCAAACCGATCTTTCATAGAAAAGAGGAACAATCTTCAAGCATTGCAGGCATCCACACCAAGTCAGGCTATAGAAGTAAACCAAAACGTCGCCATCAAGGATTTGTCTTCCCAGATTTCCAGGAAGAAGCTGGAGTATGAAGCAAATTTAAGTAAATACAAACCTCAACTACCCAAGATGGTGGCTCTCAATGCTGAAATAAAATCCATGGAGAAGCGGTTGGCGAATGAGCAGAAGAAACTGTACAATCGCTTGATACAAAGTATTTCAAAAGACGTACAGGACCGCAAAAATGAATTGGCATATCTTGAAGCTCAAAGAAAAAAACAAAACCAGAAAATTGTTCTAGCTGATCTGAAAACCAAAGAACAAAATGCATCTCTCGATTCCAAAATCCAGGTTCTCGAGCAAAACAGCCTGGTAATCGACAAGAGAAAAGAGTATCTCGAGCTGGCGTTGGGACTGAAAGAAATCGGCAGAACTGACAAAGTAATCGTTGAACATGCCAGGCTTCCACATTCACCTTACGCTCCATCACTCAAGCGGCACCTTTTTTCAGGCTTTATTATTGCTGCAGGTTTGGCGGGTTTGCTTATCTTCTTGATAGAAATTACTGACAGGAAAATTCACAACACGGAAGTGCTGGAAATGGTCACAGTGCTCCCCACATTGGCTACCATACCCAAGGTGTCGGGTTTCAACAAAGGCAAGATCACTAAGAATAAGGTCAAACAAAAGGCGATGGCGACGAAACTGAGACAGGAAATCGGGCTGTTAACTCATTTAAAACCCAACGATGCGTTTTCTGAAAGTTATCGCCACCTGCGTACCAATATTCAGCTTTCAAAAACGACAGACAACAAAGTCCTGCTACTTTCCAGCGCGTTAAGTGGAGAGGGAAAGACCGTTTCCAGCTTGAACCTGGCCATTTCTTTTGCCCAGCTGGAAAAGAAAACTCTCATTATAGATTGTGATTTAAGAAGACCAAAACTTCACAAAATATTCAATCTCCCCAATGCAAAAGGGTTAGTCACTTCATTGGTAAAAGGCAAGTCTCCCATTGATTTCATACAGAGTACAAAAATCCCCCACTTGTTCCTTTTGTCCTCTGGACCCTTACCTCCTAATCCCGCTGAGCTTGTTGCTTCGCAAAAAATGAGAGAAGTGCTGACTGAACTGAAAGCGAACTTTGACTTTATTATTATCGATACGGCACCTCTTCTGGCTGTCACGGATGCCAGTATTCTGGGAAATATTGTCGACTCTCTCATATTCGTCACCAAAGCCAGTGCTACCTCCAGAGATGAAGTAGCCAGGGCTCTTCATATGTTGAGCCAGAATAAAATCAAACCACTTGGAACCCTTTTCAATGACTATGACTTTACTAAAGGCAAAAAGTATTACGGTTATAAATACGGGTACCGTTACAAATACGGCTACGGTTATGGATACGTTCCATACTCCTATAATACGCCGGATGATCCAACAGGATAAAGAGGATAGATATGAGTTTAACAGTTCAAAACACCATGACCAATAAGAGAGAAACGTTCGTTCCCATGGAGGAGGGAAAGGTCTCCATGTATGCCTG
This sequence comes from Acidobacteriota bacterium, assembly GCA_002747255.1. Taxonomy (GTDB): domain Bacteria; phylum Acidobacteriota; class Holophagae; order Acanthopleuribacterales; family Acanthopleuribacteraceae. Next base: position 59,893 of record PDUC01000041.1, on the reverse strand, counting down.
TGGCGTAACGGTTTACGATGTTTGCCATATAGGTCATGGCATGCAGGCAATTGTGTACGATGTGATTCGCAACTACCTCAACTACAAAGGCTATGAAGTGACTTATGTTCGGAACTATACGGATGTAGACGATAAAATTATTCAACGGGCAAAGGAGCTTGGAGTCAGTGCACTGGAGCACTCTGAACGCATGATACAGGAGGCCGATCGAGATCTGGCCAGTTTGGGTGTCAGGCCCGCGGATATTGAGCCCAAAGTGAGTGATCATATTCCAGAGATAGTCGATTTGATTCAAAAAATCATTGAAAACGGAGGAGCTTATGCAGCCGGAGGCGATGTTTACTTCGATGTCAAGTCCTTCCCTCAATACGGATGCCTATCTAACCGATCCAGTGATGATATGCAGGCTGGTGTTCGAGTTGAAGTCAACCCCAATAAAAGAGATCCTGCCGATTTTGCGCTTTGGAAAAAAGCTAAAGAAGGCGAAGTATCATGGCCTTCACCCTGGGGAGAAGGTCGCCCTGGCTGGCACATTGAATGCTCAGCCCTTGCCATGAAATACCTGGGAATGGAATTTGATATTCACGGTGGTGGACGGGATCTCATTTTTCCTCATCATGAAAATGAAATTGCCCAGTCTGTAAAAGGAACGTCGAAATCCTTCGCCCGATACTGGATCCACAACGGCCTGGTCAAGGTTGGTGGGCGAAAAATGTCCAAATCGTTTCACAACTTCCTGAGTATCAGGGATGCTGTTGAAAAGTACTATCCAGAAACCATACGCTATACGATATTGAGCCACCATTACTCCGGCAGTATCGATTTTTCTGAAAAGAGTTTTTACGATGCCTATCACCGCTTGCTCTATTTCTACAATACCTTCAATAAAATCGATCAAATGGCGGAAATGGTGTCCAACTATCCGGAACACAACATACCGGGTTTTGAGATGCCTGCTATTAAAGAGGATTTCATCAAGGCGATGGACGATGATTTCAGCACTGCCCAGGCACTTGCAAAAGTTGGCAGTGTTTTTAAAACGATCAATGACTTAATTGCAGCAAAGAAACCAAAAATGAAAATGAAAATTCACACGTTACTGCACTTGAAAGAAACTCTTCTGGAAGTTCTCTCGGTTTTGGGCATTGGTACAAAACCTCCTAAAGAGGCACTCTCAGATATTCAGACCTACCTTATCAAGTCCAAACATATTGACTGTCGCCATGTTGAACAGGTGTTACAGCAGCGTGAAGAAGCCAGGAAAGAGAAAAACTGGTCTCGGGCTGATGAATTGCGAGACCAACTACTGAATATGGGTATAGCGATAATGGATACCCCTCAAGGAACCCAATGGCAGGTACTCCCTTAAAATCGCATATCCCGGAAATACTGGCACCCGCAGGAGATCCTCTGAAACTCAGAACGGCTCTGATCTACGGTGCCGATGCAGTATATTTGGCAGGCAGCCGCTTTGGTCTGAGGCAGGCGTCCGACAATTTTCAGGAAGAAGAGCTCCGCGATGCCTGCCGTTATGCCCATGACCGGGGAAAAAAAGTGTATCTGGCATTAAATGCCTTTCTCTTTGACCACGAGCTTCAAGGTGTTCCTTCTTATGTGGCGCAATGTGAAAAAATGGGTGTGGATGCACTGATTGTCAGTGATTTGGGCGTGCTTCGAATTGCGCGGGAACACTCCAGCTTACCTCTTCACATCTCAACCCAGGCATCCACGCTGAACAGTCTGTCGGCTGGTTTCTGGAAGGACATGGGCGCGAAGAGGGTAGTCCTGGGCAGGGAAGTCAGCATGGAGGAGGCCATTGTCATCAGAAAAAAAACTGGAATAGAAGTGGAAGTTTTTGTCCACGGTGCCATGTGCATGTCTTACTCAGGACATTGTACGATTTCCAATTACACAGCTGGCAGAGATAGTAATCGGGGAGGTTGTATTCAATCTTGTCGGTTTGCATACCATTTAAATGCCGAAAAATCCTGTGAATCAAAAAAGGCCACCACTTTTCTCAGTTCCAAAGACTTAAGGGCTATGCCCCTGATGAATGAACTCCTGGGTTCTCCCATCGACAGTTTAAAAATAGAAGGCCGCAACAAGAGTCTGCTCTACGTCGCAACGGCTGTCAGGAATTATTCAAAGGCAAAAAGACAGTTTTTGAAACAGGGTCGTGTTCAAAAAGAAGAGCTGATGGAAGATCTGGAGCGAATGAGCTTCAGGGGCTATACGGAAGCCAACCTGAAAGAAAAAGCGGGAAGCAGTTCCGTTTACGAGTATGAAACATCCAGAACATCAGGCTACTGTATGCTTGGCTATGTTGTTGAAAAAGTCCAGGGTCAATATGCGGCCATTCTTCTAAGAAGCGGGTTCCAGGATTCTGACCAAATGGAAATCATGGGGGTCGGTGAAGTGGACTACAAGCTGCCAAAAGGCGAAATAAGGGACAGTTTGGGTCAAAAAATTAAGTCTGGCAGACCCAATACCGTGATTTACATACCGGATTCGGATTCCATTGAAGAGGGCATGGTTCTGAGGAAAAGAGGTGTTTCTTGATACAGGTATTTCCCCTATATGAAATGGAAAACTGGAACTGGTTGAAGTCGATCTCTCCTCATTCGGAATGTGAAATCGTACTTCACCCTTGTGCGCTTTCACCTATTGGCAAGCTTGGAAAAGGAGATGTCTGGGTCATTACAAAAGAAGCTCAGCGCAAGGGTTATAAAGTAACACTTGCCTGGGATTGTCTTCCAACAAACAGTGATTTTGCCAACCAGCTTGCCGATTTTGAAGACCTGCAGCCCTATATTTTCAACGCGATCAGGGTGTGTGATTACGGAGTGTTGAAATATGTGGCACCCAGTTACCCTACCCAATTGATTCTAAAAAGCGGACACCACAATTTGAGATCGGTTCAAACCCTGGTTGAAAAGTATGAATCCAACCTGCGTCGTTTGGTCTTTTCAAATGAAGTCCCCATAAAGAGATTGGAAGAGTGGAACCAAACACTTCCATTGGAAAAAGAACTGCTGGTATTGGGGAGCCTGAACCTGTTCCATTCGCCTAGAAGATTGCTTTCAGCTGGACTGCACCTAGAGGACTCACGACCCGAAACAAGTGAGTTTTTAACTGGAACGGGGTATTCCGAAGAGGACAGACGTCATTTCCAGTTCACGGAAACACCGCTCGGTACGACGATGTTCCTGGATAAACTGCTTTTTTTAATGGACGATATGGATCGACTGGTCAGTGCGGGGTTTACGCATTTGAGAGTCAACTTTCACGCTGTGGCTGTGGAATGCAATCAGGACCTTCTGGGAAAAGTGCTTCATGAACCATTCAACAGGGAATTGGTCCAACAACTTCGTCAATCCTTCCGAGTACCGCTGACACGCGGTTTTTCGAGGGCCAATAAAACCGATCGTCAGTTTGACAAGTTAAGCAATGCGGCCATGAAAAGGCATCAGCCCCATTCCATCGGTACCATACTTGAAAGTGCAAAAAACCGTTATCTCGTCATTGAACCCAAAGTGGAACTCGAGACGAACAGGCATTATTGCTTTAAAACGCCTGATAAAAGAGAGGTTGTTAAACCCTTTGCATGGTTTCGAAAGCCTTTCGACAAGCCCTGTGATCGAACTTCTTCTTCCGGTATTTGGATAGCCTCACCTATTCCCGGTTTGTGTTCCGGCACCCTGATCCTTGATCATCCCCCCTAGTCGTTATATGATGAGCCGGTAATCAATTCAAGAGGAGGATCGACTCAATCCCGTTGGACAGCTGTTTGAATCATGAATTTTTCTAAGGACAACTATATCTTTGGACCCTATTTGCCAATAGAATGGGAACCACACGAAAATGAACTGCCTGTTTTTTCACTATCACGTACACACGGTCTCAAAGTAAAGATTCGTCTCAATCACAGTTCCGATAAAGTGAATCAAAATCGCGATATACAGGATCACACGCTGATTTCTTATGAAGTCAACGAAAGAAGATACGATCTTTTCACCTACAAAGACTTGGGACACGCTTCCTATGCTCTGGACGATACAGGTGTCACCAACATGATAGGCGATCTTGCCGAACGCATTGCCCGTCGATTGATGAAACGTTTCCTGCAAGTTTCTCACCGGAAAATAGGCAAGTTGGGAGGGCTGTTTGACAAGCGTTTTAACCCAAAGATGAGGAGCAACTTTATCGTAGCCAGTTCCCAATCCTACGTTCTCAAAATAGGACGATACCCCAATATGCTGCTCTTGAAAAAGACAGGTCAAGGTCATTGGGGCTTCCAGCACATTACCGATTTGGATGGTCTTTTCGATTATCGCGTGGGTAAAGAGCGCCATTTAATTATCCTTGAAAGCAAATCGGGAAAAATCGATCAAAATCCCGACCTTCTCTATCAAAAAACATTCGCTCCCATGAGAGAACTCTTTCCCGAAGCGCACTTCTCCTATGTCCTGTTCGCAACACGTCCGTATCTGTTCTCCAGCAAGTATCCGGAATATCGAATATTGAAGAAAACACCCGAACGTATTTATCGATCCCTGCTCAACCACGGCATACCCTCGATGTTCTTTCATTTTCGGGAAAAAGAAAGGGATTTTCATGAAATGGCCAGGCACTTAATTCAGAGTTATCGCTCTTATCATGCCCAGACATTCAAGGTATCAGGTGAAACAGAAATTACACCATCCCAGGTTCGCGTTTTTCAAAAAGGCAGTGCAAGTCCTTTCCTGGAATTGACACGCGATCCCGTTACCGGTTACTTTAAAGTCTCTAAAACTTCCTATCTACCCTATAAGAATGGATAAAGAGCTTGTTCGTTTCCTTGAAGTTGAGGACAGCTTCTTTCATCCCGACTATGGAGGGTTTTGCTCATTCTAAATACTGAAAGGAATACTTTCTCTCATCGTCTTGTGCTTTTATCCTGAGACCGTTAAAATGGCACTGCTGTGATGGAAGAAATGCACTGAAAGCATGAGATACTGGATCAGGATCAACTTTTTAGCGGATGGCTTCTCTTGAATCAAATAAGTTTAAAACACATTCTATCCCTCTTGGCAGAAGAGATGACGCTACTTGATGAGCAGTTAAAAGAGGTACTGACTTCGGACCATGCTTTTTTAATGCGTTTGCACGAGCGTTTTTTGTCCCTGCCGGGAAAGCGATTGCGGCCGGCTTTGCTCTTTTTGTGTGCGAAGATGTTGCACTACCAAGGCAGACGGCACATTAAGTACGCCACTGTTTTTGAACTTATCCATACGGCAACCCTCATTCACGATGATGTTATTGATGAAGCGGAAACCAGAAGGGGAGTAAGAACACTGAACCAGGAGGAAAACAACGCTTTAACTATTCTATTTGGTGACCTGCTCTATACAAAAGCAAATACGCTGGCTATCAGCGGTGGAAGTTTAGAGGTTATGGACCTCATATCCAGTGTTACCGAAGAGATGATTGAAGGGGAAATTCTTCAGGATAAACTGACCTATGTCATGGATATTTCCGAAGAGGACTATTTCAACATTCTGACCAGAAAGACAGCCTTTTTATTTGGCGCGACGGCAAAGGCTGCAGCCATGACAGCAAATTGTTCTGCCGAAGAATGTGAAGCGCTTTACCAGTATGGTTTTAACCTTGGCATTTCCTTTCAATTAGTTGACGATCTCCTTGACTACACAGGTGATGAATTTCAAATGGGAAAACCTGTTTTGAGTGATCTGCAGGCGGGTAAGATGACATTGCCGGTTATTCGCTTCCTCCGTGATCATCGAGAGGATGTCAAGCCATTGATAGAAAAAATCTGGAATGAAAAGAACAGTCAGGCTTTAAATCAACTCGCATTGGATATCAAAAAAAGTGCCTCCTATGCAGAAACCATGAAAATGAGCGAGGAACACGCCAACAAGGCCATTTCATACCTTGACCCATTCCCAGAGAATACCTATAAAGATATCCTCAAGGCCATTCCACTTTTTATGTTGAACCGAAAGCAATAAAGAAGCGGGTCATTGGTCAGGCAACACGGAAAAGGTCGCACAGCCTCGTCATTGCCAACCCTGGCCCTTTAGACATTCCTAATTTCACTTCGGGATCCAGGAAACCTAAACACGCTCTGTCTCGCTGCGATCATTCCTGTTACCGATCTTCCAGTTGAGGATATTCCATTTCTTCTCGTGTACGGGTATCTCCAGTGCCCTTCAAATGATGATACTTAAAAATGATAATTGCCTGAATAGTCTTCACTTTACCGGGGTTCTTACTCAAAGCCGTGTGGGCTCGACTTTGGCAGATAAGATGGATGTTCTATTTTCGACTAACTTGACTCTTTTATAACGAAGCGGTCGTTGGCGTTGACATTCGCGGAGGCACTTGATTTAATAAGTTCATCATCGAGATAAAAGTTCAACAGTGCTTAACTCTGAGTCTCTTCATGCTGGGATACAATCAGCTGGAATTCACAACCAAAGAAATCACTCGGACAGCACTCAGGAGCATTTCGCATTGGGTCATATCCATGACGGCCTATCAGGAAGCCGGTCTTACGATTGGAAGAAAAATGTATAATAGCGCACATTTTTTTCAAAATTCAATATAATGAATTTAGGTACCTGGCTAAAAAGCAGATAACAAATTAAGTTGAAAGGGAGAGGTGAACAATGAAACGGAAAAAGAGGATCATATTGCTTTTGTTTTGGACTTGTATTTCCGCGAGCATGGCACAGGAACAAACTCATACGGGTTGGATTACCGTTCTTTGGGGTGATCAGCAACCTGATCTAGAATGGTCTCCAGCACCAAAAATTATGCTGACAAATGATTCGGTTGCTTTGGAACTTGTGATTGACGCACCGTTTCTTGAATCACTGGGCGGATTGCAAGCCATCCATGAAACATATGCTCAGGTCTCTGGTATGACTGATTTCAGGGATAACGGCGTTGACAGGCTTTGGGTGCAAGCTCTTCTCATTCAAAGAACTTCTGACACATTCAGAGCGGTTTCTGGTTCACAACCCTGGATCACACTGCCAATGAAGTTCAGTGATGTTCCCCAGGAACAAAAAAATCAGGCATATTTTCAAGGTATGTACAGCAATTTACCAGGAGGGCTAGATCATTTCTGGAGAGAAGTTTCTTACAATCACATCGATATTGTTGGCAGTTTGTCGGTTGATTGGTATACCTTGCCCCATACCCACAGCTACTATGTTCCCAATCCAGGCAGCGGAACCGATGCGGACTTGTACGCTCTTTTCGACGATACCATTGCCACAGTGGATCCTGATATTGATTTTTCGGATAGCGGGTCCGGTCCCTACGCGGGTATTAGTATGATGTTCAATGAACTGTTAGATTGCTGCGCCTGGGGAGGCAGCCGGTGGGCATCTATTGATGGTGTGGCGAAAATCTGGCGTGTCACCTGGGAGCCTCCATGGGCATTTAACAATGAGGCCGTTGTTGCTCATGAAATGGGTCATGGTTTTGGTCTGCCACACGCCAACAATTTCGATGGTGATAACGATCCCTATGATAATCCATGGGATGTCATGAGTCACAATTGGAGTTATGCTGTAGAAAACCCTACATACGGAAAGTTGGGAAAACACGTTTGTGCTTATCACAAAGAAATACTTGGTTGGTATCACCAGGAAAATTTTATTGAAATAACAGAAGATGGCTATTATCAGGTGACCATTGATCACGCTGCTCTGGCCAGTACAAGTAACTACTTTGCCGTTAAAATTCCCTATGGCAGTCAGGGCCACTACTACACTCTGGAAACCAGAAAAAAGGAAGGTAATTACGACGCCAATTTACCAGCAGATGCTGTTCTTATCTACCAGGTCGAACCACAAAGAGATGAACCTGCCTGGCTTGTTGATGAAGATAATCCCCCTGCGGATTTCGCAGACAACGCCGGATCACACTGGGTTGTGGGTGAAACCTATACTGATGATACAAACGGAATTGTCATCTCGGTCTTACAGGAGACGGTCAACGGTTTTGTGGTGGCCATTCAAATTGGCAGTTGTGACCCCTCGAGTTTCATGAATAACTTGGAAAATTGGCCGTCTACGAAGATAACGGAGCTGTTGACCCTCCTATGTCTGTAGGGGAATCATTGAATAACTGGAGTAGGAGGCAGCTCACGTCTGCCTCCTACTGAGAAAACAGCTGTTATTTTCCGAGTTCGGTTGGCATGGCGGGTGCCTTTTGGAGCTTGATGGGCTTGTAGTTTTTTAAGTCGGCCATAATCACCTCGATGGCCTTATCCAGCTGACTGTCTCTGCCCTGGTTGACTTGATCCGGCTCGAGGTCGATGTCGATATCAGGCGCGACGCCTTCATTTTCCACACGCCACTCGTTATCGGGTGTGAAAAACCGGAAGAAGGGAACCACCAGAAAGCCTCCGTCTATGAGGCCGGGATTCGTCGAAATACCTATCAAGCCGCCCCAGGTTCGTTTACCGACAAGTTGACCCAGGCCCAGGCGTTTAAAGGCGTAGGGCAGAAAGTCACCACCCGAACCGGCATCCTGATCGATGAGCATGACTTTGGGACCGTAGATGGCTCCGGCGGGAGTAGCAGAAACCAGTCCATCTCTGTCTTTCCAGCCGGACAGGTACTCTCTGCTCAGCACATCGGTAATGTAATTGGCAGCCTGACCGCCTCCGTTGCGACGCTCATCGATAATGACGGCTTTTTTGTGAATTTGAGCGAAGAACATTCTGTTGAAATACCTGAATCCACTGCCTGCCGTATTGGGAAGATAGACATAAGCCACCTTGCCGTTGGTCTTTTGATCAACATACCGGCGATTCTTTTCAACCCAATACCAATGTCTCAATTTTCGTTCACTGTGAACCGGTTCCACGATTATCTCTCGACTGCCTTCCAGCCTGGGCTCACTGTTGAGGGTCAAGGTGACTTGAGTTCCCTGAGTGCCTTCCAAGTAGGAAAAGATATTGTCTTTACTGGTCAGAGCCTGCCCGTTAATGGCCAGGATGTAATCGCCTTCTTGCGCGTCCATACCGGGAACCGCCAGGGGTGCCTTCAGGAAAGGGTTCCATTTTTCGCCGGTATAAATGCGGGCAATTTGGTAATGACCTCGATCGATTGTGAAGTCCGCGCCAAGCAGTCCGAAGGAGGCAGACTTTTCGCGGTGCACATCGCCACCACCCACGCGGTTGTGGCCAACTTCCAACTCTCCAATCATTTCCACCATGAGCGTGTTCAAATCTTCCCGGCAAACAACGTGTTCAACCAGAGGTTCGTATTTGTCGTATACGGCTTTCCAGTCGGAGCCGTGCATGGCGGGATCGTAGAAATACTGGTACTCCATCCACCAGACTTCATTAAAAATTTGCTTCCACTCTTCCCTGGGGTTAACAAGTGCTTTTACGCCAGTGAGTTTAAGCGGCTTGGGTTTCAGTTTCTCACCGGCATCGGCGTAAACCAACCTGCCGCCGCTGGTCATAAGAAGAAGCTTTTTCCCATCCGAACTCAAGGTATAAAAGCCCACTTTATCCATCGCTACCTGACTCTCTTTCTTTTTAAAGTCGAAACGACGGAGTTTGGATTTGGCGAACCAATCGAAGCCGGGCAGTTCATTGCTCACTCCGGGCTGACTGCGTTCTATATAGAAGAGAGCACCATCATGGGCAACTTTCAGTGAATCGTAGTTTCTTTCGGGAATGGGGAGAGCGATCACTCGATCGAGTAAGCCTTCAAAATCAATTTGAACTATTTCAGATTCATCTTTTTTCTTTTCGCCTTTCTCGTCAGCTCCATCTTCTGCTTTCTTTTCAGCTTTTGTTTTTTCTTTCTTGCCGACTTCTTCATCGCCGCTTTTGGGAAGTAAAGGTGATTTTCCGTCTTTAGCCAAAACGACCGCGTAAATACCGGAGCGCAAGGCGCGTTCCTGTGACGACATATCCAGGTCCACCTGTCTTGGGCCTGTGTTGACAGATGCCGTGAAGTAGAGATAATCCTTTTTGGCGAACACAGGATGGCTGGCATGGCTCATTCCATCTGTAAGCATGTGATGAGTGTCCGTTTCAAAATGATAGAGTTTAATCTGGCTGAAGTAATTTTCACCGTTCACCGTATAGGCCAGCCAACGGCTGTCACTTGAAAAGCTGAATTGGGTGCGGGATCGGCGCTGATTCGTATCGATGAGTTTTACCTCTCCGGTATCCAGTTCAATGACATACAGGTTCAAGTGGTTGTCCTGGAAGAGGATGAGTTTGTCATTGGGAGACCAACTCAAGAGATTGAGGTAACCGGGAATGCCCAACGTCACCGTTTGGGCTGGCTTCATACCTTTTTGATCTTCAAGGACGAGGTCGTGTTTGAGGAAAGGCGCCTTTTCCCTGTTTTCTGTCAAGTAGGCGATGCGCTCTCCATTATGGGACCAAAGTGCATCGCGTTCTCTTATGCCTGGTGTGGCCGTAATGTTTCGAGTGCTTCCGTCCTTGAGCGGAACAGTGTACACATCACCTCTTGCTGTCAAGAGAGCTCTTTTTCCCGTTTTAGAGAGCCCAATCGATTGAATTTGATCGGCGGTACTCTTCCATTGGGGTCTTAACTGAGGTGAGTCCAGCTTAATGGGAATCTCGATGGGGCTGATCTTTCCCGAGTCGATTTCAAGCTGCTTCAAGCCGCCAGCTACTTCATAGACAATCACACCACCCCGGATAGCTGCCGAATTGACATTCCAGTCTTTTTCAAAAGTAAGCTGCCTCGAGGATTTGGTCTTCCTGTTGTATTCATAGAGGTTGGAGGCTATATCATCCTGGTCGGAGATGAAGTACACATTGTCATTGAACCACATAGGCGTGTGGTCATTGCTTCTGCCGTGAGGGATTTTCTCAACCTTGTTTTTTGCTGGATTGATAATCCAGATTGGAGGTGTTGTGCCTCCGCGGTGAAGATGCCATCCGCTTGATCGTGCGTGGGCCGCTGGAAATGGCCTGTAGGCCAGAGTTTGACCATCTTTATTCCAACTCCCCTCAAAAGCAATTGCTTCCATGACTTTCACAGGAGCTCCGCCGGTTTTTGAGACATGATAGAGCTGTCGGCTCCGACTGTTCAGGATCTCCCGATCGGAGCTGAACAGGACGTTCTTTCCATCAGGACTCCATCCGCAGACAACGTCTGGAGCCGGGTGGCAGGTTAAACGTCGGGGTTGCCCGCCTTCCACATCGATGACATAAACATCCAGGTTGTTGTCGTAAGATGCCGTAAAGGCGATTTGAGTTCCATCCGGAGAAAAATGGGGATTGGCTTCAACGGCTTCGTGTGTGGTTAAACGACGTGCGTGAGATCCATCGCGGTCGCAAACCCAAATATCACCTGCGTAGGCAAATGCCATTTGAGTTTCCGATAAAGTGGGTTGTTTTACCAGTCTGGCCCCGCCGGATTCCTTGGCCAACGCCAATGACCCGAAAATAAGTAAAAATAAAACAAAAACACCGACATTCTTTCGATTCATAATCTCTTCCTTCTTTTTAATCTCGATTCTGAAAAATGACACTCTGATTCTCTCTTAAGAGTCTAACTCGATTTAAACCTTACGGTAACAACACACTGAAGTTGCAGCAAAAAATGCCCTTGGCGGTACTGAAACGCGGTAAGCGTCCTGCCTTCACAGTCAGGTTGTTATCTTTCTGTAAGCACTTCCGATGACGGCTTTCAAAATCAACTGTATCCTGTGTAAACAGCATAGATAAGGAACACGGCCGATAGAGCCATCAATTGAATAAAGAGAGGCAGGATAAACTTCAACCAGGTTCCGTAGGGTACTTTGGCAAGGGACAGCACCGCCATCAGAACACCGCTTGTGGGTATGATGGAGTTGCTGAAACCGTCACCGCAAGTGAACGCAAGCACCGCTGTTTGTCTTGTGATACCTAAAATGTCGGAAAGAGGAGCCATGAGTGGCATGGTGACAGCCGCTTGACCGGAACCGGATGGAATCAGCAAATTGAGCGTCGACTCAAAACACAGCATACCGACCACCGCTACATAGCGAGGCACTTCCAGTAGAACGCTGGAAGCGCCATACACAATGGTATCCATTATCTGACCATCGGCAAGAACCACACTGATGCCTCTGGCAAAACCCACGACCAAAGCCGCCACAACCATTTCCTCCATACCCTTGACAAATGACTTAGCTGCCTCGTCAATGGTTAAGCGAGCAATGAACATCGCCGCCAATCCCATTAAAAAGAAACCGCCTGCCATATCCGCCATCCACCATCCGTAGGCCTGAACGGCGTAGATAATGAAGGCAAAAATAGAACCGCATACCAGAATAATCCAAAAATGCTGTTTAGAGAATCGAGAAACTTTTGTTTCGCTCTCTTCCAGAATAAAGGGATCGTCTTTCATATACGAGTTAGCGGGATTCGCCTTTATTTTGCGGCCATATCGCAAGAGGTAGGTAATTCCAATGGTAATGGCACATACAAAGAACACCAACCTCAAGGGTATGCCGCTGTTCAAGGGCAGTTCGGCAATGCCCTGAGCCACATTGACGGTGAAGGGGTTCGTGGTGGAAGCGGCAAACCCAAGTTGTGCCGCGATCATAACCATGGCAACGGCATAAACCCGATCGTAGCCCATCTTTTTGGAAACGATTAGAAATATGGGAATCAACGGTATAAACTCCTCGCCCATGCCCAAGGTGGAACCACCTACGGCCATAACCAGCATGAGCACAACAGTTAAAAGAGGGCCTTGTTTATCCAGCTTTTTCATCAGACTTTCAAGTGTCGCGGTTATGACGCCCGTGCGTTGAAGAATACCAAAAGCACCGCCGATGATGAAAATGAAGAAAATGATATCCGCAGCGGCTTCCAGACCACGCGGAATGGCGGTCAAAAAGCCCTTGATTCCCACAGGCGAAGCCTTGCCCTTCACTTTTTCTCCCAAAACGAAGTTATTGAAAGACATGTGCTTTTCCATGGGTGTAAAGGTTCCCGGCACCAGCAGGGTTCTTTCCTTTCCGTTAATCTGCTTGGTCTGTCTCTCAAAATGTCCGGACGGAATGATCCAGGTTGCCATGCAACAAATTAGAATAACAGTTGTCAATAAAACAAATACATGAGGTACTTTAAACTTCTTTCTGGGTTTGGACACATGAACTCCCGCGTTATTTTTTTATGCAACTTGAATTCTATCTCATTCTTACATTTGCCTGAAACAAAATAGGTGTTTGGCTGGTGTTTTCCATTAAGATGTTCCTTTGAAGCGATGTCATAAAGGCTTCCAGCAGCCGCTTAAATGTCTGTATGACACCGCCGGTGGTCAGTCCACGCATCAACCCAACTTGAACCAATCGCGATTACTTGACACTATATGAACATGAAGACATGTTCTCTTCAATTCAGGTATAATAATTTCAGATAAACCGCATGAGGAGAACCCATGTCCGGGAATGATCGACCCTTAACATCCATTTCATCTTCAAGGAATCAGCATATACCTGATTTTCCGGTAAAGGCATGGAATCAATACGAACTCATCTCCTTTCTCGGAGAGGGCAATATGGGCGTGGTTTTTTTGGCCAGAGACAAGACCCTGGATCGAAAAGTGGCAATCAAATTCCTGTCTTACGGCAATCTTCAAGAACTGCCTCGCTTTAAAAAAGAAGCCGTCGCCCAAGCTCAGATTGAGCACGAGTGTGTTTGTAAAGTCTATGAGGTTGGTGAAGTGGAAGGTCATCACTACATTGCCATGCAGTACATCAAAGGGCCTGCTTTACATGAAGCGGCTCAGAGGATGACTTTAGAAGAGAAATTGATCGTCGTAAGAGACGCCGCTTTAGGGTTACACGAAGCCCATCGCAAGGGTTTGATTCACCGGGATGTCAAGCCCGATAACATCATGGTAGAACTCAGGGACAGTGGTAACTGGCATCCTTATGTCATGGATTTTGGTTTGGTTAAAGAGGTTGATGAAACAGGAATGACCCAGACAGGTATGTTCGTTGGAACGCCTATGTACATGGCGCCAGAACAAGCCCGCGGTGACAGGTATCTCGATCGCCGAACCGATGTTTATGGCTTGGGAGCTTCTCTGTATGAAATTATTTCGGGTGAAGAGCCTTTTGCCAATAAATCCTTTTTCCAACTGTTCCAGACCGTGCAACACGAAATGCCGACTGAAATGGTCAAACTCAAACCGGAAATCCCTTTTGATGTGCAGAGTATTACCATGAAGTGCATGATGAAAGAACAAAAGGACCGCTACGGCTCAGCCTTGGAGCTGGCACAAGATATCAATCGCTACCTCGATGGTGAACCCATTCAGGCCCGTCCCCTTTCGCTGATATATCATTTGAAAATAAAAATGAAGAAACACAGACTCGCTTTCAGTCTTGTTCTGGTTGCTGCAGCTCTGATACTCGCTTCCTTTAGCTGGGGAATCTATACACAATGGAGAGCGGGTCAACGAGAAACCATGATCCAGGCAGTTAGTGAAAAAGTAGAGGGAATGGACGGTGTTCTGCGGCTTTCCCAAATGTTGCCTGTCCACCCTGTAGAGAACGATTACATCAAGATCGAGAGGCTCATGGAAGACATTCGAGCCATGATGAGAGAAATGGGGTCCACGGGAAAAGGACCTGGAAACTATGCGCTGGGCAAGGGTTACATGGCGCTTAAGTTATACGAAAAGGCCAGGGAACACCTGGAGTTAGCCTGGAATAGCGACTATCAGGATCCCCGGGTGGCCTATGCTTTGGGTCAGGTTCTAGGCGTTTTTTATCAGCGTGCGCAGTCTGAACTGAACTCCATTGAAGATTTATCTCTCAGACGTATAAGAGAAAGTGAAATTGAAAATGAGTTCTTGAAACCGGCAGCTCAGTTCTTGAAGCAAGCACAGGGTCTTTCTATTGTGGCTCCTGAGTATCTGGAAGCACAACTTGCCTATTATCAAAAGGACTATGACATGGCTCTTCAAAAAACGCGTTCTGCCTATCATCGCCTGAACTGGATGCACGAGGCGTTGATTCTTGAGGGAGATATCTACAAAACCAAAGGCATTGAAAGAGGCCACACGGGAAACTACGATGAACAGACCCGGCTTTTTGAACTCGCCGAACAACTCTACACCGACAGTGCCAATCTGGCACGGAGCAATCTCGATAGTGCTACCCGCCTCATAGAGCTGTATTCCACTGATTTGTCCGATATATTCGTCGGTAAAAAGGGCGATTTTGACCGTGTTTTTGAAAAAGGGATCGCGTCCGTGGAAAGAGCTCTGAAGCTCAGTCCGGATAATCCAGATCTCTATCTTCATAAAGCTACTTTTTTCTACATCAAAGGAGAGAAGGAAAGCCAAAAAGGAAACGATCCACTGCCATACTGGAACACGTCTTTAAGTTTGTTTGAAAAGATCCTGGCCAAACAGGAAAGCTCTTTTTCAATTCACATGAAAGCGAATGACCTGTACAGAGCTCTCTATAAGCACCATATGGTAAGAGGAAAAGCAGAAGCAAAGTACATGGCAGCTGCGGAATATCACCTGAAAAAGGCAGAAGAGTTGTGTAAAAAAAGCATAGACAGACAAAAGGTGTCAACGGGGTTTCTCCATATTGGGTTCCTGAAAATGCAAAAGGGAGTCGATCCCACCCATGAATTTACAGAAGCAATCAACAATCTGGAATCAATCCATCAGAGCCATCCGGATGTTGTTGAAACAAGTGTTAATTTGGGTATTGCTTATTTCTATCTTGCTCGTTATGAAGGGTTTAAAGGAAAAGACCCTAAGCCTGGTCTTCATAGGGCCATAGCGGTGTATCAAAAAGCCATTGAGCTGAATCCCAATTATATGGCCAGTTACAACAACTTGGGAGAGACCTCCTGGGTTTTGGCAGAATACGAAATGAAAAGCGGAATGGATCCAACGCCTACCCTGCGGAAAGCTGCTGATGCCTACTACAAAGGAATTGAATTAAAAGATGATTTCGCACCTTTATACGATGGTGTAGGAACCACCTTTTTACTCATCGGCACCTATGAAAAAGAAAAAGGACGCTCTCCCTGGAACACGTTGAAAGAAGCCATTTCCTCCTACAAGCACTCTATTGAAATTAAAAAAGACAATCCAGATACCTTTATCAACCTCGCTGAGTGTTACTGGATACAGGCTCAATATCAATACACGGCGGGTTTCGATCCTGAAAAAGCCTTAAAACAGGCTTATGCCGTGTACGAACAAGCATACGCTATGAATCCAAAAGATGGCTATTGCCTTGCGCACTTTGCTGACGCGTACCTTATTCAAGCGCAATATGAGTTGGAAAATAACATCGACAACACTCGTGCCCTATCGAAAGCCGAAGACCTGTTACATCAGGCACTGGAAGTCAATCCGAATGACTACTGGGTCCATCTCATTGACGGTAAAATGAAATTCATTCAGACTGAAACACTTTGGAAAAAAAGTGAACCCTATGGGAAGCCTCTTGCTGCCGCAAAGCGCTCTCTCAGCAAATCCGTTCGGATCAATGCGGCTGAAGCGGAAACGCATTACCTAAAGGCCAGAATTCTCGCTTTTGAACATTTTAACCAGGACCGGGATGAAGAAAAACTGGAGCTTGCCCTGCAATCTACTGAACAAGCTCTGGACATCAATCCTGTTCACACCAATGCCTCGATCTTGAAGTCACTCCTTTTGTTTTATTCAAAAAAGCAAACACGGGATCAAGTAGAAGATGAATTGAGAAAGATATTTGAGGAGCAACCACTCTCAAAAATTCACATCAAGTGTCTTTTAAATAAAATAAAGGACACGCGTTCATTCAAGAAGATAGTGCAAAATCTTTAATCCGAAAAGTTGCCGTGCGATATGAGTCACTGCATTTTTCGAGATGCTATTTAACCGTTACCAGGATGAACGATGATACTTCCTCCACCTTTGGGATTGGTTTTTACTGTGTAAGCAAAACTTTTACTGACGCTGCCAACGTTGACTTTCCTGGCTATGGATTTGCCTTCTTTTAATTCGAATGAAGACTCTTGGAAGGGGCTGTCATCATCCAGAAATTGGACAACGGCTACCTCGGCATTTTCCAAAATGAACTCAACCTCGATGCCTTCGTCTTTGCGGGCATTCAACTCCAGCAAACAGGGGCTGATCCACATCACTTGTTCTTTTACTGTAATTGTAACCTCTACTTTTTTCAAATCATCCCTCCATCTACACTGTTTTTGAGACCCTGTTAAGCGTAATGTTCTCTTAACGAGGTCTCAATATAAAATATAGCGTAAAAACAGAATTTGGCAATCAATAGATTAAATTGGAATTTAAATTGCGCTTAATGTGCAGTGCCTCCAGGGTAAAATCCAGATCCGATAATGGCGATGAGTTTACGGAAACCCCTGGTTGTTCAAGCCGGAAGACCCGTATAAAGTCAGGTAATGACAATGACTCTAACACGGAAGAAACTTAAAAAATCAGCTCTTTGACGATAAATACGCATCTAAAACAGACCAGGCAGCGCTGGTTGACGGCGTCTTGCCAGACATGACATCTTCTTCAATTTTTGGGAGAATTTGAATGACATGGGGGTCTTCATAAAACATGTGAAGGATTCTTTCTTCCAAAAGATGATGCAGCCAGGCTTTGATTTGCTGTTGCCTGCGGCGTTCAAACTCACCTGATTTTCCCGTCACCTCTTTGTACTTGAGAACCACCTTCCATAAATCATCGATACCCGTTTGTTCAAGAGCCGAAGCCAGGTGAGCGTGGGTTTTCCAGCCTTTTGTCGCGGGAGCCAGATAGTGGAGCGCGTTTTCGTATTCAGCCCGAGCCAAGCGGGCAGCAACCAGATTGTCTCCATCCGCTTTGTTGATGAGAATGGCGTCGGCAATTTCTATGACCCCTTTCTTGATGCCCTGTAGTTCGTCTCCAGCTCCTGAAATGAGGACAAGCAGGAAGAAGTCGACCATGGATCGAACGGTAATTTCACTTTGTCCAACTCCTACGGTCTCGACAATGATGACATCATAGCCGGCAGCCTCAAAGAGCAGCATGGTCTCTCTTGTTTTTCGCGCAACGCCTCCCAGCGTGCCACCCGTGGCTGAGGGCCGAATAAATGCGTTGGGTTCTCTTGAGAGCTGTTCCATGCGGGTCTTGTCGCCGAGAATGGAGCCCTTTGTGACGGTACTGGATGGATCGACTGCCAGGACGGCAACTTTTAAACCCTTTCTGATGAGATGAAGACCCAGGGCTTCAATGAGTGTGCTTTTACCAGCGCCAGGAACACCAGAAACACCTAAGCGAATGGTGTTGCCTGTTTTAGGCAGTATGTCGGAGAGAACTTGCTGTGCCAATTCTTGGTGTTTTCTGGCGTTGGATTCAATTAACGTAATAGCTCGACTGAGCCCTGTGAGGTTACCGGAGAGAATACCCTCTACGTAGTCGCGTTTTGAAAGCTGGGGTCGCCGTCTTCGCTCCCTTTTTTTCACAACAGAAGCCGCTTTGGGTCGATCCACACCATCGAGGACATGGAGTGCGGATTTAAAATCGTACTTCTGACTTGCGAATTCACTATTGGATCGGTTGCTGGGTGTTGAATCCTGTTTCTTTGGAGTTCGACTCATGACTGCTCCTCGCTGAGACAGAGGGCTGAGTCTTACGGGAACCCAACCCTTTTCTGGTGTTCTCTCCAGAAATTACAGCTGTTCCAGAATTTTCTTTGCTGCGTGGGGAATGACCGTACCCGGCCCAAAGATCGCTGCCGCACCGTGTTGGTAGAGAAAATCGTAGTCCTGGGCGGGAATCACACCACCGACAACAACGAGAATATCCTCACGACCGAGTTTCTTCAGTTCTTCCACCAGTTGCGGTAGAAGCGTTTTGTGACCGGCTGCCAGTGAGCTCATGCCGACAATGTGGACATCGTTCTCAACCGCCATGCGGGCTGTTTCTTCCGGTGTCTGGAAAAGAGGACCCACGTCCACATCAAAACCGAGATCAGCGTAAGCTGTCGCAACGACTTTGGCGCCGCGATCGTGACCGTCCTGACCCATTTTCGCGATCAGGATTCTGGGCCTTCGACCTTCTGCCTTGGCAAAGTCATCCGTCAGTTTTCTCACTTCATCGATTTCCTTGTTCTCCTTGTATTCACTGGAGTAAACGCCGCTAATCGTTTTGGGAATGGCATGGTGCCGACCGTAAATTTTCTCTATGGCGTAGCTGATTTCACCCAAAGTGGCGCGTACTTTTGCCGCTTTAACGGAAAGATCCAGCAAGTTGCCTTCTCCGCTTTCTGCGGCTTTGGTCAGCGCATCGAGGGCTTCACGCACAGCGTCTTCCGAACGGTTGCTTTTCAGGTATTCCAGTTTGGCGATCTGCTCCTGACGAACGACTTTGTTGTCTACTTCAAGAATGTCAATGGCCTCTTCTTTTTCAAGGCGGAACTTGTTGACACCCATAATGGATTCACTGGCACTGTCGATGCGAGCCTGACGACGCGCGGCCGCCTCTTCAATGCGCAACTTGGGGAGACCGGACTCAATGGCTTTGGACATGCCGCCATGCTGTTCAACTTCTTCGATATGGGCCCAGGCTTTTTTGACCAGGCTGCGAGTGAGCGCTTCAACATAGTAAGAACCGCCCCAGGGATCGATGACCTTGCAGATCTTGGTTTCATCTTGAAGGTAAAGCTGTGTGTTACGGGCAATGCGCGCACTGAAATCGGTGGGAAGTGCAATCGCTTCATCAAGGGCGTTGGTGTGCAGTGACTGAGTATGACCCAAGGCCGCTCCCATGGCCTCGATACAAGTACGCGCGACGTTGTTAAAGGGATCCTGCTCGGTTAAACTCCAGCCCGAAGTTTGGGAGTGGGTTCGCAGCATCATTGATTTGGGGTTTTTGGGGTCGAATTGCTTCATCATTTTCGCCCAAATCATTCTTGCGGCCCGCATCTTGGCGACTTCCATGAAGTAGTTCATACCAATAGCCCAGAAGAAGGACAGGCGTGGCGCGAACTGGTCAATGGTCAGTCCGGATTTAAGACCTGTGCGAACGTACTCCAAACCGTCAGCCAATGTGTAGGCCATTTCCAGGTCGGCTGTTGCTCCCGCTTCCTGCATGTGATAGCCGGAAATGGAGATACTGTTGAACTTCGGCATGTTCTGCGAGGTAAAGGCGATAATATCGCCAATAATTCGCATGGAACCGGCGGGTTTGTAGATGTAGGTGTTTCGAACCATGTACTCTTTCAGGATATCGTTTTGAATGGTACCGGAGAGTTGTTCCATTTTTGCGCCCTGTTCCAATCCGGCGACAATGTAGAACGCCAGAACCGGCAAGACAGCACCGTTCATAGTCATGGAAACAGACATTTTATCCAGCGGGATTTTGTCGAAGAGGGTTTCCATGTCGAGGATGGAGTCAATAGCAACACCCGCTTTACCTACGTCACCAACAACTCGGGGATGGTCTGAATCGTACCCGCGGTGTGTGGCCAAATCGAATGCGACCGAGAGACCTTTTTGTCCTGCCGCCAGGTTTCTGCGGTAAAAAGCGTTGGATTCTTCAGCCGTTGAGAAACCCGCATATTGGCGAACCGTCCAAGGTCGCGTGACGTACATTGTGGCGTAGGGACCTCTCAGGAATGGCGGTTTACCAGCGCGAAAATCCAGGTGTTCGGAGCCGACCAGATCTTCCATGCCATAGGTCGGTTTCACATCGATTTGCTCCATGGTTTTCCAAAGCAGGTCTTCAACATCCTGTCCGGTTTGCTCTTTTACTTTTTTGCACCATGTTTTGTAGTCGACTTTTTGATGTTCTTTTTTGAACTCGATGTTGGATAGATTGGGGATTCGGCTCATTGGGACACCTCCAGGTCGGTTGCCAGTTGATTGAGGAAATCATAAGCATTTGTTTTGATGTGAAAGAATTGATCCAGACCAGCTGCCAGGAGCTCGTTCCTGAGTTCTTCATCGGCGGGGAACCCTGCCAGGAAGACTTTCTTGTCAGCCGCTTTTAGCCGCTTGATCTCAGGAATAAGTTCGGTATTGTAAACCGGATCGAGACCGCAAATAACCACAATGGGAGCCTCGCTCTCAAGAGCCTTTTGAGCTGCCGCCTCGGCATTGTCATGCCCCATGGTACGGATCACCTTAAAGCCCGCTACTTCAAAGAAAGAAGCGGCAAAGTCCAGTCTTGGCATGTACTTTCCTGCGGGGCCGATGGTTGCCGTGAAAACAGAGAGGTTGCGTCCTTGAGCAATGGCGTCTTCCACCGAGTACCTCAGGGTTTCAAATGCTTCAGAAACACGATGGGACTCTATGGGCGTGATGGCTTCATGGACTTTCTTTTTGGGACGCAGGGTGCGATAGACTTCTCCTGTCGTTGCACCGTGAGCAACCGCCTCGATGATGCACTCCATCTTTTCTTCAGCAGTGGAATGGAGCAGTTTCTCCAGCTTTTGAAGTACGCGAATTTCCTGTTGATGTTCCGAATGGGTTCTGAGGTTTTGCAGAGCTCGACCGCGTTTTTTCTGGAATTCCTCGTAATCAAAAGAGGGATCCTCAAGCCGGGTTTCAGTGGAATTGGGGTACTGGTTCACACCCACGAGAACATCTCTGCGGGAAGCAAGTGCCTTTTTCCTTTGTTGATAGCGCTCTTCACAGGTAGCTTGAATGAAGCCCTCTTTAAGAGCCTGAATCATGCCGCCCTTGCTCTCAACCTCCTGGAGAAGACGCCAGGCTCGTTCAGCGATTTCTTCGGTTAGCGATTCCACGTACCAGCTTCCACCAGCAGGATCCAGGATTTTATCGAGGTGAGCCTCTTCTCTTAAAATGTACTGAATGTTGCGGGCAATTCGCCTGGAGAAACTGTCATCAATACCCTTGCTGGCATTGAATGGCTTGACATATAAGCTGTCTGTTCCGCCAACGATTCCCGAGAACGCCTCGGTTGTGGTGCGCAGCATGTTGACGTAGGGGTCCAGCTCGGTCATGGTTGAATGAGCTGTTTCCGCGTGAGCCCAGTAGAAACGCTGTTCTTCGGGAACATCGGCACTTTCGAGTATGCGATCCCAAACCATGCGTGCGGCTCTCAGTTTTGAGACTTCCATGAAGAAGTTCGTGCCTAAAGAGTAACTGAAACGCAGGTGAGGTAAAATATCTTCAATCTTTAAACCGCGTTCTTCCATTTGGCGAATGTACTCCAGTGCGGCTGCCATGTTAAAGGCAACTTCACTGATCGCGTCGGCTCCGGCATTGGCAAATGTTTCCCCTGATACCCATATGGCACCAAAATCGGGTGTGTTCTTTCGGCACCAGGATACGGCCAATGCCATCTCATCCAGAATGGTTGCCAGAGAGGCTCTTAACTCTCCCTGTTTGACCCACTCACTGATAGGATCGAATTTAATGGCTCCCTTCAGGGTATCGATCCTGGCTCCCTCTTTGCGGTTCCAGGCGACTAACATGCCCAAATAGGCAAGCCCGGCTGTTCCTGTTCCAATAAATACAGGTAATTGTTCGGGTATGACGTCTTTAAAGGCTCTGCTGAAGCCACTCAGTGAGGCGATGGAAACACCTTGTTTACCCACGGTACCTTCAGGGGCACGATCGGGATCTTGGCCGTTCCTGGAAGCGAGGTCCAGGGGAAGGTGGATGGCTTGCAGACCGCGATTCAAATCGTGGATAAGTGCTTCGTTGAAACTTTCACAATCGGGTACCTGTATTTCCTGATTGACCAGCCACTTCGAATCGCCATAAGAAAACAGTTTTGTGCCTCTCACAAAAGGTGCAAAGCCCGGCATGGTTTCATGGTGACTGAGATTGTCTAAGTCTTCCCTCATGTAAACGGGCTTGAGTGTGATTCCCTCATGCGTCTTGGTATACATCTTCTTCTCAAAGGGAGCGCCCCTTAAAAGACGTTCAACTTCCTGTTTCCATTCCTCGTAACTTACAAGAGGAAACTCTTCAAAAAAAACCGCTTTTTTTTCTGTCATTTTTTACCCCAGTGGTTGAGAACTCATTTGGACTATCTCTCAACAATGTCGTTATTTTAGCCCGAAAGGCAATGCATTTTCAATGACCTCAAACGGGCTCCCTTGAAGTAAACAGAGTCATAAAAGTAATTAAATAAGCAAGATACAATATGCATCGGGCTTATGCTTTTCACTTTCTTGTGAATTCTTTTACAAAAGATTGCGTGTTATGCCCGGTTTATAGGGAGTTTTCAGTCTTTTTTGAGAGCGTATAACCGGAAGCTGAGGACGAAAAATGGGTGTCGAAAAAAAAGCACAAAAAGTTAAAGCATGCGTTTGCCCTCTAAAGTCCTGAAGAGACGAGTGTTCATGTTGTTTTTCTGTTCGTCCACATCAATTGAATGCCTCAGTAAAACTGTTCCTCTTTTGGTAAACCCTTAAAATTTTCTAACTTGGTGATGGTGCCGTTGTGATTTTTCCACTGCTCTCCATAAATCGATTTATAGTATATTTCTATGGAAAAACGGCCTTTTTGTTTCAGTTTTTCTGCAAACGCATTTGCAAGGGGAAGGTTATTATCTAAATCCAATACCTTGATTGTTTCTCCTATTTTAATAACCCTGTTGTTAAAGGTAATATTGCCAATATATTTTTCAATGGTATCGGGAATTTCCATTATATCAAATAGGTGCCACCAATTATTTGCCACCGAATCTTGATAAGATACTCTTACATCGGTAATGATTGCCGGTCCCACACCTCTGTTGGTCAGCAAAATCTGCAGGCGATTGAGCTTGCCGTTTTCTTTGTTTTGACCTTGTAAGGTGTCAAACTCTAAATGAGGCCAGACAGAGGCTCTTGAGTACTCTCTCATCATCTCCCGTTCCTCGTGTAAAAGGCTGGTTTGGATGACAGAGACAATCAACGCGCACAAACTGATGACAATCACACCTACAGCAATAATATTTTGCGGATCACCTGTGAACTTGTTTCCCGATAGTTTACTCATTTGTTTTTCCTTTGCGTAGGCATCCTGACGTTCGGACTCTCAATTCACAGTGCCAATGAATTAATGTCCTTGCAGGCCTTCTCTGCGGCCTCTGCTACGGCTTCAAACCCCTTTGATTCAAAACCAGCGGGGAAATTAATCATTCTGGAGGAATTGATTATGGCGCCCTTGCCTCCGGGCATGAAGGCCGCCCTGACGGCTTCCCGGCTGCCGCCCTGGGCGCCATAGCCTGGCACCAGGAAAAGAGAATGGGGCATGAGTTTTCTCAGCCGCTGCATGTGTTCCGGGTAGGTGGCTCCTATCACGGCGCCCACAGGCCCAAAACCCTCTTCATCCAGTAGCGGCTCATTCCATTTGGTGAACAGCTTTGACATGTGATGGTAAAGCGGGTCACCAGAACGCAGGTAAAGGTCTTGAATTTGACCACTGCTGGGGTTACTGGTTTTCAACAGGGCGAAAATTCCTTTTTGCGGATAGGACAGAAAGGGCTCAATACCATCGGAACCCAAATAGGCGTTGACGGTCAGGGCATGGCAGTTGAAGTCACTGCCTGCTTTGAAGTAAGCACGCGCGTAGGCGGCTGCAGTGGAACCGATATCATTTCGCTTGCCATCGACGACGATGATTTCGCCCTTAGACCTCAAATAAGCCAGTAAACGCGTAAAAGCTCGCATTCCTGCCATGCCGTAGGCCTCAAAGAAGGCAATTTGAGGCTTAAAGGCGGCCGCGAAAGCCCTGGACTTATCGACAACATTTGAAAAGTAATCAAAAAGCAGATTTTCAACATCCTCTTCGCGGTAGTTTGAAGCAAAGGAAACGGGTATTTTCCCGGGATGCGGATCCAGGCCAACCAGCAGTCGGGTGTTCTTTTCTTTGATTCTCTCGTGTAATTGACAGGCAAAAGACTTCATTTCTTATTCCTCAGGGCATGCCAGGTGTTGGTGCCCGTTTTATTTCCAAGTACGTGAACCAGTTGCTGAAGACTGGCCTCCTTGATGTTTTTCACGGATCCAAAGGTGTGCAGCAGTTTCTTTTGACGTTTTGATCCCAATCCGGGAATGGCGTCCAGTTCAGAACGGAGCATGGCTTTTTTACGTCTGGATCGATGAAAAGTCAATCCAAATCGATGAGCTTCATCGCGAACCTGTTGCAGTAATTTCAGCGCTGGATCCCGCTCTTCCAGATCAATGGGATCCGGGTTGTTGACCAGACAAATGAGTTCTTCCTTTTTTGCCAGCGAGATTAAAGGCTGATTGGCAAGTCCTAAAGCGGTTAATGCCTGGTGGGCAGAATTCAACTGGCCTTTTCCCCCATCGATTAAAATGAGGTCGGGCAGGTCTTTGCCTTCATTTAACAGCCGGCTGTACCTTCTTGAAACCACTTCTCTCATGGAAGCAAAGTCGTCGGGGCCTTCAACTGTCTTGATTTTGTATTTGCGGTAGTTCCGCTTGGCGGGTTTCCCGTTGACGAAGGACACCATGGAAGCCACACTGTGTTCTCCCTGTGTGTTGCTGATATCAAAGCCCTCGATGGTGTGCGGTAAAGAGGGCAGATCCATGTGTTCCGACAGCACATCGGCCAGTCGCTGTACGCTCTCAGGTTCCCTGTCCGTGAGGTGAAGTCGAGCGTTTTCTTCGGCCATCTGCAACAAGCGGGCTTTGTATCCCTTCTGTGGTGAGGTGAGAATCAGAGAGCGTTTACAATAAGACTGCATGGCTTCTTTGAACAAATTAAAGGATTCGGCGTTTTGAATGGCTATTTCGCCGGGTGGGTCGGGATGATGCAGATAGTAGTGTGTGAGGTGAGAAACCAGATCTTCAACTACCTCAACCTGCTGATCCAGCAGAAAGTGTTTACTCCTGCTGACCATAGAGTTTCGAATCGTCAGGATCATCAGTGAAATTTGATTGCCGCTTTGGGTGTAACCAATGACATCCAGTTTCCTGTTGGGCAGCTTGGCTACACTTTGATGGATGCGCACCTTGTTGACCAGGCCAAGTAAATCCCTGAAATGGGCCGCTCTTTCAAAAGCCAGGCGTTGCGAAGCTTTTTCCATTTCACGATTCAGGATGTCGATGAGTTCATCGGTTTTTCCGCTGAGGAACATGCGGGCTCTTTCGACTCCCTGATGGTATTCTTCAGAAGTGACAAGGTTGGCGCACGGCGCGTCACATCTTTTTAAGTGATACTGTAAACAGGGTTGATAGGAACGCAGTGCCAGGTCGTAGTCGCAGTTCCTGATCTTGAAGAACTGATGCAGTTGGCGAATGGTCTGCCTGGCTGCCCGTGTACTGGGGAAGGGCCCGAAAAGTGATCCGCCGGCAGATTTTCGTCTGGTGATGATCGCCCTGGGAAAGGGTTCCGCAGTCAATTTAATGTAGGGATAGGTTTTACCGTCCCGGAGCAGGATGTTGTAAACGGGTTTGTTGTTTTTGATGAAGCTGTTCTCCAGAATAAGAGCTTCCACTTCTGTTTTCGTGACGATGTATTCAAAACGGTGAATGAGACGCACCATTTTTCTGATACGGTCGCTCGGCAGGTTTTTCTGCAAGTAACTTCGCAGTCTGTTGCGCAGTGAAACCGCTTTACCCACATACAGCAGGCGACCCTTGACATCGTTGAACAGGTACACCCCGGGAAGAGTCGGCACTTCCTTCAAAGTTTCATGGTTGAATGCTCTGGTCACACTTTTGAACTTCCTTCTTCCAGGTTGGTGGGTTTCAAGAGCCGTTTTTCCTTTTCCAATGCCCTGAAAATAAAAAGATCCACTTGAGGGTCTTGATTCCTTTTGTCGCGCAATTTTTCGAACACGGCTCGGGCTTTTTCCTCCAGATTAAAAGAGAGCAGGGTCATGCCGTAGTGCTGAAGAATGGGAACACTTTCTTCAATCTTCAAGGCCTTTTCAAGGTAGGTCAAACTCTCTTCCAGTTTGCCCTGTTTGAAGCAGACCCAGCCAAGCGCATCCAGAATATTGGCCAGGAACTCTTCAGGCGCGTACTGGAGTGCGTCCTTGGCTATTTTTTCCGCTGTTTTCAGTTCCTCTCCCATATCCGCCAGCGTGAGAGCCGTGCCGTAAGCGGCAATGGCGTGGCCGTAATCCGTGCTCAAACTCTGCTGCATGCATGCCAGCGTCACCAAGGCATCTTCGTAGTTCTTGAGCGTTCGCTCCGCTTCCATTTGCAGTGTAAAAGCAATGCATTGCAGGATTTCAGATGTTTCCATTTCTCTGAGCTTAAAGGACACCTTGATAACCTCTTCCCATCTCTTAAGGGAATAGAGTGCCACAGACATGGAACACAGGAAGATGGGGTTATCGGGGAACTTCTTCACCAGGGATCTGTAATTGGACAAGGCAGCCTTGAACTTCTTTTCTTTCATCATCGTTTCTGCCTGGTGAAAAAGCACCACACTGCTCTCGTCAAATTCGTCGAGGTTCATTTCGGCCTTGGGTTGATCGAAGCTCAAGGCTTGCTGATACTCTATTTTAAAGGGATTAATGAGCAGTGCCTGAGAAAAGGCCTCTTTTGCTTTTCTGTTCCATCCTCTCTTGAGGTAAACAAAACCAAGCATGTAATAGGCGTCTTCCATTTCGGCATCCATGGCGATGGCTTGCTCCAGGTTGTCTTTCGCTTTTTTAAAGACATTCTGCTCTTTGTAACCAATGCCCAGCAGGTAGTAGGCTTGAGCTTGAGGTTGAATGTCCAGTGATTTTTCCAGATACGGACGTGCCTGATCGTATTTTTCCTCTGATGAATAAACGGAGCCCAGACATAACAGAGCCGCTGCGTCTCTCGGGTTGTGGGAAATAACACGATCGAGCAGGTTTTTTGCCTGGTCGAACTTGTCCTGTGAATAGTAAACGACCGCTAACATGAAAAGTGAATCTATGTGATTCGGATTGGATTTGAGAGCACTTTTCAGAAAGTACTCTTGACTGCCCTTTTCAAGCTCGTAAGCCATTTCAGCAAGAAAGTAAGCCAGTTCGTAGTTTTCTGAATCCAATTGAAGTGCCTTTTCCAGCGGTTCAGAAAACGCGTCTATATTGCCGGATAGAATCTGGAACTCAGCATCATCGATCAGGCTCTGGAAGCGGCTCTTTTTGTCGGGTTCTCCTCTGTAAAGAGCCGTAAACCTGTTTTTCATTTGGGCAAACCGATCCCGGATTTGTGCTTCCTCCATTTGTTCTGCAATAGTGGACTCCCAGTGCTCCTTGAGCCTGTTTTCTTTTAGTTGACCGGCTTCATTCAGTGTTTCAATTAACGCGGTCAAGCCGCTGCGGGTGATGAAGCCGTTGCGATCGACCAGTTCAAGTGATTCAGCGAAGCGGGCCAGGTGATCGAGAATGTTGGAAACGGTGTCTTCAAGGTTTGAAATTCGCTCAAGGAAATGATCTTCCAGAGAAAAGGGCAGCGGCGCGTATTCATCCCATTTCTGATTTCCACCCAGCACCAACAGTTTCGTTCCACACTTCCTGCAATATTCCGACTCCATCGAATTCGCCGTGTTGCAAGCCTGGCATAAGATCATGATAATACTCCGTTTAAGTTGATTGTGGTTCCACCCATTTGCCGTCGGCCTTAATGAGATTGATGAGTTGGAGAATGCCCTGCTCTTCGGGAATGCCGCGTCGAACGACTTCTCTTCCGCGGTAAAGAGAGACTTTGCCAATTCCCTGACCCACATAACCGTAATCGGCATCTGCCATTTCGCCCGGGCCATTGACAATGCAGCCCATAACGGCGATGTGGAGGCCTGCCAGATGCTCTGTGGCTTTTCTTACTTTGGGAACGACTTCGGTTAAATTGAACTTCGTTCGTCCGCAGGACGGACAGGCAATGAATTCAACTTTTGTTTTCCTCAAACCCAACGCCTGCAGAATATCGTAGCAGACAGGGATTTCCTCAATGGGATCTTCCGCCAGTGAAACGCGAATGGTGTCGCCAATACCCTCGGCCAGGAGCGTGGCAATGCCGGCTGTGGACTTGATTCTGGCGTAAGTTCCGTCTCCTGCTTCGGTAACACCAAGGTGAATAGGGTAACCCTGGCCTCGAGCTCTGAACTTTTTTGCGAGGATGCGGTTGGCCTCGATCATCACCGGTACGCGAGATGCCTTAAGGGAAACGACCAGGTCGTAATAGGCTTCAGATTCACAGATTTCTATGAATTCAATGGCGCTTTCCACCATGCCTTCGGGCGTGTTCCCGTGCATGAACAGCATTCTCTCACTGAGAGAGCCGTGATTGACGCCAATTCTCATGGCCGTTTTATGTTGTTGACATGCATTGATAACGGCCCGCATTTGTTGACGGATTTTCTCGCGTTCTGTGCGTATTTCTTCATCGGTGTAATCTTCGCCTGTGTTTTTTCGGCTGAAGACAAAGAGACCGGGATTAATTCGTATTTTATCCACGAATCGAGATACCTCGATGGCAATTCTCCAGCCGTTGTGATGAATGTCTGCCACAAGGGGGATTTTGGGATGACCTGCATCCGCCAATCTTGCGCGGATTTCTCCCAGACAGTGGACGTCTTTTAAAGTGGGGGTCGTAACCCGAATCAATTCACAGCCCTCTCCATAGAGTTTCAGGATGGACCGAACACAGCCTTCTATGTCGGAGGTGTCCTCCACAATCATGGACTGGACGGCAATGGGGTTTTCTCCGCCGATCGCAATCTCGCCAATCTCAACTTCTCTGGTTTTAAGCCGCTGTATCATAATTATCGTCTTTTTCTGTAAGATCAGATGAAAAAGTGTCACCGTTCGTAAGTATGATAGCTTATGATACGAGCATGCATGAAGAGATATTTGTTTCTGTCTGGAAAAGCTCGTCTTCCGAGCAGGGCAGCCTGGTTCGGGTCAGGTTGAGAGGAAAAGGAATATGAGCTGATTTGCTATCAGGAGAACATCCTCTTTTCAACTCCATGTCGGTATAACTGATTTCAAAAAAAAAGCACCTGCCGAGGCAGGTGCTTCACTTTTAGGAGGGTAGACAGTTTATGCGAGACTCCAGGTATCCGTGTACTCGTTGCCTTCTTCGTCTTTAATTTTAATTTCTTCAAACATCAGGCTCACAGCCTCACAATCTCTGAAACGCTTGCTTTTATCGTCACAAGTATTGAGTTTCCAGGCTTTGAGACCGACAACCTTGACTTCCTTCATTTCATGAGAAAAGTACTTGATAATATCGCCGGTGGGGTCTGGCCGGTAGTGAGACACCACCACACTGGGAATGACGATGTTGTCACAAAGGTGCTTGGCCAGTAGGGGAGAGGCTTTGTCCAGTTCGTGAACAAACGTGAAATATCCATGCTGACGTCTGCCAGTGATGGTGCCATCTCTCAAATCAGTTGGCATGGTGATTTCGTAATTGAATTCGTAAATTTCTACTTGTTGATCCTGTTCTCCGCCCTCAACAGGTCCGGGAACTCCATCTATTTTTGCGTAACTTGAAACGGTCATGATTAACTCCTTTTAAAAAATGTGGACGCCAATCTTAGAGCGAATACTGTGCCAAGTTTTTATATTGTTTTATATCAAATGTTTATGTAAAGAGAGCTTTTGGGTTCGCCTGAAACTGTTTCGTTTAACGAACACCTCTATTCGGGAACCTGGAGTGAGATAATTCACAAGGTTGGCAGGAAAAAATGCTCGCGAAGGAATGAGGAAAACATTTACTTGAATTGAACAAACGAGATCGACGTAACTTGATTTATCAAAACCTGGATAAGGATAAAGAGTCTTGCTCCGAAAAACACGCTATGCACTCATTTTTCCAGAAAAACCTTTTTTTCAAACTTTTTCCACTCTCTTTGCGACTATCCTATTGAAGAGGAAAACATGCTGATGACGGAGAAAGCACAAATAGAAAAAGCCATTCAGGGCAATGCCCGCGCCTGGGAGAAACTGGTTCGAAAACACGAAAAGACAATTTTCAACACCAGTCTCAGATTGACCGGAAACCGGGAGGACGCTCTTGATCTCACGCAGGAAGTCTTTTTCGAGGTATACAGACGTCTACCTCAGTTTCGCCATCAATCTTCCTTTTCAACCTGGGTTCAGAAAATATCGTACGGTAAAGCCATTGATTTTTTACGTCGGCTCAAACCCACATCGGAATTAAAGGACTCTATCATGATTGACGAAAGAACACCTCAAAGCCAATTGGAAGAGCGTGAAGCCAATAAGTCGATCTTGACATATTTAAGTCGTCTTGCTCCTGAACAGAGGTTGATCATTGAACTCAAGTTCTACCATGACATGACCTTCCAGGAAATAAGTTTGGAAATGAACTGTTCTGAAAACACCATTAAATCGAGATTCTACAGTGCACTGAAAAAAATGAAAACCAAAAGGGAGGCTCAAAATGTCTTGCCAAAAATATGAAAACCAAATACCAGATTATGCCAAAGGAAGACTGGCTGCAAAAGCGGAACTGGAAGAGCACTTAAAGGAGTGCGATCGCTGTGCGGAAAAATTGAATCATGTCGTACAAGCACAAGATCTTTTCAGACAGTGGAAGGACGAGAGTGTTCCACCCTGGTACAGAGCACCTGCAGGTTTTTTCAATGAAAAAAGAACAAGTTGGATCTGGACCTGGAGTCCTATGGTGCTTGCCTGTGTGCTTTTAGCTTTTACCATCTTGAATCTTGAAATCCAAATCAATGAAAACGGCACGACGATTCGTTTCAGCGAGGTTCCCAATCAATCTGAGATACAGCGGAAATTCATCGCAAAAATGGAGGAACGCAACAGGGAGAACCAAGAAGTTCTCAAGTCTATTTTGACTCAGTTCCAGGCAGACCATCAGGAGGATGTCAAAATGCTTATCAATGAGGCCATGGACTCCAACCGCGCAGCTTTCTCGAAAAACATGGCCTTGATGAACGATAGTTGGCAATCACAGCGACAGCGGGATCAGGTTCGCTTAAACAAACAGTTGCAAAGCGTCTACGAGTACACCGCTACAAACAATCAGAATCTCAATCTATTGGCCAATCAACTGGTTCGTTTTAAATAATAAAAACATAAAAAAGGAGTTTATGATGAAATTAACCACCCTTATGACTTGCATATTAGCAATTGCTTGTACTCTGAAAGCAAATGAAACGCCGCCTTATGAAAAAGATGTTCGTGTTTTGGAAACCGTTTTCACAACCATGCTTGGGGTTGAAAACCGTCACCCCTTCTTTGGTTACCCTAAAAAACCGGTCAACGCTACTTATCTCAAAAGACAAGGTCTTCTCATTGAGATTAACACACGTCAGCTTGCAAAAGTTCCCTTTCCCCCGGCCTTTTTTCCCAGACTATCCAGAGTCAACTTTGAAATACCCCCCTTTAAATTTCAAGACAAGTTGGATGACGAATTTGAAGTGGAGGAGTTCAGAGCGCTTGAAGCGCTGCACGACGCAGAGGCCGAAGCCATTTTTGAAATCAGTGAACTGGATTCTGAAGAGGAGTGGATTGCTGAAGAGAGAGACTACCTGGAGCGGGAATTACAGGAAAAGTTCGAACAGGCGGAAAAAATGAAAGTGCGAGAAAGAGCCCGCTTGGCTGAAGAAATGAAGAAAATCAAAGAAATGGCTCAGAATAAAAAGTTAGAAATGGAGCAACTGAAAGCCGAGTTAATGAAATTCAAAGAAACACGCCTCAGGATACTGAAAAAGTACCGCGATCAACTGAGCGAGATTAAGAGGGAACACAAAGAGAATTGGTCAAAAACAGCGGAAAAAATAAGGCATACACTGGTTGACGCTTTGTGTCAGTACGGCGCAACCATTCGAGCCGTGCAAGGTGACGAATATTACACCGCCATTCTCAGAGGTTTTGAGTACAACGATGAAGGAAACCGGGTGGATCGCATTTATATTTTCCCTAAAAGAGATATCCTCGCTTGCAGAGATGGAAAAATAACCAATGAGGAGTTGCTGGCCTCTGCAGAGACCTACCTTTCTTATTGAAAATGAACCCAAAAAGCATGACAGGCTTTCTTCACCTTTGGTGTGTTTGCGTTTTTCCAGGATTTTTCGAACACTTTGCCGTGTGAAGGTGATTTTGGAAAAACGCAGACATGCCCTTTCCTACTCATTGTGTTCAAGTCAAACTACATTCGCTCCAGGGTCTGGATTCCCAAAAGTTCCAAGCCCTTCTTCAGTGCCATTCCCGTTGCTTTGGCCAGTTGAAGTCTGGTTACTTTCAATTCAGTTGTTTCAGCTTTCAAGATGGCGATTTTGTCCCACATGCGGCTGAAACTCTTGGCTAGATCGTACAGGTAGATGCAGACCAATTGGGGTCTGTAATCCTCAGCGGCTTTCAAAATGGTCTTTTCAAATTCAGAGAGCAGTGAAACCAGCGCTTTTTCTTCTTCTGTTTGCAGAAGTGACCATTGCGGTTTCCCGGTCCATTCATTTATCTTTGCGTTCCTCAAAAGGGAAGCGATTCGCGCATAGGCGTAGAGCAGATAGGGGCCGGTGTTGCCGCTTTTGGATGTCCATTCATCCAGATCGAAAACGATATTCTTGATCTGATCGCAATTCAACATGCCGTATCGAATGGTTGCGATGGAAATAAATCTCGATGCCTGTTCGATTTCTTCTTCAGTCCAACTCCCCCGGTACTTGTCCAGAAACTCTCTCTTAATTTTTTCATCCAGGCGTTTTCTAAGCTCGGAAAAGGGAATGATGTTGCCCGCCCTGGAACTCATTTTCCCGCCCGGAATGACAACCAGACCGTACGCCAGATGATGGCAGTCATTCGCCTGTTGAAAGCCCATCTGCTTCAAGGTGGCAAAGACCTGCTGGAAGTGGAGAGACTGCGAGGCATCGACCACATAGATGGAGTGATTGATTTTAAAGTCTTCAAATTTTCGTTTCGCCAAGGCCAGGTCTTTAGTGGAATAAAGACCGGTTCCATCGGACTTGAGGAGCATGAAAAACGGCAGCTTGTCGCCGCTGAGGTCAGCGCCTATGGTTCCCTCGGATTCAATGAAAAGGCCTTTTTGTTTGAATTCATACACCAGCTCTTTGCCTTCGTCACCCACTTCACTTTCGTAGAAGTAATGATCAAACCGAGCATTCAGCCAATGGTAAATTTCATGGAAAGCATCCATGGACCAGGATTTCGTTTCCTGCCAGAGTTTAATGGTGTCGGGATCTTTAGATTCAAGTTGTTTCAGGATGTTTGAAACGCCTCGCGTTCGTTCTTCCATGGTCTGAAGAACAGAGGTGGATGCAGGCAAACTGTCTTCTTTACGCATGACCTCCGCAATTTCGCAACCGGGTTCCTGCGTTGGTCTGAAAGTATAAATCTTATCGTTATCATCGGAGAGACCCAGTTCCTTTTCACTGCAAATCATGCCTTGTGAGAGCATACCGTGGGCTGTTTTCTCCTGAACCAACCGACCCTTCACTTTGCTACCCGGTCCAGCATAGGCGACCACATCGCCTGTACGGTAGTCTTTCCCCCCACAGACAACCGTTTTTTCATGAGTTCCCGTTGAAAGAACCACTTGTTTGAGATGGTGCTCTATTGGATGTACAGACACTACCTTCGCGGTAATAACTCCTGGCATGGGGCATTTTGTAAGTGTATTGAAATCCAACAATTCTGTTGCACATCGGTACATCTCTCCCAAGAACTCTCCGCGGTTTTCTGTGGGAATTTCCCCTTTGTAATGCTCTTTCAGGTACCAAAGGCATTTGGCAATATGAGCACCTACATCGCCAATATAATTGGCAGCCACCACGTCATCACCGGACCACTCTACGATGCGGACCAGGGCGTCACCAAGGGCAACGTTTCGCATGTGCCCGACATGAAAGGCCTTGTGAGTATTGGGTTGAGAGTACTCAATCATGACGCGTTGTTTGGTTTGTGATCGATTATCTAAAGCAGAGCCGCTGAGCATGGCGGGTATAATTTGCTCAGCTAAAGCGGCCTTGCTGATGGTGAAGTTCAAGTAGGGACCCGCTGCTTGAACGGATTCGATATAGGAGTATTCACGTAACACGAGGTTCAATCGCTGCACAAGCTCACTGGCAATCTGCTGTGGAGCCTGGCGCATAACGCGCGCCAATTGAAAACAGGGAAAGGCCCAATCGCCCATGTTCCTGTCCCTCGGCTTTTCAAGCAGTTTTTCAATAAATTCTTCTGAAAGCTGTTCGGGCTGATCAATTGCGGCGTAGAGTGCATTGGTCAGTTGTTTTTTCTCCATCCTTTAACCCCTTTGTTTCAATGAATGGCGTAATGTAGCACAGGAAGTCTGAGTTCTCAAGTTTGGCGTCTTGTTTTTTTATCGAGTAACCCATGAGGGTCTTAATTGAATTATCTAATCAAAATCTTCATTTTTTTATTCTAGGGGAAATGATAATATAAATTGCATGGAGGTTATCAACCATGACTCAGGAACATCTCATTCAGGAACTTAAAGATAAATTCAAAAAACAGATTTCATCTCTACAGAGTGAAGTTGAAAGTGAATTGGACTTGTTGCAAAAGCAGTTCACTGAAACTCAAAATGCGGATGGGTCAAAGGAACTCATGGAGTGCCTACAAAAATTCAGAGAGGGTTATACGCAGGCTAACATTCTGAATATCCTGTTGGATTGCGTGGGAAAAATAGTACCCAGAGTGCTGTTTCTCATTGTTAAAGACCGCCTCCTGCACGGTTTTGCTGCTCGTGGGTTTGAACGGGATTTTATGGAAGGAAAGGTGAAAAAAATTCATTGGGGTATCAATGCGTATCCTGAACTGCGTGAATCCATAAACAGCATGAGCATGAAGCTGTATAATTACAGTGATTTGGGTTCCATTTCAGATGCAATTACAGAATTGGATGATTTCTCCCCTGTTAAATCGGCCTTTATCCCAATTCAAGTTCGTGGCAAGGTTGCAGGATTACTGTATCTGGATTCCGGGGCGACAATGGAGCTACCAGGGCTGGGAATGATAGAAAACCTCGCTCATGTGGCAGGCATGGAACTCACCATGATTACGGCAAAACTAAAGAAGAAGCCCGCTAATCTGAAATATAAGGTTCCTGCTGAACCGGCTTCACAAAAAAGATCTGTACCAGGACCTGATCAAATTACCGAGAAGATTCGCGATGAAATACCCGTTCAGCAAAAGAGTGAACCTGCTTCCGAACCTCATGCAGAGTCCGAGGAAGATCGCGTTCCCGGTAAACCCCAAACTGAGATGCTGAAACCGCCGATTGAGAGGGCGGGCAACAAAGCTATTGCTCTGCCCTCGGCTGATGATACCCCTGAGGTGAAAAAAGCCAAGCGAGTTGCTAGAGTTCTTATTTCTGACTTGATTCTCTACAACCAGGATAAAGTGAATGAAGGAAGAAACACCGGTAACCTTTACAATCTTTTAAAAGAAGATATAGACAGAAGTTATGATCATTATCAGGGAAGAGTTAAAGAATTGGTTCCTGAAGAACCCAACTACTTTAAGGAAGAATTAGTTCGATGTCTGGCTGAGGGAGATCGAAGCCTGCTCGGCGTACTTCCTTTTTGAGAAAACGCATACAGAACATCACACTGAAGTTAACCCCCGTAACATAAAGACCAACAGCTTTCGGGTTCTTTTCTGCTGGAAAAAGGTCCAGCTTGGAATGGCGACTCTTGAGACTGGGCATGGTGAGCCTGGGAGCAGGCTTGCTGTTCCTGAGCGGTTAGAAAAAGAGCTATGTTGAAATCGGCAGGAAAAAGAATCACGGAAATTTTGCTGGGGTTGGGTGTTTGGCCTGCCTGTGTAATGGTTTCAGTTCAGTTTGTTTTTATGGTGAATCTTCAAGTTACTTTGCGCCTTATCATCCTGTTTGTAACATTTTTCGGGACTCTTTCTGTCTACGCTCTTGACCGCACATTGGAGAAACGTGTCGGTTTTAAACTCGCTCGGAGGCACTATCATCACATTCTGCTCACTGCAGTCGTCTTGATTTTTACGTTCATTTTTCTCATTTTCCTCATTCAGCATATTACGTCAAGGGAAATGAGGTGGTTGATCATTCTGGTTTTAGCAGGCAGTTTGTATTTAAGCATGACTTCTGGTCTTATCAAACTGGTTCCGGGTGTGAAGGAACTTCTGGGAGCGGCTCTCTTTACATGGTTATGCCTGGGGTTGGTCGCAGGGAATAACAAACTGCTTTACAGTTCTTTTTTCATGATGGCATGGAGTAATTTCATTTGGAGCGGTTTTTTTGACAGAGATAGGGATCGAAAAAACAACCTACGCTCCTTAGCAGTAATTTATGGTAAAAAAACAGTGTTTTTTGCCCGGCTGACTGCCTTTCTTTCCATTCCGGGTTATGTGATTGTGGGTGTGCCCCTAAGTCTGATTGGAGTCAGTGTGCTTCATGGTGTTTGGCCCAAGCATTTACCACAGGTGGACTGTGCTTTCATGCCCGTTGTGTGCCATGCTCTTCTTTTGCTGTTATTCGCCTGAGTGGAAAACACAGGGTGCTTAATTGAATTGTTGGGTGAAGTACCTGTGTAAAGATCCGTTTTTTCTATTACTTCTTCATGCTAAACTAAACGTGGACAGAGTAAAGATGAAATTATTGATTATCTACAACCCTCAAGCAGGCCACAAACGAGCTGCCAGAACCTTGAAAGCCATCAAGAGTGCGTTCCAGGCAAAAGCTGTTCAAGCTAACTTCATGTATACCGAATATGCCTGGCATGGTGTTGCTCTTGTTCGGGAAGCAGATCTCTCCAATTACGATGGCGTTATTGCTGCGGGTGGCGATGGCACCTTATTTGAGGTGATCAATGGTTATCAGCAAAACAAGCTGAAACACAAGCCTCCACTGGGCATTATTCCCATTGGAACGGGTAATGCCTTTGCGCGGGATCTCAACCTGAAGTCCTATCAGTGGGAAAAAGCCATTGAACTAATCGTGAAAAAACGCACCCGGAAAGCGGATTTGGCGCGCTTTACCACAGAAGGTCAGGTTTATTACTACATGAATGTCCTGGGATTTGGCTTTGTCTCCGATGCCAATAAAACGGCCAGGTCTTTTAAGAAACTTGGAAATATGGCTTATTCCATTGGTGTTTTCTGGCAGCTATTGCGCATGAAGACCTATCCTTTGGAAATGGAGTTGGACGGCCAGTTCTATAAGAGTCAGAATTTCTTTGTTGAAATTGCCAATACCCGATACACCGGAGCCACTTTTATCATTGCGCCTGAAGCTGAGATTGATGACGGCTACCTGGATGTCATTCTCCTGAATAAAGCTTCCCGTTTCAAAATTATCAGATTGTTTCCCACAATCTTTAAAGGTGAGCATGTTCACCAGAGCGAAGTGGAGGTTTTCAAAGCCAAAAAAATATCGGTCCTGGCCCCGTCTTCCAAGATACTGACACCGGATGGGGAACTGATGGGGAAGACCCCCATTGACATAGAGTGCCTTCATCGGGCCGTTGAGTTTTTCTGTTGATAGAAGAGTTTTGAATGATTGACACCATAAGATCACTTGTTTTTTGGATTATCGGAGGAATTTATTTTGTTGTATTTCTGGTAACTGCTTATATACTCAGTTTCCTTTTCCCGTTGGAAAGAATAGACCCATTTTTAAAGGCCTTACTGCGATTCTTTTTTAAATTGATATTGATCAAAGTGGATGTTTCAGGTCTTGAGCATATTCAGAAGAACCGCTCTTATCTTTTCATGATCAATCACATCAGCTTCCTGGATATTCCTCTGGTTGGCGGTTTCATTCCCGTTTACCTGCGCGGTGTTGAAGCACTTTGGCAGCATAAATGGCCGCTGTATGGCAGAGTAATGGGCCGTTTGGGAAATATCCCTATTGACAGGAATAATGTGCATGCCTCTGTATCGGCTATCCGAAAGGCGATTGCTTATACCCGGAATGGAAAATCACTGATTATTTTTCCCGAAGGAGGACGAACTCTCGATGGCGAATTGAAATCCTTCAAGAAACTCCCCTTTCACTTGGCTAAAAAAGCCAATTTGGATCTTGTTCCATTGGGAATTTGTGACCTGTATCAGCTCAACAACGCAACTTCCTATTCCATACGGCCCGGGCGTATCCGGCTTAAAATAGGTGAACCTATTCCTCAAAGTGAAATAGAGGAAATGGATACACTGGCCTTGAGAGATCGCGTCAGGTCTGAGATTGAGGCGATGATTTCTGAATCGTGAACATATCCTGGAGACAGTGAACAAGCATGCGTTCACTTTTAATGGCGCGAATGCCTTCAACCAGAGCGCGAGATGCCGTTAAAGTGGTTAAGCAGGGTATGCCATAGAGTAGAGCGGTGCTCCGTATGTAGCGATCATCGTGGTGGGACATTTTTCCAACGGGTGTATTGATCACCAATTGAATTTCTCCATCGATCATTCTTTGGTGGATGTGGTGACCGCCTTCGTGTAGTTTCGTTACCGCTTCCACTTCCAGACCTGACTGGCTGAGAAAACGGGCTGTGCCGGCAGTAGCGCAGAGTTCGAAGCCCAGTTGATAGAGGGCCATGGCGATGGGAAGCACCTTTTTTTTGTCGCGGTTATTGACGCTGATGAATGCCCGTCCGCCCCTCGGCAATTTGTGGCCTGTGGCTCGATAGGCTTTGGCAAACGCGTTGCCAAAGGAGAATGAAACGCCCATGACTTCACCTGTCGATTTCATTTCCGGGCCGGCTAGAGGGTCTTCTCCTGCCAGTTTCTTAAAGGGAAAGACAGGCGACTTCACATGCCACATGGCGGGGGCTGGATCCAAATCTCTGACCAGATCCTTGAGTTTTCTGCCGGCAATGACTTCAGCCGAAAGCTGGGCAAAGGGAATACCGGTGGATTTGGCGGCAAACGGGACCGTGCGGGAACACCGCGGGTTGGCCTCGATGATATAGAGTTCATCGTTCCAAAGGGCGAACTGAATGTTGATTAAACCCACCACACCCAAAGCTGAGGCCACTTTTCGAGTCGCTTCACGCAGGAGCCGGTCCTGGCTTCTGGAGAGAATGGGCGCGGGCAGGCAGCACGATGAGTCACCACTGTGGATACCTGTTTCTTCAATATGCTGCATGACACCCAGAATCAACACGTCTGTGCCATCGGAAATAGCGTCTACGTCAATTTCAACGGCGTCATCGAGGAACATATCGATCAGAACCGGCTGCTCTCCAGCCGCCTCAAAGGCGTTGTACATGGCTTGATCCAGTTCGGACTGATCAAAAACAATGGACATGGCTCTTCCACCCAGGACAAAACTGGGTCGAATCATAACGGGATAGCCGATTTCTTTGGCCTTTTGTTCCGCTTCTTCCAGTGAAAAGGCGATGGTGCCTTTGGGCTGTTTCAAACCCAATTCATTCAAGAGAGCGTTAAATTTCTCGCGGTCTTCGGCCAGTTGAATGGACTTGAAAGAGGTTCCCATAATGGGATAACCCTCTCTGGCAATTGGTTCCGCGAGGTTGAGAGCGGTTTGCCCCCCAAATGAGACGATGACGCCTTCAGGCTGTTCAAAATCGAGTATGTGGCGAACTCGCTCCCAAGTCATGGGCTCGAAATAGAGCCGGTCAGCCACATCGAAGTCGGTGGAGACGGTTTCAGGATTGCAATTGATCATAATGACTTGGAACCCGCAATTCTGAAAACCCGTTACGGCTCGTACACAGCTGTAATCAAATTCAATCCCCTGGCCAATTCGGTTGGGACCGCTGCCGAGAATGACGACCTTTCTGCCCTCGAGAGGCTCGATTTCGCTTGTTTCGCCGTAAGTGCCGTAGAGATAGGGTGTCCGTGACGGAAATTCACCGGCACAACTGTCAACGGATTTGAAGCCATAGGGAACATGTGACCTCAGTTCGCGAATGTCACTTTCTTCCCTGCCCAGCAGATCCGCTAATTCATCATCCTGAAAACCCTGCCGCTTGGCTTTGGCAATCAGTTCTGGTGGAATGGGCTGGTTTGCACTGGTGCGTTTTCGCAGTTGTTTTTCGGTTTCAATCAGCTCCTGTATCTGGGTGAGGAACCAGGGATCGATCCTGGTCAGTCTGCTCACCTCTTCAACCGTTCTTCCCTGTCTGAAAGCGGATGCAATGGCGTGCATTCGTCTCCAGTTGGGTGTTTCGAGCAGCATGTTCAGCTGCTCGGGATCAGATGTAGCCGGACACTGCCAGGGGAATCCCTTGAAGCCGGTTTCGAGACTTTGAATGGCTTTCTGCAGAGCTTCCTTGAAGGTGCGTCCCATCGACATGACTTGACCGACCGATTTCATTTGGGTTGTCAGCTCCAGATTCGTGTTCGGGAATTTTTCAAATGCCCATCGCGGGACTTTGACTACCACGTAATCGATGGCAGGCTCAAAGGAGGCCGGTGTGCAGCCTGTAATTTCGTTGTCCAGTTCATCCAGCGTGTAACCAAGAGCCAGTTTAGCGGCCACCTTGGCAATGGGGTAGCCTGTTGCCTTGCTTGCCAGTGCCGAACTGCGTGAAACGCGCGGGTTCATTTCCACGATGACAATGCGTTCCGAATGGGGGTCAATGGCAAACTGTACATTGGAACCGCCCGTATCCACACCAACGGCTCGCAGGACGGTAAGCGACATGTCTCGCAATGTGTGATATTGCCTGTCGGTCAGGGTCATTGCAGGCGCAACGGTAATGGAATCGCCTGTGTGAACACCCATGGCATCGATGTTCTCAATGGAACAAATAATAACCGCGTTGTCGGCTTTGTCTCGAACAACTTCAAATTCGTATTCCTTCCAACCCAGAATACTCTCTTCTACGAGGATCTGGGTGTTGGCGGATTCACGCAATCCGTTTGAGGCAATCTCTCTAAACGTGTTCCAGTCATACGCAACGCCGCCACCGGAACCGCCCAGTGTAAAACTGGGTCGAATGATGATGGGAAACCCAATTTCTTCGGCCAAAGCTTCTGCTTCCGCCATTGAAGTGGCGAATCCGCCTCGACAGGTATCGAGATGGTGCCGGGCCATCAGGTCTTTGAACTTTTCTCTGTCTTCGCCCAGGTTGATGGCCTCAACAGAAGCGCCGATAATGCGAACGTTATACTTGTCCAGCACACCGCGAGCCTGTAAATGCAAGCTCAAATTGAGTGCGGTTTGACCTCCCATGGTCGGTAAAAGGGCGTCGGGCCGCTCTTTGCGAATAATTTCTGTCAGAAAGGACGGTGTGAGCGGTTCAATATAGGTTCGATCGGCGATATTGAGATCCGTCATGACGGTTGCAGGGTTGGAATTGACCAGAATGACCTTGACGCCTTCTTCCCTCAGTGCCCTGGCCGCCTGAACGCCCGAATAGTCAAACTCACAGGCTTGACCAATGGTGATGGGACCGCTGCCTATAAGAAGCACGGATTGAATCGATTTATCTCTTGGCATGAGTGTCCTCCAACATGGTTATGAACTGGTCGAAGAGTGTGTGGGCGTCTGAAGGCCCGGGCCCTGCTTCTGGGTGAAATTGAACGCCGAATACAGGCCGGTCTTTCAAACGGTAACCCTCCAGCGAACCATCAAAAAGAGAGGTATGTGTGAGTTCAACTTGCTTTTCCTTAAAGGTTTCAGGCCGGACAGCGAATCCGTGATTGTGAGAGGTAATGAACACCCTATTGGTGCGCACATCTTTGACTGGATGGTTCCCGCCGCGATGACCAAAGGGCAGTTTATAGGTTTCGGCACCCAGAGCCAGAGCCAGTAACTGGTATCCCAGGCAAATCGCCATGGTGGGGCGATGCTGTTGACATTGCAGTATGGTTTCCCGTACACCTGGAACAGCCGCTGGATCTCCGGGTCCGTTGGACAGCATGAACCCGTCAAAGTCAAAGGCCTGGATTTGTTCAAAAGAGGTGTTCCAGGGCAGTTGCGTGACGGTGCAATCGCGTTTTACCAGCTCTTTGATAATGGAGTTCTTGACGCCATAGTCAATAAGTCCTATGTTCCATTTTCCATCACCGTGGACGGCTGCCTGACTGCAGGAGACTTCAGGCGCCAGGTTGGCTCCCTCCATGGAGGGATGTTGAGCCAGGATCCGGGCGGCCTCTTCTTTGGGCAGGGTATGCGGCGCGATAATGGATTTTTGAGGACCTGATTCGCGTATCTTGACGGTCAATGTCCGCGTATCGATACCCGAGATGAGAGGAATGCCCCTTTCCTTGAGGAAGCCATCGAAGTCCGCTGTGGACAGACGGTGGTCGGGACACGGTGTCAGGTGTCGAACAATCATGCCGGAAGCGTGTCCGTTAAGAGATTCGGTGCTCTTGTTATTGGTGCCGTAGACGCCTATTTCGGGAAAGGTCAGCACCACATTCTGACGCCAGTAACTGGGATCGGTCAGGATTTCCTGGTACCCGGTCATGGATGTGTTAAAGACCAGTTCACCGCATGTGGGTTCAAGGGCGCCAAAACAGCTCCCTTCATAG
Source organism: Acidobacteriota bacterium (assembly GCA_002747255.1). GTDB lineage: Bacteria > Acidobacteriota > Holophagae > Acanthopleuribacterales > Acanthopleuribacteraceae. The sequence goes on along the minus strand of PDUC01000041.1, from coordinate 16,505 downwards.
ATGGTTCGATCTTCGAGGAGCAGGTACCCTTTCATGTTCAGGCTCCTTTATTGCACGTATGGACAGGACCCTGTGGCACAGGGTGTTGGCGCCGAAGCGGGTGGACTGCCTCCAGGAGAAGCACAGGATGGGGTAAAGGTGGACATCTTGCGCTGCGGTTCAATGCTGCCGCACTGAGGGCAGGTCTCGGGGTTGGGCTCTCCAGTCTGCTGGAGAAACTCAAACTCATGCTTACACTGTTTGCACTGATATTCAAATAAAGGCAACTTGGAATCTCCTTATTGAGCTTGCTGGTTGATTAGAATAATACAGTCAATGCATTTTTTCAAGAGGTGTTGTGCCTCCCGGATCGTACAACATGACGTGCCGTGAAAATGGGAAAAGAATGAGTAATCTTATGGGAGTTCTTGTTGTCTGTGTCGAAGGGAAAGACAATCGCAGTCGCTTCTACAGTGAACAAGTAAGGTGCTGAGAACATAAAAGATTTTTTATGAGCAGCGGGCTCTGTGTTTAGTTGAATAGATTGTATTTGAGAATGCAGTAAATAGCCCTGAAACCGTCGCGTATGCCTATTTTCTTGCCCTCATCGTACCCTCTGCCGTGGTAGAAAATGGGAACCTCGTAGACATTGAGCCCTTTGATTTTAGCCAGTTTTGCCGTTATTTCCGGTTCAATGCCAAAACGGTTTTCACAGAGGTGTATTTGATCCAGCGTTTCTTTTCGAATCAACTTGTAACATGTTTCCATGTCGGTCAGATTCCAACCGGAAAAGACATTGCTGATTTTGGTTAAAAAGGCATTGCCCAGGTAGTGCCAGTAATTCAGGATCTTTCGATGATTGGACCATGTAAATCTCGATCCATAAACCACATCGGCATCGTATTTGAATACGGGCTCAAGTAGCTCCAGAAAATCTTGAGGATTGTATTCCAGATCCGCATCCTGAACGATGACATAATCACCGCTTGCTTCAGAAATCCCTCTCCTGAGAGCAGCACCCTTTCCTTTGTTGGCATCTTGAAAGAACACTCGCACACCTTCATTGGCTTGGAGTTTTTTCAGGATGGCTCTGCTGGAGTCGGTGGAAAAGTCGTCGATAAACAGAATTTCAGGCGTGACATTCTTGGACGAAAAGTCCACCTCCATGACCTTGGAAAACAGCTTTTCAACGGTTTTTTCCTCATTGTAAACAGGAACAACGATACTCAACTTCATAGGTGTTTCTCAGTCCTGATTCATGTACTTGCCAAAAAGTGGAACCATTTTCAATGTACAGGTTCCCTTCAAATCGCTGGTAAGATAATTTTTGCCCGTTCTTTCTTCCGAACTAAATGGATTTTCCAGGTTGACGGGGATTTGAATCATCTTTTCAACGGGTTTCTTTTTGTAGCTGAGATCCATTCTGAAGGTTACAGGTAAATCGAAAGAGCCTGTTAAATTGGCATCCTCTTCTAAAATGGCATACTCACTTGATGGTGGATTTCGCTCTTTGACCAGGTGATAACTTCCCTTTCCCTGATAAGTGAAAAGCATGTCGCCCACAATGGCAAGAGTGCCTTTCTTGTCCAGCTTACCGCTAGGGAGAACAGATAGAAAACCATTGGGAAGCCGGAAATCCTTATCTTCATGGCTAAAAATAATTTTTGTTACCTTTGCTTCTTTAACTTGCACATCCTGATAGGACTTAATATCTCCCTCCAGAATGGTTTCTTCTGTAAAGGAGTATTTCTCTTCCAGGTTGGAAGTCTGATCAGCTTTGGTTTTCGTTTGGGAAACCATACTGATTTCTCCTACAGAGTTGATTAGAAAGAAAACATCCAAAGTGTGATCCAGCTTCATGGAACTCTTTTCCTTGATAAAACCCGCCGGTCCATTTTTTCCGGGTCGGTTTGCAATGTAGTGGTTTCTAAGAATTCCGTTAATATGAACCGATAAATGGGCTTTCCAAAGTGCATCAGCCAGTGCGGGTGGAGTTGGGTTCTGGGCTAATAGGGGAGAACAAGAAAAAACAAGAAGGCAGATATAGCGCATGTTGTCACCTCAACCATTTTTCTCATTTTACACAATATCAACGAAAGTAACAATTGTCATCATCCCTAAAGGTGCCGTTGTCTTATGGCGATTTGTCGAATTCACGGGGTAATCCGTGCCCACTCGAAATTCACGATAAATCTGCAGCAGGCAGTTTTGAGGTTACCTCGATGCCCTGTCTCTGCAGGTCCGGTTCCCATGAAGATCGTCCACTGATGGGTTTGTGAGGATAGTACCCCTAAAATAAAACGAGCTCATCCGTCAAAACGAAAAATTGTCAACAACAGACTTTTAGTCTAAAATCCAACCTATGATCAGGTTCTATCACGTATTCAAGAGTTACAGCGGGAACAAATACTCGTTATCCGATTTGTCCCTTCACATTGCGCCTGGTGAATTCGTGTTTTTAACCGGGGCTAGTGGTGCCGGAAAAACAACCATGTTGAAGTTAATTATAAGAGAAGAGATGCCGACCAAGGGACAAATATTGGTTTATGGACGCAATGTCTCTTCACTTCCCGTGGCAAAAATACCGAAACTCCGGCGTTCCATCGGGGTTGTTTTTCAGGATTTCAAACTAATAAAAAGCAAAACGGTTTTTGAGAATGTGACATTTGTTTTGAAGACGTTGGGTTTTGATATGAAGAAAAGGCGCATCAAAGCACTCAACGTTTTGAAGCAAGTGGGGCTGCAGGGAAAACTGCACAGTTATCCAATGGAACTCTCTGGTGGTGAACAACAGCGTGTGGCCATTGCACGGGCAATTGTCAATGATCCTGTTCTTTTACTTGCAGATGAACCGACTGGAAATCTCGACCCGGAAATGTCCACCGAAATCATGAAATTATTTGCAAAGATCAATATGAGGGGAACAACGGTTCTCATCGCTACGCACAATCAGTCGTTAATTGAATGTATGCGACAGAGAGTGCTTGTTTTGGATGCGGGCCGAATGGCAGCTGACTCCGAAGATGGTAGACTGTGATGATGAAGTACCTATCATTTGTGCTGTCAGAATCGCTCACCAATCTCTGGCGTTCACGGGTTTTAAGCATGCTCTCCATGGGAACCATTGGTTTTTCCATGTATACCCTGGCCATGTTCTTGTTTTTGGGTCAAAACCTCAAGAAAGTATCCATTAGCTGGGAAAGCCATATTCAGTTTCAAATTTTTCTATTGGACGATCTCACTACGGAACAGAGGCTGGCGATCCACGATTTTCTGGATGCAGAGTTGACGGTTGAAAAAGTCACCTTTTTATCGAAAGAAGAAGCGAGAAAGCGCTTTAGCCTTTCGTTTGAAGTATACGATGATGTCAATAAAAAATTGAGTGCCAACCCCTTTCCAGCTTCATTTTCTGTCCATCTCCTGCCTGGAACAAGTGAAGATGTGTTGCTCGCGTTGTTTTCGCAACTGGAGGAAATGGAAGGGATCGAGGAGATATCCTATAACCGCGATATTTATGAAAAGCTGGGCTTTTTTGCCAATCTCTTCAACCTGGCCGGGTGGTTCTTTGGGGGGATTATGATTTTCGCTTCTATCTTCACCGTTTCCAATGTTCTCAAGCTGACTTTTTTCTCCAGAAAAGAAGAAGTGGATATCATGAAACTCGTCGGCGCGTCTCACGCAACCATACGGGGACCATTTATTTTTGAAGGCCTGTTTCAAGGACTGCTTGGAACGATTCTGGGTTTATTTTTTGGTTATTTAAGTGTTCTGATCCTCAGGCATTATCTGAATCAGCATCCTGAAATCTTTTTGAGCCACCTGAGTTTGGAATACCTCGGTCCGATGTGGATTTTCTGCATGCTTCTTGCCGGGTGTGTCGCGGGTATGCTTGGCAGTCTGTTCTCACTCAAAGAGTTTCTCCATGAGCATATCAGCTACGAATGAGACAAATGAGAGCTGAAATCGAAATCAAGAAAATCGAGGCGTGAGATTTCCATGTATTTTATCCCACCATCAACACAGCGCTGTTTTGAGCTGGTTTTATGGTCAATGACAGAGCTGATTTTCACAAAAAAATATTGACAGTTGTGGCGAATGGGTGTACTTTATGCGCTTATTGTTCGTGAAACCTATTGCAGGTTGAATGGACTCCATACCGAATTAGGTTGGCCAGTTAGCTCAGTCGGTAGAGCAGAGGACTGAAAATCCTCGTGTCGGCGGTTCGATTCCGTCACTGGCCACCATTTTTTTTTATACAGGAGTCTCACGATGATGACTGATAATCGCGCGATTACCAAAATTGAAATTAAAGAATTAAAAAAAATAAGAAGCGGAAAGGTTCGGGAAATTTACGACCTGGGTAATTCTTATCTGTTCATTGCCACTGATCGAATCTCGGCATACGATTGTATTCTGCCTACCGGTATACCGGGTAAAGGGCAAGTGCTGACAAAACTGTCTCACTTCTGGTTCGAATTACTGGATGTACCCAATCACCTCATCGCTGACGATGTGAACCAGATCCCTGATGAGTACGCTGAGGTGCTTGCTCCCTATCGATCAGCTCTCGATGGACGCTTCATGATTGTTAAAAAGCTCAAGATGATTCCCATTGAATGCGTGGTCAGAGGGTACCTTGTTGGCAGCGGTTACAAAGAGTACAAAGCAAGTCAATCTGTATGCAGTATTCCTCTTCCTTCAGGTCTCAACTTGGCCTCCAAGCTCCCTGAGACACTTTTCACGCCTGCCGCTAAAAACGACGAAGGTCACGACGAGAACATCAGCTTTGAAGCCATGTCGGACCTCATAGGTGAAGAACTGTCTGTTAAATTGCGTGACCTTAGCATCGATATTTACCACAAGGCTTACCGCCACGCTATTGAGCGGGGTGTGATCATTGCGGACACCAAATTTGAATTCGGTCTTTATGACGGGGAAATCGTCCTTGCCGATGAAGTTCTGACTCCCGATTCCAGTCGCTACTGGCCCAAGGATTCATATGCCGAAGGCGCCAATCCTCCCAGTTATGATAAACAGTTTGTGAGAGATTATCTTCAAGGATTGGACTGGAATAAACAACCGCCAGCGCCCGAGCTTCCCGAACACATTGTGACGGAAACCGTGAAAAAATATCGGGAATGCCTCAATATCCTGACACGGTAACAGCCAGCGCCGCAAACAAATCCAGTTACCCAGAATCATTGTAAGACCCGAAAGCACCGTTGTGCCATGGCAATGCATTCGCAGTGCGATTGTGTGGTGTTTTTTTGAGTGATTGGAACATCCAGTGTTTTTGGAAACCGCTTCCAACCGGATGACAGTTGTTGATTTTCTGCGCGAGTGAATTGGGGTTTTCAGGTAGAAGAAACCTGGAAACAGATATTTTTCAGGTTCTATATTGTTTCAAATCCACGAACCACGATATGATGTAGACTGAGGCTCTCTGAAAGGTGTAATGCTTCCCGCTTGAGGGTTGTTTTTTTTGAGCACGGTTTTGATAACAAGGTGACATGTAAATATGCGGAATTTCTTTATTGTGTTGTTAATAGCGGTTGTTTGTACGATTGGCAGAAGTCAAAGTGGTTCGACTTTGAACCAGGCCATGCGCTTCTATGAAGACAAAAACTACTTTATGACAGAGGCACTACTCATGGGTGCCGATAGACCCGTGGAGGATTTAGAGTTAGAAACTCAGCTTCTCCTCCATACAGCTTACAAATTAGGTAACTTAGAGGGTAAAATTAACTATTTTTCGGGTTATCTCAATCGATCGTCAAATCAGAGAAAAATGGCTTTGCTGTTTCGTGCCTGGGGTTACGCCTACCTAAAACAGTGGGGTCTCTTCCAATCACAAGCTGTTTCGGCATTGGTTGAAATAGAGGAATTTCCACATCACACACAGTATGTGCTCCTATACTGTCTGGCTCGTTATACCAATCAATCAGTCCGTGAGCTGGGTCTTACACCCTGTGAGCAAAAGTGGTTCAATGAAGTTAGAGAAGCACCGCCCTCTTCCAAGTATCCGGTCTTGTACAAGTGCGATACCGCCCCGGCCTTTTTACAGTCCCTCATTAAATTGGGAACCGATTCCCGGTCCGCAGGAGCTGGTTTCGCAACGCCAATGGATGAAACCATACAGCAACTGCGCCAGATAGAATCCCTTTTGAAGGCGGACAACTTAAATGAAGCAGCCAATCGATTCAATCATTTTGATAAAAGCTCCTTAAAGCCCTTTCCATGGGACTTCACAATTGAATATCATAAGCTGCTGGCTCGTTTTTTTGAATTAAATGAAGAACCGGAACGCCAGGATCGCACATTAAAGAAAATAAAGAAAATGGAAGCAGAGTTCAAAGTGAACTTCAACTGCTATCAGGATCAGGTCCAGCCAAGAGTGGTTGTAGAAAAAAAACAGGTAGAAATAGTCGTGCCTGACAGGCTCAACACGTTCGAGGATATCGAGCAGGCTCTGCCCCTGCTCGATGCGGAGTCGTTTCAGCAAGCGGTTAACGAAATGAACTCCCGTTCCCTGTACGACAGAATATACAAAAAATACCTTTTGGGTTTGTACAATCTGTCTAAAGGCAGACTTCAAAAAGCCTATACGTTTCTCTCCAAAGCTGAAGTCGATGTCATCCAAACGCCTTTTTTCATTCTGGAAGCCAAAGTTCTTTCAGCTATGGGAACGTATTACCTTAAAGAAAAGAACCTGGAGCAGGCAAATTGGTACTGGTTGAGCGCAGGGCAGACTCTTTGCGGCTCCGATGCGCTGCCTTATCTACAAAGCAAGCCTTTCTGCTCCCTTCCTTTTGATGCCATGATCGATTCCCTGCTCCTGAAGAAGGTGGATAATCAGGTGTCTTCTATTTTGTACGCCCATCAAATGAGAGAGCTCAACAAGCGTCGTCTGGATGCCTACCGAAAAGGTGTATTGACTGATAACAAAGTGATTGGAAACCAGATCGTTGAAATAGGGTCCCAGATAGTCGAAGAGATTCGCATCATGCAGCATTCTGCCAAGCTATCCAATTTTACTTCTTTAAATGAGTTGAATGAGTTGTGGGGTCAGTTGTGGAGGAAAACCAAACCCGATTTCAAAAACTTGGAACCTCTTAACCTGACAGAAATAAAACGCGCTCTCGATCCCGATGAAACCCTGATTGTATTGACCGAAGGTAAACATCAGCTTGGGGCTGTAGTTATTTCCAACGAGCAGGCGTTTGCGACTTATCTGGGGCCGAAAAAGGGCTTTATCAATTCACTAGCTCAGCTGGTCGACCAGCAACTTGGATCAGCTTTGACTTTCAGTAAAGGCAAAGGCCTGATCAGTTTGTCCTCATCTTATAGAAATGCGGACTTTATTCGCCACTTGCAGAAAACAAACCCCGGAAAACCCGTCCAGATTATGTTTCAGTTGGCAGATGTCCAGCAAAAAGGGGCACCAGTTGATTTTAGACATTTGGTTTATTTATATGACTCCACGGTCAAAGTGCCGGCTGACTTCAACGCCAAACTCACTCAAGGCGTCGATGCCGCCGTGAATACCTCCTTTACCGATGAGAATGTGAAACGGCTTTTGTCGCAAGATACGCTCTTTGTATTTCAAGGGCACCTATCTGTTAAAGGCGGCTCCGTTTTCCTTGGTATGGCTCCAAAGAAAACATCTCTTTGGAGTCTGGCTCTCAAGCAGAAGTTAAATGGTCTCGGTTTCATTCACACCCACCTTGACATCGTCAATAAAAGTTATGATGAATTGAGTTTGATGTGCTACTTGGGTCAGTACCCCATTTTGTTCATCAACGGCTCTTCAAAAGGGCTTTCCCTTCCGAGACAAATGAGACCCTGCCTGGTCATATATTGATAAACCAATTGTCGCCGACCGGCAGTTTTAATTGTTCACGGGTCTATTTTTCCCGGTTTTCAAGTATGATAGCTTCAAGGGAGTGTTGCCATGATTAGGAATCACGAATTATTGACGCAGTCCGGGGATGAGAAACTGCCGTTAGTGGCTTTGGTCGGCAGGCCAAATGTTGGAAAAAGCACCTTGTTTAACAGGTTGACGCGTTCCAAACGCGCGATCATTGACCCCAATCCAGGTATGACAAGGGATCGTCTTTACGGCACCATTGAAGACGATCGCGGTGCCTTTCGCATTGTCGACACAGGGGGACTGGATGTCGGCGGCCGCATGGAGGACATGATTAGTGAGCAAACCAAACAGGCAATTGCAAAAGCACAAATCATTGTTTTTATGCTGGATGGTCGGGAAGGAATCCTGGCCGGAGATGAAGAAATAGCTGCCGAGCTGCGCAAATGCGGAAAGCCCATTGTCGTTTTTATCAATAAACTCGATGGCGGTACCGGTATGAAATTCGATACGGCCTTTTATGAGTTCGGGTTTACGACCATGATTGAAGGTTCAGCGGAACATAGGCTGGAAATAGACACCCTGCTGGATGAAATACACAAAGAACTCGAAAATTTTGACACTCAGGTGCGAGACGATCAGCAGGAACACCCCATACGCCTGGCCATCATCGGCAGACCCAATGCCGGAAAAAGCTCCATTGTGAATAAGCTGCTTAAAGAAGATCGGGTCATGGTAAGCCAGATCGCCGGAACTACAAGAGACCCCATTGATTCCTATTTAACTTTTAAGGATCAGCTTTTTTGTATTGTGGATACTGCCGGGATCCGTAAAAGAGGAAAAATAGAGGGCTCTCAGGAACATCTCTCTGTCATGATGGCCAAACGCCAGGTACAGTACGCGGATCTCATTTGTGTGGTTATTGATGCCAGTGAGCCGGAAGCCGTTCAGGATGCGGCTATTGCCGGCATTGCCAACGATGCCTTCAGACCCACCTTGATTCTTGTCAATAAGTGGGACCTTGTGAAAGACAAGGACACCAACACCGCTAAATTCTTTGAGGATCGCATAAGAAGGCGGCTCAAGTTTCTTGAAAAAGCACCGTTCTTGTTTGTCTCGGCCAAAACCGGTCAGCGCATTTCCAAAATTCTCGATTTGGGCATGGACTTAATGGCAAGAGCCAATGCCCGTGTCTCCACTGGTGTGCTGAATCGGTTTGTGGAGGATATGAAGAAGAACCATCGTTTCCCGTCCCACAAGGGTTATCAACCCAAGATCTATTACATGACTCAAGTTCAAACCAACCCGCCAACCTTTGTCACTGTAATCAATACGCGAAAACCCCTGCACTTTTCACAGGAGCGGTTTCTCACTAACCGGATTCGAGAAGCTTTCGACCTTCACGGCATACCCATTAAACTGATTGCCAAACCGAGGAGCTAAAATTGATTCGGATTGAAATCAAAACCACACTGGAACAAGAAGACCTGCTGGAAGAGTGGCTTTGGCAATATGGCGCTCTTTCGGTCGATCGCAAGCCGCATAGCAGTGTCAATCCAGATAGCGTTGTTTCGTTGGGGGCGCTTCTCTCCTGCACGGATACAGCTCAACACCCTGAACAAGTCACGGAGCGTGTAATCCGGGATTTAACCGCTTTTTTTCAGGAAAAGGATATTATCTCCGTATCTGGAGAGGAAGTAGCACCGCAGGACTGGCAAAATCAGTGGCGTGAGAATTTTAACGCCTTTTCCATCGGAGCGTTTCGAGTGATTCCCGAGTGGCATACGGATTCCATCGTGCACGACGACAAAACGCTGATTGTCTATCCCGGTCAGGCTTTCGGCACCGGTCAGCATGAAACGACCAAACTCATGTTAAAGGCACTGTTGAATGTGGATTGTCGCGGGAAATCCGTTTTAGACGTGGGCTGTGGAACCGGCATACTATCCATCGCGGCTGAAAAGTGCGGTGCAGACCGTGTCTTTGGTTTTGATGTCGATCGCGATTGTAAAGAAAATATGCGCAGACACTTGAAGATGAATCAAACTAAAAAGACAACACTCGAAATTGGGCACTTTGAGGATTTTTCCCTGCAGAAGTTTGATGTGGTGCTGATGAACATCACCCTCAACGTGCTGCGCGAGTTGTGGCCGAAGGTTCCTGAGCATTTGAGCTCCCGTGGAATGGTTATCTCTTCTGGTATGCTTGTGGAGCAGTTAATGGAAGCACGGCAACTTCTTGAGGCGCTGGGCTTAGTGATTGTGCAAGAAGAGACAAAAGGCGAATGGGCGCTTTTAATTGCAAAAAGGGCGTAGTTTCATGCGAGCGCTTGTAGACGAACTGCCTGAAAAAGGGCCCTTCATCCTGGAAGGCGAAGAAGCCCGGCACCTCTTGAAAGTCAAAAGGATTCGGCCCAGTGAAAAGGTGGAGCTTCTCGACGGGCAAGGCGGCCGCTGTCAGTGTGACATAGAGCGTTTGGGGAAAAGGCAAATAGAATTGAGCATTCACTCGGTGTCCCGGGAAAAGGAACCTGCGCGGCTTGGCTTGGCTTTGGCCATTCCCTGCCAACACACTACTTTAAGCGCCCTTCTGCCCAGTCTGGTGCAGTTGGGTGTTACCGACATGGTACTTTGTGAGACAGAGCGTTCCGGGCAAATAAAAAGAGTCGAGAAGCAAATACACAGATTGCATACCATTTTACGGCAAGCTTTAAAGCAGTGCGGCAGGAGCTGGGCTCCAAGATTGAATCTTCAGCGCCTGGACCATTTACTGGAAGAGAAAGCAAGCCTGCCCTATGGTGATTGGCTGTTGTATCATCCAAGAGGCATGAGCTGGTATGAACTGAGCGAAAAGCTGCGATACCCCGTTATGAACCTGATTGGCCCGGAAGGGGGTTTTTCGGTTCTGGAAACGACAAAGATGGAGAAAAAAGGCATCCACAAAGTGGGTTTAGGCTCTGCCATATTGAAAATGGAAACAGCAGCCATTGGTACCTGTTTCAGAATCAGTCAGCAAATGCTGGAGGTTGGAATCAGGGGGATTGTCAACTCGTGTTGAATAAAAAAGCGGAGCCATTACAGCCCCGCTTTAGGAAGACAGGTTGAAAAAAGAGGTTTTTATGATTTGAGTTTGCTTTGCAGAGCCTCTGATTTGGCTTGTACCTGAGCCACCATATCTGTGCGATATTGCTTCAGACGGTCTGCCATCACCTTGTCTGTCATGCTGAACATGGAAGCCACATAAATGGCTGCGTTTTTTGCGCCGGCCTTTCCAATAGCCATGGTTGCAACAGGGATACCTCCCGGCATCATGACCGTCGCGTAAAGAGCATCAACGCCCTTTAGCGGTGAGGCGTCAATGGGTACGCCAATGACTGGCAGTGTTGTTTCAGAAGCGACAACTCCCGCCAGGTGAGCGGCTGCTCCAGCTCCGATGATAAGGGCTCGAATGCCCCTTTCTCGGGCTGTTTGTGCGTAGGCGCTGGTTTGTTTCGGGGTTCGGTGTGCCGATGATACTTTAACTTCATAGGCAATCTTGAAGTAATCTAACATTTTGCAGGCAGCTTCCATGACGGGGAAGTCAGAGTCACTGCCCATTAAAATTCCTACTTGTGGTGATGTCATTGTTTTCCTCCAATATCTGTACGATAGTATGCACCTTCAAAGTGAGTTTGCTTAACGGCTTCGTAGGCGTGTTCTCGGGCCTCTTCCATGCTCGCACTCCAGGCTGTTACGCCCAGTACACGTCCTCCTGACGTAACCAAAGAGCCTTTTTCCTTCTTCGTTCCCGCATGAAAGACAACAAGGTCTTGGGATGGCAAGGGATCAGGGAGTGAAATGATCTTACCCTTCTCAGGCTGATCCGGGTAACCCTTGGATGCCATGATAACACAAACTGCATGAGCATCCTTTGTACGCGTTCGGTCTCTCTCCGGTAATTTGCCATTGGCAGCTGATAAGAGAATGGGCAATAAGTCCTCGTTTAAGAGGGGCATCATGACCTGCGTTTCGGGGTCACCGAATCGAGCATTGAACTCGAGCACGCGCGGGCCGTGATAGGTGAGCATCAGGCCTATAAAAAGCACGCCTTTAAAGGGAATACCCTCTTCGGCCATGGCTTTCAGAATGGGTTCGGCAATTTCAGCGCGAATGGTTTCCTCCATTTCAACGGTTACCAGGTTGGAAGGAGCGAAAGTTCCCATGCCGCCGGTATTGGGTCCTTTGTTGTCTTCGTAGAGTGCTTTGTGATCCTGAGCGCTTACCAGAGAAGTAGCTCGTTTCCCGTCGCAGATCAGGTGGAAGGAAGCCTCTGTTCCGGTCAGATACTCTTCAATAATCAGCTTATTACCCGAGGACCCGAACTTTTTGTCAACCATAGCCTCTGTTGCTGCGGTAATGGCCTGTTCTTCTGTGAAACAGATGGTAACACCTTTTCCCGCTGCCAGACCGTCAGCTTTGACGACCAGTGGAAAAGCTGCCTGCTTGAAGTGATCCATGACGTCATCAATTTGTGTGAAGGTTTTGTGCGATGCGGTGGGAACACCCGCTTTGTCCATCATTTCCTTTGCGAACGCTTTGCTGCCTTCAAGCATGGCGGCCTGTTTTGTTGGGCCAAAAGCTCGCACTCCCTTTTTCTCGAGATCATCGACAATTCCCCGCATGAGCCACGCTTCCGGGCCGGGAATGACCAGATCAATTTGGTTGTTGACGGCAAAGTCAACAACCTCCGCGTTGTTTTTTAGGTTGATGTTTTGGCCATAAGCCAAAGTACCGGGGTTACCGGGTGCAAAATACAGCTTTCCAAGCAGCGGAGATTGAGAAATTTTCCATCCAAGGGCATGTTCTCTTCCTCCGGATCCCAAAATGAGTATGTTCATTAGCACGCTCCTGTAGGTTCCTCTTCGGTTTTACGGTGAACCCGACCGTCAATTATGTGTACTTTCTTTTCTATAATGAGTTGAATAGCTTCGGGTAAAGCTTCGCATTCTTTTTCAAACACCTTCTGTGCGATGAGTTCGGGAGAGTCTTCTGCATGCAAGCAGACGGTTTTTTGGAGGATAATGGGGCCTGCATCGTATTGTTCATTGACAAAGTGAACGGTACATCCGGATACGGTGCAACCTCGACGCCAGACAGCTTGATGCACTTTTGAACCGTAGAACCCAGGGCCGCAAAAAGCCGGAATGAGTGAAGGGTGAATGTTGATACACGAGTTCTCATAGTGTTTCGATGGAAGGTATTTTTTTAGGAAGCCCGCGAGAACCACCAGGTCAACATGGTGCTCTTCCAGGGACTGAGTAATGGCGTGACTGTATTCCTCCTCGGTGAGACTTTTTCTTTTGCGCATTATAACGACTGGAATACCGAGTTTTTTGGCCCTCTCCACACCGAGACATTTTCGGCTTGAGCTGATGACAACACGGATTTCCGCCCGAACAGACCCCTTTTTGATGTGTTGATTCAGGTTAAGCAGTGTTCGACCGCTGCCTGAAAGAAGGATTCCCAGTTTCATGGTGATTAGGTCCCCAGTTGACTGATATCAATACCAGCCCGCTTTAATAGTTTATAGAACAGCGTGCGGTTGATGCCAGCCAGTTCGGCTGCTCGTCGAACTTTCCCGTCAGCTTGATTCAGAACTTGAAAAAGGAAGCGTCTTTCCAGGTCCCTGACATAGCTTCCAGCTAACTGTTCTACTTTTTCGCGATACACCTGCAGATCTTCCCTTGATTGAGGAATGACCCGGTCAAACCCTTCAAAGGGATGCAGGGTGTATTTTTTGGTTTCTCTGGACTTCATATCAATGGGTAGATCGGATAGTTTAATGACATTTCCCTTTGCCATTACGGCTACCCGATGAATCAGATTCTCCAGCTCTCTCACATTTCCCGGGAAGGGGTAGTCCTCCAGAAAGTCAAATACCTCCGGTTCGATTTCTTTGGCTTTTCTGTGCTGCTGCAGGTACTTTGCAAAGAAGTGATGAGCCAGTAATCTAATGTCACCATGCCGTTTTCGCAAGGGTGGAATGTGTATGGGGATGACATTGATGCGGTAATACAGATCCTCTCTAAACGACCCGTCCTTGACATCCTGATTCAAATCTCTGTGGGTGGCGACAATGATTCTGGCATCCGATTCAATGGCGTTATTTCCACCCACGCGCGTGAAGCACTTTTCCTGCAGGAAGCGCAGCAGCTTGGCCTGAAAGGCCAGCGGCATTTCACCGACTTCATCGAGAAATAAAGTGCCGCCATTGGCTATTTCAGCTTTGCCTATTTTGCGGTAATAAGCGCCGGTGAAGGCTCCTTTTTCATGGCCAAAGAGTTCGCTTTCTATGAGCTCATGGGGAATGGCAGCACAGTTGATGGCTACGAAGTGCTTGTCTTTTCGGTTACTTTGATTGTGAATTCTGCGGGCAAAAAGCTCCTTACCCGTTCCTGATTCACCGTTTAAATAAATAGGGGCATCCGATTCACTGGCTTTTTCTGTGGCTGCGAGAGCTTCAATAAAAGAAGGGGCATTGCCAAGAATGGTTTGATCTTTGATAAGTTTGGGGGTGATGGTTGCTTCTTCACTGGAACGACGCTGCTTTTCCTGAAGGTGGTTGAAAAGAGAGGGAAGCCACTGAGCGTATTCACTCAAAAGAGCCAGTTTTCTTTGGGTCTGGTAAATATCGAGCCCGGGATGGCCGGTTAAAAACCAATAGGTGTCGTTTGAGCTTTCAAATTTCAAATAATAATTGAGCTGGTCATGGTCGGTGTGGATGAGGATGGTTTCGTCACTGTTCTCGTTAGGCCATTCTGGATCCGCTTCACCTGTCTCATAAGATCTGGGGAAAACTCTAAAAGGCCCGTTCGCGGTCTTTTTCATGACGACAACCGATTCAACCTGTAAAAAGGCCAAGAGTTTTCTATGTAGAAATTCCCAGTCCGACCAGGCACCGTTTGTTTCTGACAGGGGTAGAATGTCCTTTAATAAAGAGAAATACGGATCCATCTCCTTTAACATGGACAACCTTTCCTTGTTTGCTATGAGAGGATTCAAGACGTCTTCCTGAAAGCTCGCGGGCAAAAGGTTGCGGTCCAATAAACCCAGACTGTTGGTAAGGAGTTCGATTCGACTGAAAAAGTCGCCAAAGTCCATAGATCATTTCCTCCGATGGATTGTATTTCTAAAGTGCAGGCAAGTGGGTGTTCAGCATACAAAAAGCTAAGAGTTTAAATACGGTCAACACCCTTAACTTTACACTCCATCCATTTTAAAAGCAATGGCGTTTCCCTTTTGTAACAGGATCAAACAGGACAGTAAAGGAAGTCATTTTCTTGTCAACGGTTTTAAAGTGTTTCCCAAACCAGGCCAGGGCTGCCATAGAGGTTTTTGAAATTGCGTGTAGTTTGTTCGAGAACTTTTTGCAGTGGAATTTGTTTGATTTCAGCTATTTGTTCTGCAATATGGATAACCCGGGCGGGTTCATTGCGTTTCCCTCTGAATGGCATAGGTGATAAATAGGGACTATCTGTCTCGATTAAAAGCCGGTTGAGGGGTGTCATGGCGACAACTTCCCTCAAGGCGGCAGCTTTTTTAAAGGTAATGACACCGGTGAAACCCAAGTGAAACCCCATTTCCAAAATGGATCTGGCTGTGTCCATTGTCCCTGTGTAACAGTGAACATGGCCGCCCTTGGGGACGGGGTTCCTTTTCAAAATGTCCAGGGTCTCCTCCTCCGCGTCTCTGGTGTGAATAACGACGGGGACAGGACGCGAATGCTGTATGACAAATTGCAACTGTTCCTCAAAAGCGGTTTTCTGTTGCTCTCTGGGACTGTTATCGTAAAAAAAATCCAGCCCGATTTCTCCAAATGCCAATACTTTGGGATGTGCCATTAGTTTGTCTAATTGATTTTGAACTTCGGGTGACCAGGTATCGGCGTCATGGGGATGGACTCCTATGGCCGCGTAGATACCCGCTGTTTGCTCGGCAAGTTGGACAACGGCCAGAGATTCCTCTAAATTGCATCCCACTTGCAGCAGTTGTGTGATACCAGCGCTTCTGGCGCGCTCAATAACTTCAGCCCGGTCTGATTGAAATGGTTTGGTGTAAATGTGGCTGTGACTGTCTATCATGGTATGTTTCCGGTGTTTTTTCCTCAAGAGCTATTCAATGGAATTCTCGCAACGGAGATTCCCGTGTATTTTAGTAGATAATGTCAAAATGTGATCGTAAAACCGTATCAACCTATGCGAAAAAAGCTTTTGAGCGTAAATTTGCTTTCCATGAAGCAGGTTAACACGCGCGGTATAGCGGCGAAAGCTCCTGTCCATTGAGATAACCCGTGGATCGTTTAGAATCGGTGGGTCTGTATAAGATGGAAATCCATCTGGCCGTGGTTTTATCAGAGCACAGGTGCAATGGCAAGGTGGTCAGTCTGTGCGCTTAAATTGTTGAATGATCGATGTAAATCATTATTTTATTGTGGTTTAGGGTGCTATAAAAAGTTAAGGGGTCCTTGTTTGACGCACATTTTCAAGGAGTTTCATTTTTTTTAAAAAAGAGTTTGACAAGGCGAAAAGTAAAGCGTATGATTCGATCCTTGTCGGCGCGAGAGCCGAGTTGGTTGAAAGTTAAAGAGAGAACGAGAGAAAATACAGGATGTTTGGATAAGA
>PDUC01000040.1 GCA_002747255.1 Acidobacteriota bacterium | reverse complement strand
ATGACGCTATGGCGTCTTTTTTTACTCTATTTTTTTTTAACCCAGGCGGGTCCCTATTGCGCTGTCGCGCCGGGTCCCTTTTATCTTGTCAAACGCATCATGGCCAAGCCTCCTTTCTTGTTGCTTGGCCTGTTTTATCATTTCCTTTGAAAACCGGTAAAAATAATTGTCGTCGATCGGTAGTTTTAATTGTCGCTGATCATGGTTGGTTAAAAAAGGATTCAATTAGAACTGGACCTGTTTTTTCTTCAGTTGCCCTGCATTTGGGCCGGTTGGCTTTATTAAACGCGGAGGTGGGGCCGGAGAAACGTGCTGGAAGTGGAATCCACACCGTATCCACTAGTGGGTGGGAAAGACCAGCAGGAAAGCGCTGTGGTTGTTTTCGAGCGTGTGAACATGCAAAGTGTTGGTTCCTATCATTGCCTGGATTATATAACAGCGGGGTGCAAGTTACTTCGTTCGTATGGATTTGGCGATAAACAAGGTGCGATTGAATCTGAGAATTTATGGCTGTCCAATCTTTTTAGAGAATTTATGGCTGTCCAATCTTTTTACAGTCCAATCTTTTTACATTTGTTCCTTGATCCCTGCTTTTTGCTCGTTACAATGAAATCAATACGGATGTCTAAATTTTTTCTCTTATCAATCTTTATATAGAAACCATTTCTTTAGCTTTCCAATTGGTTTTGTTTCAAAAGAACCATAGCGTCCTTCCTTCTGAATTTTTGTTTTGACATATTCACTGGGGTCGTGAAGGTACAAGATCCCAAATAAGCTCTTTCTACCAGCTTCTAATTCAAACCAAATTATTCCTATCCCATAGTCAATCTTTCTTATTTGTAGCTTCAGGGCCAATTCAATAATTTCTTCTAGGTTTTGGTGTCTATTCAATATGTCTTGGTCAACAAATTCCAGACTAATACTACCATCAGTACAATATGAATATGTTCCATCAGGTTTCTGTCTTGGAAATTTGTTACGAATTGGGTTAACTCTGATTTCACCTTTTATTATTTCAATTCTTTCTATTCTTCCTTCATCTGTTAACAGATCAATTATTTTTTCAAAGGTTTGCATGTTTTCTTCAAGAATTCTCGAAAACTCCCTATAACGACCTTCCTGTTTCTGGTTACACGCTGATAATATAATGATCAATAAACATATCACTTTCATCATTGTGGAACTTCCGAAAAAAATGATTTTTGTAGCAGTTTTTTTCTGACGTCACGGTTAAACCACATATAACCCATGCCAATAGCTCCAGTATCCCTTGGATCATCAAAGGCACTTGTAAAAATGGATAAAAGCATAGGCCAGCCATGATATTTCATTACAGCACCCCATGTCAGAGTGCCTATAGAATCATATGCATGACCCTTTCCATCAAATATGTAGATAGTATTTTGGGTATCCAGATCTACCTGAAATTTTAAATCCCAAGACTGTCCCTGCGGAGAGTTTTTCATAGCTTCTGAATAATCATTGGGGGATAAATAAATTTGATCTTGTTCACTGCCCATATTGAAGGCAACAAAGCTCTGCACTGTTTCTTGAAGACTTTCAACTCGGAAGTCACCAGAAAGCAAAAAATCAACAGCGGCTTCATCGACTACATAAGCAAAAGTAGACCCATCATATTCTTGCTGACCTTCCCTATGTACGACATAGTACTCTTCTCCCTCTCCCCAACGCCAAAATTCCCACCATATAGCCTCATCCTCGACTACGGAACCAACATCACGAAAATAGGATCGTGTTAAACCCATAGGATCCCAAGCATTCACAGGATCATTATCGCAATACTCATAAAGATTCGGTGTATGCGGTCGCAACCAGTCCCAATCCCTCTGTGGATCAGATTGATTGAACTTGGCGTAGCTGGGTAACGGAAATCGGCCTTCTATGCACTCTAGGTATCCCTTGTTTTGGGAAACAGCATCTTTATATAAATGAATTGCTTGGGTCGGCAGCAGCAACAGGATGAGGAATTTGATTTTGATAGACCCCCCTAAGCGGTATGTCTAAATCAACCGTGGAAACGGATGCTATTTTAGCAACAATTGGGTGGTTAAAAAAGGATTCAATTAGAACTGGACCTGTTTTTTCTTCAGCTGCCCTGCATTTGGGCCGGTGGGCTTTATTCAAGACGCGGAGGTGGGGCCGGAGAAACGTGCTGGAAGTGGAATCCACACCGTATCCACGATTGGGTGGGAAAGACCAGCAGGAAAGCGCTGTGGTTGTTTTCAAGCGTGTGAACATGCAAAGTGTTGGTTCCTATCATTGCCTGGATTATATAACAGTGGGGTGCAAGTTACTTCGTTCGTATGGATTTGGCGATAAACAAGGTGCAATTGAATCTGAGAATTTATGGCTGTCCAATCTTTTTACATTTTAACTCTTTGTTTTTTTTAGCCCAAGCGGGTTCCGATTGTGCTGTCGCACCTGGTCCCTTTTTCTGTGTCAAATACACAAAGTGGCGTTCATCATGACTGAAGTCCTCCTTTTTTATCAAGGGCAACTAAATTACCTCATCAGCTCATATGTACAACATTTATTTAAAGGAAAACCATCGTGACATGAAATTAGGTACTTCCATCCTGAAGGAAGTAATATTTCATATTCATTCTTAACTAGCTGAAAACGCTTCTCTCCGTTTACCCAAAAATATACTTTTCTTGGCTGAAGACATGTTTCTGGGCATCTATCAAAAATTTGTTTAATAGTTGAACCTACACGTATTCCCTCGGGTGTAACAAATTTCTGGTCATAGGTTTGTATTGAAAAAATCGTGTTTTTCTCACTAACTTGCAAAACCAATCTTATCCCATCATATTTTACTGAATAGGCTGGTATCAATTCTGACATCTCTGGAAAAAGCTGAATCACTTGATTTGGCTCCCATCTTGAATCGATTGTTTCACCAATTTCTGGAAATTTTTCCATAACATATTCGTCAGCAATGTTTTCAATAGCCCCAACATAAAGAAAAGCTATTCCAGCTAAAAAAACAAAAATATATAATTTGTTCATCTTTATTCTTACCCTCAAACTGGTCACTGGTATCCTCGTTATTCTTTTTGAATAATTTTTGCCTATAAAAAAATATTTTCTTGAGCCAAAACATTCTTTCTTCCACTGGTTTTGACCAACGCTCTATTTTAGCAGGTTGATACCAATCTTCCACAGAAGAGGTTTTCTGTGATGTAGAGAAGACTCCTCCAAGTCCAATTACTCCTTCAACTGATCCTTTTTCACCTATACTTGAAACAGTAGTTGTGTGAATTGTAATGTCCACTTCTTGAACATGAATCACATCCCCCTGCTTACTTTTTGATACCATTTTTTCCAGGAGCTTTTTTCTGGGCATCCGGTTGAAAAGAATCAGGAGCTATGTGATCGTTTTTTGATCACTAAGGAAACGCCAAAGCGTGGTCGTAAGGTTCACTATAACGAAGAAGCGATTCAAGATGACCGCCAAAGGTATAGCGGTTTCTTTTGCCTTATTTCCAATAAGGTGAAATCCTCAGAGGAGGCATTGGAAATGTATCGTTAAAAAGATGTTGTAGAGAACAGCTTGGATGATCTCAAAAACCATTTGGACATGAAACGATCGTGTCCACTCCTCACCAGCGATGGACTCCAGACTCTTTTTGCAGTTCATCGCATTAATTTTCGTGAGTGTAATCCGAAAGACGACGAAAGGCTGTCAAACGCTGAAGAATCTGTCCGTGTGCGATGTCATGGAACAAATGGAAACCTTAACGCGTATCAAACTATCCAATCGTTACGGTGAAGTTCATACGGAAACCTCACCTCTGCAGAGGCGTATCCACGATGCATTCAACATTTCACTTCCAACGTAGTTACAGTGACCGGGAATTTGAGTAGTTAACTGCAAACCCTATGGGATGGCTGTGCTGTCGTTTCATAACACTGTCTTCTCGATACAAAAGAGCGTGGTTAGACATAGTGATATCCGTATTTTTTTGAGTAACTTAAAACCTCAGAGGATGGTTGAGCAAAAGAACAAGTAAATCAACAGCAGGATGAACTTGGTTGGGAGTCATGGCGCACCTGAATGACAAATCGCGTTAATAATAGGTATGTTAAATCTCGTAATGAAAATCGGTGATATGCTATTTTTCAGAGAGCGGAAGGTATTCTGAATATACTTCAATTAACGCTTGGTTCATAATACAATAATGAAACAATTGTTGTTCAGTTGTTTTCTGTTTTTTATTGGCGGTTATTATTGTTATGGACTATTTTTGGGCAAGACCGGAATCACCATCCACAGGGTATGATTTTCATGGCAGTCAGAGCTACAAATCTTATGATTTGTTTGTATTCTTGCATTTTGTTTTGGGACTCATACTGGCTTTGTCAAGGCAACTGAGTCTTGCATACGTAGTGGGGGTTCTGCTTTTTTCTGTTTTTGAAATAATAAGGACGAACAATCGAACTTTTGCTGCTGAAAAGGCAATTTTTTATTTAATGGGGCTTGAAGTCTTTGTAAGGATGTCAAACATGGGGTTTCCCTACGAAACGGGAAAATACGGAGTTTGTCTCATTCTTATGCTTGCAACAATTCAAAGTCGAGACAAGGTAAAGGGTTCAATGAGTATCATAGTTTACTTTTTACTTCTTTTGCCATCAGTTTTACTTGTGGAAGTCGATTCGTTTTTTGAGTTGCGAAAAGCACTTTCTTTTAACTTGTCCGGTCCTCTATCTTTGACCCTGTCGTTCTTCTATTTTCACAGAAGAGCCTACACCAAAGAACAAATTCTCAGTTTTTTTGCTTATCTACTGGGGCCAATTGTGTTGCTGCTTGGAGTTCTAACAGTTAAAACTCCAGAACTATCAACAATTTCATTCAGCTCTGATGCTAACTTTGAAGTAAGTGGGGGGTTTGGTCCCAACCAGGTTTCAACCGTTTTGGGATTGGGCATCATCGTTTTTATTTTTTTTTTCTTTGCCAAAGAGAAGTTAATTGACAAGCTATGGTTGAAGTACTGCATTTTAGGGCTGCTCCTTTTTCGAGCTTTGTTAACTTTTTCAAGAGGCGGTGTTTTAGCTCCTGTTCTGGTTTTTACGATCTTGTTTATTTACTTTCTTTTCGTATTTAAACAGTCGAATAAGATGATTTTGGGTTTTGTAGCTGTTATCTTTTTTTTCATGACGTGGATAGCGGTCAACAGGTTAACGGATGGTAAACTTCAAGAGAGATATATTTGGGAAGAATCGAGACTGGAAAGTGACTATTACTTATCTGGCAGAGAAGAGATTATCCTCTTTGATATCAAGGCCTTTTTAAGTAATCCGATTCTTGGCGTTGGCCCTGGAATGTCCAAGACGAAACGGATGGACATGGGAATGTCTCAAGCCGTTGCTGCGCATACGGAGTTTTCACGGGTTTTGGCAGAGCATGGCGTCTTTGGCGTTATCGCTTTGCTGATTATGTGCTACTGGACTGCACGTGCGCTTTTCAAGAGAATGCCACGGTTTCAGGCCTGCTTTGTTTATCCCTGTGTTATCTTTTCTATGTTTACCATGGGGCACTCTGCCATGAGATTAGCTTGTGTTGGCGTGCTGTTTGGGTTCGCGCACATCCGCTTTCTGTCTAAAACGAAGGTGCAGAGCACGAATGGAGACCAAAACCATGAATGAGCTCATTTTATTTACTTCCGAATTTCCTCCTCAACCCGGAGGAATCGGTAATCACTCTTATAACCTCGCTGTGCAGTTGGCGGAAAACCAGTTCAACGTTCAGGTTTTAACGGATTCCCGCTCTCGTGATGGACAGCAAGAAGCGGAACACGACAACAAGTTGGGTTTTTCTGTCATTAGAGTTCCTGTTAGGAAACCAAGGCTGATCATGTATTTGAATCGTCTGTTTCTCGTGTTTGGATTGGTGTTTATTAAGAGAAAGGAAAATCTTGTCTTGATTGCATCTGGTAAGTTTCCGCTTTGGGGATTGGCTTTTCTATCGCTTTTTTTTAGGAAGCCTCGTTACATCGCCATCATACATGGAAGTGAAGTTAATTTCCCAAGAGGACTCAATCGTTTTCTCACAACGCATTCGCTTAAACGCTTCCATAAAATCATTGGTGTATCCAATTATACCTTGTCACTTGTAAAGCATTTTTTACAAAAGGAACAGCTGGTGTTCATTCCAAATGGCTTTGAGCCAGGACGTCTGGTCCACAATGAGGTTGGTAACCTGAGAGGAAACCCGAGGTTGATTACTGTTGGAGGTGTAACGCGTCGAAAGGGACAACAAAACGTTATTAAAGCAATGCCGGAAATATTAAAAAGCCACCCAGATGCGCACTATCATATTGTTGGTATTCCAACAGCCAAAAAGGAATTCGAAGCTCTGGCAAGTCAAAAGGGTGTTCTCGACCATATTACCTTTCATGGAGCCGTGTCCGATGAGATGCTAGGCAAGCTTCTTGGCAATTCTCATATTTTCTGTATGTTGAGTGAAACACAGTCATCAGGTGATACGGAGGGATTTGGTATTGCGATTATAGAAGGCAACGCCCTGGGTTTACCTGCTATTGGTTCAGCTGGATGCGGTATTGAAGATGCCATAAAGCAGGGCTGCTCCGGAATCCTGGTTGACAGCCAAAACTCAATGGACGTTGTTGAAGCCGTGAATACAATCCTCACTGATTATAAAAGATACTCTGAAAATGCTGTCGCCTGGTCCGAGAAATACACCTGGAAGGAAATCGTAAAGAAGTATGTGAATGTTATTGTGGATGAACTGAACAGGGATTCAGAGTCAAAAAAGTCAACCTTTAGACGTTAAGGCTGTTAGCAGAGCAAGCCACTCTGAACAGACGAAACTCCAATCCATCTTTTTTGCTTTCTTCAGGGCTTGTGTACCCATTTCATCTCGCATAGAGTTTTTACAAAGAATCTCTTTTAAAGCGTTTTTCAGGTCCTGAGCATTTCCTGGCTGAAATAGAAGTGCATCTTTTCGGTTTTCCAAAAGATAGGGAATACCGCCCACATTGGTAGAAATAACAGCACATTTGGCGGCCATGGCTTCAATAACACTAACAGGTGTGTTGTCTACATGGGTTGTATTGACAAATATTTCTTTGTCAGAAAGAATAGCCGGGATGTCTTTTTTGGGGATCCCGGGAATAATTTCAACGGTTTCTTCTAGTTGAAAGTCCTTTACTTTGTTTATGACAGATAACAAGGTGCCGTCCTTGTCTCTTCCAACCATGGTCACTTTTATTTGCCCAAACTCTTTAAGTTCTTTTTTTAATAGAGCCAGTGCCTCAATAAGAAGGTTTGGGTTGTAGATGCGATGAAAGGCTCTAACCCATATAATGGATTTTTCCTGCTTTTCAACTTTCACTTGATAAGAATCAAAATCAATACCATTTGGAATCAAAACAAACTTCTTGCTCGTGTAAGGTTCCAGTTTGGCGGCGAGGTATTGCGAAGGAGCCACAATTGCCGATGCATATGAAAACAGTTTTTTGACCCTGTGGGGATGACTGAGTGCAAAGGAAGGCAAATTTCCTCCGTGTAAAAACAAGACAACGGGGCATTTCAATTTGTGTAAAATCCAGGCACAAGCTAAGGCCCAGTGGAAAGCAGGACCGCTGAAGACATCAATGATAGCCACATCGTGGCGAGAGCTTTTCGTTAAACAGGAATAGAGCATGTGGATTACTCTAGGCAACCGATAATTGAAATGAGAAGCCAGACTAAATTCAAGACCCTTTTTAGAGAGTTCATTAGCCAGTATTTCGCTTGGAGCTTGATACGATCTGGATAGAAAGTTACCAATACATAAAACTTTCATGTTCACCAACACATTCATATTCCATATAGGTGAATATAGCATGTCATATCCATTTTACTGCAAAATTTGAAAACAGACTGATTATCAAGTTTAGTTTTTTATAAATATGTGGAAAAATAAGGACTCTGATCATTGACAGAGGACGCACAGTGAAGTCCTAAGAATTACTTTATTTTATATGACAGGAAAACCGTTGACATCAAGTGGTACAAGAAAAAGAAGAGCTCTTTTCTGGGGGGTTGCAGGAAGGTTCATAAAGAGATTGTCCACATTTTTGGTGTCTATCTTTCTTGCGCGATTACTCTTACCCACTGATTTTGGACTTATTGCTATTGTCAGTGCCATTTTATCTTGGTCTGACATTTTTCTCGACTTCGGTTTTGGACAGGCTCTTGTCCAGATGAAAAAAGTCTCTTCCGTTCAGCTAAACACGGTTTTTTATATTAATTGCTTTATGGCTTCGTTAATTTATTTTGTACTCTATGCCTCATCTCCGTTTATCGCTGATTTTTTTGGATTACAAGATATTGAGCTATTGATCATGCTATTGGCTTTAAGTCTTTTCCCTAATGCTTTGAGGAATGTTCAAGCAAGCTTAATGGTTAAAAAACTGCAATTTGGGAAGTTAACTTTTATAGAAAGCACTTCAAACTTAACATCCGGTGTTCTCTCCATATTAGCGGCCTTGTGTGGATGGGGCATCTGGAGTCTTGTTGTTCAACAGTTGTTCGCATCAATTCTTAAATTTTTCCTGACCTGGTTCTCCTCTTCATGGAGGCCTAAGTGTGAGTTTTCTGTAAAGAAGTTTAGTCCCATACTTAAATACAGCTACCCCCTCTTTGCAATTGGTGTTTTAGATAGCTTGGTAATGCGTATTGATACTTTTTATATTGGGAAAATAATGAGTCCAGGTTTGCTTGGAATATACAACAGAGGGAAATCTATTGCCGAACTGGCAAATACCTCTCTTCTTTTACCGATTACTCGAACTTTATTTCCCATTATGTCGCTGGAACAAGAGAAAGAAAAAAAACTGAAAAAGCAATTTTTTCAACTTCTAGGTTTATTGTTCTTTGTGTTTTTTCCTATACAAGCCGTGTTCTTTCTGGTAGCTGAAGAACTCATTTTGTTTGTATACACATCGAAATGGCTTTCTTCGTTAATTTATTTAAAGTTCTTTGTTTTACTTACGCCCGTATTTCCTCTAAGCTTCTTAAGTAATACGCTCTATAAAGCTGTTGGCAGAACAAAACTGGTGTTTTTAAAATCTCTCATTGAGAGGGGCGTCATAATTTGTTCTATTTTTATCGGTTTGCGTTTTGGCTTTAACAATTTCCTTCTTTCTCTTTTTGTCCTCTACTATTGCTTTTTTGTGTTTGTCATGATTCTTAACAAGCTAAAGCTAGGACTCTCAATTTCCCGTCAAGTACGCCCTTTTGCTGTCTTTTTCCTTTTAACTTCTGTGCTTGTGACCATGTTATTTGCAGTTAAAACACATATTTTGATCGTAGATCTATTTGTCGGTCCATGTCTGTTATTTGCTCTTTTTGTTCTGGCTTGCAGGCTTTTTCATTTTCCTGAATACAGCTATTTTATAAATGAAATTCGTTCATTAAAAGTATTTGAAAAATTAATATTCAACCGATAACTTGTTGAATGCCTTAATCCAGGTGGTAAGTGATAATAAATGCCACAGTCCCCATTCGGATAGTGATGCATTGAAAAAATCGTGTACCAAATTGATCGATTCCTGATTGTCAAAGAGTATGGATGATCCCCGATCCAACAAGAATGCTTCGACAAGTTGATTGCAGCCAATCAACTGGAAACATTCTTTTAGTGGAAATTGAAACCCCATTTTTTGAGAATTTTGAAGTTTAGTTGAAAACTCTGTTAAAAACAACTGTTTCAAAATGTACTTTGGGATGATGTGTGAGATACCAAGTTCTGGGGTGATTGTTAAAGAATATTTAATGACATCCTTTGCAAGAAAAGGAACACGAACTTCAAGGGAATTGGCCATACTCATCCTGTCAACTTTTACCAATACTCTTTGCAGGTGATCGTAATATTCATTCCATTTAAGCCATTGAAGGATTTTTTCATTCGATTTACCATGCAGATCAAAAGAGTATAGATCAACCACCTGTTGTGAGTTATGGATACCGGGAAGCAAACGCTGAATACTTTTTGATCTGACTTTACAATGCTGATCAAAAACCCATGTATGAAAGTGTGGGTGATCGATGCCATAACTGATTCTTTTGCCCATTTTTCTTTTTATGAATGCAACGACTTTTCGAACTATGATTGGGTAGTTAAACCAACCTGAGTGTTTTATTAAATTTAACATTCTAGGGTACCCCCAGAACAATTCATCACCTCCATCTCCTGACAGCATGACGGTGAAAGAGTCTGATGCCTTTTTTGTTATTTCGTATGTAGGTATGGAACTGTAATCGCCGAAAGGCTCCGGAAAAAGAGAGATATGATTCGTTAAGTAATCTATAGATTTATTGTTTTCTATTTCTTGGATTTTGTGATGAACTTTTAGATGTTTGGCTAACTTACATGCTGCAGCCGCTTCATCCATGTGAGTGTTTTGAACTTTTACCGTCAGGCAGGTTAAATTGGTATGTTTTTTTGAAGCATATGAGGCGATCAGTGGGGAATCAATTCCTGAAGAGAGAAACGATCCCAAGGGTCGTTCAGATATTAGTTGTGACCATACAGCGTGTTTTATTGTATGTTCGCCCTCACGAATGTGATGAGGATCCATTTCTCTCTTGGATGATTCGGGGAAAAGGGGTAGTCTAAAATAAAAATTCTTTTTAATAGTATGCTCAGAGGTAAACTCCACAATTTCTCCTGGCTGAACCTGAAACACATTTTTGAAAATGGTTGAAGGAGAGGGCATATATCCTAGTTGCAGAAAGTCCTTAATGCATGAATACTTATATGATAAAGCTGCTTTAATAGCTGGATGAACTGCCACTTGATTAAATTGAGATGAAAAAACCAGTCCCTTTTTGGAAATTCCGAAAAACAGGGGTTTGATACCAGCAAAATCACGTGCGAGGAATAGTCGTTTGGTAATAAAATCAAGAACGGCAATTGCAAACATGCCATCGAACTCTTCAATGGCTTTCCTTACTCCCAGCTTCCCGATCAATTGAATGACGACTTCTGTATCTGCTTGTGATCTTAAAGAGCGTTCAAGATTGTACTTTTTAGCAAGTGCCTTATAATTATACACTTCGCCATTAAACAAGAGAAGATATCTATGTGATGGTGAAAAAACAGGTTGATTTCCATTTTGTGTCAGATCGAGAATTGCCAGACGGTTAAAAGCACATTGATAATTCTCATTGTTGCTGCTGTAACCATGTTGGTCTGGTCCTCTTACTTTCGAAAGCTCGTTTATTCTTAAAAATGTAGCCTTGTCAATGACCCCCCCATCGGGGAAAAATTCACCAAATATTGAACACATCTAAAATCCCAAGAACTAACCTGTACACGTTGCTATTATAGCATAGGGTCACCCTGAAGTGTTTTGTCCGTCCTGGCTGTGATTTTTTCGTGTTTATAACTCAATAACCGGATTACTTTGGATTAAGAAAGAAAAGAAAGAGAAAGCTGAAAAGCACTGTAAAGATGCGTCAACAGCGCAAATAATTCGATTAGCTTACGTTTTGCCCAATTAAGTAAAAGGATAACAGACATTGTTCCAAGTTCGATGCTGAAAGATGTTTTCAGGATAATCAAACAGCGGTTTAGCTGAACTCCTGTAAGCAATAATTGTCACATTGTTTTAGGAAAGCAATATATAATAACAGACGGTATCGCATGTTTTTAATTGCAAAGTTTGTACGCCCATGACACAACAAAGAAAAGAACAGTTCAAAAAAAATAAAATTTCAGTATTGCACTACTTTGATCGCTTTCTCATTCTCTTTGCGGTCGATGTTTTACTGCTTGTTTTTGCTCTTACTTTGAGTCTTTTATATCGGGATCTTCTTTCGCTTAACTGGTCGAGTATGGTTTCTCATTATCTGTGGTTTGTGGTGCTGATTGTGCTCTGGAGTATAGCGTCTTCCTCCATGCGACTTTATAGAGTAAACCGTGTTTATTCAGCCGATGTCAGGAGGATGATTGAAACCGCTTTGGTGGCGGGTCTCACTTCATTTGTATATTTGCTTATTCCTCGGATTACTCCGTTTTTTCCAGACAGACGAATTGAAGCACTCTTGTTTCCGGTGCTTTCTTTTGTTCTGTTTTTTCATTGGCGATGGTTCTTCTCTTTTGTTTTCAGCCGTAAAAAATTCAACAACCGGGTTCTTTTGATAGGAGCGGGTAAGTCAGCGAAAGATTTAATCGAAGTTATGCTGTCTAAATATCCAGCTGATAGAGAAAAAGGCTCCAGCGTTGAGATTCTTGGTTTTCTGGATGATGATTTAAAGAAGCAGGGTGAACATATACATGGGGTTCCCGTTCTGGGAACAAATGACCAGCTTGCAAAAGTGGTAGAGGAGTTGCAACCGACAGAGATTATTTTGGCTATCACCAACAGGAGAAATCTCAAACTAGATCTCTACCATGCCCTTTTGAAGCTGAAAGAGAAGGGCTGGCGAGTTAGGACGATGCCGGATGTTTACGAGCAATTGACAGGGAAAATACCAATTGCTCACATAGGTGACATTTTTGAGGTTTTATTCGCCGCTGAAAAGCTCTCGTACAAGAGGTTTTACAGTGTTTTAATGATCGTATGGCACTTTATCATAGGCTTAGCCGGATCTCTTCTGACATTGTGTCTTATTCCCTTTGTTTTTTTAGGGAATCTACTTTTTTCCCCTGGTCCTCTGTTTTACTCCCAAAAAAGAGTTGGCCTCTCAGGTGAGATTTTCAAAATAGTTAAGTTTCGTTCAATGGTTAAAGATGCCGAAGGTCATACAGGACCTGTTTGGGCCACGGAGTCGGATTCAAGAATTACTCCCTTCGGAAATTTTTTGCGAAAATCGCGAATTGACGAATTCCCCCAGTTTTTTAATATCTTGAAGGGAGATATGGCTCTCATCGGTCCACGGCCTGAGCGCCCTGAATTTGTGACAGAACTTGAAGAAAAGATACCTTTCTACAATCTAAGACACGGCATCAGACCTGGCATAACAGGTTGGGCTCAAACGAACTATACCTACGGGTCATCCGTTGATGATGCCTTTGAAAAGATGCAATATGATTTTTACTATTTGAAACACCAAGGGCTTGTTTTGGATTTATCAATCATATTTAGAACGGTTTTGGTTGTTTTGGGGTTTAAGGGGCGATGAAGTTGAAAGAAAAGGTATGTTGTACCCCCTTTATTTCTGTTGTCATTCCTGTAAGAAATGAAATGGCCTTCATTCATCGTGTACTGGAAGCGGTTTTGAATCAGGACTATCCCAACGATTGCTATGAAATACTGGTTGTTGATGGCCAGTCTGATGATGGAACTCAGGCTCTTGTGAGGGATCTTATCAATCAACGTCAGGAAATGGGCTTGCAACACCCGGAGATATCGCTTTTTAATAATCCCAAACGCATTGTGCCCACTGCCATGAATATGGGTATAAAAAAGAGCAAGGGAGATATTATAGCCAGAATAGATGGGCACGCACTTATCCATCCATCGTATCTTATAAAGAGTATAGAGGTTATGCAAGAAACAGGAGCGGATGTAGTTGGAGGTCCTATAGAAACGATAGGTTCTGACTCACTATCACAGACTATAGCAATTGCCATGAGTACGCCATATGGCGTTGGAAATTCCGCGTTCAGGACATCCAAGGTATCCCAGTTTACAGATACAGTGCCGTTTGGAACTTTCAAAAAACAGGTGCTAATTGATGCCGGATTGTTTGATGAAAGACTCATTCGTCATCAAGATTACGAGTTGAACTATCGAATTCGGCGAAATGGCGGCAGAATTTTTCTTTCATCTGACATAAAATCAAACTACTATGCACGCAGCAATCTTAAAAAGCTAACCAAACAGTTTTTTCAGTACGGTTTGTTTAAGGGTAGAGTTCTTCATATTCATCCAGCGAGTTTAAAGCTGAGGCATTTGGTTCCTCCTGTCTTTGTTTTCTGTGAATTATTGGGCTTGGTGTTGAGCTTCTTTTTCACTGCCGCGTTTAATGGCTTTTGTTTGATTCTTTTGTTGTATTCTCTTTTTCTGGCGATAGCTACTATTCACGTTCAATTGAAACACAAGTTGAATTTCATGCTTTTCCCGTTAATCATTGCATTGGTTCACCATTCCTGGGGGTTTGGTGTTCTTGCGGGATTGTTGACGCCTTTAAGGGCGAAGAACAAGTCGTAACGCTAGAACAATGAAAAGTATCAACCAGTTTTCAACTGATATCATACCTTTGGATGCAAGGTATTATGACTCAAACAAGCATTGCTTTACAGAGTGGTATCCGGAACCTCACTATCAACTTGATTATGAGTCCATATGTGTTTTTGCTGCCTGTGGCTTTTTTCTGGGTGATACGACTTTTTTCCGGGAATTGAAAACACTTGCCCCAGCCACAAGGTACACTATCAAAGGTCACAAGCTGCACAAAGAACCGACATGGAGCTGGACTTATGAGCCGGATGACTTAACCCTTGAAAGGGCTACAGACCTTTTTGAAAGTATTTTTGACAGTTTGGTTGCCAGGGCGATCGCTAAAAAAAGAATCATTCTGCCCTTGTCTGGAGGACTTGACAGTCGCTCTCTTGCCGCTGCCATACCCGAGGATCGCAGGCATGATGTCTGCAGCTATTCTTATGCTTTTGAAAAGGGTGTTGATGAGCCGTTTTATGGTAAGCGGATAGCTGAGGTTAAAGGTTTTTCTTTTGAGAGTTTTAACATACCCAGAGAATCGCTTTGGCGTCACATTGACACACTGGCTGATCTCAACCACTGTTTTTCGGAGTTTACCCACCCTAGACAGATAGCTATTAAGCACTGGCTCGATTCAATCTGTAACAGGAACAGTATTCTGCTTCTGGGTCATTGGGGCGATGTTCTCTTTGATGGTGCTGATGTTCCAGACAGTTTACCGGAGGAGGAAATTGCAGGCTATTTAAAGAAAGGCATTCTCAAAAAAGGCGGCAGTGAACTTGGAAGAGCCTTGTGGCGGCACTGGGGCTTAGAAGGCGATTTTGATCGGTATCTCCATGCGAGAATAAGAACTCTGGCTGGAGAGATCAATATAAAAAACGCGCGTTCGAAGATTCGTGCCTTTAAATCAATTCATTGGGCTCCAAGATGGACTTCAACGAACCTCTCTGTTTTTTCCGATGCAGGACCTGTTTTCTTGCCTTATTACCAGCGAGAGATTTGTGAGTTAATTACTCGCATTCCGGAGGAAATCCTGTCTGGAAGAAAAATTCAAATTGAATACATCAAAAGAAAAAGTACCGCTTTAGCAAAAATACCATGGCAGGCCTTTTCACCCTGTCATCTTTATAACTATGGTGATTTTTCAAGCTTCAAAAATTTACCAGGAAGGGTTATCAGGAAGTTGAGCCGAATCACGTCAGAGAAAGTATTTGGCAGAAAACTAATTCAGCGTAACTGGGAAAATCAGTTTCATGGAGCGTTTAATGAAGCTCAACTCAAGCAATACTTATATCATGGAGCCTTGACACAACATGTTGACAAACAGTTAATTCAACAATTTTATCGCGCTTTCCAATTTGAGGATTCCGTGCACTATGCTCATGTGATCAGTATGCTGCTTACTCTTGCTGTTTTCTTTGAGCGTCAGCAATAAAAAAGAACGAGGACTCGCTTCTATTTGAGAAGTTTGTGATAGAGTGTCTCGTGGCGTTTTACTTCAATATTGATGTTGTAGAACTCCGATACGTGGTGGTTTATTTTTTCAGTCATTTCGCGGTATTCTGGGGGAGAGAGAGTTAAGGCCCATTCCATTTTTTCTGTTAGTTCGCGGCTGTCGCCAGCTTTAAAAAGTAAAAACGGAAAAGCTGCCAACTGATCTTTAATGCCCGGTATTCGACTGCCTAGGACGAGCTTTGATTTCGCCATGGCTTCTAACATGGCAACTGGTGCGCCTTCTTTTCTACTGGGAAGTACAAACAGGTATGATCTTTCAAGTAAAAATGCAATATCGGATCGTTTTCCGGTGAATGTAATGCGGTGATTTAATGATAAATCGTTCACCAGCTTTTTGAGTTTTTCTCCATATTCATTGTTGTTATCGCCTACGATCAGAAGGTGCGTTTCTTGCCTGCTATGTATATTATTAAACGAATGAATGAGCGTTTCTATGTCTTTTACCGGGACAAGGTTGGCAACAGAGATGATGATTTTAGTGTCCGTTGGGAAATCGAATTCTCGAGCAGAAAAAGATTCTGTTGTGCTTTTCTTAAATTGATCTAAATCCACCCCTGTGGGTATCAACATGGTCTTGTTTGAGTTAGGATAGAATTCGTCAATCATATCCTTATTTTGAACAATGATTGCATTTGCCAGAAAGCTTCTTAATTTCCAACTGTTCTTCGAGGCTCCTCCCCAATTCATGTTTTTTTTAGTGAAAACCCACTTGGCACCGGCCAGTCTGGCAGCGAGAGCCTCAGAGTAATCTGAACTGTAATGGAATGAGTGTATGATATCCGGCTTAATGGATCTGAAAAATCTGGCAATTTGATAGACCTTGTACAAACCTCTTATGCGCGGTTTCATAGGAGCCGTGTATTGGAAAAGATGGATAGGAAATCCAGCATCTTCAACTTTTTTAAAAAAGGAGCCCCTTGGGTGAAAGCAACATATTTCAGGGCTGAAAATGTCTTTATCCAGGCGTTGGATGATGTTCAACATCGCGTTGCCACTGCCTGCTGTATCAAAGTTGGGGATCGTGTAGAGTATTTTTATTTTTTCCATTCTTCCCTCCAACAGATTAACGAAAATAGTGAAAACAGGAGAGCTGTTTGAGGAGTTCCCCTGTTGTGTTTATCGAGAAGCCTGGCAGCGTTGAGTGCATTGCCTCCCAAGTACTTGGTTTTTGACAGTTTCTCACGAAATAGATCACAGAGAGAGTCATCAATCCAATCTCTGAGGGGGATACTGAAGCCCCTCTTTCTGTTGTCAATAGAAGAAGATGGTACTTTTTTTCTCAGCAAACTTTTCAAGGTATCCTTTTTTTTATTTGGATTGCAACTCAAGTATGGACTTAATTGTAGCGAACTCTCTATAACGCTTTTTTTTAGCAACGGTACCCGAACCTCCAGGGAATTAGCCATACTTGCTCGATCAACCTTGAAAAGGGTCTTTTGCATCATCCCATAGAATTCTGCATGTCTCACATGACCCAGCCTTGTTGATTCATCGTTTAATGCCATAAAAGAACCAGTAACCAACAGTGGTTGCTTTTTACCAAATTCACCAAATAGCCCACACATTGATTACAACCTGCCTGCCTTGAAAAAACAATTATACCAGGAGTTAAATCGCTCTATTTGTTTTGTAGATGAAAAGGCTGTTTTAATGGTGGCAGCTGCGTTTTCCAGAAGTGTTCTTTTGAACGGAATGCCTTCAGAAGCCCATAACTCAATGCAATCAACAAAAGCACGGGGTGAACAAAGTGGTACTAAGAAGCCGTTTTCTTTATGTCTGATTACTTCTCCCATCCCTCCACAATTTGTTGAAATAACGGGGGTTCCCAATGCCATGCTCTCGAGAACCACATTTGCAATTCCCTCCTCCAGGCTTGGAAGCAACATTATATCGGCCTCCTTTATGAGATCCAGGACGTCACTGTGGGGAAGGTTAGTGTGAAAGGTGACGTGATTTTCCAGTCCCAGGTCTTTGACCTGATAAAGCAGTTCTTCGCTTGGTTTGCCGATAATTATAGAGTAAGAAAAGTCGAATTTCTTTTGCTTTAACAAGTAACATGCATCGAGGGTTGTACGATACCCTTTTTTCCAGTGTTTTCGACCAACTGAAATAAGCTTTGTCGTTTGGTTTTTGTTAATTGGGGGCGTTTGCTTTTGTGCGATCAGGTGTTCTTTGACTGCGGGTTTTATAATGACGGTTTTGTCTTTGGCAGCACCGTACTTTTCCCCTTCCCTGGAAATCGCCTCAGATACGGCATGAAAACCGTCAACATATGGAAAGCATTTTTTATATGCTTCAGCCCAATAATCGTAAACAACCGGTTTTGTTGTAATTTGTGTTCCCCTGAAACTAACCAGCAATTTAAAATCGATAACCTTTTTAAGTTCAACAAAAAAGCAAACATCATGCGCCCATTGGACGTGTATGATATCTGGAGTGGTTAACAAAAAAGGGAGCGAACGATTTAGGAAGTGAATCATTTTGGTTATTTTTTTGGGTCCCAGTTGAATTAATGAAATAAGTGAAACCATGCCCACAGGCTTCTTGACCAGAAGTAAAAAGAGGCGATACAACAGGATGGGCAAACCAGCAAGGTTGTTTTTGGGAAGTGTGATAACTTTGATCAATGAACTCTTGTATTGAACCTGACCTTTCTTTTTACCCACTAATAAAACAGTCTTGCCTTGGTTTGCTACACCTTCGATGAGTTGTTCAATAAAAGTGGTTGAGGGAATGACTCCAGAGTAGATCGCGATGCATCCTTTCATGTTGCTAATATGTCTCAATTTATTTTAGAGAGCAAGAAAAACTTACCCTGTACCATGCGCTCGTGTTTATGGAATCGTTTTATTTCGGTTTTCTTATTGAGTACTGGATAGAAAGCCTCGAATTGAAATACAATAAAGCAATGGAGTTGTTTGCAAGTTTTCCGCGATAAAAAACGCCGCTGAAACAGGAGGACAGAATTGGGCTTCACGGTTTTAAAACAGGTGAAAGTATAATATGTTTGATTTTTTAAAAAAAATAAAGCCGACCTGGATGTTTTCTCTTGAAAGCTCATCGGCTGGGAATAAACCAACTTGCTTTTCATTAACGGTAGAGAGTTTGAAGCCTGGAGAACTTGATAGCGAATACGAAGATCCAAGAGCCCGGAAGTGGGATTATGGTTATGCCTCGTGGCAAAACGGAGTTATGCATGTTTCAGATGGAGAGAGAGACGTGAGCCATCAGGTGTTGAATCCGTATGATGAATATCGATTTGGGAGAAAATATTTTAAGAAGCCATGGGTTTGGTATTATCTTTTCCGCCGCCTTTTAGCATTTAAGAACCCTGTAAAAGAGTTCGCTGCTTTTTTAAGAACTGTGAAAGTGCCCTATCAGGGAATAGGCAATAACCCGAAAATATATCCTGATTACGATGCATTTCAATCAACCATGGCAATGGATGAGCCTCTAGTGTCTGTTATTATCCCCACCTTGAATCGATATCCGTATTTAGCTGATGTTCTTCGTGATTTAGAAAAACAAGACTATAAGAATTTTGAAGTGATTGTAGTTGATCAAAGCGAGCCTTTTCAGGAAACCTTCTACAGTGAATTTGACTTGAATATGAGAGTGATCTATCAGCGAGAAAAACAACTCTGGAAAGCGCGGAATCGTGCTATTAGGGAAAGCAGGGGCTCTTTTCTCTTGTTTTTTGACGACGATTCCAGGGTGAAACCCGATTGGATTTTTCAACATCTAAAAGCCTTGGAGTACTTTGAAGCAGATATTTCTGCTGGCGTGTCACTTTCAGCTGTGGGTGCACCCATTCCCGCAAACTATCGTTTTTTTAGATGGGCTGACCAATTTGATTCTGGAAATGCGATGGTCAAGAAATCAGTTTTTAAAAAAACGGGGTTATTTGACCGTCAATTTGAAAAAATGAGACAAGGTGATGGTGAATTTGGCATGAGGGCTTATATGAATGGTTTTAGAAGTGTTTCCAACCCTCGTGCTGCCAGAGTGCACTTAAAAGTCAGCATGGGAGGTCTCCGAGCACATGGAACATGGGATGGGTTGAGACCTAAAAAGCTCTTGGCTCCAAGGCCGGTTCCAAGTGTCTTGTATTTTTACAGGCGATATTTCAAGGCCAGGGATGTTATCAATATGTTGTTGATATCTGTCCCTCTTTCGCTTACACCCTATCGTTTAAAGGGGCGAAAGTCTGCCATGCTCTCCAGCTTGTTTTTCAGCGTTCTTTTTCTGCCTGTCCTTTTAATTCTCGTTTCCAGATCTTGGCGCATATCAACAAAGATGCTTAAAGAAGGGCCAAAAGTTAGCCAACTGTAAGTGTGAACTGTTTTCAGGTTAACTTTTGGAAGATATGCAAATTTCTGTAACCAGCCTCTTGCAGTAGCGGGCATAAGTAAAGTCCCCCGATAGTTTTTTTGCTTTATTTGAAATGCTGCGGAGTTCTGCTGCACTCAGTTCTTGTATTTCTTGCAGTACCTGAAGAAGCTCTTTGTCATAAGGCTTGTTGAGAAGGAAACCATTTTCCCCATGCTGGATGTATTGAGGTATGCAGGAAATTTTACTCACTACGGGAATGCAGCCAAAGGCCGCTGCTTCTGCAATGACTTTTGGGAATCCCTCTGAAGCACTTGGTAAGAGCAAAAAGTGAGACATGGAGTAATACGTGTTGATTTCTGCTCTTGAAAGGTATCCCAAGAATTCAACAGCAACTTTTGATTTGCTTGCCAGAGGCGTGTATTTCTCTTTATTGGTTGAATCACCCACAAGATAAAGCTTTGCAATTCGGTCGGCTGTTTTCAATTGTGTGATTGCGTTGAAAATATGGTGTACTCCTTTGGCATCGTCCAGCCTGCCAACAAAAAGTAAATTAATTTTTTCGGAAAATTGCTTTGACTGACTGACTTTTATGGCTGCTGATAGTTCTTCATTGGACAGACAGGGGTTTTCAAAGCTGTAGAAATTGGGTTTTAAACCGTTCCAGTGGCCATTGATCGTTACTTTGGCGTGAGTTATATTTTTCAGCCACCATCTTTGTAACGCATACGACCAAGGGGGGCTTTTCTGTGTCCAGTTGCCAGCGTATTTCACCCAATAGGGCTTTAAGTTAAAGAATTTCAGGAATGGCAAAACATAGAGCCCCATGGCTGTGGGACTTCTGAACTGAATAAAATTCACATGTTTGATTTCCTTTCTAATGGTATTCAAGTTAGATGGAGCTACCGCCAGAATTTTGATTTTTTGGTAAATGGAGGATCCTCCAGCAGGTTTGAGTGCTACAAATTTGATTTTGCTACTTGCATAGGAAAGCGAGTGCTTTGGCGGTGGTCCGGCGTAAAGAGGAGCGAGATGAACTATTTGGCTGAACACCTTGCTTAGATAGTTAATTTCACGTAATGTTGAGGCAAGACCAACGATCTGACCATTTTGGTCTCTATAGTGTTCAGTATGTGAAATAATAGCCAGTTTCATGGTTGTTCCAGTCTGCCTGCAGGATTCGCTTTGCACTGAATCAGGCGGAAATCTTGTTGTGTTTTGGGCTTTTACCGTTTCCATGCGTCTTTTTTAACTCCCCAGCAGGAAACTGGAGAATTTGTACTGAGATTCCTCTTACGCGTCCAAAGGCGGGAAGAAGGTCATTAGTTTTTTGATCCATTCGGATTGATTGTTGTTTTGTTCCGGGTTGAGTGTCAAGTCGGGTTTTAATGGTTCTTCGTAGGGAAAGGTGACCCCGGCCAGGTTGAGGTTGGGGTCTTTTCTGGCGGCTTCGTAGAGCCCGGTTTGGTCGTGCTGTTCGCACCAACTGACAGAGGCATTGAAGTGAACTTCATAGAAGCATTCTTTTCCTATGATCTTTTTTATGGATTCTCTTGTTTTTTGAACCGGTGAAATAAACGATGCAATCACAATGATTCCCGCTTCATTCAATATTTTTGCTGTTTCGGCTACTCTCCTGAGGTGTTCGGCGGAATCTTCAGATGAAAAACCAAGATCTCTACACAGCCCTTTTCTAACCTGACCGCCTGAGAGAAGTTTAACCTGGTAGCCCTTTTCGAAAAGGTGCCGCTCCAGTTCCACAGCGCAATCGGTTTTCCCTGATGAGAGCAGGCCTGTAAACCAAAGTGTGAATGCCCTGTGTCTGTTCTTCGATGCTCTCATATCACGGGAAATCTTTGAGTGAATGTTGCGCCTGGACAACAGTTCATCGGCTTGAACGGATATGTTGACGGGTAATCGATCCTGCTTTTCACGGTGAATTATCATACCTGCCGCGACGGTTTTATGAGTTTGAGCCGATATGAGGATGAACTGACCATTGGCCCGGTTTCTTTGGTACGAGTCCAGAAACAGCAGCTCATTGGAGGTAAAAACAATTCGGCCTATTTCATTTAACTGAAGCTGGTTGGCGTTTTCCTTGCTCAACGTGTTGACATTGACCACATAGCGCACCTGATCCAAAGAAACAGAGACGGTTCTGGCATTTGTTTTGAGTAAAAACGCGTTGTTTTGATCGGGATCGAGTGCCTCTTCGTCCATCCACACCAGCATGGCCTCGAATCTCCTGGAGAAAAGCGGGCGGTTGTCCGGATGAACCAGCATATCGCCCCGGCTGATATCTCTTTCGTCTTCCAGGGTAATGGTGATTGCCTGTCCCGGACGGGCTTCTTCCAGTTCTCCGTCAAAAGTGACGATGGATTTCACTCTGGATTTCTGCATGGAGGGAAGCGCCATGATTTCCGTTCCCTTTCTGAGTATCCCCGATGACAATTGACCGCTGTAACCGCGGAAGGTGCGATCGGGCCGGGACACGAGTTGCACCGGAAAGCGCAAATCAATCAGGTTCTTATCACTTCGAATATGTATGGTTTCCAGTAATTCCAGCAGTGATGGTCCTTGATACCAGGGCATCTTGTCGGATTTCGTATCGACGACAAAGTCCCCGTGAAGCGCGCTGATAGGTATGAAGCGCAGATCGTGGATTTGCAGCTTCTCGGCAAACAGCGTGAACTCATTGACGATGTCATCAAACACCGCCTGTCGATAATCCACCAGATCCATTTTATTGACGGCAATAATGATGTGAGGGATTTGTAAGAGCGTTGAAATGAAGGCGTGTCGCTTGGATTGAGGCAGCAGACCGTTGACCGCATCCACCAGAATGACCGCCATGTCCGCTGTTGAAGCGCCTGTGGCCATGTTGCGCGTGTATTGCTCATGGCCCGGCGTGTCGGCGATGATGTATTTTCGCTTACTGGTGGAGAAGTAGCGGTAAGCCACATCGATGGTGATGCCCTGTTCTCGTTCCGCTTTCAGACCGTCTGTCAGCAGTGCAAAATCAATGGGGATATCCCTGTTTTTGGATGCTTTTTTGATGGAGGAGAGTTGGTCTTCATAGATGCACTTTGAATCGTGTAACAGTCGCCCGATCAGGGTTGATTTGCCATCATCCACACTTCCCGCGGTTGAAAAACGGACTAGCTCTTTTTTTTCATTGAGTTTCAGGAACGCTTCAATGGACTGCATCAGAAGTAACCCTCCTTTTTCTTCTGCTCCATGGAGCCTTCCCTGTCATGGTCGATGACCCTGGTGTTGCGTTCCGAAGTGGTTACTGTGAAAATTTCTTCAATAATTTCAGCCACTGTTTTTGCTGTTGATAACACCGCTCCCGTGCAGGGAATGCATCCAAGACTTCTAAAGCGGCAACTCACCTTCTTTCTGGCACCAACCGCTCGATCTGGAAACACCATGTCCTCACAGGGAATGAGTTGACCGTTTATTTCATAGACTTCTCTTTCTCTTGCAAAGTACATGGGGACAATGGGTATTTCTTCCATCAGGATGTACTGCCAGACATCCAGTTCTGTCCAGTTGGATAAGGGGAAAACCCGGATGCTCTCACCCATGTGAACCCGACAATTGTAGAGATTCCACAACTCCGGACGCTGGTTTTTAGGATCCCACTGTCCATGGCGGTCCCGGAAGGAGAAGATGCGTTCCTTGGCTCTTGATTTCTCTTCGTCACGTCGAGCTCCCCCGAAAGCGGCATCATAACCACCCTGAGCCAGAGCGTCCAGGAGTGCTTTCGTTTTCAATTGGGCACAACAGGCAGAAGGGCCTTTATCAAAGGGATTGGTTGCTTTTTGTATGGCATCTTCGTTGCGGTACACGATTAAATCCAAGCCCTCTGCTTCAACAAATTGATCGCGGAACGAGTACATGTCGGGAAATTTATAGGACGTATCGACGTGCAGGAGCGGAAAGGGAATTTTGCCCGGGTAAAAGGCTTTTTGAGCAAGGCGAACCATGACCGAAGAGTCTTTTCCAACGGAATAAAGCATAACCGGATTTTCAAATTCCGCTACAACTTCCCGGATAATGTAAATGCTTTCGGATTCAAGCTGTTTCAAATGCGTGAGTGACATGGTTTTTTCCTGATTGAAAAGGGTACTAAAGGTGTTGGGTGTGAAGCCGGTCTTGAATGGCACGGAAGATGACTTCACTGGTTTCTTCAGGTGAGTGATGGGTTGTATCCAACTCCAGGTCGGGTTTGAAAGGGGCTTCAAATGGATCGTCAATTCCCGTGAACTGTTTTATTGCTCCTGCACGGGCCTGCTGATAGAGGCCTTTGACATCGCGGTTTTCACATGTTTCCAGCGGTGTTGACAGATAAACTTCAAAAAAGTTCCGGCACATGGCTCTGACTTTCTCACGGGTTTCCCTATAGGGCGAGATATAGGACGCCACCACATTGACTCCCTGCTGTTCCAGTGTACGCGCCATAAATCCGGTTGACAGGACGTGTCGGTCGCGTTCTTCCCTGGAGAATCCGGTTGCAGGGATGAACTCACGGGTGACATCGCCATCCAGCCACTGTACGGGCAGTTTGTTTTCTTTGAATTTTTTGACCAGGAGTTTGGCAATTGTTGATTTACCCGCACCGGAGAGGCCGGTCAACCAGATTACAATCGGTTGGGTTTGACCCTCTTCAGGCCGGTTCTTAGCCCACAGGTGTTGGCGACCAAAAGACAGCAGGAAATTGACCGCCCACTCAACAGCGCCGGCTAAAACGGCGAAAGTGAATTCC
The DNA here is from genome assembly GCA_002747255.1 of Acidobacteriota bacterium. Taxonomy (GTDB): domain Bacteria; phylum Acidobacteriota; class Holophagae; order Acanthopleuribacterales; family Acanthopleuribacteraceae. The sequence goes on along the minus strand of PDUC01000040.1, from coordinate 49,176 downwards.
CCTGTCAACAGGTAAAACACGGCCATTGTGGCAAGGCTTGCAACGGCTTGCCATGTGATGCTCTTTGTAAGCGAACAAATGGTGGGTGGACAGTGTTTTTTCATGAAGGAGTGCGGAAACCTTTCTACTTGCGAATACCAGTGTATTATCTGATATCTGGCTTGCTCTGTCTAATTTTGTTTTTAGATTCTCACGGGTGAGATGATCTGAGAACTACCAGTTGGATCTGCAACTTTATCAGGGTACCGACATTCTTTTAATTATCAAGGTTTTTTTCTTCACTTATACCTGAGCGGTACTTTTACGTTACAATAGTGGAAAAGGGGGCATTATGTGGAATTTTGGACGGGATCGGGCTTGGATTGACAAGGAAATCTTGTTTATTCAAACGCCTCGGCAAAATGGTGACTGGGCCGTTCGCAACTACCGTAAGACATTACTGCAGTTTCAGGGTGGAAATTACTTCCCGGCCGAGAGGCGTAAAACACAGGATGGTTACATTTATCGCTTCGAACCTTTTGATCCAACGATTGAGCTTCCCGGAAAAACAATTCAGTATGATATGGAATATGTCAAATTGAGAGAGCGTCAACAAAAGCAGCCCGTGGTATTTGCTTTCGGGCTATTGCTTCTTCTTGTGGCCGTTATGGCCGCTTGGATGATTTTGAAGAAAACATCTTTGTCCGTTAAAAAAGACGTCCACTCCAGCCGGGATAAGTATCACCTGGTAACGGCAGACGGTCAGGACTTTGCTCTTGCTGATTACAGCGGTAAATACATCTGGCTTGATTTCAGTGCGCCATGGTGCCCGCCTTGTCGCAGTCAGGCACCCCACATGAAGGAAATGGAAGAGCACACAGAAGACGTGGTTTTCATTACGGTTATGGTCTCAGGTGAAGGTCGCAGACCCGCTACGCGGAAAACCGCTTCAAACTGGGCAGAACAATACGGTCTGAACAGAAACTGCGTTGTGACGGATATCGACGGCAGGTTTGTCCGGCACTGGGGTGTTCGTTCCATACCGCTCAATGTGTTGATCTCACCCGATGGAGAGGTATTGCATAAAAAATCGGGTTCCCATTTTACTTCGGAAATGCAGCAGATTATTTCAAAACACACTCAGCGCTAAGTGTTGGAACCGGAACAGACGGCCTCTAATCAAGGCAGAGCCTGATAGACTCTGTTTGTTCCAGAGCTCGTTCAACGAGACCATTGATATCCAGTTTGGATTCTTCATGCTGGACTTTTCGCGCGGATGCCCTTGTCGCGGGCTCTTCCGGGGCGAAGAGGGAACAGCAGTCTTCGTAGGGTCTGATGGATGTTTCATAGGCGTCTATTTTTCTGGACCACGAGATAATCTCGGTTTTGTCCATGCCGATTAAGGGTCGCAATACCGGCATCGTCACAACAGAATTCGCAATAGAGATATTCTCAATCGTTTGCGAAGCTACCTGGCCAAGGCTTTCTCCTGTTACCAGAGCCTGTCCGCCTTTTTCTGTCATGATGCGTTCGGCAACTCGCATCATGAAACGCCGGCTCAAAACCACCATCAGACTGTCATGACAGTTTGCCTTAATGGTTTTCATAACTTCTGTAAAATTGACGATGTGGAGATTGAAACCATTTTGGTAACGCGACAGGATTTCTGCTAAATCAATGACTTTGTCCTTGGCCGACTCAACGGTGAAAGGTGGGGTGTGGAAGTAAACGGCTTCCAGATAACCACCTCTCTTCTGGATGAGATTTCCGGCTACGGGAGAATCAATGCCGCCGCTCAGTAACAAACCGAACTTGTTTTTAGAGGAAACCGGCAAACCACCAAGACAGGGCCATGTTTCTAAACTCAACCATGTTTCTTTAAATTCGACGGAGATTAACAATGTGAGTTCGGAGTGTTTGAGGTCCACTTTTAAATTGAGACCATGCTCAAAGAGATATTCGGCCACTTGCCTTTGTATGTCCGGTGATTTGACGGGGTAGGTTTTTTGAGTTCTCTTTGCTTTGACTGAAAAGCTCTTTTGAGATTCAAAGTGAGGTTTTACGAGTTCAAGAGCCGTTTTCTTGATATCCTCCATGTCGCGTGTTGTCTTGAAAATGGGACTTACACCCACAAGACCGAAGACGGTTTTCAGTGCTTTTCTGACTTCATCTGCCGGAGCTTCGGTATAGAGAAGCAGCTTTTTATGTCTCTTTTCCAGTTTGGCATCGAGGTGCCTGACTCGAGGCTTGATGATTCGGACCAGGTTGTTGATAAACCAGTTGCGGTTTCTCTTTTTCAGGGTGACTTCACCCAGCCTCAGGAGATAGGTATTGGTTTTCATAAGGGTTCCAGGTTTTTTTCTTTCAGTTGAACTGTATTTATTCTCGTTTACAACGCGCTCAATTGACAGATTGGTACAAGGCGAGGTTATTGGAGAAACTGCGGTGCGATGACTTTAATTTGAGATTGCAGTCTCGAGGCAACCAGTGCTCCGTTGATTTCACATTTGCCGCCTTTATACAGGTGAAAAGCAAAGACTAATTGAGGTTTGGATGGATTCAGAACACCGATCATAACGGAGTCAAAAGGTCTTTCTCCAGCTGTGCCAGTCTTCATGGCGGCTTCAACGCCCTCAACAGCAGCTCGCCGGGCCGTTCCCTGGTCAAAAGAGAGGGATAATTTCATTGAATCCATGAGCTCGGTGGCTGTGGTCGTCTGAAACACTTTCTTTCCATTTTCAGGTGTTGCCTTTTTGTAAACCTGTCCATGGATGGTTTCACATCGGCTGACCATAACAGGGGAAGGGCAGACACCCTTGTTTGCAATGGCTGCAGGAATTTGAATGAGTCCTCTGACCGTAGAAGCGATACCGTCGAGACCTATGGCCATGCGTGCTATTTCGTAATCATTGGTCGGTGTTTCAAGAATTTGACCCTTCATCATTTTACCGAGCAGGAAGTCGGTCTGTTTTCTGTCAAAAAATCTGTTGTACATTTTCCGCAGCGAAACCCATCCCATATCCACACCCATTTGGGCAAACATAAGGTTGCAGGAGACGGCCATGCCTTCGCCAATGCTGTTCAATTGGCCGTGGGTTTTCCAGTCGTAAAAAACCTTTCCACTTATGGACGTGTTGCCCGGATAATTTTTAGGAGCATATGCATCGGAATTGCCATTTTCTTCCAGGAACGCTGCATAAGTGAGGACTTTAATAACTGAACCGGGTTCAAACTCCGTTTCAAAAGGGGAAAACCCCTTGGTGCCATAGGCAGCGACTATTTCGCCAGAACCGGCATGCATCAATATCAAACTTCCCTCATAACCCTTCATGGCTTGATGTGCGACGCGTTGGAGGTCGAGGTCAATGGTGGTGAACACTTTGTTTTTCCAGTCAATACGGTCCATTTTATTGCCGTAATCTTCTTGTTTGGGCCATGCATAAAAAAGCTGAGGTGTTACATATTCGTATTGACTGTTGTTTAAGTTGAAAACCATGATAGGATCGCCATCTCTGTCGTAGAGGATAGGAACCTCTTCATTGTTCTCGTATTCATCAGCTAAACTGAGAATACGTTGATAGGGCTTGCTTTGCTTTTGTTCTTCGGGCGTGTTTGATAAAAACTGTCTTGCTTGTGCCAACTCGAAGTTGCCCAGAGAAAGTGCGGCATATTCGATGTTGAATTGATTGACCTCCGTGCCCAACCATTGAAGAAGGAAGTCTCTGTATGTTTTTCCCGCTTCATAATCACCCCGGGTGATAAATACATTTAAGGCAGTTTGAATATTGGACAAATTGGCATTGGTTTTATTGGCGAGAACGACCTGGAAATGATTTTTTGCCTCGTCATGCCTGTTTTGAAGAAGAGCCACTGCTCCAAGTCCATCATGACCCTTTCCATTGCTGAAGGGGAGACGAGTCACTTTTAAATAGTACAGTTCAGCCTTTTTTAAATCACCTGAAAGTAAAGCGGCATTTCCTTTTTCCAGTGATTTGTCCAGGTAGTAGTTAAAGGAAAAATATCCGACAGCCAGTAAGATTACTGTAAAAAAGACGAACTTTAGTTTTCCTATTTTGAATGATCTTTTCCTTTTATACATGTTTGGCATCTCTTTCAGTCTTGTTCATTGGCGCGGCTTTCACAGCCCTGTTGAGTAAAAAGTTTATCACAGTAGTGTCTGTTGGGGTACTTCTGTTGGAATAAAGTTGTTTTTACAAGGGCAGAAGCAGGGATGGGTCGTTGTGTCTTTTTTACAGAAATAAAAAAAGCGAGAGCTGTTTGTCATTGGAGTGACGCTTTCTAAATGTTCCACTTAAATACGATTCCCTCTGTTGCAATACGAAAAGTGTATTTTTTTCAGCAGGCGTGATTCTCGTAGGAACTAGGGTGCAGACGGGAGTTTTTTAATGCTTCAATACAAGTCGAAACCCCTTGTTGCACCCTTCTGCAACAGGGGGTTACACTTCCATTTTCCCGTATTGACAAGCACCAGAGCAACTGCCGCATTTTGGTGATTTTCTGGAGGGGAACAGGCTCTTGTAAGTTACCCAGGCTATGAGACCCAGCCAGATAAAGTCTTCCCATATCATTTTCAGCTCCCTATTCCCATTAGAAGGCCGCCCTGATAAACAATGAAGCTTATCAGCCAGCCAAGTACCAGACCTGCGATAATAGCGATACCATACCATTTCCATGTGCCGAATTCCTGTTTCATGGCAATGCCTGTTACAGCGCAGGGCATGTACGTCAAGACAAAGATCATGAATGACAAGGCCTGCAGGGGCGTGAAGACCTTTTGAATTTTTTGTACCAACCCTCCTTCGGGTTTATCTGTAGCCAGAGCACTGACCTTGATAGTTGATATGAGGTTTTGACCCGATTCAAGGCAGGCGTTCACGAATCCACTGCCTATGAGAGCCATTTCCTCTTTAAAGGTAGGCGTCTGGGTTTCTTCCTCTTCCTGATGCGCGTAGATTTCGCCCATGGTTCCCACCACAATTTCTTTTGCTACCACACCGGTTATCAGCGAAGCACCGGCTTCCCATGTGCCAAAACCAAGGGGCTGTAGTACGGGGCTTACCATGTGTCCCATTTTTCCCAGAACGGAGTCTTTTGGATTTTCTACACCCCAGGGCAGGTTGAACATGAACCATACCAGAATGGAAACACCTAAAATGAATGTACCCGCTTTTTGCAAAAAGTGCTTGCCTTTTTCCCAGGTCTCTTTGGCCAGTTGAGAGGCCAAGGGTACGCGGTAAGGCGGGAGTTCCAATAAAAAAGGTTGGGGTTCGGATTTGAATAGCAGTTTCCTGAACAGGATGCCGGTTACAACAGCCAGCACCAGACCCAAGGTGTAAATGCCCCACAAGACCGTACCCGAATGACCGGGGAAAAAGGCCGCTATGAAGAGAATGTAAACGGGCAATCGGGCCCCACAGGACATGAAAGGCGAAATTAAGCATGTTAAAATGCGATCATTATTGGAATCCAGGGTACGGGTAGCATAAACCGATGGTACATTGCAGCCAAAACCAAGCAGCAACGGGATAAATGCCTTTCCTGGCAGACCTATTTTTTGCATATATTGGTCCATGATAAAGGCCACACGTGCCATGTAGCCGCTGCCTTCCAGGACCGACATGAAAAACATGATTGCAAAGATGACCGGCGTAAAAGCCAAAACAAAGCCAACACCACCAATTAAACCTTCGGTTCCCAGGGAAATGACCCACTCCGGAGCCGATAACAGATTGAGGAGCAATTCTGTCCAGCGCGTGAGGGGACCGGTCGTTACGACGTCGATCCAGTCGACAAAAGGACCGGAAATGTCAAAGGTCATTTTGAAGACCAGCCACATCAGGAAAAAGAAAACGGGAATGCCTAAAAAGCGATTTAACACAATGGAATCCAGCTTGTCTGTCCAGTCTGGTTTGCTGGATTTTTTCAGTGCAAGCACTTCTTTGGAAATGCGCTCTGTTTCGCTGTATCTGGCATCAGTTACTTGATTTTCCTTGATGAGAGCTGTCCACTGGGTGAAAAGCTCATGATCCACTTCCTCCATGGATTGAAGCTGATTGACAGCCTTTGGCTCTCCATCGAGGAACTGTAAAATGCACCTCGTAAGCGGGAAGGGGCATTCGCTCTCATGGAGCTTTTCAAAGATGAGATGGTGCGATTCGAGCAGAGAGCCCGTTGTCCACTGCTTGGGAAAAGGGTGAGGTAACCACAGGTGCTCTTTTAATTTGCGGACACTTTTCTTGGATGTGGCAATGGTTTTGACGACTTTCGCGTTTAAAATGCGCTCTAGTTTATCGGTGTCGATCTGAATGCCTTTGTTCTCAGCCTCATCGGACATGTTCAGCGCGATCAGCATGGGAACACCCAGTTCCTGCAGCTGAAGGGTGAGATTCAAATTTCTTTCCAGATTGGTTGAGTCAATTACATTGAGAATGAGGTCGGGTTTTTCTTCCAGGAGAAAACAACTCGCGACGCGTTCTTCTGCTGTTTGATCGGAAAGCTTATAAATACCGGGGAGGTCAATCAGGTGAATGGTTTTTGGTCCAGCTTTTATGGTTGCTTCCCTTTTTTCGACTGTTACACCGGGCCAATTGCCCACCTGTATGGAGCTTCCAGCTAACGAGTTAATTAAAGTGGATTTACCCGTGTTGGGGTTCCCCGCTACTGCGATTCTCAAGCTTGTTGCTTCCTTGCTCTTGTTTGACTGTGTCTGAGTCTTGGTTGTCATTTTTCGTGGACCAAAATTTTCATTGCCATTCCTCTTCCAATGGCGATTCTGGTTTCATCAACTTTCAACAAAAGGGGACCTTTTCGTTTATTGAGTATCATTTCAATGTGTTTTCCTACGCGAATGCCCATGGGGTTAACTGCTCGAGCTTGTTCTTTCCCATTGAGCTGCGCAATTTCAGCATTGGCACCTTCGGGAATTTTTGTCAAGGGGATCATTTTTTCGCTCCGAACCGTAAGTTAAATAATATAAAACAGACTGCATGTGGCTCAAGTACAGTCGCAAAACGCCATCGTTTTATGATAGTGAGATTAAGTCTCAATTACAAGCGGTTTTTTAAAAAAGCACGCGCTCTACTGCCTCTGAAAAAGGCGCATCACGGGGCTGATGGAACGGCATGCCGATGAAAAAAACACCGATATGCATCATGCGGCTCAGTTCATCACTCCCGGATCATTTGTTCCGGTTTGTCAATGAGTTTATTGGGAAGGACTCCTTGTTTCAGCAGGCTTCGTTCTGTGGGAAACTGAGCATGAGTGACAACATCAAAACGGGCTCTTGACTGACTGTGTTTGTATTATGCTGTTGCGCTTATGGTGAAACTCAACTAAAATCAACGAAAGGAAAAAATCATGTCACTGTCCCGTTCTCTTGTTTTGGTCTTAACTGGTTTTCTTTTGTCTGTTGGATCCCTCTACATTGCTTTAAAAGTTGGGTTTGCAGTGGGTATATCTCTGCTGACTATTGTTGTTATCAAAGGAATAGAAGCGTCTATCCAAAAAGTTTCCGGTGTTTTCCATGAGACCGTGAAAACATCCAGCTCTCAGGATTACGGTTATTATCTTTCCATGACAACAGGAATGAGTTTTTCCACTGTGACTTTACTTTCTACTGTTTTAGCGGCACTTGTCTTGTCAGGTCTTTTTCCAGACGATCCGGTGACGCTGATTCTCTGGGTTGTTTCTCTCAATGTGATGGGTACCTTTTTGGCCTGGTTTTTCAGGAAACACCTGGAAAAAGCGGCGTTTCCATCGGCCAGAGCGGCTGTTTCGCTTATTGAAAATACCGATTCTCAGGAGCACAAGGCCTTTTGGTGGACATTCAGTGCGACATCTGTCTGGGTGTTCCTGAAGGGTTTCATGAAGTGGATTCCAAGCTCGGTTATGGGTCTTTCACTGTCTCCCGTCTTTTTAGGCCTGGGAGGTCTATTAGGTTTTAAGACGAGTATTTTGTTTTTTCTTGGCGGGCTTTTTTTCTTTCTTCCCGAACAGCACATTCTGGGTGAGGGCGATGAGCTGGCCTGGTTTTCGGTTTCAGCCATGACAGTCTACATGTTGATTGATTTTACCGCACAAAAGCCATGGAAAGAACTGACGGCGAATCTCCTTAACAAGAGGATTGTTCTCTCTCTGACGCTTTTCTCCTTTGTTTCGCTGTTCTTTTTTCACCGCGTTTTCGGCTTGAGTTTTTTTCCTGTCGTGCTGATGGTCCTGCTCATCATGCCGTGTGCCCTGCTTGCAAGCCGAGCTACCGCAGAGACAGACGTAGCCCCTATTGGAGCTTTGGGTAAACTTGGAATGGTCATTCTATTTTTTATACCGTTTAAAGGTTCACTTATGCCTTGGATAGGGCAATTGATCGGGCCTGCGGCGGCTTCTTCGGATTTTTCCAGTGATTTAAAATGCGGCTCCATTTTAAAGTGTCGACCTGGATTGCAGCTGAACTATCAACTTGCGGGTGCCGTTATCGGACCAACAGTTTTAATTCCTGTGTTCTTGAAATTTAAAGAATTAGTTGGCACCGATTTGTTCCCTGCGCCAGCTGCGCAGATCTGGAACCAGTTTCTGGAAATGATGAGTACCGATGTCATGCAATACTCTGATCAACTAAAAGTGAACTTGACATCAGGCGCTATTTTGGGATTAGCCTACTGGTTGGTAAAAAAGAAGGTCTGGAACCAACTGCCCAGTGTTGTTCCATTTTGCATGGCCTATTTTTTGGATTTTCAAATTACAAATACGCTTTTAATAGGGGGCTTTCTGGCCTGGATTTTGGCAAAACGCGTTTCAAAAGAAAATCAACTGCTTGTATGGACGGCCATGATGGGAGCTGAAAGTATTATTATGAGCGTGGTCCTGCTTGGGTACTGAGTTTTTATGTTCCGTGATGAGAGGTGTCACTCAACTCTTACTTTGAGCTGTCCTTTGTGCAGTGTAAGGTTGAGCTCCTCTCCTTTGACTGCCTGTTCTGAATCGGAAATAACCTCTCCTTTGGCATTTCTGGTGACCGAAAATCCTCGCGCAAGCACTTTGGAAGGAGACAAATCGTCCAGACGGGCAATCAGGGATTGCAAGGCGTATGCCTTGTCATTGACCTGGATATGACAATGATCGCGAAGCTCCCTGGACAAGCTGGAGAGCTTCTCTTTATGCCTGATTATTGTCTTGTCTAAAAGAGGCGATTTCAATTCGTCAATTTGGGCCTTAAGAGCCGTTGAAGCCTGGTTCATCCTGCTTTCCATACTTCCTGTGACCTGATGAGTCAGGTCATCGAGGTATCGCTGCTGATCGTAAAGTTTATTTTGTATTCGCGGAAAAACATATTGAAAGTCACTGGAGTGGAGTCTGGCTTTCAGGCGCTGTATTTTTAGGAGCAGATGGGTCTTCATTTTATGAAGCTGGTCCTGTATCGCGGCCTTGCACTCCGTTGAAGTGGGTACAATTAATTCAGCAGCCTGTGAAGGGGTAGCAGCCCGAACGTCAGCAACGAAGTCGGAAATCAGAAAATCAATTTCATGTCCCACAGCCGAGACAATGGGCGTTTTTGCTTCAAAAATGGCTGTCGCCAATTCTTCTTGATTAAAGGCCCACAGGTCTTCTTCAGAGCCTCCTCCTCGTCCGATGATAATGACATCGCAATCACCATGTTGGTCCAGTTGTCTTAGAGCTGCTGCCAATTCCGACTCTGCCCCTTTGCCCTGTACACGCGAGTGTGAGACCACCACGTGCATACCGGGCATTCTTGTCTGCAGGACTCTCAGTATATCCTGCAGGGCTGCCCCGGTTTGGGAGGTGATAATACCCACTTTTTGCGGTAGAAAGGGAAGTTCTTTTTTGTGTTTTTGATCGAAGTAGCCCTTCTCCTTGAGCTCGTTTTTAAGGCGTTCAAATTTCGCTCTCAATCGTCCTTGCCCAACGGATTCCATCCACTCAGCGGTGATGCTGTATTCTCCTCGCGGCATGTAGACATTGATGGGCCCGTAAACCAGCACTTCAGCACCTTCTTCGGGTTGGAAATCCACTTTGTAAGTTGATGATCGCCACATGTTCACCCGTACCTGGGATTGACTGTCTTTCAGTGAAAAGTACCAATGACCCGATTTAGCTGGACGGAAATTGCTAATTTCTCCGCGAATCCACATCCGTGGCAGTGTTTCTTCTACAAGGTCCTTGATGCCCTTGTTTAATTCAGTAATTGTGAGGGGATCCGATCGGCTGATTCCTCTTTGGTTTGCTGTCAATGGATTGAACTCCTTTTATGGTCTCTATGCAGGGAATGACGTGTACGCGTGGAAAAGGGTCTATGTCAGTATTTCCAGCAATTCTTCGGTTGTAAGGTGCTTGACGGCATCTTCAGGATCAAAGCCCACGACATCCTTTAAGAGACTCTTTTTTCTGTTAATAAGTGTGTCTATTCGCTCTTCAATGGTGTCAAGTGCCATGAACTTGACGATTTGGACCGACTGTTTCTGTCCTATTCGGTGAATTCGATCTGTTGCCTGTTCCTCTCGAGCGGGGTTCCACCATCGGTCGTAGTGAATGAGGAGTGTCGCGGCAGTCAGGTCAATACCCACTCCCGCAGCACCAATGGTTCCAATGAAAACACGACAGGAGGGATCCGTTTGAAACCGGTTCTGTTCTTGCTGACGATTTCTTGTACTTCCCGTAATACACGCATATCCGATTTGGTGGTGTTCAAGGTATTTTTTAAAGAGGTCAATCATGCCGAGGTATTGAGTAAAAATAACGACTTTAACCTTGTTATCGAGGGCTTCTTTTAAAATGGAAATGAAGAGGTCCCACTTTTGACACGGATACTTGGCGTAATCATCGCTTCCAAAGTGGAGAGCAGGATGACAGCACAATCGCTTGAGTTTATTGATGAGTTGGAAAACATGAAGAGCACTGATGCGTTCTTCACCAAAAATGCCCTTTTTACCCTCTTTCTTCAGAGTTGTGTACCATTCTCTTTCAATAGAGGTAAGGCTGAATGGCTTCAGGTCCTCAATTTTTTCAGGGAGATCGAGCAGCACCTCATCTTTGGAGCGTCTGAGTATGAAGGGAGCCACGAGCTGCTTGAGTTGGTTTAACGCCTCTCTGCTTTTGAATTTGGTAATTGGCACTTCGTAGAGTTCACGGAACGTGGCGCTGTCTCCCAAGTAACCGGGTATGGTCAAGTCAAACAGGCTTTTAAGTTCACTGACTCTGTTTTCGATGGGAGTTCCTGTAAGACCTACCCGGCAGTCTGCATGAAGCCCTCTCAAGCTGGCAAATGTAGCGGTCTTGGCATTTTTTGCGTTTTGAATTTCATCCATCAGCAAGATGTCAAAGTGTTTCATTTGAATGGCTTCGGCGTCACTTCTCAGCGTTCCGTAGCTTGTAAGCACAATGTCGGACTTGAAAGAAACCTGTATAGAGCGACCCTGACCATAGAAAAGTGAAACAGAGAGGTTGGGACAAAAAGCCTGGAGCTTTTCCTGCCAGTGAAAAAGAACACTTCTGGGAGCGACTACCAAGGCACGCAGCGAACCTTTTTCCTGTTTGATGGCCGTTAAGAGCGCCATTCCCTGGTGTGTTTTACCCAGACCCATTTGGTCACACAGCAAACCGCCAAGTCCGTAGCATCTGAGGAACCACAGCCAGCGGTAACCCGAACTCTGATAGGGCCTGAGGTTTAAACTTGCCGGTTCCAGGTCCGGGTAGTTCTCCATTTGCATGGACTTCATTCGCTGGTAACTGGCATCCGTCAAGGTATTGGTTTGTACGAAAAGACGGGATTGAAAATGGAAAATGGACTGGAACAGCGTTTGAACGGGCATAAAGCTGTTTTCAACATTAACAAGAAGCGCCTTTAAATATTGTCCGTCTGGGGTTTTGGCATCAAAAAAGCGATTCTTGATGTTCCAGTATCTCGTGTTCAGTTGATCACTCAGAAGCTGTTTCAGGTCGGCAAAATGAATGCGCTGGTCTTTAATGGTGATGGTGATTTCTGCCTGGAAAGCTCGATTCTGATAGTCGTTTAAAGTAATGTCCAATCGATTCACTTCAGTTAGTAGAATGCTGCCAAACAGGCTTTTGTCAATAAAGGTGCGTTCGAGATTTTGAATGACATTTTGGTGCTTCTTTAAAAAAGCGGGTATCTTTTTCCTTGGTATGATCGTTTCAGGCACCGAAGAATAAGTCAATTCAAATTCAGAAAGACCGATCTGAGTTTGAAAGTACCCAAATTCGCGACAGTAGAAGTAATGACCTATTTGTTCAACTTCCTCTAAACCCATAAAGCTGTGCTGTCCAAAACCCGGGCGGATCATGAGGTCACCTTGTGGTGAAAAGGCGATGGAATATACCGTGGGAATGGCAGTAGGTACATGGCTGATGTCCAAATATTTGCTCCAGAAAGGCAAATTCGTTTGCGTTCCCTTTAAAAAAACATCCACACCCATTGTCCACGAAAAAAACGGCCGCCCTTCACACAGAAGACGGAAGTCGATATGGTGATCCTGCCCCCAATCCAAATCGATGGTCAAGGCGTCTTTTTGTTCGAGGAAAAAAGCCATTTTTGCCACGCGGTAGAGCATGGACTGTTCAAAAAAACACTTTTTGGAGGGAACACCGCTATGGATCATCACCCTTTCATCTTCGCTTCTTTCGAGAAAGGTGGCACGCAAGAAGGCTTTGTTGTCCCTTTGAGCCTGGGGGCTTTCATGGTTAAAGAGATAAGAGGCATACCTGGAATGCGATTGAATTGCGCTGATATCGAGCTTGGGATTACTCTCGGATGTAAATTCTTGTTTGAGGACTTTATGAGGAGCAGCCTTGAACATCTTTAACAGGGCGCCATTTTCAAAAGAAACATGTCGCCACTCTTGTTTGTGGGGCCAGTTTCTTGCTGTGAAATGAAGAGCCAGAACGTGTTCACATAAAATTCCTTTATGGGCATCCCGACATTTACACTCAAAAAAAAACGGCTCCTTGTTTTGACCCAATTGAAGATGAACGAAGAAGCCTCTGTTCTTTTCTGTTTCAACAAATCCAAAAATACAATTTCTGAAAAAGTCATGGAAGGGGATTTTATTATTCTGAATATAGAGCTTGGCTTTTCGAGTGATATAAGCATCTTGTGTCATAGTTCCCTCAACTTGGTTTATTCTAGCTCAAGGGTTGAACAATAGGTGAATTATCCTGAGTCAGTTGTTAAATTGTCAGCACGTCAAGAGCGCAACATCTCCCGCTGTGGACTTAACAGCCCAAGTTAGAATTGTCTTTCTTTATTCGCTTAAAGCGAAACTCCAAACTTGATATGAAGCTCAAATAGATATAGACTGCACATAGCGTTCATTGTGAATTCTGCAAAGTTGGAAATAAGGTGCAAATGAGCAGATGTTAAAAAAGTTTCTGCATCGCATGCTTTTAGTAGAGAGACATGTAAATCAAAAAAATACCTTGGAGTATTGGCAGCAAAGCAGCTATCAAATAATTTTAGCTGCTGTATTAATAGCATCCTTACCGTCTCTTTTAAAAAGTGGAATGGTTTCACTCTCAGAAGGTATGTGGGCAGGTCTGTTGTTTCATGCTTGTTCCTATGCCACATGCCTGGCCCTTTTTTTCATTCACTCTATTTCCTACAAAATAAGAGCCTGGCTTGGAATGATCATTTTGTTTTTACTTGGTGTGATCGCTTTCCTGTTTATCGGTCCTGTTGGCAATGGCCGGGTTTATTTCTTCACTGCAGCCATTATCACCACCCTGATCTTAGGTCTTCGGTCTGGTCTCCTTATGTTGTTGTTGCAGTCCGTATTCCTGTTCATCTTCTACTTTCTCATTGATCATGGTGCTGTCAAAACAGAGGGTTTTATAGAATACAATCAAGATGTGTGGGTTGCCACTTCACTTACCCTGGTGTTTCTTGTCCTCATATCGATCATAGCAGTGGGAAGGCTTATTAAAGGCATTACTCAGTCTTTAGACGAGGCAGAGAAACTGAGCTCTCAGCACAGGGAAACCGCACAAAAACTCGAACATCAAATAAAACAACACGATTTCACCATTCAATCTCTAATAGAAAGTGAAGAAAGGTGGCATTTTGCACTTGAAGGTTCCGGTGACGGTGTATGGGATTGGGATCTGGAATCTGGAACGTTTTCTTTTTCCAAGCAATGGTGCAGGGTTTTTGGGTATGTGGACCATGAACCTGAGAACAATATCAACAGTTGGTTTGATCTCATTCTTTCCAAAGATCGCGAACAGTTTGACACGGAACTGGAGGCTTTCCTGAATGGTCAAAAGACCTTTTTTATCCACCAGCATCGGATTCGCTATCAGGACAAGGAAACTCATTGGGTCCTGGCCAGGGGCAAAGTCATTGCGACCAACTCGAAAGGGAAGCCGGCACGCGTCATTGGTACTCATACAGACATCACTGGCATCAAAGTCATGGAGGAAAAACAAGCTGAATACGAGAAAAGGTTACAACAAACGCAGAAAATGGAGGCGATTGGAACCTTGGCGGGCGGTATTGCACACGATTTTAACAACATCCTTTTCCCGATACTTGGTTACTCTGAATTGTTGAAAAAAACATTGACCAATCCTGCAAACCTGCAGAGTGTTGAGCAGATTTACAAAAGTGGTCAACGCGCAAAACAATTGGTTCAACAAATCCTGACTTTTTCTCGTCAAGAGGAAACACGTTATGTTCTGGTTGAAATTCAGATCATTTTAAAAGAAACCATCAAAATGTGTCGCTCTGTAGTTCCAAAATACATTGAGATAAGACATGAAATAGACAGCGAATGTCACAAGGTCAAAGCAGACCCCACCCAGCTTCATCAGATCATCATGAACTTGATTACCAATGCCTACCAATCAATAGGACAAAGGGCCGGTTACATAAAAATTCAGTTAAGCAATCATCAGATGAGTCAGGAAGAGGCTGAAAAGCTTTCAGTTCAGGCCGGTCACTATGTGCAATTTATTGTAGAAGATTCAGGTTCAGGCATAGCGGAGAAAGATCTGGACAAAATATTTGAACCTTTTTTCACAACAAAGGGCAAAGGTAAAGGTACGGGTTTGGGTCTTGCCCTGGTACACGGAATTATGCAAAAAATGAACGGGGCAATTGAAGTCAGCAGTGTTTTGGGGAAAGGTACCGTCTTTAAACTGTACTTTAAAGCAATTGATCGAGTTCTGGAAAATCAGGACGAGCCCAATCTGCCGGAAGACCAGGTTGTGAGAGGATGCGAGCATATTTTGCTCATCGATGATGAGCCGGCCATATTAAAAGTTGAGGAACAAGCACTTCGAAGTTTAGGTTACGAGGTGACAGCAGTTACCTTACCGACCAGGGCACTGGAGTTGTTCAGTCAAGATCCTGCAAAGTACGATTTAATAGTTACAGATATGGATATGCCAAAAATTTCCGGGCTTGAGCTTACCAGGCAAGTTCTCTCCATAAAGCCTGATATGCCCATACTCGTCTGTACGGGATATAGTGAAAGCTGTAATCTCAAAAAAGCGGAACAACTTGGCATCAATGACATTCTGTTTAAGCCCGTTGCCTTGTCCTATCTTGCAAACAGAATAAGAAAAGCGTTGGATTCTATCGTTTAAAAATTCAATTGAGAACCAATTTGAAGAACGGGCTTGAAGACAAAGCGATGCTAAAGGAATCTCACTCTTGGGCTGCAGAAAAAAAACTGCGCACTTAACTGATTCAAATCAGGTTACAGATAGTTCTCAATCCGTGCTCCTTTTATCTGCAGGAACTCGTATCTTTGTAGAAATGTCGTTAATATGCTGACATGTCTGACTTGCCGGTCTTGTTTCTGATATAATCAATTAACTAAGGTGCTAATAGATAAAAAAAGCACTGTTGAAGGACAGGTAAAGGAATGTATAAACAAGTAAAACAGGATTATCAACATATAATCGATGAAATAGAAAAGAATGGTCTTATGAAAAACGAGCACAAAATTGAAACACCTCAGGGACGCGCTATTCAGACGCCCCAGGGCGAGTTCTTGAATTTTTGTGCCAACAACTATTTGGGGCTATCCAATCATCCCAACCTGGTAAAAGCCGCCAAGGAAGGTCTTGAGAAATACGGTTTCGGCCTTTCCTCTGTTCGTTTCATATGTGGAACCCAGACCATTCACAAAGAACTGGAAAAGAAATTGTCCAAGTTCATGGGCTTTGAAGATACCATTCTTTACTCCAGTTGTTTCGATGCCAACGGCGGACTTTTTGAAACCCTGCTGGGTCCTGAAGATGCCATTGTTTCAGATCAACTCAATCACGCCTCCATTATCGATGGGATTCGCCTCTGCAAGGCCAAGCGTTTCCGTTATTTGAACAAGGATATGGAAGACCTGGAGAGGCAGTTAAAAGCAGCCAGGGATGCCGGAGCACGTCACATCATGATTTCAACAGACGGTGTCTTTTCCATGGATGGACTGATCGCCGATTTAAAATCGGTATGTGACTTGGCTGAACAATATGGAGCTATGGTGCATGTTGATGATTCCCATGCCACTGGCTTCATTGGAAAGCACGGACGAGGAACCCATGAACACTGCGGTGTTATGGATCGAGTCGATATCATTACATCCACTTTAGGCAAAGCGTTAGGCGGCGCATCTGGTGGATACACTACCGGTCGCAAAGAACTGATTCAAGTTTTAAGACAGAAGTCCAGACCCTACCTGTTCTCTAACAGTTTGCCTCCTGTTCTGGTCAATGCGGCTATAGCCTCATTAACGCTGCTGGAAGAATCGACAGAGTTGAGAGATCGACTTGAAGACAATACACAGTATTTCCGCAAGGGAATTGCAGCTGCGGGTCTCGACGTCATTGAAGGTGTTCACCCCATTGTTCCCGTCATGATCGGTGATGCCAGTAAAGCCAACGCCATGGCTAAGTTCATGCTCGAGAAAGGCATTTATGTTATAGGATTTTCTTATCCTGTGGTACCCATGGGCAAAGCCCGAATTCGCGTTCAGATTTCTGCGGCCCATACCAAAGCCGATCTGGACAAGGCTATCCGGGCTTTTTCGGATGCTGGCGCTCAATTTGAATAATCAATCATCTTTTTGTTAACCATTTGGGTAAAAAGGCCTCCAGAGTCATCGACTCGGGAGGCCTTTTTCATTTTACCTTAGAAAAAACAAGTTTACTGAAAGTGAAAGAGTTGTCCTGTTTTTGGTTTTAGGTCCCGGTTTGAACGCTACTGTCTAGACAAGAGAAAGGTACCTGTGTCGACTATTTCTCCATTCGTTGATTGATCGTACTGACCGGACAGTTCCGAGTTAGTCACTACCCCATTGTAGAAGTGAAGGTCCACCGTCAATGCGACACATAAAAAAGAGACATTAAAATCAAAAACGTCATCGATCACAGTGCCTGATACGGCCAGGTCAGTGACATCTCCACAGTCTGTGTTGAGCACATCCAGAAAACCTGAAAACTGATCTTTCTCTTGAGTATGAATGCGGAGTACAGCAGGTCCACCTTTACTGGCGGTCTGAGTGCTTTTCCAGGTTCCGGTCCATTCACCGGTGTAATTGGGCAAAGCCGAGCTGTCAAAATCGGGAAGTTGCTTGGCCTGGGTAAAGAGCAGCTTGGAACTAGGCGCATCCCCGGAGATGGCTATACCGCTTAGCGGTTGTTCAGCAACCAGGAGGAAACTATCAACTTCGTCAAAGGATAAATTGGGGAAATAGGCACTGTGGACTCCTCTGATCCGCGTGAGAGCCGGAACTTCCAAGGCTGTAGAACCCAGAACCCTGCCCTGACCAATGGCATACAGAATGCCGGGGACGGGTTGTTCAGAGATATTGGCGATAGCGATACCTTTCCACTCTACGCTGGTGCTGAAATCACTGAACAGGAAGACGAGTGTGTTGGCAGTGTCTGGGGTCAGAGCAAATTCGGCAAGGCCGCGTCCTATATAGCTTTCATAGCTCAAGCGAAAAACAACATCTGGTGATTCACAGGAAAGGAATCCGCACACCCCCTCGGAGGCTTCTTGCGAGAGATTGACAAGCAATTTGTCCATACTGTCTGCGTTGTATTCCTGAAAAAAAACCTGGGTCCCATCTCTGAAGAGGGTGATGGTAAAGGATTGAGGAGAAGAACTCAAATTATCGGCTTGAACGACGCTTCCCCACGACGCGTTTTCCGCTGTTAAGTGAGGGATGATGTAATCTATCCCAAAAACCAAGCTGTGAAAGAGCAAACTAATAACCAATACAATGGTTTTCTTCATATGAACACCTGCCTTATTGAAACGTTTTGTGCGGACTTTTTAAGTCTTCAAAAGCACAGCAGTTTACTCTGCCAAAATGAGGTTAAAAAGTCTTATAAACCATTAATTATAAACCGAATTATTGAGAAAGTCTCTGTGTCTGAAGTTAAACTTCAAAAAAAAAGTAAACAGACCTTACGGTATGATAAAATGAGATGCCATTCCATCATACCGAAGGTGCCGCATGATTTCCTCTGAACTCTACAATATCAAGAATGCTCTTTCAAAAGATGGCATCGGTTTTTTTTATGCCGGTGTTTTTTCGCCGGGCGTTCTTTCGGAAGCTCTTTCCATTTTGGGATCAAAGCGCAAACATCGCGACTTTTTTCCAAAAGAAATTTTCTCCATCTTTCTGGAGCAAACACGATGTATGGTTGAAAGTCAGGATCACATGCAGCAGGACCGTAAACTATTTGGAGCCAATACCGGCTTAGTCTTTGTCAGCGAAAAAAATGATCAACCGGTTTTAATTCTCGGTATGGAAGTGCCGGAGGATCGGGCGGCCTATCTGAAAGTTGAACTGGATCATATTTTGAGCGGAAAAAGGGAACGGCACGCACAGGATCAGGTCGGCTATGCGGCTTTGCTGAGTGCCGTAAAAAAAACAAGGGATTCCATGACCTTTGAGTTTTTTCCAAGATCAAACGGCATGGCTTTTGTCTCTCTTAGTTTTTTTCTATAGGAGTTTGAATGTTAAAAAGAATGTTAGGTTTAAACGACCAGTTGAACGGCCTTGGTATTTTATCCTGTTTTGTTGGGCCATTCACGCAAGAGCTGATTGCTGAATTGGGGAGCTCTTTGAGGGATTCCATGAAAGAAAATCAGGAGAGCTCTTCATATGTGGTCAAAGTTTTTTCGGTTGTCGTAGAGCTATCTCAGAACATTCTCCATTATTCCAGTGAAACGGAAATCATTGAATCTTCAGACCCGCCAGAAAGCCTTCCCATGGGTATGCTGGCTGCGGGTAAGCAGGATTCAAAGTACTTTGTCCTTTCAGGTAATCTTTTAAAAAAGGAAAAGGCGGAAAGCCTGGTCAATTACTTGGAGGAACTGAACATGCTTGATAAACAGGAACTTAGAAAACTCTACAATAAAAAACGCCGCTTGGGCCCGTCTGAAGGAAGTAAGGGTGCGGGTCTGGGTTTCATAGAAATGGCGCGAAAAGCAAGTTCGCCCTTGGAATACAGTGTTCATATGGTAGATGAAAATCATTCATTTTTCTCAATTAAGGTCTTAGTTTAGGGGGGTATGACATGAACAATTTGTCTATTGAAGCGACCAAGTACACACCGAGGATACATTTTCAAGCAGATAAACATCATCTGATAATTGAAGGGGAATCCTATCCAGAAAATACGATTGCGTTCTATCAGGAAGTTTTCGATTGGCTGGAAACCTACCTTGAGACCTATGCTGAAGAGCCATTGACCGTTCGTATAAAAATCAGCTACTTCAACAGCAGCTCTTCCAAAGCGCTTTTCGATTTGTTTGATATGCTCGATCAGAGTGCGGAACAGGGGAAAAAGATTTCGGTGTCCTGGTTGTATGCTGAAGGTGATGACATTGCACAGGAATACGGAGAGGACTTTCAAATGGACCTTGAATCCCTGGACTTTGAGCTCATTGAGTTTGCGGATGGAGAAGCATGAATTCAAGCAGCCTTTTCGGCAAAGAAGAGAATATTTTAAAAAACGCGAAAGCCAGCCTGGAAAGTAAAGGCGATTTAACTGCCGATTTTAAAACTCTTCTAAAGGGCTATGAAAAGCTCTTCAAACAAACCAGGAGATTGGTTCGTCTAAGCGACCGTCAACAACTTCGTCTCAACAGTTTAAACGAATCTCTTGAACTCAGAAACCGTTTCATTACAGGTGTGTTCGGTCGCTATTTAAGCGATGACATTGTTGAAGAGCTCCTCCAAACACCTGGAGGATTACAATTAGGCGGAGAGAAGCGCCGCATGACCATTCTGATGTCTGATCTCAGGGGGTTTACAGCTCTTGCTGAAAAGCTGCCTGCCGATCAGGTTCTTCAAATTCTCAATCACTACCTGGAGGAGATGACCGAGATTATTTTCAAGCACCAGGGTACCATCGATGAAATTTTGGGAGATGGGTTATTGGTCATTTTCGGGGTGCCGACCACGCGTGAAGACGATGCAACCCGGGCCATTGCCTGCGCCATTGATATGCAAATTGCCATGGAGCGTGTGAACCGTTGGAATCAAAAGCATGGATTTCCCGAATTAAAACTGGGAGTTGGCCTGCATACGGGCGATGTCATTGTGGGAAACATCGGTTCTACCAAAAGGACAAAATACGGTGTGGTAGGGCGAGAGGTTAATTTGACGGCTCGCATTGAAAGCTACACCGTAGGCGATCAGATTCTGATTTCAAAAGCAGCTCGTGACGCTTGTCTCGTTCCTCTTGCCATCAGGAGTCAATCGGAGGTCTTTCCCAAAGGCTGTTCCGGATCCATTCAAATTCTGGATGTGGAAGGGATTCAAGGTGGACCTGGACTGCCCGCAAATCGGGAAGTGCTAACCGAGCTGAGTGTGCCCGTGCCCGTTCAGTATAGAGTTCTCACCGGAAAAGATGTCAACAGTGAAGAGCAGGAGGGCGTCATTGTGGCCTGTGCTAAAAGTCAGGTAGCCATCGTGCAATCCGAAAAATCTCCGCCTTTTACAAATGTAAAAATATCGTACAGGGAGCACGAAATCTACGGCAAGGTAATTAAACAAAAAGAAGAGAATCAGGATGATCGATCTCTTGTTGTCTTGACCTCCCTGCCTGCTGACGTTCAAGCGTTTATGCGTGCGTTGAACAAACCCTGATTTCATGCAATTCGAGTACGTGTACTCTAATTGCATGCAGGAAACCACCACGGAGCTCTTCTTTATTCAGCAGCATACGATTGGCCTTCTTGAGTTTTCCGGTTGAAAACACTATGATAGAAAAGTCGGATCATAAATTCTATTTCTGCTGTTCCGCGTGAATGGGGCACCAGGAAATCGGTGCATGACACGTTCACAATCTGAAAAGTCAAAAAAGGGGAGGGACCCATGCTAAACTGGCGTTTTTGTGTGCTTTGCCTATACCTGTTTCCCTGTTTTGGACAAATTCTTCCCAAGGATTCCAAGCATGTTATTGACTTTGCCTTTATGGGAGGATCCTTTTTCACAGGAAGTGTTCAAGCCGAGAAGGATGTCATCAGTAAAGCTTTATTCAGTATGTTTAAAGCGGCTGGAGACAAGAAGACATCCTTTACATTAGAGAACTTTTTCGATGACCATGAGTTATTTGTTCGCATGAAGAACAAGCAGGTCTTTGTGGCTGGCGTTTCACACATTTTTTTTGAGACCTATGAAAAGGATTTAAATCTGGTTCCATTGGTTACTCCTATTATTGACGGTAAAAAGCGGCAGCATTTTTTGATTTTTGTCAAAGCGGGTCATTCTGCCATTCGCGACGCTAAGGATTTGGAAGGTAAGACGATCGCCACACCCATGTATGTAACTCAGAGATTTTATGAAATAACTCAAAGTGAGGTTATGCCGTCAAACGTGGTTCTCGAGCAAATGCCCGAGGCCAAATCGGTTATTATGGCAACGCTGTATGGCAAGACCGATGGCGGTATCTTACCGGAATTCTTTTTTAATCGGTTTATTAAAATGAAACCGTATTTAAAGCGAAAACTGTTGGTTTTGGGTAAATCAAAAAGCCTGGTTCAACCCCCAATTGTCTGTTCCAGGGATATGGTTTCTGAAGAAAAAATTGAGGAACTCATCAATTTGTTCTTTGATTCTCTTAAAAACCCGGATGTCAAAGCCCACATGAGTCTACTGAATGTAACCGGTTTCAGCCGTGTTAAAGCTGTTGATATTACAAGGAGTCAAAAATGATCTCTAGTTTGGTTCTGGTTTTGTGTTCTACTTCCATTGTTGTACAAACTAAATGGGATTTTCATTCACTGCTAAATCACGCCATGGAAAACCGGGCGGAATTAAAGGCCTGTGATGAGCAGATTCAGGCTGTGCTTTGGCAGGGCAAAGAGGCCCAGTCTCATATGCTTCCACGTGCTGAATTTAATGTAGCCCACCGAGTATTGAATGAGGGAAGGGATCTGGACCTTTCCGCAAGCCGGATTCAGACGACGGTTGCAACCACCATTTCCAATCTCAGCCTGGAAATCTCCGGTGTTCCTTTTGATACCGGACCAATCGATTTAGAAGTTCCTCTGGACGTAGCTCTTCCCGATGCGGTGCATATTCAGGATAATGAATTTACCTCTGCTGGTCTGAAAGTGGTTCAACCGCTCTATGCGGGCGGTCAGATTTCTCTGGCTCGTCAAGCTGCCCGGCATATGCATACGGCTAAAACGCTTGAAAAAGAAGAAGCCATCTTGAAAGTGACATCAGAAGTCTATCGCGCTTATCAGTCTGTGAATGTCCTGGTTCAAGTTCGTGCTTTTTTGAAACAAGCCCAAAGTGAACTATCTGTTTTTAAAAGTGTTATAGAGATCATGGCTGATAATGCGGATCCAATGGATGATCGTGGAAAGTGGGGTTTGTACTTTTTGGAACTGGATGATCTGAATATCGAACTGAACATTCACTTAGCAGAAGTTGAGACCAACATGAATGAAGCGTTAGCCGGTCTTGCCCTGGCCGCGGATATTCGGGAAGGATTATCACTCAATCAAATCCAGGTTAAGGAACTTGAGCTCAATAAGTTGTGGCAAAAGGAACAGCTGAAGGCCGCCAACAACAACCAAATCAAAAAAATAGAGCAAGGTCAATTGGCTTTCAAGGTGCTCGAGAAGAAAGAAAAAGCCGCTTATAAACCAATCGTTGGCCTGGAGGCGTTTTACAATTATTTCAACGATTCACTGGGCGCGCTGCCCGAAAAAGACTGCGGTGTTCAGCTGGGGATGAAAATGAACCTTTTCAGTGGCGGAGAAATTAAAGCGCGAGCCGCTCAATACCGGTCAAAAGCAAGGGAATACGAGCATCTATCATCCGTTTTAGCAAACTATCTGGTAGTCGATTCCCATCAACAAATTGGTCAGTTAAAACTCCTTGAACGTCAGATCCGTCTTGCTGAAAAGCGTGTTGCTCTTCTTCAGGAACGTCAAGATCTGGCGCTTTTTGGATTCAAGAACAACATGGCTGACTTCAAAGACTATCGAGATGCCTTCTGGCAAAAATGTCAAGCTCAGGCACAGATTTTTCAGAGAAAAAATAACTTCGTGCAGCAATACAGTGCCTTGATTAAACGATGGGGTTTACCTGAATCCAAATAGGAGGCAATATGGCTCGCAAACTGGCTTTAACCATAACCATTGTTATTGTCGCCTTGGTTTCCTTCTTGGAGAGAATTGGTTATCAGGAGTCCGTCTTGGCACTAAAAGATTCTATGGAAAGACGCCTCACCACGACAGGTGTGACCTTGGCGTCTCTGGCCGCAGAGGCCATTTCAATGAACTTCTACAGCTTTCTGCAAGAAGCGATGGCAACCTTAAAAGAAGAAAATCCGGATATTCAATTTGCCATGATCATCGGTTCCGATGGCATGATAATGGCCCATACGGAAGAAGAAAGGACCATGGAACTGTTTGATCAAAAACTCGTCTCTAAGTCCACTCTTCAATGGAAAGATCACGCTCTTGTCTATCAGGTTCCCGTTGAGTTAGGCGAGGCAGAAAATGCCAATTTAATGATTTCACTGTCCACTTCTTTTTTGTCGAAGACCAGAACTTACTTAATTCGTCAAAGCTTTTACAAGCTGTTGAGTATCATTGGTATTGGGTTTCTTCTGTCTGTATGGCTTGGGAAGCGGTTTGTCCAGCCCATCGTTACCTTGAGCAGCGATGCGGAAACCATTGCATCGGGCAATCTGGATCATCAGGTCGAAACCAGATATCAGGATGAAGTGGGCAGCCTTGCTTCCAGTTTTGAGCAAATGAGAAGTTCGCTCAAAACCCGTTACAATGAAATCATGACGCTCAACAAAACACTCGACGCTAAAGTTGTCGAGCGAACAGAGGATCTCCATCAGACACTGATAAAGGTAGAAGAGGCGAATCATAAAATCATGGATAGCATTCACTACGCGACCACGATTCAAAAGGCGCTTTTACCCAATCCGGGGCAGACCGCAAGTCTGCTGGCGGATTTTTTCGCTATTTGGCAGCCCAGAGACGAGGTTGGCGGTGATATTTATTACATCAATCAGCATCAGGGTAAAGTGGTCATTGTTTTAATAGACTGCACAGGTCATGGCGTTCCTGGCGCACTGATGACCATGTTAGCTATGTCGGCACTGAATCGCATTCTGAGCGCAGAGGATTGCCTTGATCCAGGTCAAATATTGAGCCGTATGAATGTGCTGGTAAAGACGACCCTCAAACAGCAAAGCAAAGATTCCATATCCGATGACGGGCTGGAAGCGTGCGCGTGTGTATATGACGGTAAGGCAAGATCGCTTTCTTTTGCCAGTGCCCGCTTGTCGGCCTTTCTTGTTCTGAGCGGAAAACTTCTACGCGTCAAAGGCGATCGAACCAGTATCGGTTATCGACGTTCCAAAGAAGATTTTGTTTTTACAAAACACGATTATAACTTGTCTAAAGGCGATCGTCTCTACCTGTTTACAGATGGCTTTTTTGAGCAAATGGCGGCAGATAAAAACAAACCTTTTGGATTTAAACGGCTTCAGAAGATGTTAAACGATCTTCAGCCCCTGCCGTTTAAAGAACACAAGAGTCAAATAGCAAAAACTTACAGCGATTACAGAGGAGCGAGAGAATCTCAGGATGATGTCACGGTTTTGGGGGTCTTGTTCTAGATCGCTTTGTCAAGGAGCGAAAAAGCCGCTACATTGATTCCGATAACCCCTCTTCCAGGGGTTGATTCACCTGGTGAAGTGGCTTGAAAAGTTCATAAACCAATCCAAGCGCTTCGCTTACAAGGATTCAAACACGCCTTGACAGACAACACAGGGCAGATTTGCAGATCTGCCCTGTCCGGCTGTCTGGTTTCAGCTTGTTTTTAGTGAAACTTGATTCGATAAATCAGTGAATAAACAACGGGAACCATTCCCAGGGTAATCACTGTCGCGAAACTGAGACCGAAAATGATGGTTATTGCCATGGGTTCCCACATGGGACCTCCACCCAACCACAGGGGGATCAGCCCACCAACCGTTGTAAGGGTGGTCAGCAGAATGGGTCGCAAACGCCTTTGTGAGGCTTCAATGATGGCATCTTGCGGCGACAAACCATTTTCTTCTGTTTCGATCCTGATTCTGTCCATCAGAACATTGGCGTTGTTGATGATGATTCCGCATAGAGAGATAATTCCCAGCAAGGTCATGAACCCAAAATAGGAATGGCCAATTAAAAGACCGATGTTGACGCCGATGGTCGCAAAAGGAATCACCGACATCAGAACTATGGGCTTGCGGAAAGAATTGAACTGGGTGACCAAGAGAAGCACGATGATCAGACCGGCAATGGGAAGCTGCTCTTTTATAGAGGCATTGGCCATGTCTGATTTTTCATGTTCGCCCCCTAAAGCCCAGCGATATCCCATCGGCCAGGTCTTCTGCTGTTCTTTAATCCAGGGGACGACTTGGTTGTTTACGTCGTTGGCGTAATAGCCTTGATCCAGTTGCGCTTGCACCGTAATGGTTTTGAAACGGTCCCTTCTGCGTATTTGAGAGGGTTCCCAGACAAGTTCAAGATCTGCCACTTGCTGTAAGGGAACAGAAACACCCGTAAACTGGGAATTCACTCTGAAATCCCGCAATTGGTCAATATCATTTCTGTCCATATCCCGTGCGCGTAAGGTTATCGGTATGATTTTATCTCGCTCTCTGTAATGGCTGATATCAATTCCAGACAGCATGGTTTGCAGAGAAACAGCGATGTCCATGCTGGTCAGGCCGGCTCGAAACGCCCGTTCCTGATCCACATGAACCTTGAGCTTTTTAATCTGTTCACCCCAGTTGTCTTTGATATTATTGACGCCTTCAATGGTTTTGAGTTTGTGTTTCAGGTCATCAGCCATGGTGTAAAGCTGCTTGGCATCTTTGCCTGACAAGCGAACTTCAATGGGGTAGACAACCGGAGGGCCAAGTGGCAGCTGCCGAATACTGGTTCTGGTTTCGGGGAGTTCCTCCTCAACAAACTGACTGAGTTGTTCAACTGTTTCGGGGACTTCGTTGAAAGAAGTCGTGTTGATAATGAGATAGGCATAGTTTGGTCTGGGTGGTTCGGGTGCATAGGCAAGCACGTACCGCGGGGCACCTTCCCCGATATAGGCGGCCCAATTCAAGATACCTGTTTCTCTTTCCCCATTGACCAACAGCTCATCTGTCATAAAGGCTTCCAGTTTTTTCACCATTTGCTCTGTGTACTCAATACTGGAACCAAACGGCGTTTCAACTTCAGCAACAATGATGGCGTTGGTGGAGTCCGGGAAGAACATTTTAGGAATGTATTTGCCTAAAGAAGACGCGGCAAGCAAAAGCAGGATCATCGATCCAATGTAAAGAAGACGGTGCTTTAAAAGCCATGCAATGGTTTTGCGATAGCGGCGATAAAACCGGTTATCAAACATATTTCGGTCTTTGCCGGCGGTTTTCTTCTTTTCAGGACCGACTTTGAGGAACCAGAGACAAAAAAGAGGAATAACAGTCAGCGCCAATACCCACGAGGAAAGCAGACAAATAGCCACAACCTTGGCAAGCGGGCCGCAGTACTCTCCTGTACTCGATTTAGCCAGGTAAATGGGCAAAAATGCTGTGGAAGTAATAAGCGATGAGGTCAGCAGAGGACGAGCGAGCTCTTTGCCGGAACGCAGTGCGGCATCCCTAACCGCAACACCTTCTCCTATTTGTACCAAAATACTCTCGGATGTCACAATGGCGTTGTCAACCAGCATACCCAGGGCAATTAAAAGAGAAGCCAGAGAGATTTGATCGATACCGATATGAAACATGCCGATGAACAGCAGCGTAATGACAATGGTCATGGGGATCAAGCTGGCGACCAGAACCCCGGTTCGAAGTCCCAGACTGAACAGTAGGACGACAATAACGATAACAACACTCTGGAGAAGATTGATTTCAAATTCGCGGACAGTTTGGTGTACCCGTTTTCCCTGCAGTGCCACGGGTGAGAAGTGAATGCCGTGAGGGTAGTAGTTTTGAACTCTTTGAAATAACGCATCGACTTGATGACTCAATTTGACAATGTTCCCATCTGAACTCATGGAAATGGCAAGACCCAGACAGGGTTGTCCGTTATAGCGCATGTGCTGTCTCGGTGGATCCTGGTAACTGCGTGTAATGGTCACAAGATCGCCCAGGTAAACCACATCGCGGCTGTTTGGAAGCGGAATGACCGCTTTGAGCATCTCATCGACAGATTCAAAGTTACCCGACGGCTCCAGCGAAATGCGCTCTCTTCCCAAGGTAATCGCACCGCCCGGGAAGATGATGTTGCGACTCTCCAGAATCTGTTTTAACTGATAGGGTGTCATACGCAGTTCCGCGAGCTTGGCGTTGTTAAATTCCACAAAAACACGTTCATCCTGGACGCCTGTTATTTCAACTTTGGCTACCATGTCCAGCTGAAGCAGTTCATCGCGAACCTCGTCAGCGATATCTTTCAGTTCCCGGTAACTGAAGCCCTCTCCTGTCAGAGTGTAAATCTGACCGTACACATCGCCAAATTCATCGTTGACAAAAGGACCGATAACACCGGGCGGTAGACTGCCTGCGGCCCGATCTACCTTTCTTCTGAGGGAATCCCAAATGGGTCTCATTTTTTTGTACTTTTCCTGAATGTGAACGTAAATAACGGAGATCCCATTTTGAGATTTACTGGAAATGTAGTCTATTTCAGGAATTTCCTGAATGACTTTTTCAAGCTTATCTGTTACCAGAAGTTCCACACGCTCGGGACCTGCACCTGGAAAAATCGTCTGAACCAGAGCTGTGCGAATGATGAATCCGGGATCTTCTGCCTGGGGTATCTTTCTGTAACCGGTTATCCCGGCAACTAAAGCAACAATTAAAAGAGCAACCGTAACACGGTCCCATTTTAAGGCTAATTGAGTTAAGTTCATGGGATTATTCTCCGTTCTGTTTCACTTTCATACCATCTTCCAAGCCACTCATTCCGGCAGTAATGACAAACTCACCAGCGGATAAGCCGGATGTGATGGAAAGGCCTTTATTGCTCAGAGTACCGACCTCAACTGAACGGCGTTTCACTCTTGCAACCCCTTCGGATTCCGGGACCATCAGATAAACAAAGCGTCCCTGGTTGTCCTGGAGGACGCAATGGTGCGGAACGACGGGCTTTGCATCTTCGGTTTTGCCCGCGAAACTGAATGTAACCGCTCCAACCATGCCGGATCTCAAGTCGGGTTCTTCACGGGAAAGTTGAATGGTAACCGGAAAAGTGGTCATGGAACCAATCGCTGCCACACCCACTTCCGTGACTTGACCATGGACTGGTTTGCCGGCTTTCGCATCAAAGGAGATTTCCACCTTCTGACCTACATCAATTTTGTTGATCAGGTTTTCGGGAATGGCCACCTCCAGTTCCAGGTTCCCATCCGTCGTCAAAAGGGCGATAGGTCGTCCTGCACCGACATTTTCATTGAGTTCCGCTGTTACATTGGCAATGGCTCCAAAACCTGGAGCACGTAAAGTGGTATAGCTCAACTGCTGCCTGGCTAATTCCAATCGCTTTTCTATCGAGTTGACTGCCGCTTCGGCTGACTCATGGGCAGCTCGCGCACCATCCAGATCATTTTGGGAAACATTGTTGTTGACATAGAGTTCACGAACCCGCTCGTAAGTGGCTGCGGCATTTCTGCTCTGTGCCTTTGCCTGGGCCAACCCCGCTTCTGCCTGTTCTACCTGAATTTGGAAATCAGTTGGATCCAGAATGGCGATTACCTGGCCTGGCTTCACCTGGTCTCCTACCACAACGGGAAGCTGCTTGATGGTTCCGGGAACCCGAAAACTCAATCGCGCTTCTCTTGCAGATCGGGTGTGTCCCGAAAAGGTGCGTTTCTGCATGGAGGTGCCGTTTTCGACGACGATGTACTTCACCGGACGAAGGGTCTTCTTTACGACCGCCTCTTCCCTGCAACTCATTAACAGAGCCAGTGTGAGATATAAAATAAGGGTTCTTGTTCTATTTGAGTTCATATTTCCGTTCCTGTTGTTTGTTTTTGCATGATTCTGAATAGTGTTGCAGCCGATTAAACCAGGATGCGCGCTCCTGGGGAGAACTAAAGGTGATGAAATTTCCGGTCAGGCGTTCCACCTGGAGATAATCGAGCAGAAAACTGTAAACCGCATTGGTTGCCAGAAGATTGGCAGTTAAGGCTGCATTTTGCGCATCGAGCAACTCGATGACGGATAAAACACCGTGTGAGTAACCGTCGTAGACCAGGTCTAAATTTTGTTGAGCCGCAAAAGCACTTTTTTTGCTGAGCTCAATGGCCGAATAGGAAGCACCCGCCTTGTGGAGCATCGCCCTTAAGCCTGCTTCCAGTTTTTCTTCCACTTCCCTTTTCAAGAGCCTGATTCGATCCACTTCCAATCTGGCCTTGGCATTGCGAACCAGTTTCTGACCACCGGAAAGTACAGGAAGTTTTATGGCGACACCAGCTGACCAGCTGGTATCGTCAATTTCGGAAAAAAGATTCGCGTATTGAGGGGGCAGTGTCAGGGAATTGCTCCCTGCACCGGATTTATCAAACTTATGGGAAATCTCGCCCTTGAAAGCTATGGTCGGAGTCCAGTAACTTCGCTCCGCCGCCAGTAACTCGCGTTCTTGCGCTTTTAACTTATGGTCAATCAGTTTTATTTGCGGGTTGACGGCAATGGCTTCCTGAGTTAAAAAATCTCTCAATTGTCTGAAATGCCATGGGTCCCGGATCATCTTTTTCAATAAAGCATGGTTGGTCAAGTACTGCGGGTCGGAAACATCCGCCCGATCGAGCATGATATCTTCTTCAAGGCTCCGGTGCATCAGCCGGTTCAGTTCAATTCTGGCCGCTGCTTTAATCGCGTCTGCCTGAAGGACATCCTTGCGGTTGACGGCTATCTGACTTTCCCATCGATAGACATCCGAACGGCCGGAATACCCTGTACTCTGCCGGATTCGAGCTAATTGCAGGTGATTACGGCTTCGCTCGAGGTTCTCTTTCTGTATGTTCTCATAGGCCTCTGCCTTTAAGAGCTTTAAATAAGCCTGCCCGGTTTGCAGAATAATATCCAGCCTGACCAACGATAAGTCCTCTTCCCGACTAAGCTGAAGCTGTTCTTGAATTGCGCGGTCTGCTTTCGCGTCTTCAGAGTAAATCAGTTGAGTAACGGTGAGAGATTGCGTCAGCTGCTGTTCAGGTATATTCAATAAACTGCTGGTCCTGTCTTCATCGATCCTGGCAAATAACGTCTCTGCATGAACCTGCGGTTTGAAATGAGTTTTCGCTCGTTCTATTTCCTGTTCGCCTGTTTTGAGCTCCCTTGCCTTAACCAGAATGGACAAGTTCTCGGAAACAGCTTTGTCGATAATTTCATTAATCGACCAGACTTTCGTTTGCGGCGGTATGGGTGCTTCAATTAATGTCGCTTCAGTTAAAAGGGAATAAGGCGGAAAGATGGATATGTTCTGGGCCGTATTCATGTTGACCAGCAGATGCTCAAAAGAGCTCATAACCATGGGTTTGGACGTGATCGGGACACCCAAAAGCATTTGTTGAACGATTAAAGCAATTTGACGGGCGATCTTTTGTGCGGCTCGTTCGTTTTTATATCCCGCTAATGCCCCCAGTGGGACATCTTCCCCTCCCATACTGGCAAAAACCGGCAAGGACTGACTGTTTAAACCGCCAATCATTTTTTTGCGGTTCTTTTTACTTAAATGAGGCAGAAACGCGAGATAAACAGCATCGGTTCCCTTCGGAAGTACTAGCTTTGAGCTGGAATCGCCAATGGGAATCAAATCGACTCGCACACTGCGGAGATCGAGTAAGGAGGTTATATACGCTTTCGCTCGATTGATATCGGGATTGAAATGGGCTGAGCACAGGAATGCCAAATGAGTGAATGGTGTCATTTCATAAAAAGTGGTCAAATCCCGTTTCAACAACATGGGTGTGTCAATTTGAATGAGATTTGATGAGGGCTGTGCTTTTGTTTCTTGATACGCCCGATCAAATATAAGAGGGCAGATGAGAGGTTTGGATGGGTTTGAAATGCGAAGCGCCTGATCAGATGCAATGTAACCCAAAGCAATGACAATATCTATATCCGGGTCGGAGAGCTGTTTTCTGAGTTCTTTTTCAATGGTTGTTCGCTCCCATTTTCCGCTGACAGGTTGCTGAAAGCTCAAACTAAATTCGTCACCTGTAAGGGAAAGCGTTTCGCGGCAGACGATGTCAAATAATTCGTCATAGTACTCGGCTTGTCCATCGATAACCGTTCCAACTGTTGTCGTGTCTGCAAAAATGGGTGAAATTGCCAAAAACGGCAAAACAAACCTGAATATCCATCCGGCCTCTGTAATGTGTTTTGTACTTTTCAGCATGGGGTTCGCTCCTGGGTTAAATCTCTAAACCAATTCTCTAAGATGATGCGGAACATGTTGTCGTACTTCGTTTTATCTTTTAATGACATTCTCATGTAAACGTGACCATCAAATAGTGCCATTAGCTCATATTCTGCATGTGGATGACTTTTTATGGTTTTCCCAAAATGCCTTTCAACTTGACCTAAGTGATTTTTTACAAGATTCAATATCCGCAGACGGAACTGGTTGAGGAATTCAATCGCATTGACATTTCCCGCTAAAAGTAACTCTGAAGTGACGGCTTGTTCTGCGTTGGCATATCTCTGATTGGCTGTCTCCAGGGCTATCTCGAGGATACTGTCAACAATCCCGGAAACACTCCATTCAACTTCTTCAATGATTTGCAATACCCGTTTTTCAAGTGATGTATAAGACCATTTCAACGTCTCAAATAACATTTCGTCCTTGCTGCTGAAAACATTGTAAATTGAAGATTCCGATACACCCACTGAACTGGCTATTTTCTTGGTCGTTACATTTTTTATTCCGCCCTCTCTAACCAACTCAAGAACCGCTTGAATCATCTGCTGCCTTCTCTTTTCACCGATACTCGTCATTTCCACCTCACAAATTGTAGTGAGCACTCACTACAAAAAACGGATTATACGTAGAGTTTTACAGGCTGTCAACAGTTGGGCATGTAAATATCGCGTTACATTGGCGGTTTAGCGTTGTCGTCATGTGGCGGAAAAGGTGAAGTCTGCTCCACAGGGAACTGGAATGGTGAATATGTTATGGAGTACAGGGAGACAGACCCGTTTCCAAACATGTTTCCACTTGTTGTTAACTGACTTTATCGATTGACTCCTGCAGGAGCTTTTTTGTAAAGGGTTTTTTAATGATCATATTGATTCCCGCTTTCACCGCTTCGATATGGTCTTCATTTTCTGTTTGAGTGGTTGCCATTATGATCGGTAAATCCTCTTGAGAGTGTGTTTTGCGAACGAATTTAGCCAATTCGATTCCTGTGATCTTGGGCATATTGAGATCAGTAAAAATGATATGGGGCCTTTCACTTTGAATGCGCTCACACAACTGTTTAGGGAACTCAAAATTGACAGAGTCGTATCCGAGGTCATGCAGCATACTGCGATACATGCGAAGAATCATACGGGAGTCGTCTACAGCCCAGATGGTTAATTTAGATGCGGGTTTTTCAGTTTCAACCATTAAATCCTGCAGGGCAGGGTGATTTTCTCCTAAATGTTCTTTAAGGTAGGGAAGGAATTGTTGTTTGATTTCTCTATGAGCGTGTTTTTCCAAATATTCAAGGGCATTTTTTTTGAAGAATGGATGATCTGTCAGCGCGGATACAACTTTTAGGGCTTCCGCATCGATGAAGATCTTTATCAGTTCTCGGGACGCTTCATCCTGGGCTCGAAGCATGTTGCGAATTCCCTGATCCAGAATCATATCGAAATTTCTATCAATGGCTTTTGCCGACGCTGTACGCACTCCGATATCTTCATCTTCCAGACCTGTTGCCAGGACAAACGAACCGCCTGGCATTTTGATGTAACCCAGGGCTTCGTAAGCGGCGAATCGAACGTTGGCATTGCCAGAAGATTTCACAAGGAACTGACGAATGGGTTTGGCCGCCTGGTCGTCACCAATAGAACCCAGAACATTGAGTGTGTGAATTAAGATATCGGGATCAGATCGGGTCAGGTTCTCATAGAGAAATGGCAAAGCCAACTTGCCCAAGTCAACTAAAAGCTCCTTCGCTCTTGTTCTGGAGCTGGCGTTTGGACTGCCGAGGTAATCTGTCAGGGCTTTATATGCCCTTTGCTTGCCGGTCTTTGCCAGCGCTTCAAGAATGCAGATATCTATTTTTTCATCAGAACCCAGTCTGGATATCAGGTGAAGTACGGCGTGTTTAGTACCGATTTGTCCCAGGCTGTGGATGCTGTTTTTAGTCAGAATCCAGGAACCGGAGTACAAGTACTCAGACAGAGGGTTGACTGCATCGATGGCTTCAATTTCACCCAGAGTGAGAATAAGATCTGCCATTTTGGCTTCATCTTCAATCTCGTCCAACAATTGCAACAGCAGTGTGCAAGCGGTTTTACTGGGAAACCAGTTGGCCTGTTCGGGTCTTTTTCGAAGGTTTTCTTTCGTTAATTCCACCAGCTCCGGGTGTTGGGATAGATCGTCGGTTTTGAGAGCAAAAAATTCAGATAGCAGCAGGAGATAATAGCTTTCTGGACTATCCTGGAGAACCGCGAGTACTTTTAATCGCGTATCCGGCAGCATTTCAGGCAGTTCATTGAGAATAACCAACCCTTTAATGATATCTTGATTTTCCACATTGTGTTTGAATTCGGTTAAATATAGTGTTTCTTTTTCGGCCATACGTTTTCGCTTAATACTTACCTCTGAGAGTGTTTTGAATACCATCGGCAATTTTCTCCAGTGGAAGAATCATGTCGACTAAGCCGGACTTAATTGCCTCCATCGGCATGCCAAATACCGTACATGTTTCCTCATTTTGAGCAATAACCAAGGAGCCGTGACGTTTCATTAACTTGAGTCCAAGCGTACCGTCTCTGCCCATTCCTGTCATAATGACACCCATTGCTCCTCCACGGCATTGCGATGCGAGAGAGCGAAACAGATAATCAACGGAAGGTTTACAGTTCTTCTCAGGTGGGTCGTCTGTAATATGGATTTTAAGCAGCGCGTCCTGTCTGATCACTTTCATTTGCTTACCACCGGGCGCGATGTAAACAAAACCCTTGGAAACGATATCTCCATCAACGGCCTCTTTAACCGTCAGCTCACTTTGCTGGTTGAGAGAATCGGCCAATACTTGAGTAAAAATCGGCGGCATATGTTGAACAATCAGAATAGGGGCTTGCAGTGAACCGGGAAGTTGGGGAATGACTTTTTTTAGGGCATTGGGGCCGCCGGTCGATATGCCAAGCCCGATGATGGAAACAGGCTCTTTCTTATTTCGAGCTTGTTTTTTAATGCAATCCGCTTTTTTTTCGCGACCAAACATGCTGGAAGCGTGCTTCGTGAGACAGGGTAAAGAGCGAGGAGAATCCTTTTTTTTAAAGAAGCGCTTTTTCTTTTTCAATGATTCAACTTTCGGTGAAAGCTGTTCAATGAGGGCCTTATGACTGGCCTCTCTCGTTTCCATAGCGGGTTTGGCTATAAAGTCAAAAGCTCCTGCCTCCAGTGCTCTCATGGTTACCTGAGCGCCTTGTTTGGTGAGAGCAGATACCATAATGACGCTGACGTCCGGTTTGGTTGCCTTCAGTTTTTTAAGTGTTTCAAGGCCGTCCATAATGGGCATCTCAACATCCAGGGTAATAAAATCGGGTTGATAGAGCTCAATCATTCTCAACCCGGTATTGCCATTGCTGGCTTTACCAACGACTTTAATATCACCTATTTCTTCCAGCACCTTTTGAAGAAGAAGCTGGTAGGACCTTGAGTCATCAATAATGACCGCGCGAAGTTCTCTTGACATTGTATGGACTACCTTGTTTCAAGTATTTTTTCAATATTGAGGATGGCAATCAGGTTGTTTTCGGTTTGGAGTATTTTTCGAATGTATATCCCGGTTAAATCACCTAGATGAGAAGGAGGATTGGAGAGGTTATCGGAGTCTGCCATCAGAATATCTTCCACGCTGTCTACTAAGAGACCGATTGATTCACCTTTGTATTCGGTGATCAGTATTCTCACCTTTCTCTTTTCTTCGGATTCCGGAATTTGAAGTTGCTCCTTCAAATCTACAATGGTTACAATTTGACCCCTTAAATTCACAACACCTTTGATAAAACTGGGTGCGTGATAAACGAAGGTGATGGCTTCTTGGTTTATAATCTCACGGATTTCACCGCTTTCCATGGCGCATAACATGTCACCCACATAAAAGGCCACAACTTCTAAATCACTTGTATTTTGAATGGCATCAGTCTTTTCTGGCATGGTCCCAGCTCCTTCCGTATTCTAGAAAACCGTTGATGTGGTGAAGTATTTCCTCTCGGTCGAGTTTAATAAGATAGGCATCCATACCAGCCTTGTAGCCGGCCTCTCTTGCCTGCTCGCCAGACACAGAGGTGACAGCAATGATGGGGACCTGGTCAAATTCGGACATCTCTCTGAGTGCTTTACACATTTCCAGACCGTCCATGACGGGCATTTCGATATCTGAAATAATCAAGTCGTAGTTTTGGCCATGAGTTTGCATGCGTTCCAGGCCTTTTTGACCATTTACTTCGTGGTCTACATCAAAGCCCGCCTCAACGAGGAACTCGGTGATTTGTGTTCTGAAGAATTTGGAATCCTCTACGAGCAGGAGTTTCTTGTCGCCTGATTGAGCGTTTGTTGAATGGAAGGCAGGTCCTTTCATCCAGTGCGGAGCCTGACTTTGTACGATGCCGTATAAATCGAGGAACAGTGTGACATGATTGTCAATAACTGAAGAGCCAAAAATCCCCGTCTGTTTGTGGGTGACACCGTCAATTTCATTGTTGGTTTTGACGATATCGATGACATCGTTGACCAGGATACCTACTTCGCGGTTGGCGACCTTGAATACGATGATATTTGCTGTACCGGACTCTTTTCGCTTGGCAACCTGAGCGGTATCTTCAATGGAGAACAGTCCCAGGCTTCCACCTCGATATTTAATTGTCTGTTGTCCGCCCGTTATCATGATTTCACTGGTGTTGATTTTTTCAATGCGAAGAACCAGATCCAGAGGAACAGCAAACCGTTCACCCGGACCATTTTCAACCAGCAGAAGTTCATGCCAGTCTTTGAGGGAATCCTTTTCAGATTGAATGAGTTCCTTCTTGCTGTGCTCTTTGATAGCTGTTGCGTCCAGCTGCATAAACTGTCTGATACCAAATACATCGAGAATAAGAGCGACACTTCCGTCACCCAATATGGTTGCTCCGGCATAAATTTGGCATTTCTTGAGATGTGATCCCAGAGGTTTGACTACAATTTCGCTGGAATCATGCAGACGATCAACAATAAGACCCAGTTTCATGTCACCGGCTTGAACGACAGCAATATTGACAGAGCTTGTCGGAGACACTCTTCGGTCTTGTTGAACTCGCTTTTCCCGGTAGTCTGAATCGCCTTCGGGCTTTTTGCCATCTACGATGGATCTTCTGTCCACGATGTTTTCTCGGCGATCCGGCCATACTACGCCATCTTCATCGGTCCATGTGCGTGCTGTGATGCCCAACACATCTTTCATCGATACCAGCGGCAGGAGTTCACCGCGCAGGCGGATAACGGGTGAATCCCCAATTTTTTCAATCTTTGATTTGACATCTTTTGCGGGAATACGGACAAGTTCCAACAAATTGGCTTGCGGTATGGCAAAACGCGAGCCTTCTACATCCACCATTAAGCTTGGCAGGATAGCCAGTGTCAGCGGCAGCTTGATTTGCATCTTGGTGCCTTTACCCCATGTTGATTCAAGATCGGTAATGCCACCAAGGTCATTGATATTGGTTCGCACAACGTCCATGCCGACGCCTCTGCCGGAAATATCCGTCACCTTCTTGGCAGTTGAGAAGCCCGGCTTGAAAATGAGCATCTGGACTTCCTTATCGGTCATTTCCTCCAATTCCTGGTTGGTGACAATACCGTTTTCAAGCGCTTTCCTCTTTAGTTGGTCCAGATTTAAACCCTGACCGTCATCAACAATATCGATGATAACGAAACCGGCTTCATGGGCGGCCTTCAAGTGAAGAACGCCTTTGGCAGGCTTTCCTGCTTTAACGCGCTCTTCGGGCATTTCAATGCCGTGATCAATTGAGTTTCGCACTAAATGCGTCAGAGGGTCGCCGATCTTTTCTATGATTGTACGATCCAACTCGACGTCTTCACCTTCGAGAGTCAGTTGAATTTGCTTGCCGAGTTTGGATGACATATCTCTGACTATTCGCTTGAACTTATTGAACACCAGTCCAATGGACTGCATCCTAGTTTGCATAATGGCATCTTGAAGTTCGGTCGTTAAATGGTCAACCGCTTGAGAAGCGACATGCATAGCTTGCAAATTTTCTTCCGTTCCACTTTGTAAAAGCTGGTTTCTGGTCAAAACCAATTCTCCGGCCAAAGTCATGAGGCGGTCCAGAATTTTGAGGTTCACCCGGACGGAACCCTCTGGCTTTGTTACAACAGGCGTCCTTTGTGTTTTGGCTTTTGGCTTGTTTTCAGAGGTGGCGGGTTCCACTTGTCGTTCATCTTTTGCGGGTTTTAATTTTTTCGGCTGCGTTTTTTCACTTTTTGGAGAAGCAGGGAGCTTTTTGGTTTGAACAGGTGGAGTCTCTTCTTGAACTTCAGCCTCCTTTTTTGTTTCAGGTAAAGCTGCAGAGGGCAGGACCACCTCGTGGATTTTTTCTTTGGGAAGGTCCATGAAGTAGGAGAGCAAATCCTTATCCATGACCGTTGTCAAAAGCACATAAAACGGAATCGTCATATTGTCAATATCACCGGTCAGTCCACCAACCGCATTAAAATCCACCTTGCTTTCAACAAAATAGGTAAGCGTCATCGCTTCCTTGATAACATCCCAGGGATTCTTCTTTTTGCGTTCAATATCATTGAGCAGGTCGTATTCAACTAAATAGACAAGGTTCCCGCCTTTTTCTTCTTTAAGGGCTAAATTGATATCCGTTTCAGGTATTTCAAAAATAAGCTTGCCTTCAGGGGTGTGGATGGGAACTAAGACTTCTTCCTTTGGCTTCGAGGCTCTGCACGCAGCATCTTCTGTGCTTTCACCCAGCCTGATCTTATCCAGACGCTCAATAATTGCTTGAGTGTCAATTTGATCCATTTCATTGGGGTCGTTAATCATGCTCTTGAGCAGGTCGGAGCCTTCAAGCAGTGCGTTAATGGTCCCGGATTCCGGAGTGAGTTTTTCTTTCCTGATCATGTCGAGTACGTTTTCCATGATGTGGGAGAGTTCTTTAATTTTATCCAGGGCAAAAAAGCCCGAGCCGCCTTTTACAGTGTGAATGGCTCTGAAAACCCTGTTGACCAACTCGTGATCGATATTGGTGCCACACTCCTCAATAGCAAGAAGATCTTCTTCTATATCAGCTAAATGTTCTCTTGATTCTTCCAGAAAAATGATGAAAACTTCATCGTCTGTCCCAGACATGTGAACTCCTTTTCCTTACTTAGGTTCGATATCGAAATGTTTGTCAAGACGCATAATTCGAAACATTTTATGTATGGGCGCACTGACATTGGTAACTTTAAGCTTATTGCCGCGGCTGCCTAAATCATTTTGAGCAGCAATTAAAACACCTACTCCAGAAGAGTCAATAGAGTTCACCTGATCAAAATCAAGTATGTACTGATCGTAATCATCCACGATAATAGCCATTAATTCACTTTTCAATTGCACACCAGCGGTTGCCACGACATCCTGCTTTACGGTCAATGTGATGACACCATCTGCTATTTGTTTTTCAATCATTGTGTCTCCTTCCGAGATCTATGAAGGGTCAAAGAGCTCTTTCATAAAATAAGTAGTTCTGACTGCCCACTGTCATATGATTTATCGAATCTTTGTGATTAATCTTTAGCAAAGAATTTACCGCCATAAAATGACTCTTTCAATCCACCTGACACCAAGAGGTTCCATATTTGGTTTTTAGTCTTTTTCAGAGTCACATTTTCTCGGACTGATAAGCCTTCTATCGATCAGCTGTACGCAAGAAATGATGGAAGTAGATAACATGATGCTCAGGCTGAAGTTAAAAAAAAACGCCGAAGTTATGACCGCTTTTCCGAGTTATGGAATGGGTTTCTTTAAATGGCTCATCGCGGTACTGTGTTGTTGGCGTCACTGTGGTTTTAGAAAGGAAGGTGTGATCCAGCCGACCTGAATCTTTCACTGATTGATATCAGGGGTTAACTGGATTGAATTATTTTGTCCAACTCCCCCGAATGGTCCAATGCTTGCAACTCTGTGAAACCACCGATGGATCGATTGTCAAAAAAAATTTGAGGGACAGTTCGCATGCCTGTCATTTCAACAAGCTTCATTCTCATCTGAGGATCATTGCCCACGTTGACCTCTTCAAAAGTGATGTTCTTCTTTTTTAGCAGCATTTTAGCTCTGATACAATAAGGGCAAATCTTTGTCGTGTATATTTTGACGTTCATGTTTTGACTCCAATCATGTTTTCAAACAATTTTTTGAACAGAAGGTATTTCATGTTATGGGACGGGATCAAAATACGTCGAGAACCGAAATTGATGACATGATCTTTCTGTTGACGGCGACAGATGATCCCAAATTGAGGCCAAATTATTATCACAAGTTAACAAAAGGAACTATTGTTTTTCTCAAGAGGGTTTCGGCGTTGCTGCTGAAAGGTGGCTGATTCTTGTGACGCTCTTTTCAAGGCGGCTTTTAATCAAAAAAATGAGTTTGCCCCATGTACAAATGCAGATTTGATCGAAAGTACAAGGTTTGGTTTGATGGCCGCGTAAGAACGGCCCTGCCAAATTGGCATTCTTCTGAGGAGTGTCAGGGGTTATGTTTGTTTTCTGATTCTCTTCCTGGTGTCTTTTCTTTGCGGGAACACGGTTTCACGATGCGGTTAAAAAAAGTTGTAAACACAACAAAAGGATGTGGTTAAAAAATAAATTGATGCGAACGTTCTGTGGCCAAAACACCAGAAAAAGAAGCTGGCACTCCCGTCTGGTTTCTGGACAGTATCTTCTGGCAAGTTTTTTGCTCACACTGGGCGAAAGAACAGTTCAGGAGGAGAGTGCTCCATGATGGAAGAGTCCATTCGCGAAATTACAAGTAGAGTTAAAGAACACGGTCACTTTGTTGACAGAATGATGCTGGAAATCAGAAAAGTTATTGTTGGACAAAGGTACATGGTTGAGAGATTGGTAATCGGGTTGTTAACCGATGGCCACATCCTCATGGAAGGTGTGCCAGGATTGGCTAAAACGTTAGCGGTCAATACGTTGGCAAAGACATTGAATCTTGGTTTCAAGCGAATTCAATTTACCCCCGACCTTCTTCCTGCCGACATTTTAGGAACCATGATTTACAACCAGAAGACAGGTGAATTTGAGCCCAAAAAAGGACCGGTGTTTTCCAATCTTATTCTTACCGACGAAATCAACCGGGCTCCAGCAAAGGTTCAGTCGGCGCTTTTAGAGAGCATGCAGGAAAAAACAGTTACCATTGGCGATACGACCTATCGACTGCCCAAGCCCTTC
The DNA here is from genome assembly GCA_002747255.1 of Acidobacteriota bacterium. GTDB lineage: Bacteria > Acidobacteriota > Holophagae > Acanthopleuribacterales > Acanthopleuribacteraceae. Next base: position 7,991 of record PDUC01000040.1, on the reverse strand, counting down.
CTGGTTCTGGCGACCCAGAACCCCATTGAACAGGAGGGAACCTACCGTTTACCGGAAGCTCAGGTTGATCGTTTCATGTTGAAGTTGAAAGTGGCGTACCCTACGAGGGATGAAGAGCGCAACATTATGGATCGGATGACCACAGGGAACGTTCTGGAGCCCAGCGCCATTGCCGACGCGGAAGATATTTTTCGCGCCCGCGAAGTGGTGAAGGAAATATACGTCGATGATCGCATTCGGGATTACATTATCAACCTGGTCTTTGCAACAAGGGAGCCGGAAGGTGAGTTGCAGGATTTAAAAGAGTTAATTGACTTTGGGGCTTCTCCTCGAGCCTCTTTATCCCTTCTAAACGCGGCAAGGGGGCATGCTTTCATGCGGGGTAGAGGCTTCGTGATTCCCGAAGATGTAAAAGCCATTGGCTTCGATGTCCTGCGTCACCGCATCAGCCTCACCTTTGAAGCTGAAGCGGAGAATGTGACTTCCGAAGACATTGTACAGCGTCTATTTGATGGTGTTGAGGCTCCCTAAATGCAAAACAAAGAGATTTTCCGGCAGGTTCGTCAAATAGAGATCCGCACGAAGAGGATCGTAGATGAGAATCTAGCGGGCAAATATCACTCTGTATTCAAAGGTCAGGGAATGGAGTTCTCTGAAGTTCGAGCTTATTTACCCGGAGATGATATTCGTTCCATTGATTGGAATGTCACCGCCCGCATGGGGACTCCTTATGTGAAGAAGTTCATTGAAGAGAGGGAATTGACGGTTCTTATCATGGTGGATATGTCCGGTTCGACCGAGTTCGGATCCAGAGCCAAATCGAAACGCGCGTTGGCCGCCGAGCTGACCGCTCTGTTTGCATTGGCGGCCATCAGGAACCAGGACAAAGTCGGCTGCCTTATTTTCTCGGATCAAGTTGAGCTTTTCGTTCCACCCAACAAGGGCAAGAACCACGTCTTGAGGTTAATACGGGAAGTGCTGGCGTTTGAGCCGCAGAACGTGAAAACCAATGTCTCTGAAGCGCTGCGTTACTGTGCCAAAGTCATGAAAAGAAAAGCGGTCGTTTTTTTAATCAGTGACTTTCTCGACGACAATTACAGTGAAGCACTGCGGCAGGTTCAAAACAGGCACGACCTGGTAGCCATTCCCGTTTTTGATCCCAGGGAGTTTGATCCGCCGTCAAAGGGACTCATGGCACTGGAAGATGGCGAAACGGGTGAAGAGTACATCATCGACTTTTCCAGCCGCAGGCTCAGGGAGGCTTTTGTTAAAAAAGCAAAGGACTGGCGAGCGCAGACCGAGTTGATTCTGAAGAAATCACAGGTTGACTACATTCCTGTCTTTACAGGTAAATCCTATGAGAAAGAGCTGATTGTGTTCTTTAAAATGAGGGAGTTGAAAAGGTGAGAACAGCTGGTTTTATCTTTTTCCTCACCTGTGCTGTTTTGGGGCGTGATCCCATCGTCACCGCACGGGTTGACCGGAGCGAAGCCAATGTCGGCGATACCGTGACATACATCGTTGAGCTTCATTTTGAGCGGGGTTGGAATTTTGATCTTTCTACGTTGGGCGATCGTCTCGCTGACGCTGTGGTTCACCAGTCACAGTGGAGCAAACCGGTTTCGGTACCCGATACCAATTTATTAAAGGTCGAGTTAATTTCGACCTTGTCCTGGTATCGGTTGGGGGAATTTACCATTCCGTCCTTTCAAATAAAGGGAAGTAATCCCGACCATGAAGATGCCGTTTTTGAAACACGGGAAATAGAGATCACCATTGAGAGCGTTCTCGAGGAGGGCGATGAAGCGCTGTCCGATTCCAAACCCCAGATAACCATGCGAGAGTTTCCCCTTACGGCGTCCATCACAGGGGCTCTTCTCGTTCTTTTAATCGCGGCCTATTTCTTGTGGAGAAGGTATCGCGCCAAAGGCTCGGTGGAAGCTCCCGAACCACCGCCTCTGCCGCCTCTTCAGGAAGTCAACATCCGCATGCGCGATCTCGTCAACAGCTCCATTCTCAAAGAAGGCGAGTACAAGAAATTCTACGTTGAAATCAGTCAAATCATGCATCACTTTTTTGGCAGGGTTTTTTCCATTCCGGGAGATGAAATGACCAGTTTTGAATTCGAAGAATTCTTTGTCGACACAAAAATGCCCGGCGAGTTTCTGGAAAAGAACAGCGATTTCAATTCGCTTTGTGACAGGGTCAAATTTGCAAAATACGAACCTATGGAATCGGAGAACAACGAAGTCGTGAATCTCGCTTATCGCCTCATTCACATATTGAAGCCGCAGTGTGTTGAGCAGGAGGAGGTGAACCATGATGAGATTAGCTGATCCCTGGTACCTGCTTCTCCTTGTTATCCCGGCTTTTCTCTTTTTCCTGCACCTTTGGCAGGTGAAACACGGACGCGCTTCCATTTTGTTCAGCAGCGGGTCTTCGTTAAAAGGCTTGCCAAAAACATGGCGCATGATGATTTCACCCCACTTGCACTGGGCCGTTTATCCGGGTTTTATTCTGATGATCATCGCTTTGGCTCGCCCGCAGGCAGGAACCTCCTTTCAGGAAATCAAGACCCACGGTGTGGATATTATGATGATTCTGGATACTTCCGGTTCCATGGCGGAAGCCGATATGGTTTCGGGGCGGAGAGCGCTGACCAGGCTCGATGCCGCCAAAAAAGTCATGGCTCGATTCATTAAAGGCAGATGCTCGGATCGAATCGGTCTGATTGCCTTTGCTTCGTTCTCATTGACAAGGTGTCCTCTGACACTGGATTACCCTCTGCTCTTGAACTTGCTGGATGAAGTCAATATCGATCTCTTTCCCGAAGAGATGAGACGCACGGCAATTGGCAACGTCATCGCCACAGGCGTGACACGGCTTCGAGAGTCTGATGCCCAATCCAAAATAATCATCTTCCTGACAGACGGAACGAATACAGCCGGTAACGTCGCGCCTCTGACCGCGGCTGACTTCGCGGTTCAGGAAGACATCAAAATCTACACCATAGGCTTTGGAAGTCCCGATAGAACCGATGTGGATGAGGAAACACTGAAGGAAATTGCCAGCAAGACAAACGGGCAGTACTATCGGGCCGACAGTCTCGAGGACCTTGAACAGGTGTACAGTGAAATCGATCAACTTGAGAAGAGTGAAGTTCGCGTAAAGAATTACGAGAAATGGCGAGAACTGTTTCCCTGGTTCCTCATGGCTGGCTGCTGCTTCCTGATTTTTGAGATTGTGATGAGTAAAATTTTTTGCAGGAGGGTGCCCTGATGGTCTTTGTCTATCCAGAAGTTCTCTATGCCTTGACCCTGGTTCCCATTCTGGTTATAGCCTTTTTTATGGCAGAAAAGAGCCGATCACACATTCTCTCCACCATGGTAGAAGGCGAAACCGCCCCCAAAGTGATGGCTCCGGGCTTTGAAATGAGGTTCGCCCGCATGGCCAGCCTGTGTCTGGGAGTGATTTTTCTGCTGATGGCCGCGGCTCGACCTCAGTGGGGCCGCAAGTTGGAGACCGTCAAACACAGAGGGATCGATATCATTATTGCCCTGGATGTCTCTGAGAGTATGAGGGCTGAAGATGTGGCGCCCTCGCGCATGCAGAAGGCTCGTCAGGAGGTCAATCTCTTTCTGGAGAAGTTGAAGGGCGACCGGGTTGGGCTGATTGCCTTTGCCGGCAGTGCTTTTACCTATTGTCCTCTCACCGTGGATTACTCCGCTATTCAGATGTTCCTCAGCAGCCTCGAACCCGGTGTCATCTCCGACGGCGGTACGGATATCAGTGCCGCTACCCGTGAAGCCGTTGACGTCTTTGAACGCAGCCAGTCCTCGGCCAGCAAGGTTCTGGTCATTTTTTCCGATGGCGAGCATCACGAGAAGGATCCCAGATCCGAAATAAAGGAAGCGGTGGAAAGAGGCATTAAAGTGTTTACCGTTGGCGTGGGGCATGTGGGCAAATCTGGCGCGCGTATCCCGTTAGAGGGTGAAGAGGGTGCCTTTAAACGCGATCGATACGGCAACCTGGTTATCACGCGGCTCGATGAAGCTACCTTGAAGCAAGTGGCTGAAATGGGCGGTGGTAAATACTATCGCATTACGGAAAGCGGTCGGGAGCTGGTTGCCATTTACGATTACCTTTCAAAAATGGAAAAAAGAGATTTCAACTCAAGGCTGCAGGATCAACGCCAGGACTATTTCCAATTGCTTTTACAACTTGGATTGGTCTTTCTGACCATCTCTTATGCCATTGGAGATCACACCTTGAAGAGAAAGAGACGAACGCAAAGGAGGGCATCATGAAGGCCGCTCTTATCTTGACAGCATGTTTGTTTTCTTTTATGAGTGAAGCGGGGGTCTCCTCTGTCTTGGCTCCCCACAAGAACAATCAGGCCAATAAGCTCTTTGGCGAGAAACGCTACCAGGAAGCCCTGGACGCCTATCTTGAATTGTACGAAGAAGACAAGGAAAATAGCGAACTGGCCTATAACATCGCCAATACCTATTCTCTGATGGGAGACAGCCAGAAAGCCGAACTCTTTTACGAAAAGGCGTTAAGTGCCGAGAACGCCCATACCAAGTCTGTCTCTGAATTTAATGCGGGTCTCATGGAGCTCAACAATCAGAAACTGGAATCGGCTGTTGAGCACTTCGTCTCTTATCTCAAAGAGCACCCCGATGATCAGGACGCGAAGAGAAACCTGGAAATCGCTCTCAAGAAACTCCAGCAGCAGGAACAACAACAGCAGCAGGACAACAAGGACAAGAAGGACTCAGAGGATCAGGAGAAGCAGGATTCTCAATCAGACCAGAACCAGGATAACCAACAAGAGGACCAACAGAATCAGGACAAGCAGCAAAAAGATCAGCAGAACCAGGATCAGCAGGGTCAGGATCAAAAGGAGCAGGATCAGGAAAAGCAGGAGTCCGGTCAGCAGGAGAATCAGAAAGATCCATCCAGCGATCAACAGCAGGATCAACAAGAAAATCAGCAGCAAGATTCACAGGAAGAAAACCAGAAAAAAGAACAGCAAGAGAGTGAACAGCAGCAAAAAGAACCGCAGGATCAAAAAAAATCTCAGGAAAACCAGCGGCAAAATGGTAAAACAGGTGAGGAGCAGAATCAAGCGTCTCAGGCTGAGCCCAGTCCCATGGAAGAGATGCCTGAGTCCGAGAGGATGAAAGAACAGATCCTGAATGCGCTCAAGGAACAGGAAGCGCAACAACAGAAACAGTTTATGCGAAGAAAGTCGAGTAAAGGGCAGAGGAAATCAAAGGATTGGTAATGAATAAGGTATTGTTTTTAGCTTCGCTTTTCATGTGGGCTGCTGGCAGCCTGGCACAGGTTACATTTGATATTGCTCCCAGAAATCTACCCATCAACAGGAACCTTCAATTCTCAATCGCCATTGAAGGGGCGTCCAACCGAACGCCGAGTTTTCCCGATGGTCTTAAAGCCAATGATTTCCAGCTTATTTCCCGGTCTCCAAACACGTCTTTTTCAACCAGCATCGTCAATGGCAAGATGAGTTCTCAAAAAAGCTACACCTACTACTTGAAACCCAAGCGGGAGGGAACGTTTGTCTTTCCGGCACAAAAAGTCAATGTGGATGGAAAGATTTACCAAAGTCCTGCCGTCAAAGTCACGGTTAGTGCGGCCGAAACGAAAGTGCAAACCAACAGCAGGGGGCGAAGATCCCTGTTTGACGACTTCTTCAGCCGCTCTCCCTTTGAGCCAAGACAGAGAGCGACCAGAGAAGCAGAAGTCTTTGCCGAACTGGTGGTACCTAAAAATAAGTTTTACAAGGGCGAAGCCATTCCCGTGCAGGTGTTTCTCTACACCCGGGGTGTTGAAATTTATCCGCAGAGGTCCGCAATGGAGTGGCCTGAAATGGCGGATTTTTGGATTGAAGAGGTACAGGCACAGGAACAACAGGGCCGGATCGTTGAGAAAAACGGCAAGCGATACCAAAAAAACTTCGTGGGCTCACGCCTTCTTTACGCCACCAAGACAGGAAACGTCACCATTGAACCTGTGGAGTTTAACCTGGCCGTTTCCACGGGTGGCTTTATGGCTGACTTGCAAAATGTGAAGCGGCTTACAAAAGCCAGGACACTCCATATTGTGCCCCTGCCGGACAAGAATAAGCCTGCCGATTTCAGCGGGGCGGTGGGTCAGTTTCAATTGAAGGCCGAAATAGACAAGGCGAAAATAGCTATTGGTGAAACACTTTCCTATAAACTGATTTTATCGGGAAAGGGCAACTTTTCCGCCATTCAGCAGCTCCGGACAGAGCAGTTGAAAGATCACTTTGAAGTGTTTGACGGAGGAGCTCCGCAATCAGAGGAACAGAATGGTCTGGTGGTTAAAAAAACATGGGTTTACGCCCTGGTTCCGAGAAACGAGGGAACTTACACGCTGCCGCCGGTTGCGTTCTCTTTCTTTGATATCAAGACCAAAAGCTATCAAACCCTATCCACCCGCGAATACACGGTGGATGTCGAAGCCGGCAGTCGTCTTCCCGGTCAGCAGCAAGTTGGTGTCATCGGCCCCGCGGCACCGGTTGAAGATGAAAACCTGCGATACATCGATTTTGAGGCCGAGGGCTGGACACACCAGGAACGGGAATACATGAAACCCGACCTGCTCTATCTCATTTGTGGTCTGGGTTTTCTTTTCAATATGTCGTTTCTTGTCATCAGGAAAATGAGAGAGAACTGGATGGGGAAACAGGAAGAGCTGAGACCCAAGCTGGCATTTAAAGAGTTTAAAGGTCAGATCAAGAAACTCAAAAAGCGAATCAATGATCCCAACGAGGTCTTTCATACCGATCTGTCCCAGGCTATTATGAATTATTTCGGCGCCAAGTTCATGCGATCCGGCCAGGGTATTTCTTTGGATGAGATTGAACGTGAACTTGAAAAGAAATCGGCAGATCAGCAGCTGCATAGAGATTTGGTTTCCTGCATTGAGTCCTGTGATTTTGCGCGGTTTACATCCAGTAGTTTGTCCTCGAAGGAGAAACTGTTGGCGTTAGCAGAGGAAACACTGACCAAAGTGGAAGAGGTGTTGAAATGAATACGGTGTTCTTGATGTTCATGCTGGTGATGTCTCCGCAGGAAACCTGGGAGCAAGCCAATCGGGATTACACAGACGGCAAGTATGAAGCGGCTCTCACAGGTTACCTGGAGCTGTATCATCAGGGAATAGAAAATGGCGCTTTGTTTTTCAATATGGGGAATACCTGCTTTAAGTTGAGAAAGATGGGTTATGCGGTGCTCTATTTTGAAAAAGCGCAGGCATATTTACCCGGGAACGAGGACTTGTCTCACAATCTCAATCTCGCTCTGGCAGCTCGACCCAGAGCCAAGACCGACCCCAACGCGGATCAAATGGAAGCCAAAATACGGACTTTAATGCACACCGTGCCCTATCTATGGGTTTATATCCTGACGGCTGTTCTGCTCGGGCTTTCAGGCTTGGCGTGGTTTGTGCTCTTTTACAAACATCCGGGTGCCAAAACCAGAGTGGCTGTCTTTTCGTTGGGGTTGTTGAGTCTCTTACTGATGGGCGGGGTCTCTTACCAGTACCACTACTTGCAGAAAAAGGACAGAGGCGTGGTTTTGAAATCAGAAGAGCCCATTCGCTCCGGTCCGTCCAGTCGTGAGGATGTCAGCTTTACTGTGTACGAAGGCAAGCGCGTGAAAATTCTGGCCAGGAGTAACGGCTGGCTGCGAATCAGGCTGGAAAATGGTTATAACGGCTGGATTCGGGAAGATGCCATCGGCACCATTTAACCTGCATTCCCGGGTCTATTGTAACGATGTGGGTGGCTCTACTCCCATTCTTCTGTAAAGGTCTATTTGCTTCCTGGTTATTTCTCCTCGTTGAATGGCGTGTCCCGGGAACTCAAAACTCTCGATTGAATCGAACTCATCCAGCACTTCTTGCATCGTATAATCTTTAAAGAGCTTCGCGTCTTGCAT
>PDUC01000039.1 GCA_002747255.1 Acidobacteriota bacterium | reverse complement strand
GGTGCCGGAGCCAAGAAAGTTAGGGAAAAGGTTATTAAAAGCCGCAGATATTACATTGCCATGCGCCTTTCCAAAGGTGGAAGCCAATGTACACACTAAAAAAAAGCTGAATAAAATCCGTAAATAATTGATTTTAAGCCAATTATTTCTTGTTTTTCACAACAGTTTTCCGGAAGATCCGTTAAACTATTTAGGGAAAGCCTGCATGGTAACAGCAATTACAGTAATGCAGAAAAGAACTATTTACAGTGTTATGGCGATCGAATATTGAAGGAGTTAAAAGTAGTAACTCCCGATGCTGCAGACGAACCATTCATGGGCGATTTTAATGCAATGGATAAAACGTCCGTATGTAACGGTATTAAGCTGAATTTCCCCTTGTCAATGTGATCAAAGTTACTGTGAGTCGTGTTCTCTCAACAAAAAGTGCTACATGCCATGCCCCCGATCTTTTCTTTTTACAATTGGGTCTTTGCCCCAAAAAGAAGTTGCTTTGAACCCATCATCGCCCGTTAAAGCGAGCCTTTTTCTAAAGTGTACCAATCAATCTTTCGCGTTATGTACATGACCGTCGCCAGCAGGACGAATAAGCCGATGCTGCCCATAATTAAAGCGAAATCCTCCAGCTGTATGACAATGTACAAATATCCGTACAAAATGGCTAATATGACAAAGACTGTTATCGTGAATTTGGGGTTCTTGATAATCACGTTTGAATAGGCCGTTATCATGGCTGTAATGGCAAAAGCGGATACAAAATAGGCTGTATTGAAGTTCACATGTTCAGAAATGGATAGAAGCAGAACGTAAAATACAATGACAGCAAAACCAATTAAGAGGTACTGAATGGGGTGAATCCTTTTTCTGTTGAGAACTTCTGAAAAGAAAAAAGCCGCAAAGGTGAAAACGATGAACATGACGGCGTATTTCGATACTCGAATGGATTTTTGATAGATATCGGCATTGATAAGTAACTTCAAACCAAAAGCGGAGCCACTGACCATGTACTGATTACCTAACCAGAATTGAGGGAAATTTCTGTTTAAGTGCAAAACATTCCACTCTGCCGTGAACCCTTTGTCTGAAACCTGTCTGTTTGTCGGAAGGTAAGCCCCGTTGAAACTCGGTGATGGCCAGTTGGATTCAAGTTCAAGATGGGTGGTTTTACCAAGAGGAATAAAATGAAGTTCTTCACTTCCGTTTAAGTTGAGCTGAAAGGAGAAAGAGAGATCGCTGTCGGTTTGAGAGAGCGGGATGTAGCTGTGAACACCAGACGACGCGATATCGTTTGTTTTCAAACCCGGATTGGCTTTGTACTGTTTTTCGTTGAAGACGATGTCTATATTGTCCTGAATGCCTCTCATGTCTGCTATGCCAACAGAAAAAGTGGCTTTTTCCCACAGGATGTTATTCGGGTTGATATTCGACTGGTTTAACTCGGGAATTTTGAAACGCCCGCTTATATTGACTCGGGTGTTGTACAAGATCGCTTCGTAAATGCTCCTGTAGCGAATGTGCGGTTCTATCGCCCCCGAAATATTCAAGCTATCGGGAAGAATGTGCAGATAAACGATGCTAAACTGAAGCTTGTCTTGTTCATCTTTGTAGAAGGATTTATAGGGAACCGTAAAGAACGGTCCCGAAACGATTTGACGATAGCCCCACTTCTGGTTGATTTCCTGAACAACGGAATCCTTTCTCTCCTCTCTTTCTCTTATAATCGACGAAACCATGGCTGTCGGGATTAAGAGAATTAAGACTAAAAATCCGATGGAAAATATTTTGATGGTTGCAGAATTTCTAACAAAATCACCCATTTTATGGGTGTTTCCTTGATTTGTCATGGTTTGCTCCTGTTTGGGACGTTGCGTTCTGTGAGTTCAGTTTGTTATGTGAAGGACTGTTTTGCGGGCTGGTCAATTGTATTGTTGAAAAAGGAATCGTCTTATGGCACAGACGATAGGGTGTAAGTTCAAGGGTTCTCCTGTCAGCGAACTATTAAATAAATATCACTCATTCCAGCATCGTATCCATAATCTAAAGCATAGACAGTCATAGTTATAGCTGTATTGTGAGGCACATATTTTGTTATATTTACAGCTCCAGGATGCAGGCTGTTTGGTGGAACTTGTATGACTTCCGCTCCTCTATAGCTGTGCTTTTTAACTTTTCCAACGCTGAATACTTTAGTTCCCTTTGCACTATTGATAACGAACATTAAAAAGTTGTCAATATAAATCCCTGATTTTTCATTCTCTTTTGATGAAAGGTAAATCTCTTTGTCGGAACTAACGTTTAATTTTAGCTCAACTGGGTGTCTCATATGGTACGGAATGGGATCACCAAGGCTCGTATTGATGTAGACATCTGGAAATTTATTCTGCTTGAAGTTCTTGGAGCTCTGCCGGCTAAGTGCACTGAAGAGTTTGAATGACTGCAATCCCTGACTATCGTAAGCACTTGGCTTTCGATGCATTAGCACCATTACGTTCAGTCCCCCTTCGTTATCCCGATAATCCGTATCATGGATCCTGAACCACAAGGGTCTTCCATCAGACACGAATTGCGCTGATTGGTAAATATGATAGGGGTTGTATTCAGAGCAATAATTTATACCAAGAGAATTTTGCAAGACCGTGATTGGCGTAGGCTGACTATGTGCATTGAACTCATAGCATGCATCATTCCAAATACTGCGTTGATTTTGATACCAAATTCCCATGTAAAATGATCCGGTAACTTGGATAGAATACGTTGCTCCCTTTTGTAAATTAATAGGTCCCACATCTCTTCCATCGGAATAGACTGTTCCACTCCAATACAGATCCTGGGCATAGGCACCTGAAACACCGACCAGCAGGACAGTGACAAATATCACCCCGGTTAACTTCTGCAAGCTACTCAAATGAAAATTCACTGTTATCCCCCCATTCTACTTAAATTCTCTTCAAGAAAAAAACCAATAGATCAATTACACATTGCGCAAGTTAAGAACTTGAGTGCGGGTACATTTCGATTTATTTTAACTACTTTGGTTTTAAACCACAACATCAATCCTGCAAACAAAAGTGAAAAGAGTAAAAAAAAGTTATATTTTTCATCGTGCTTTTTTTACAACGGTGCTTCCTCCATCCAGACCTCGTGATAAAATACACCTCAGACGGGGTTCGGGGTGATTTTAAGTGTCGAGTCCGGTCTAAATACATTCAAGGAAGGCACAATTTGAACGTACAGATTTACCACAACCCAAGATGCAGCAAGAGCAGACAGACATTGGCACTTTTACAGGAAAAGAAAGCAGACATAGAGATCGTCGCTTATTTGAAAACACCTCCAACTGTTGAGGAACTGGACGTCGTTTTAAACAAACTGGGGAAAGAGCCCACGGAGATTATTCGCTCTAAGGAGAGTTTGTTTAAAGAGTTGGGTCTCAAATTGGACGATGATCGCAGCAGAGAGGAGTGGCTTGCCATCTTACATGAGAATCCCAAACTCATTGAGAGACCTATTGTGATTGCGGAAGATAAAGCCGTTCTGGGACGTCCTCCAGAACAGGTGCTGGATCTCTTTTAAACCTGAATACAGCAGTTGAATCCATTGCGCGAGTACCGTGGTTTCAGATTGTTTTTGGTGAAAAAGCACCATCGTGATGATTCAAACATACCCTGAAAATCTCAGCTCGTCGCATGGCCAGCTCAGGTCGTGACTTTCGGGGTTCATGACAGCGATTCAAGTTCATAAGAAAAAAGGCCGACAAATGTGTCGGCCAATTATGGAGGAGAAAATGTTTTCTATTCAGTGGTTGGAAACCATTTTTTTATAGTTTCGCGCCGCTATATTACTTAACGGCATAACGCTAAAAAAACTTCACTGTATTTTTAATTATTTTTTAAGTTGTCAATTATACTGGTGTTTAGGATCAGGTTTCCTTCCTCGAGAACATCGACAACAGACATACCGCGAACAACATGGCCGAAGACGGTGTATCCGCCGTCAAGATGGGGTTGCGTGCTGTGACAGATAAAGAACTGGCTTCCTCCGGTATCCTTGCCTGCTAAAGCCATTCCCACAGCTCCGCGATTCAATTTTAGGGGATTGATCTCACACGGAATGGCGTAGCCTGGACCACCGGAACCATCTCCCCTTGAATCACCAGCCTGTACGACAAAATCCGGTACGACGCGATGAATGGGCATACCGTGGAAAAACTTGCTGTTAGCAAGGTGCATAATGGACGCGGTTGTTACTGGCGCCATATCTGTAGCGAGCTCAATCAGTACGGTTCCCTTTTCGGTTTGAATGTGCCAGTACTTTGGCTTGGGGTTTGAAAGGAAGGTGGCCGCCATGGCTTGAACCTCTGCGGGAATTCCAGATTCCCAGGGCGCTGAAAAGACAGGGCTGTTGCTTTCCAGCCCCAGAGCTTCAGCCGCTTTGAGACGCACTTGATAATGAGCACTGGAGAGAAGACGCTCAAGTGCCGTTCGGTAGGTTTCAGCAGGAAGAATGGCTTCCAGCGGTTTCAATGTATAGAATTGCGGCTGGGGCTCCTGGCTGATATTCGATACTATCTGGCTCAGTTCACTTTCAGACAGAGCCAGTGTGCTTTTGTCGGGTACGCTTTCGACCAGATCCGAAATGGAATCCAGTGCTGTGGCCAGAGTAAACGGGTCTTTCGACAAGAGCATTTGTTTGAACCAGACTTTTTGCAGTTCAGACGAACTTGAATAGGCAATCATTCTTTGAAGTTCCGTTCCCCGCTCAAAGTATTCCGCCAGGCGCTTGTCGTCCTTCTGACGTCGCTTCGTGCCCGATGTTTTGCCTAGACTGGCAATACCCTTGAATTGAAGCCATTTTTCATGGGAGCGTGTCCAACTGTCAATTTCCAGCAGCAGCCATTTTTTTTCAACTTGCTTTAGAGCCCGTATGACGGACCACTTGGTTGCCGGTGACAATTGTACCCAGTGCTTCAGCAGGGTGGACTCCAAATCGTCAGGCAGTTCACTGCCCTTGAATCGCTCAGTCAGTAGCGTTTGAACGACGTTGGGGTTGGGGTCGTTCATGTGGAAGAGGTCCGCTGTACTCAACAAACCCTGTTTAGCCAGCAGTTTGATTGTCTGAACCCGAACACGCCAGTCAGGGTGGTTTTGCAGCACTCGCAGGGGAAGATCTGTCCGGGATAACGGTTCAGTCTGACATTGCAAGAGTACCTTGAGCTTGTTGGGATCGTTTGATATAAGTTGATTCACTAATTGAATATAGAGCTCACGTGACAAGGTTAGCTTGCTGCGAAAAGCGCAGTAAACAGCGCTGTGCGACAGGGTGTCACCGCCAAGGACTTTTAAGGCAAAGTCATTGTAACGCTTGTCTTTGAATCGCCAGGCATACCAAAGTGAATGTTCTCTGGTTTTGAGGGGCCATTTGAGCCAGATGTTGTGTATCGTTTGCAGCGCTTCGTCGCTCGGCTCTGCGGGCAACACTTTTGACAATGCCTCAAACCACCTGTTTTCATTGCCGGGCTTAACAGTCACTTTGAGCAGCATCTCAAAGGCGGAAAGAGGCGGGTCTTCCAAAGCGCCTCCGCATTCCCCACAGGCAAACAGAGCCATGGCTTGATACTGAGGGTCAGCCAGATAGGGTTTAATCCACTCCAAAGCGCGGCTGTCCCCAATTTGGCCGGCTGTTAAGAGCACGGGTGTTTTGTCAAGGGATTCATGCTGGAAAAGCGGAATCAGGAGTTCCAGCTGGCGCGATGTTTTGGCCTGAATTAACTGCTTGACGTGTTTTGGTACTTTGGCAACGGGTTGGCTGGATTGATTCAGTATTTGATTCAGTTCAAGCGACAGTTTTTTGCGTACATCCTGGTTTTGCGAATACAGCACAGGACCTAAAAACAAGAATAGCAGGGTTGTTCTCCACATAGCATGCCTCCTGAAAGTTATTATCTTCCATTCCCGATAAAAGTCCTACCTAAATTGCACTGAATTGCGCTTGATACCGGGATAGCATAGGCCTATTTTAAAATTCGTTACAAAGGTGGGAGAGGGCTCATAACACATGGCGATTGAAAATAGGATAGGCAGATCGACTTCCGACCTTTTGAAGGGTGATTGGGAAGAGCTGAGCCTTTTTGTTATTTCAGAATGAAAGCAGCAATCCCATCGACCAGGCCAGCCATGAGCGGTAAATCCGGTTGACTGTAGGTTCTGAGGTTTTCCTGCCTGTCTGTCGATGCTTGTTTCATGATGTGGTTCATGCCTTCGATGAGTCGATATTCGCAAGCGGTATTGGCCTGTGACAGAATTTCTGAATCCCGGACAGGGACCTGGATGTCGGTTGTTCCTTGGACGATGAGGATGGGCTTGTTCAGTTTGGCGATTTCAGCTTTTGGGTCGTATTGGAACCAGGAAATTAAATAAGGTTGGACGCTTGGGCGAAAAAGTGCATTCATATTTTCTGGAATTTGAGGAACTAATTTTCCCTTTGCCAGTTGATCCAGAATGGAAAAGGCTTCTTTTTGGATGGAATCGGGTTGACTGGTTAGCTGCTCTTTGAGAGTGAGATCTGCCGTACGTCCAATGCCGGCAATGGAAACGAATTTTGCCACCGTATTCTGTTGGGATGCCAGCATGCCTATCAAGGAGCCTTCACTGTGACCGATGACAGTGGTTTCCCTGAGACGCTGATCGCTCTTCAGGAACTGAGACCACTTGACGACGTCCTGCACCAGGTGTTCAAATCTCAACTTACTTTCATCCAGTTCCTGATTGAAGCTCTTCCCAATGCCCCGTTTGTCGTATCGAAGTGTGGCAATGCCCTTTTTCAACAAGCCCTCTGCGAGCATCTTCAGTGAATTATTCTTAATGAACGGGCTGTTTCCATCTCTGTCGGTGGCTCCCGATCCCGCAATAATGAGTGCAACGGGGTAGGGTGGAGCTGTGTTGGGCAGTTGCAGGATGCCAAAGACCTTTCCTGTTTCCGTCTCGATATGACATTCCTCTTCTTTAAAAAGCGGAGGTGTGGGTGGATTCGTTTTCACGGGCATTCTGGTTAACTTCAAAGGAAACTCCATGCCGTTTTGCTTCCAGGTACCCTCCCACGTGTCGGTATTCAGGAGCTGGCCGTGATATTCGCCTCCAACGACCTTGACTTTGAGTACAATCGTTTTCTGGTGGCATTGAACTTCATTGACCGGAATGCCCAAAGCCCCCTGATCGGGGCTGTCCATGGTTGCCGTGAGAGTGTTGTTTTCATCCTGTGACAGATGAAAGCGAACAGTCAGGCTCATCCCGGAGGCGTTCAGTTTGCCCTCCCATGAACCTGTGCAGTCAGGCTGGGACCATGCCAAACTGCCGATGGCGAACCACAGTATCGATAAGTAGTGCTTGTGTGTCATATGAGCTCCCTGAAAGTGTTTTAAATGCGGATACAAGTTTTCTCAATAAAGAAATGGCATGAGAAAAGATTGGTTGCATCCGTGTGTGTCCTTGGCTGACTTCAAAATGAACTCCATCATACCACTTTTGTGTCGTCTCGCCAAACCGGGATCGCGCGGGCATACGACGACTTGGTTTTGGAATGAATGCAGACTGAATATTCCGTCAACCTGAAAAGAGTTTCATGATGACAACCAAGCGCATTAGAGTATATAATCATACCGAGGTTTTGTTATGGCACCGTGGAAGAAGAAATGCAGGCTCATTGAGAAAGAGTACAACAACTATATTTTTAAGCCAAAATCCATACCCATGCCCAAACTGGCTACCATCAACTTGGGGCATGACGAACTGGAAGCCATGAGACTGGTGGACTTTGAACACATGAAACAGGCGGAGGCCGCCGTGGAGATGGATGTGTCCCCTGCAACCGTTCAGCGAATCATCGAAGCCGCCAGAGAAAAAGTGGTCAAAGCGCTTGTCGAAGGTCACGCCATCGTGATCGAGGGTGGAGAATACCAGGTTAAATCAAATCGCTGATCCATTCCAGAAGACTTCGCTGGAAACCGTATCCTTTTGAACTCTGCCTGGCCGAAATGCCCGTTTAGCACTTTCTGCTCTCGATTCATAAAAAGCTCATTTTTTCTCTTTACTTTTATCGATATGAGTATATACTCATATCAGTCTCGCTGTAACCCTGAAATTCTGAATTGGGGGACAAAGCCGCTTGATTCTTTTGAATGGTATGTGATGTTGGTTTGGTGAGTTCAAGATGAAGATCGTCATTGCCAGTGGAAAAGGTGGAACAGGTAAAACCACTGTTGCTTTAAATCTCGCGTATTACCTGAATGTTGTATGCGGTGAAAAGGTTCAGCTCATCGACTGTGATGTTGAAACGCCCAATGCCAGTCTCTTTTTAGATATTAACTACAGAGAAAACCTCGATTGCAATTTGCTGAAGCCCGTTATTGATGCTGAAAAATGCGTGGCCTGCGGGAAATGTGTTCATGCCTGTGAGTACCATGCCCTTGCAAGGGTGAGAGATTCCATTTTAACCTTTCACGAATTATGCCACTCTTGTCATGCCTGTGCCTATGTGTGTGAAAGCGGAGCCATTGACATGGAACCTGTCAAGATTGGAATTATCAAGCAGGGTAGGGTCAGAGAGTCATTTGAATTTCTGCAGGGTGAACTCAACGTAGGCGAAGTTCAAGCTCCTCAAGTGATTTCAGAGTTAAAAACATACTACCAGGAGGAAGCCATTGTCATTATCGATGCTCCTCCGGGTACCGCCTGTTCCGTAGTCAGTTCGATGAGCGGCAGTGAGTACGGTATTTTAGTTACAGAACCCACACCTTTTGGCTTGAACGATCTCAAACTGGCCGTTGAGTTAGCTTGTAAGATGGGTCTTAAAGTAGGGGTTGTTCTCAACCGCTCCTGTGATGAGGACGCATTTATCGAGGATTATCTAAAGGAAGTCGGTATCCCGCTGATGGGCAAGATCCGTTATGATCTTCAATACGCCAAGAGTTATTCATCTGGAAAACTGCTGTTGCAACAACACCCGGAGCTGGAACAAAATTTTGAACAGATCTGGAGTCGAATGAGTGAGTTAAAGAAAGTGAACATGTTTCACCAGAAGCTTCCTGTTGAGAGAGAAACCTACCGACTTCAAGACAGCTCCATGGTTCATCATCAACTTGAGGAGCTGGTTGTCATCAGTGGTAAGGGTGGTACGGGAAAGACAACCATCACCGCCGCGCTTAGCAGGCTGGTGCCCAATAAAGTGCTGGCAGACAACGATGTCGATGCGGCCAATTTGTGTTTGATGTACGACACATCGGTTTTGAATTCCGAGCTCTTTATCGGTGGAAAGGTTTGTGCCATCAACCCTGAAAACTGCACCAATTGCGGAGTATGCCTGGAAGCTTGTCAGTTTGATGCCATTTTCGTTGAGGATGGGCAGCATGTGATTCAAGAGATGAACTGTGAAGGGTGCATGCTCTGCGAGAAGATATGCCCGACACATAGCATTGAGTCCCGTAGTGAAGCGGCAGGTGAAAAGTATGTTTCGGTATCTGACGACGGGAACTTGTATCTAAGCCATGCCAAACTGTTTGTAGGCGCTGAAAACTCCGGTAAGCTGGTTACAAACGTAAGGCAGACAGCGAGAGATGTCGCCTATACGAGAGGTGAGCCTTTAGTTGTCAGTGACGGACCGCCGGGAGCGGGGTGTCCAGTTATTTCAGCCATCACAGGTGTGACTCACGTTTTGGTCGTGACAGAGGCCACAAAATCGGGCATGCTTGATCTGGAAAAGACGCTCAAGCTTTTAAAGCACTTTTCCTTGACTTCCTTCGTTATCATTAACAAGTACGATTTAAATGAAGAAGTTACCGCGCAAATAGAAAACACATGCGCCAGATATCCTTCCAAAGTCATTGGAAAAATCCCTTGCGATCAAGAAGTACACTACGCACTTGTCAATAACAGAGATCTAATCTCTCATGGTAAGGGTCGTGCTTATAAAGCATTACTGAAAATATGGGGTACTTTAAATGAAGAACTCCCGTATTTATCCGCCAAAAAAAAGAAACAATGGAGAGTCCTATGATTATTGCCATGGCATCAAATTCAAAAGATGAAAACGCTGTACTGGACAATCGGTTTGGTCGGGCGAAATATCTCGCTTTGTATCATACACAAGACAAAATCTTTAGCTACTTTCAAAACACGGTTAGCTTAGGTTCAGTTCAAGGAGCGGGAGTTCAAGCCGCTCAAATGGTGGTTGACTCAGATGCAAAAGCCCTTGTCACTGCGAACTGCGGTCCAAAGGCCTTTAAAGTTTTATCCGCTGCCGGTGTTCAAATCTACAAGAGTGAAGCCAAGAAGTTATCCGAAATTATCAACCTATACAATCAAAACAAATTGGAACGAATGGAAGATCCCAATGTTAAAGGACATGGGAAGTAGAAAGGAGAAAACCATGATTATTGCAATTCCTGTAGCAAACGACAAATTGTGCATGCACTTTGGACACTGTGATGTGTTCAAATTTTACGAAGTAGACAAGGAAAACAAAACCATTGTCAAGTCTACCAACATGGAACCGCCACCTCATGAGCCCGGTGTGCTGCCCAAATGGATTGCAGAACAAGGCGCCAGCCTTGTTTTAGCAGGCGGCATCGGCCACAGAGCCAAGCAGCTTTTGGCTGCTGGCGGTGTTGATGTTATTTCAGGTGTAACAGAGCCCGTTCCCGACAAGGCAATTCGTGATTATATGGACGGCAACCTAGCTGCCGGCACAAACGCTTGTAATCACTAGTGTGTTGTCACAGAACAAGGCCATACAGGTGTTCCGCCTGTACAAAACGCGTAAGAAAATGAAACCAATCAAACAAACTACTGATATAGGAGGAAACTATGCCAGGACATGATGGAAGTGGACCTATGGGTCGTGGAGCGAGAACAGGTCGAGGGTTGGGTACGTGCAATCACCATTCGACTTCAAAACACCGAGCCGGTGTCTGCAGGGGCAGAGGAAGGGGCCTTGGTCATCGAGGTCAAGAAATGCCGTTGTCTCGCGCCAGTCTTCAAGACCGTGTCAATGAGTTGGAACTGCAACTTAAAGAAGCAAAAGAAGCTCTTCAAGCTAAGGAGATTCCGGAGGTTGACCAACAGGCAAAAGTCGAGGAATGACAAACTGCGAGTCTTCCCGCTGTCGCTGGCCAGCGTTCGGTCCCGCCTGCTGTGGAATTGAAGCACATGGTCAGCAAGTCAAATGAACGCGCCGGTAAGAGCCTCACCGCCAATAACTCACCTTTTGGTGAAGAGGTGTAGCGGTCATTCTAAGAGACAGGCCATTACAAATTGAAAGCGGATTGCTTGTCCTGAACTCTCAAATTCGGGGTGAGCCTTCCGCTTTCTATCTTTAGAGAACCCGATCCTCCGGGTTTTTTTATTTAGGGAAAAAACACCAGCTTCAGAAAAACCAGTGCTACAATGCTCTCGATGTATTCTTAGCTTTAAGAGGAGGAAATGAAAGAAATGAACGACATCAAAAAGCTGTTTGATCTTTGGAACCAGAGCTTGTTAACCGGAAATCCCAAAGAAGTGGTCAAACACTATGCACCTGATGCGGTTTTAATGCCCACCCTCTCTAACAAAGTGCGAACAACCCACGCTGCCATTGAAGATTATTTTGTCTTCTTCCTGGCCAGAGAACCTGTGGGTCACATTGATGAATCGCACATTCAATTATTCGGCGATTTAGCCATTCATTCCGGGCTCTACACCTTTACGTTCAAAGATCAAACCTCTTCCCAGGCCAGATTCAGCTTTGTCTACAAAAAAGAAGGCAAATCCTGGCTGATAGTGGAGCACCATTCCTCTCTCATGCCTGAGGGGTAGCGGTTAACAGGCGATAAAATGGGCGGCTATCTTGGTTCAAGTGATGTATCATTTGTAAATAGACAAGTGGAAAAGGCCTATCTTTTCAATCGGGAATGTGTTTGAAGATATCGGCTTCTCAAGGTGTTTATCCCGGTGAAAATCGTTTCTTTTTATCTGAAAAAGCGGAAGTTCTTCCTTTGTCAATTCCTGCTGAAAGCAATTTAAACGGTGTCTGTTTTCTTGAACGCCATTTCATAAATGAAGGGCTGTAAAAACTAGCGGGTTCCAAACATGAAACCGATTCCAGGCATAACATTTTAAAAGTCATCTAAAAAATCGCAATTTAGTACCAGAATGACATCCTTTCTTGTGCTGGGCAGGGATTGTGTTATTCTTGATGGAATTCAACACGAGGTACATAAATGACAGAACAGCAAACCTGGAAATGGCAGAGTGAAGATTTACAGACCGTATGCGCTGCATTTAACCACACATGTGATCGGCTGCCGCATGCAAAGGCTCAGCTTTTTAACGCCGATCTCTACGGCGGTGACAGCCAGGGCGTTATGACCTGGACGCAGATGAGAGAGCGGGTTGACGCCATTGCCTGTGGACTGATGAGCATGGGATTGCAGAAAGGGGATCGAGCGGCCATTATGTCCAACAGCTCGCCTTACTGGACGCATGTGGATATGGCGATGTCCAACTGCGGGGTGGTGAGTGTTACCATCTATCCCACTTTGTCCATTCAGGAAGTCACCCACATTGTCAATGATTCCGGTTCGCGTTATTTGTTTGTAGGCAATGAGGATCTGCTTGAAATGGTTCTCAAGGACAGGGACAAAATGCCAGGCCTTGAAAAAGTCATTGTCATGCGAAGGGAGTACCAAAGCCAAGGTACGAGAGTGATAGGGCTTGGCGAGTTAATCCATGCCGGTCACAGTTGGAAAGAGGATCACGCCGCGGACTATGCGGCCAGGCAGGAATCCATCGAGATTGAGGATCCCTTTACCATTCTCTACACGTCGGGAACAACCGGGCAAAGCAAGGGCGTTTTGCTTTCTCACTGGTGTGCCTCTTCACGCATGTCGGGTGTCAATGAGGTTTTTGAACAGGCCGGCATGACCATTGACGAAAACGATGTGGGTCTCTGCTTTCTCCCTCTCACACATATCTTCGACCGCGGGTCACTGCAACTGATGGCGCTTTTCAACGGGGCAACCATAGCCTATGCCGACGCGCCTGGCACGCTTTTGGAAGATATGCAGAAGTACAATCCCACCTGGATCAATTGTGTTCCTCGGCTCTATGAAAAGATCTACATCACCTTCCAGCAGAAGATGGCGCAGAGCAGACTGAAAAAACTTTTGTTCAACTGGGCTTTTGCCATTGGTCAAAGGGCTCTCGAGTACAGAAAAGACGATCAGGGAACCTATGACATGTCACCCCATTGTGATTTCGTGTCCAGAATGCCCTGGGGCTTGAAATTGAAGTACCGAATGGCAGACAGGCTTTTCGCCAAAATTAGAGCCCTGTTTGGTGACCGGTTCAAGTTTTCCTTTTCGGCCAGTGCGGGTATCGCGGCTGATCTGCTGGAATTTTATTACACCCTGGGCATTGCCATTTGTGAAGGTTACGGCTCGACGGAGAGTTTCAATGCCTGTCTTCTGAATCCCATTACCAACTGCAAACCGGGGTTTGTAGGGGTGAACGCCAATGGCGGCTGGTCCCGCGTTGCGGAAGACGGCGAGCTGGAAATCAAAGGTGCCGGTGTTTTTTCAGAGTACCTGAATGTGCCGGAAGAAACCCAAGAGGCCTTTACCGAAGATGGCTGGTTCAAGACGGGTGATCTGGTGGAAAAGGATAAGTACGGGTATTACAAAGTGGTGGATCGAAAAAAGGCCATTATCTGTACGGCTCTCGGCAAGAATGTCGCCCCGGCTAAAGTTGAAAAACCGTTTTCAACAAGCACGTTTGTGGAGCAGGTTTTCATTGTCGGTGATGAGCGGAAATTCATTTCGGCACTCATTGTGCCCAGTTTTGCCTATTTCATCGATTACTTTGAACGACATGGAATTGCTTACGACAAGAACGCGCTCTCCTGGTCCAACACGGCGGGTGTTGAACTCTGTATGTCGGTGGGTGATGACTTTATTCAGCAGCCAGTCGTCATCGAGAAGGTTCAGCAAGAAGTGAATCGAGCCAATAAGTGCCTGGAAACCCATGAGGAAATAAAGCAATTCCACATTTTGAAAAGCCGTTTTTCAGAACAGAACGGTCAACTGACCCCCACTCAAAAAACGAAGAAAAGAGTGCTGCTTGAGGTGTATGGCAAGCAAATCGATGCCATGTATCAGCGAAGCAGGCCTCAAACGTGAAGATGACGGTATGCTGACAAAAGACCCGGATGGTTATTTCGGTTCAGAGGGAGAAAGTGGAAAAGCCGCTGTGATCATCACAGCGGCTTCTTTGGAATCAGTTAGAACCTGGTTGTAACTTGGTGTTGCAAGCTCACTTTTTTGAAATGAGTTTGCCTAGCGCTTTACCTTCAGGGGTAACCAGTTCTTCAACTTTGTCTGTGCATACATCAGCTACGATGATATTGCCAACCTCAGTGTGAACATCCTTGAAGAGACCCAGTTTTTCCATACCCTTGGTCTGGTGCTGGTTGTCTTCAGTGGGAGTGACGTAGTGAACGAAAGAGACTTTGTATCGGTAGAGCAGGTAGAGTTGAAGTAAGGTCATCAGACGCTTTTGACGGTAGTCGGTGTTAAACGTGTTCTGATCGCGAACGGACATGATATTCAATCCCTTGCGATCGGAAATCGTCGTAAAGACCACGTTGGCCTGTGTCTGGCCTGACTCGTTCTGGATACTCAGTTCCAGTATGTCTGATCCTGCAATATGCGGGCGAAGTTTGACTTTCAGCTTACCCTGCACGTTGTTTTGCTCAGACCATGTTGCCAGCCAGCTTTCAAGCAGTTTCTTGGGCACTTCAGTGTGAACAAGGTGCTGGAATTGGGTGGACCCTTTACCCATGGCTTTGGTGGTAGCCGTTCTGCCAGAGGAGGCAACCAGTGCGCCGTCCAGGCGTTTTCCGCCAACCAGAGTTTGAGGTGTCTTGTAGGGAGATTCAAGCAGGCGCAGTTTGCGTTGCAATTTGGCCAGAGCCAGCATGCCCTCTTCCATCAGCGCGGTGGCGAATTCCTCGGCCGCAAGACCGTCAATTTGGTGGCCACCGTAGGTGATGAAGTTAAAGACAAAGCCCAATTTGCCAAGCTCTTCGGGGAAGTCGCTCATTTCCTGATCGGTCATGCCGGTGGTGTCCCAGTTAAAGGAAGGCGACAGGTTGTAGGCCAGCATTTTTTCGGGATAAACAGCGTGGATGGCTTCAGCGAATTCCTTGGCGTCTTTTAAGTCAGCCGTTTTGGTTTCCATCCAGATAAGGTCACAGAAAGGAGCGACGGCAAGGGACTTGGTGATGGCGTATTCAATGCCGCCGCGTATTTGATAGTAACCTTCCGGTGTGCGTGCCAGTTCCATGTCCCATACGGGATCAACACCCATGCTCTGAGCCTTGGTTTTGGCTTCACTGTAGGAAACGGATTTGGCATAGGAGCGCCATTGGTCTTCGTTCATGTCGAATTCTACTCCTTCTTCGGAGCGGAACTTCATGGCATCGACAACCGCGTCGGCATAGGTCTTTACGCCGCCGTCTGTTTCCCAGGCGGCCAGGAAGAGGTAACTTGCCTCGTCAATCAATTTTTCAATGGCAACGGGTTCTGACTTTTTGGCGGTTTCAATGGCTTCGTCAATTTTTGAGAGAATACCTGCTTTTTTAAACCAGCTGTAGGCTTTTTCATATTCCGAGTCCGAAATATTGTAGAGCTGATGGCCATTGACGTCCGTTAAGCCGGCGTCGAAAAAGCGCTTTAACACGGCCAGAGCACCCAGTTTGTAGCTTGGTACGTCCAGGTTGGTGGCACCCAGGATGTAGTAGTGGTCGCGACCGTCGCCGTTGTTGTCCAGTAAGGTGGCCGCTTCGGCATCCGTTCGGGCGACAATAAGGCCTTCGACACCCATGACATCCAGTTGGAAGCGAGCCGAGTTCAATCTCTTGATCTGCTCATCCACCGAAACGAGCACTTTTCCGCCCTGGTGACCGCATTTCTTGGTGCCCGGACGTTGATCTTCAATGTGGTAGCCCGTTACGCCCACTTCAACAAAGCGGCGAACAAGGTTCCTGACATGAGCGTCACCGCCGTGTCCTGTATCGGCGTCTGCAATGATGAAAGGACGGTAATCAATTTCAGGGGTTGCTTTTCGCTCTTCTTCCGTCATGCGGGCTCGTGCGTATCTCTGATTTTTGTCGGCCGACAACAGGGCTCTTACCAGTGTCGAGGCTTCATCGGGAACCTGACTGAGTGGATAGCTGGCTAAATCGGCACTCTGATCTTCTGTCACTGATCCCTTGGCAGATGTGGCCCAGCCGCCCAGGTAGATGCCTTTGATGCCCATTCGCTTCATCATAACCACCTGACCCGGTGAGTAAGGACCGAAAGTGGTAATGGACTTTTGCTGGGCGAACTGCTCTCTGAGGTAGGTGTAGAATTCGCTTGCGGCGTTTTTGGCAATTGAGTACTCACGGCGAATGGTGCCGCGTTGCTCAACCACTTGACGGGCGGAATACAACCGCGTTATTTCCTTGAAGCGGGGCTTGTTGAACCACTCCTTTGTTGCTTGAATTTCCTGAACCATTTCTTTCATGACGTTCTCCTAATTATTGTACTTTAAAGTCGAGGTTTTCGGTGATTCGATCACCGTTTTCAGAGAGGCACCGCATGTAACGAGCAATGCGCTGCTTGCCTGTTTCTAAATCGTGATTGTTGAGATTGATGTTTAATAAGTCGATGTACCAAGGGCACTTAACCGGATCTGTGATATAAGATGAAACGATTTCTCTCACGATGGGCAGGGTCGTGGTTTTAGAACGGTCGTGTACATCTCTGTTGGTTGCCTTGAGCAGCTTGTCGTATTCTTCTTCCATAAGTCTTTCAAATAACTCGAGGGTGAAAACATCGCCTTTCTTGCAGCCTGTTTCAGCGTCATCTTCTGTGAGCTGTGCTTTTTTATGAAGCCATTCCCACAGGATACTCATTCTAATTTCGCCTGTGGCGGCATCTTCCATGAGATAGAGAATATCGTCATTCCCGAAAAAGTCAGCGGGTTTCAAGGCCGCTGCCTGGAAGCCTTCGCCAAAAGCGTTGCCGTACTGCAGAGCCACACTCAAGAGATTGCGCGCGCCGCGAATGGTGCGGGGTGCCGGCTCGAGTAAGTGCAGGCCATCTGCATCCGCCTGGGTGTAGGTTAAAGCCGGAAACTTTCTTCCCAGTTGATTGTCTTTGCCCACTTTTTCCCACACGGGGCGAATAATGTGGACCATTCTCCAGTGAGCGACCCATTTTCCACTGGCACCTTCCTGCTCTTCGCGAACGGCACCGGCCAATGCCCGCTTCATGCTGTCCGCAATGCCTTTTTCAGAACCCACGGGAATGTTGGGCTCCATGCCGCCCTGCCAAAGCGCGAAGTTGCCGTTTTTATCCGGCGTGTTGACACAGCGGCGTACGCGGTCTTCGTAGTTTCTCATGTAGCCGTAAGTCATGGTGATGGATTCAATATTGGGGTTAATAAAGGAATCATCCCAGGCTACAGCGTCTGAAACAGAGTTGATGTAGTCCCAGCGGCCTGTGTTGTAGCCCACAAAGTGTAAGCCAAGAGCGGCCCGTATTTCCATTAACTGGAAGGCTTCTTCAATTTGTTCCACCAAAACATAGGCTTTTATGGTGCCAACCGGCAAGTCGATCTGCTCTTCAATGGAAGTCAGAATGAGGTTCCAGAAAGCGGCTTCTTCCGCTGTTTGTATTTTGGGCAGGTAGAGAACGATGGATGAACCTCTTTTCTGCAGCTGGGCGTAATTGTTGACGACAAAGGTGACGGCATCGACAAGTGAGGCCGAAAGTCCGCGGCCCAGGTGATCCCGAATATGGCGATCGTCAAGGTGTAAACCGCGTGCCCGGAAAATGAGCGTGGTGAAATCCAGCTGCTCTTTCCAGTCTTTTACAATCTCATGACCAAAGAACTCGCGTCCCCAGGTGTTCATCTCTTTTGAAACCTGTTCTGCTGCTGTCAGGAAAACGGGATCTCTGTTGATGGCCAGTTTCAGGTTCCGCTGATTGTCCAGAGACATCGATGATACCTGACCCAATGCGTCTTCACCGTCGAACATCCAGCCATCCGCTCCAGACAGGAGAGCATAGGCGATGTTCCTGATGCTCTTTTCAACGGGTGAGTTCGGCTTGGCGCCAGGACCCGTGCCCTGTATCCATTGCCTTTTTAAATCGTCTGGAATGACAGGACCTTCAAATTGACCCTGACGGGCCTGTTCCACTGTGAGCTCGGTTCCCGGAATGATGGAAGCCGGATCGAGGAATTGAATCCGCTCTTGTTTCTTCTGCCGGTCAAGCCGGCGCTTCATGCGCTTTTGCATTAATTCCAGGCGCTTGGTGTTCAACGGCTCCAGTTTAACCAGGACATCCAGAACCTCCGGCGTGTAAACATCCGCATAGGACTCTAAAAGCCCGTCCCGGATGGTAATTGTTTCTTTCACTCTTTCGTGTGCCATGTTCTCTCTCCTTATCTACACAATCTCGTTCCTGCGATCATTTTGACAACCTGCGTCATTTTACATTCACGAATCGGTCTTATCAAGCGAAAATTCGCTAAAAGTGAATTTTTGTTGATTTACTGGTGTTCGCTCCCTATAATATGGCTGGCTGAGGATGTGATTCAGGTCGGGTACCTGACACTTTGCCTGGACAGTGACCTGAAGTTTTGTCCCGGAAGAAGGGAGCAAGTATGAAGCCGGTAACGGGAGATCATCTTAAACTTGTGTTTGGCTTAAAGTTGAAGCAGGTACGTCAGGATCGAGGGCTTTCATTGAAGCAGGTAGCCGGGAAGACAGGCTTGTCTGTTTCCTATTTAAGTGAAATTGAGAGCGGCAAGAAGTATCCCAAGCCAGAGAAACTGATTGGCCTGGCCAACGCGCTGCAAGTTCCCTTCGATGATTTGGTTTCCATGAAAATGGGGAAAACACTGAACCCGCTGATGGAGTTGCTGGATTCTTCTCTGGTCAGGGAGTTCCCGTTCCACATGTTTGGAATTAACATACGCAGTCTTGTGGATTTAGCGACTGTTTCACCTGAGAAAACGGGTGCCCTTGTGCGAACGCTTACCGAGTTTATTCGCACCTATGATTTGAAGTTGGAAGATTTTCTGTTTGCGGCTCTTCGCAGTTATCAGAAAGTGAATGGCAATTACTTTGAGGAGTTGGAGCAGGAGGCCGCTGACTTTGGGAAAGAGCACGGTATCGTACGCGCCTCATTGCAGGAAAAATGTGAGATTTTTCAGAAAGCGGTGGAGAGCGCGAATACGGTCATTGACAGTGAAAACCTGACAAACTATCCCGATTTAATGGATTTGCGAAGTGTTTATGTGAACAGCAAGCCGGCCAGGCTTTTGTTGAATCCGGAGTTGAGGGTGTCCCAAAAGGCGTTTATCCTGGGACGGGAAATAGGTTATCAAAGATTGGAGCTCAAACAACGCCCAAAGACCTCATCCCTAATGAAAGCGACCCGTTTTGACCGTGTACTGGACAACTACAAGGCCTCTTATTTTTCAGGTGCCATGATCATTCCAGAACGGGTTCTTGTGGCCGATCTCAAAACCTGGTTTAACCATAAAAAATGGAATCAAAAGCATTTGCGTGGATTGCTGTCGTGTTATGGCGTGACCCCTGAAATGTTCCTCTATCGTCTCAGTCAGGTTCTTCCGCGTCACTTTGGTTTAAAGGACATCTATTACCTCAGGTTCAATCACTCAAAAGACGGCAAATACTACAGGTTGATCAAGGAACTCAATATGTCTCAATTGGCCATGCCCAGCGGAATCAATCTCTATGAGCATTATTGTCGGCGCTGGCTGTCTATCAGACAACTGGAAGAGGCCGTTTCGGGCAAGGGGGCCAGCGACGAACCTGTGATCGAGGCGCAGCGCTCGCATTTCATTGATCAGGATTTAACCATATTGAACATCAGTATCCTGAGGCCTCTTTACCTCAAACCGGATTCTTTTTCCAGTATGACGCTTGGAATTGTTTTGACAGAGAAGGTGAGTCAAACCATTCACTTTGCCTTTGATTCATCTATTCCCGATGTGGACGTTAATGAGACTTGTGAGAGGTGTTTTATGTCCAAAGATGCCTGTGGGCAGAGGGTTGCTCCGCCCTTTGTTTTCAACGAGTCCGAAAGGCTTAAGACTCGCGAAAACTCGCTCAAGTGTCTATTGAGGGATTTTGGTGAAGTGTGACATTTGGATTAGGTATCAAATTCCTCGGCAATTCTATTCAGCCCTATGGCCACTTCCCGCATAGTTTGAATGTTTACCCGCATTTCATTGGTCGCTTTCGCGTTTTCAGCTGAATGTTGGGCCACTTCATCCATATCTGTGGCGATGTCGATGACTAATTGGGAACAACTATTGACATTCCTGTTTACCGAAGTAACCCCTTGGGACGTTTTTACAATGTTTTGAGTGATTTCCTGAGTGGTAATAGACTGCTCTTCAACCGCTGTTGCAATGACACAATTGATCTCATTCAGGCTGCTTATAACCTTGGTTATTTCGCGGATACTGGCGATAGAGTGCAGGGAGTTATCCTGAACGCGACTGATTTGATCTTTAATGTCCGATGAGGCTTTTGCCGTTTGTCGCGCCAAGTCTTTGATCTCATTGGCAACTACCGTGAAACCTTTTCCCGCTTCACCCGCTCTAGAGGCTTCGATGGTAGCGTTTAATGCCAGCAGTTTAACTTGCTCTGAAATGGCCATAATCGTTTCAACAACCTTGCCAATATCCGCAGCTGAATCACCCAAGACATCCATTTTTCCGGAAGTGTCAGCTGCCTGCTCGACGGCTTTCTCCGAGATTTGTTTGGCTTTTTCCGTGTTGCTGGCTATTTCCTGAACAGTAGCGTCCATTTCTGTTGCCGCTGTCGATATGAAGGCGGCGTTTTCGGCTGTTTGCTTTGTTGCAGTCGCGATTTCTTCAAGTTGATTTTTTATGTTTTCGATAGATGCACTCACATTTTCCGAGCGATTAGAGGTTCCTTTCGCGTTGGCAGCAAGAGATGAGGAGAGCCGCCCCAGTTTTTCAGAGTCCGTATTGACTTTCAAGCTGCTATGGTGAATCTCCATCAAGACACCTTGAATCTTTTCGGTGAATTGATTGAAACTCTGGCCAAGTTGGGACATTTCATTGTTTCCGCTGATGGGAACACGGCTTGAGAGCGGGGCCTCACCGCAAGTGATTTGGGTCATAACGTCCACTAGTTTTTCGAGAGGACGGAAGATGGGCAAGGTGACAAGAAACCACAGCAAAAAGACAAGCAGGCCCACAACAAGCGTAGCGATCAATAACCAGTTACTGTTTCTTTTGCCAATTTCTCCAATTTTACGGACGGTGGCTGTCACTTCACTCTGTTCCACTTCTGCAGAAATGATCCAGTCCCAGGCTTGAAAGTAGATGAACCTGGATACAAATTCTCTTCCAGTCTCCTCATTTACAAAGAGTTGTGATCCCACTTCTGCTTCTTCGAGCTTTTTTGCTTGAGCAATTCGCTCAGCAAAGTAGGTTTGCTTTTTATTGTCAATTTCGGGACCAACGATGGGATTCCCTTTGCTGTCGTGGATCCAAACATGTCCCGACCTGCCAACGTGAATAGCTTCAATGGCTTGTTTTAAGCCTTCAATTCGGTTTTGTGGAATACCGACGTAAAAAGCACCGATGATGTGATCGCTTTGATCCACCAATGGCATGTAAGCGGTAATATACCAGGCATCGACAACAAAGGCTCTGCCCCTGTATGTTTCGCCTTTTAAAAGAGTGGAAACAACCGGGTTTGCGGATCCATCCGGGTTTACTACGGGAATGTAGGTCCCAACAGCTCTTTTACCGTTTCTTCCAATGACATTGGTTGCAATTCGCAACATGTCGCCCTTTTGGTTCATTCGTTGAAAAACAGTACAGGTGACTCCCATGAGTTCTTGAACCTGGTCTACCAGGGGAACGGCCATTTCAGGAGAACGTACCTGTCCAAACCCATCCTGCCCTAATTGCATTTCTGCCAGGTTGATGGTTACAGGTGATTTTGTGTACTGGTTGATTGCATCCCAGGTGGCTGTCTCTTCGCTTAAGTGAATTCCACCTTGATCCTGCATGAGTTGAACGCCCACATGCAGCGAATTGACGATGCTTTCCTGAGTTAGTTGCTGATGCGAACGAGCTAGTAAATGGAGCTGATTGACAATGTGATCGAGATCGGCATAGGCTAGAAAAAGACTTTCTTTTTCCGCCAGTTCCATCATATTTCTGTTCTGATATTTTACCAGTGCAAAAACAAGTAAAAGCGGTAAGATGGTTCCCGTTACACCTATTGTGATTACTTTTGTTTTAAGTTTCATATCGTACTCCATATAATCCATATTGAAATACTCATGGTGATTTATCGGAAAAATAGAGATTAAACTTGAGTGTAAAGTGTAAAATAAAAACGACTTCTGCGTAAATAGCATCAACTGCATTCAATCTGTTCTACCATCTGTTCCGAAGAAAAAAGCACAAAACCCACAACCCCAATAATGCCAGCAACTTATAAGTAAGTTTGGTGAACAAACAAAAGTGTGAGAGGGGGAGCTGCTAGTTTTTTCTTGGGGGTAGATCAGTGGGCAGGAATCGTCATGGGCCCAGGTTTTAGATTGGAAAACAGGTTTTGGACTTGAAAGCGGCGGTTTGGTTCAGACGCTTACTCACCAGGGGCGGATGGATCATCAGGTGTTTTGCCAAGCGCTTCATAGGCGAAAGAGAGAATAATCGCTACGAGTTCGTATAAATCTTCGGGAATTTCCTGCATGTAATCCAGTTTCATGAGTTGTTCAACCAGGGATTGATTCTCATAAATCGGCAGGTTCAATTCCCTGGCAATAGCCAGTATTTCTTCCGCTATGACGCCTTCCCCTTTGGTGACGACAACAGGTGCTTTTGTTCCTTGGTGGTATTGGAGAGAAACCGCTTTTTTGGTTTTATTCATTTTTTATCCTCGTAAATAGAATCGCGCCGGATGAATCGCGTTTAAAACAACCGTTTATCCACTGTTTCTCTTCAAGGAGGATGCCATCCACACGAGCCGCGATACGATGCCAATGACCGTTGAGGTAGATACCCAGATGGACTCTGTCATTTCCCAGTTTCAGGATTCTGGCTTTCAGCTTGACGTTAAACGGTATCATGAAGGCTTTTGAACGATCTGATTGAGTCTGATGGCCAAATGTTTAATTGAAAATGGCATGACAATGACTTCAATGGGTTTGTAGACCATCAACTGGGAAATGAGCTCTTTGGTCGGCTTGTTTGCAAGCACAACAACGGGAATTTTCGAGTCGGTTTCTCTCAGTGATTTCAACAGGAAAAAGAGATCGGCATCATTCGTTTGAAGTTCGGTCAGAATCAAACTGAAAATTTGGCTTTTCAGCTTCATAAGAGCCGCATAACGGTCTTTTACAGAAATAACCTGAAATCCATGTGGGCTCAGGATATCTTCAAGGTCCACACGCTTGTAAAAATCTGGTTCTATAAAGAGTATTCGTTTCATGATTTCCTTATCGTCCGGAGTTCCAATTTCTCAAGGAGGTTTTATCCGTTTGAGTTGATCCACTTATGGAGCTGTTTTCAGGTGGCGACAGGCGTGATGGTGATAGCCCATTTTTCAGCGCGGTTATGGAACCACTTTCAGGTAGTTGTGCCAATATACCTCATGTCCAACTAAAACACCAATGAACTCAAAACTTGTATTTCAAGCCAATGGAAACCATACGGCCATCGGCTTCTATTTTCTGTTGGTCGTAGGGCTCTTCTCTTGTGAAAAACCAGCGGGCGTCGACGGTTAGGGAAAGACCTTCGCTGTTGTAGAGACCAAGAAAGTCAGCACCAAAACCGGCGTAATAACCAGCGTCTCCAACCGCTTCCGAGCCATAGTAATCACTGGAGTAATGGGAGTAATAATAGCCCAGGCCACCCATGACATAAGGTCGAAAAGGATTGTTATAGAAAGGGGAAAAGGTCATACCCGCTTGGAGTGCTGTGGTTTTTCGTTCAAGGGGAATACTAATGGCGATATTGGAGACGAAAATAAGAAAATCGGCGTTTTGAAAATCGACCGATGCGTCCAGGCTCAGTCCGGGCAGCAGATAAAGCCCGCCAATGACGCCCAAGTTCCAGCTCCCTTCGTCGTCTACTTCTTCCAGTTCAATGTAACCGGTTCTAAGGCCAAGGTATCCGCTGGCGTGATTTTGCGACAATCCCGTGAGAGTAACTATTGAAATTGCTGTCAATATGAATAACCTGCGCATTGCCCGCTCCTTGACCTGATCTAAATTATGGCAATAATAGGTAACTATACCACGATAATCACGGTCCCTGCATGACAAAAATTTTTTAAAAAATGAATGGCTGAAGAACAGATCCTCCATTTTATCCGGCATAAGCTATTGGATGACGGTCATTTTGTTTCGAACAATCATCTGTGGATCATGAATCAGCGGTGGTAAGTCTGCGGGTAAACCACATTCCCGACTGTCCTTTTCCTTTCACGTTACCTTCCTTTATCGGGGCAATTATTTCCCTCTGGTCAAAATCTGCTTCTGGATCCTTACGGCTGAAATATTTACAAATAAAACAAATAAAATGATTTATGTAAACTAAAGACATCGGCATGTTTTTTGCTCTTCATGTGCTGAACAAGGCGTAAGGAGTAAAAAATGCCGGAAGTATCAGGAGTCACAAGCGGTTTCGGGTTTACTTATGATGAGCCCAAAACCAATGAGCTGGGTCAGGAAGCCTTTTTGAATCTGTTGACGACTCAGCTTCAGTATCAGGATCCTCTAAACCCGCAATCCGACACGGAGTTCATCGCGCAGCTTGCGCAGTTCTCCTCTCTGGAACAATTGAGATCTGTGAATGCCAATCTGGATACCATCGAGCTTTACCAGATTTCACTGAACAATTCCAATGCGCTCCATCTTGTGGGCAAGGAAGTGAACATCTCTGACGCCATGATGGAGCATGAGGTGGGTCAAACGCACGAGGTGAAGTACACCGTTCCCGCTGGTGCAGAGACGATTACGGTTACAGTGCACGATGAAAATGGCCGGGAAGTTTATACCCAGGAGCTGGATGGAACAGAGCCAGGGGAATCGGAATTCATCTGGCAGGGTGTGAACACAGATGGTGAGCCGGTTGCGGATGGCACCTACACGATCTCGGTAAAAGCCTTTGACGGTGATGGTAACAGCATTGATCTGAATGTGTTACAAAGACGCAAGGTGGATGGTCTGGCTTATGAAAACGGTCAGATTCTGTTAATTGTGGGAGATCGGAAATTGCCCATTGACGGGGTCAGCGAAGTATTTGGCGGCTCTTCGTCTTCGGCATTTGGTGGACTAAAAGCGAGTACAAGTTTTAAAAACGATTATCAAACAGCGTATCAGCCAGGCCTTTTAGAAAGGGCATACAGGAGGTAAGGAAGCATGTTATTAGGATCATTTTATACGGGATTATCGGGATTGAGAGCCAACGCGAAGGCCCTCAATGTAATTGGCGACAATCTGGCCAATGTCAATACGGTGGGTTTCAAGAAGAGGGCAGCTAATTTTGCTGAAATTATGTCCAGTAACACGGGCACCCAGAATGCCGCGGGCAATCCCATTCAAATAGGGTTGGGTGTCAGAACAACTGAAATTATTTCCAGTTTTGAGCAGGGTTCCATTCAAAGTACGGGCATTGCCTCTCAGCTTGCCATTGATGGAAACGGTTTTTTCGTTCTCAATCACGGTAATGAGGAAACGTACACCCGGGCTGGAAACTTCACGTTGGATAAAGAGGGTTATCTTGTCAATCCAGCTTATTCGAGGGTGCAGGGCTATATAGGTAAAAAAGCGGATGGAACGATCGATACGGCCAGTGCCCGTACGGATATCAAGGTGGATCTTGGCGGTATATCCGATCCCAAATCAACCAGTATCGTGCGGTTCCTGACCAATCTTGCCGCCAATGCTGAAGACGGAGACGAATTCCAAACCAGTGTTGAGTTTTTCGATTCGCTGGGTATCTCTCATCAAATGACGGTTACTTTTACCAAAACGGCCAATGCCGGTGAATGGAATTACCAGGTTAACCTGGACGATGGTGCCATTACTTCAGGGAATGAGACCGGTACTCTGCAGTTTGATAACATGGGTGTTTTAAATGCACCGGCAGCCGATATCGATTTTACCATTGATAACTATGCATCCGGTGCTGCTCCACAGACAATTAAATGGGATTTAATTGACGATAGCAGTGGATCATCGTACCTCTCGGGACAGGGAACGGCTTCGAGCAACGGTACGCTTTTCCAGGATGGATACGGAGCGGGCGTTCTTCAGGATATCGGTTTCCGGCAAGACGGCACGATGTTCGGCTATTTCTCCAACGGTCAGACTGTCGATCTGGGAAGACTGGCACTGGCCACCTTTAACAATCCGCATGGCTTGCGACAGGTTGGCAATAACCAGTATCTCGGAACAGCCGCTGCTGGACCTGCCTCGGTAAGTGTTCCCGGCTCGGGCGGCAGAGGCGTTACCATCAGCCATTCCCTGGAAAACTCCAACGTGGACATGGCGGAGGAATTCACCAAAATGATTATCAACCAAAGGGGATACCAAAGTAACTCCAAGATCATTACAACGGTTGATACCCTGCTTCAGGAAACACTGAACCTAAAGCGTTAGAAAATGACGGCAGTCAAATAACCCGCGTTCCATTTTTCTGATGACAGAAAGGCGGAACGCGGGTTTTTATTTTATCCAGACAATCCAAGTGTCTGGGTCAAGTTTTTTTTCTCTACAGCAATTAACGACCAACAACAGCGGACATGTGACGTCCTTTCCGATCTCCAAAGAGTTCAAAGCCGGCAATGAGCTGATTACTTGAACATCGAACCCAACCCGCATTGGCCGGAATTTGATCCAGTTTAAAGAGTTCTGTTACCAAAGAGACGAGTTTTTCATTGGATTTGAGGTTGCGAGTGGTTTCGTGTAAAACATCACCGCTGTCGGATATCATTTGGAACGTCAAGCTTGCGTTGTTTTCAGAAATATTAACCACAGAGACGCCGTGCCAGCTTAGACCTGTTGTATCCAGATGGGGGAAACAGATCTCTTTCTTGAGGCCATTGAGACCTTCCAGGCCGGCCAGGCGTTTATTGTCATGCGTGCCGAAAAGCTCATAGCCCACAATGCCTTGATCGGCTTCAATCTTGATCCAGTCGATATTGGCAGGAGAACCGATATCCGCGAGCATGTTGGTCGCTGTATCTACAAGCTTTTCATTCGGGCCCATATTGTAATCCTTTCTGCCAACAACACTGCCGCCATCACCATAGGCGATTAATCTGAAGGACAATTGCTGATCAGTCGGGTTGACAATGGCCAGTCCAGTCCAGAACTGTTCAATGGATCTGGCGATGTGAGTGAAGTAAATGTCGTTTCTGATGAAGGTGAAATTGGGATTGTCCTGACCGTTGTCATCGAGCAAGAGACCCGCCGTTTGACGGTTTCCGTCAACTTTTCCGAAGATTTCAGCTCCCGCCAGGCGGATCTGGCTGTTGTTTTCTTTGAACACACCCCATTCTCTTTCAGGCAAAACACCGTCAAACTTTTCGAGCATGGAAAATTCATCCTTTGAAAACCTTTTACTGGTTTTCAATTCTTTTTCAACTGCTCCAGTTACGACAGATGAATTGGAAGTCTCTGCCGAGCCATTGATGACCTTGGAAAGGGTGTACCACTGTTCTGTTCTTTGCGCGATATGAGGCACATACAGTTCAGAAGTCAGCTTTTCGGCTCCGTGCATGGCGTAGCTCTCCAAACCGTCATGGCTTTTCGTGTAACTGTATCCAACCAGATGGTGTGAAGCATCGACTCGCACCCATGACACACGCTTTTTGTTCTGTGGAAACAGTTCTGGAATGGAAGACATCACCCTCCCGTGAGCCGAAATCTGCAGAGGCACTTTTTCAAGTACACCTCCGTTGGCGTCATAAGCGATGAGTTCGGCGCTGACGTCTTCATTGGATGGATTGACCATGCCAAGATCGGTGTAGTAGGTTGTATCGTTTTTGATATCGGGAAAGTAGAGTGCGGCATTGGATACATCGATACCCATTCCAAAAGAGAGGTCGCCGTGTGTTATTTGCTTTTTCCCGTTTTCCGTCGGATCAAAGACAATGTAGTAGCGACCAGTTCCGAGGTCGCTTAATTGAATACTTGTTTTTCCTGAAAAGGAACCCGTTCCCAATGCAATGCGGTCGTCGTTGTAGAGCGTTACACTTGCTGGCGAATCGTAGTCGAAGTGCAGTTTCAGGTTCTGTCCCGGCTGATCCAGCTGGATCAGGAAGTACTTTTTACCGTCGATCTGATTGTCACGGTAATAGCCTGCAGGCATTTCTACGGCCGTTTCAAAGGAGTTGTTCCCCGATATTTCGGGAATAGCTTCAACCCAGATCTCCCTTTTCTCTGAGACAGAAGAAATGCTGTCATTGTAGGGATGCGTTGCATGGAGGACTACATCGTAGCGGCCGGGTTCTTCAAAACTGTATTCGCCCAGAGTGGTTTGTCTGATTTTCAAATTAAAGTCCGGTGACCCCTGTTTGGTGATTTCCCATACAAAAAACTTTTTGTAAAGACTCCCACGTGGCACTGTTCCCTCAAAGTAGACTGTTTGGCCAGGTTGAATTCTCAATGTTTTGGCGGGGTGGATGATAATGGGTTGGGGCATGGTTTCGTTGTCTACGATTAAAAAACTGGTTGATTTCTTATCGACGTATTCACCGTCAAATGCAAACATATTCAACTGATAGCGCCCTTCATTTTCAATGACGATATCCCTGGCTCCTATCCCTTCCAGGAAATTACCATTGTTCAAGCTCCAATAAACACGACCTTCCCCATCCTTACCGGAAGACATTTGTTTCAAGTTCGGTGTGCAGGAATCAAACCAGGTATCGGGATCGATAACTTCCCCGCAGATGTCAAATGGAGTACCCAGCGGAATGGTTGCATACGGCTCGGGCGATAAGATGCTGGCCATGGGCGGAATGTTTTGGTCTTCATTGACTACTAATAGCTTCCACAGTTTGTAGGTCTTAGCGCCTTCGTAGTCTTTTAGCACCGCGCCCAAAACAAAGTACCCGGTTTGTTCCAGGTCAAGGGTGATCTCGTCAGTTGCCTGGGACCAACTCTGACCGGGAGAAAGTCGCCAGTAGGTTTGAACCGCACGATCAGAGTCTGGATCATGCGTCTCCAGTTGCCACGACAGTTGGCTGCCAGCAGGAATTATGGCTAAATCATCACGAAATAATACTTCCTGACCATAGGAATTGAATACCGTTTGTTTGGTGATCACAGGAGGTCTGTTATCGACTACCCGTACAATCCTTCGATCGGGAGTTGGATCAGAAGCACCGTTGCTGTCTTGTGCCCAACATATAATTTCAAAAACACCTGTTTGATTGAAAACTATGTCTTGCGTTTTTCCTTCAACTTCGCAGTTCTCTCCTTGTGGACAGACTCGCCACCAATACTCTATCTCATCGCCGTCGGGGTCACTTCCGCTTCCTTCAAAGTAAAGGGATCGACCTTTCCGGACTTCGACTTGTTCTGCTTCGGGTATTAGAATGTTGGTTTGGGGTGGATGGTTGACCGTGTTTATTTCACTGATTGAAAATTGATCCACGTAATAGATATCACCGCAGTCCTGGTTTGCCGGGGACAGGTAATAGAAACCCATTCGAATGACAGAATATGGAATTGGATTCTGAGATTGATCCAAGATTATTTCATTGTGAACCCAGTTGCCTTTTTTGCCTTTCAGCACAACTTCAGCTATTGTTTTCATCTTGCCATTTGATTCTCCAATGTAACACAAGAATAATTTATTTTCTGCTGGAGTGACGTTTTCAATGGATATATCAAATGAAATGTTAATATTCTGAATATCGCCTATTTTAATAGGAGGTGAAAGAATAAACTTTTCATTGCTCAAGCATCTGTAATAACTGGGATAATTGCGATCAGTCGATGAGATGCTTATACAACCCCCTTGATCCGAACCACCGTAAGGTTGCCACTGCCAGGTGGGAGCATCAGGGTCATCTGTATCACCGTTTAGAAAGAGCCATTGACTGAATTGGTCTTCCGTATTGAAGTTCTCCTGGAATATCGGAGTCAAACTTTGACCATAGGCGTAAAGACAAAGAAAAAGCACCCCAAACAGAATCTGTTTTTTCATAAATCACCTCGAATTCATATGCTATGTGATGAGACTTTAATTTCATTGGAATGCGAAATGAAACTGGTTTTTCGCGTTTGGTGATAAAACTTACCCAAAAAGTGTTTAAGCCGACTGTATTTTAGGTGTCATCTTGCAGCGCATCCAGGAGGATGCTTTCAGATGAACAGAATGATTCAAACTCTTTTGAGAAGTCCTGTCGAAGCTGCATTTGTTTATCGCGGAATTTGGCCAGAAGCATTCCAATGGCAATTAAGACCTCATCTCTGTTTTTCATGCTCTTTGATAAGGTTTTGGAATAATCTTTAAAAAACTCCTGCTGCACAGAGAGGTCATTGAAATCGCCCAGCACAGTTTGGAGTTTTTTGAGTTTTTTTATAAGTATTTTTAGGGATGAATCGTAGAGAGGCTTAAACACATCCAGAAGATACCTGAGCTTTTTACAACTAATTCTCAATTCATGCAAAGCCTCATCAGGCGTGCTTTCGTGAATTGCGCGTCCCTCTTCCAAAATCAGGTAAAGCCGCTTTCGGATGCGCTGGGCAGCATAGGAACCAATGGGCTTTCCGCTTGCAGCGGATCCGTGGAAATCGGGGAGCTGGAGCTCATTCATGGCAGAGATGAGAGCTTGCCGCCACTCCTGGGTATCTTGTTGAAAGTCATCGCTTTCTAAATAGTCGACGACATTTTGCCAGGCTGTTTTCCTTTTTTTTTGGATGTATTGAAAGAAGGGAGTCAGATACTTTCTGTTGGTATCGGGTAAAAGTGAATAGTAATGTGCCTTATCGAGTAAATAAACATCGCAATCTCGCAATGGGTTTGTGATTTTTCCCAAATTGGACAGGTAACTCTGTCCCTTCTCCAACAGCTCTGGAGAGATGGCTTTTTTCATTTGCTTCAAAATGGATCTGGAAATACGCGACGCAATTCTAAAGTCATGAGTGAACTCTGTATCAATATCCTCGATGATGCCTGGTGTATTGACTTTGATGGTGTCAATCAGATGATGGCAGATGAGTGGCACAACGTAGCCCGAACGTTCCCGAGCTGAAAATTCGGGAAACTTGTGTTTTACCTTATGTCTGGAACTGACTTTCATATAGGTAAAAAAATGCTTGACTGGAAGGCCTTTGCAACACAGCCAATCTTTTTTTCTCAATTGGTTTGCATAGGAACGTGCTGCTTTTTCGTAACCTTTCAATGGAAAAACTTGAATTAGGTTGAAGGCTCGGTCGTCTTTAGAGAGAACCCAATGGTGAAGCCGGAAGAGGGTTTTCCCAAAGTGGTTTTCAACAACTCGCTCTTCTTCCATGAAATGGAACTCGTGTTTGAACAGCAAAGCCCTTATGCCAACTGTCTTTTTCAAGTAAAGCCGAAGTTGTTTGTCTTCAATATCTTCAGCCATCTTGAACGCTTTCTGTTGTGGAACACTCTTAAAGACGCCATCTTCTTTGAGAAGAATGATTCTTTTCTCCAAACTCAAAAGAATGCTTTGAGATGCTTCCAAACTGGCATCAAAACAGTCCCACAGTCGGGCCGTTCCGGTTACTCGGCGAGTAACGCGGTTGGGCTTGGGGTATTCAACCGTCTCTCCCTGATCTGTCTGTTTGAAAAGAGCCCTTTTTTGCTTCATAACGGCATTCTACATGAAAAAAGATAAGTCTCAAAGCATTGCGAGTCAATTTATATAAATTACATATTTAATTTATTGTTAAATCTGATGTGGATCGTTGTTTGATTGATTTCGCAAGGTAAAGGGT
This sequence comes from Acidobacteriota bacterium, assembly GCA_002747255.1. Classification (GTDB taxonomy): domain Bacteria; phylum Acidobacteriota; class Holophagae; order Acanthopleuribacterales; family Acanthopleuribacteraceae. The sequence goes on along the minus strand of PDUC01000039.1, from coordinate 42,383 downwards.
AGGGTATCGGGTATACAAGAGGGGGCGTTATGAGGCAGGAGCGGTATTTTCCGGTATTTCGAGGTCGGCATTCTGCAGCAACTCGTTTTGTCAGCTTGAAAAAAGATGTTAAATTAGACGCAGAAGCGATCTGTTTGTGACACACTGTGTTTTAAAATGTATGATTTGACCAAGACCTGAGAGGTAAACATGAAAGAGTGGCAATGCAAATTGAGAGATCCTTTCAGCGGGATTTCGCATTTAATAGGCGCCTTCCTGTCGGTTGGAGCTATTGGCATTCTGGTGGTATTTGCTGCAACTTATGGCAATGTGCGGCACATCGTTTCTTTTGGCGTTTATGGGTTTACCATGTTGTTGATGTACACATCGAGTGCACTGTACCACTTACTGCCGTTGAAGAAAGATGCCCTCAAAATTTTGCGCCGAATTGACCACATGATGATCTTTCTGTTCATTGCGGGAACCTACACACCCATTTGTCTGGTGGGATTAAAAGGTGCCTGGGGTTGGTCGATTTTTAGCGTGGTTTGGGCTATTGCGCTTTTGGGTATTCTTTTTAAGGCCTTTTGGCTCGGTGCACCCCGCTGGCTTTCTACGGCAGTCTACATTCTGATGGGTTGGGTCGCCTTAATCGCCATCTACCCCATTGCTCTGAAGTTCAGTATACCGGCCATGGCATGGCTCTTTTCAGGCGGTGTGTTTTACACTGTTGGAGCTATTGTCTACGCATTGAAAAAACCGGACTTTTATCCAGGTGTATTCGGTTTTCATGAGCTTTGGCATTTATTTGTCATGTTCGGGAGTTTTTGTCACTTTTGGCTTATATTGCGCTATGTTCTCTATTTATGACGCGTGCACCAGAAACCCAAAAAGTGGTTACATGTGTTTTTGAGAAAAAAACAGTTGATGTGAAGATTGTTATTAACAAAAAGCGGACTGATTCCGATAGATAAAACGGGAGTTGCTTTATTATGACCTATATTCTTGTTGTAGACGATGAAGAAATCACCCGAGTTACGTTCAGCATGGCACTGAGACATTTTGGTTTTAAAGCACTTGAAGCCAGAAATGTGGAGCAGGCCAAGGAACTGATTAAAGCTTTTGATTTCGATGCCATTTTATCCGATGTGCTGTTGCCGGATGGAGATGGAGTCGAGATCCTCGAAGCCGCTCAAAGAAAGAACAAGAATACACCTGTTATTATGATGACGGGTTATCCCACGACTCACTCCAAAGTGCAAGCCAGACAACTCAACGCCTATGCGTATTTGAACAAACCCATTACCATAGAAGAGGTTGTTGAAATCATACGCGAGGCAGTGGGCCTACAGGGCGAACTGGTTGACCATCCTTCTAAACACAAGCTCATTGAAAACAAAGATGGACAAGAGCAGATCTATCCCGTTCCATTGACCCTGGAAGAAAGGGAGCTTTTAATGGGCATGGTTATGCACCAGTTAAATGAACTGGAAGCATATCATACCAGGCACGCCAAAGAAGGTCGCAGGATTCTTTCCTCCATTGAAAAGAAGATGAGGCAGTTCAGTTAGGTGAATTAACCTGAAGAGTGTTGTTCGAGATGGCTTTTTTTTACCTTTCGGAGTTGACGTAGTGAATGAAGACATCGCTATCTGTGTGTTGGACACTGTTGACCGCGAACCGCTTGGCTTTTTGAAAGAAGGAGCCCCTGGCTATACCCGGCTTTCGTCTTCCTCCAAAGGTGATTCCAGACAGGGTCAAGTAGATTTCATCGATCAGGTTCAGTTCCAAAAAGCTGTGAGCTAAAACTGGCCCGCCTTCCAGCAGCATTTGTCTGTATCCCCTTTGGTGAAACGCATGCAGCACGTCTTTCAGGGTTTGACTTTTTTTGAAGGTGTGCCAATGGATATGGTGAGGCAAAGCCTGGTTGTTTTTGGTATATGAGGCAATATGAAAGGTTTGATGACAGCCAAAGTAGCGGGAAGTCAAGGGAAGCCTGCCTGAGCGGGATACAATCAGGACATCCGGGTGCTGTGATTGGAAACCATTCTCTATTCTCCATTGCTTCCATTTGTCACTTCGGATGAGCGGTTGCAGGCCTTCTTTTCTCACTGTTCCCGCACCTGTGATAAGCAAATCGGACGCGGCTTTCAGCTTGAAGAGATGATCCCGATCTTCTCTTGATGAAAAAGAGGGGGTTTGGTTGTTGGGAGACGCCACATGGCCGTCCATGGTCATGACCATGCACAGGGTGACCGTCGGCCGGTTTGCAGCCATGCTCAAGTCCTGTTTTCAGCGGGTGTTTCTTTTACTGGCCGCGGGGGTGCTTTCTTGCCGCAGGCACTTATGAAGACGCACGATACTAAGAGGATGATTAAAACTTTTTTCATAGCTCACTCCCTTTTTCGTTTATTGGCAATCATGAACGCAACTAAAAACATCAGGCTCCACACGTACCACGGTTTTTGAACGGCTGCCAGGATGGAGCCAGCGATCATAAAGGAACCCGCGAGAACCATTTCCTTGACACCTTGAAACGGATTTCGCGCGGGTTGTCGGGTCTTGCGCTCAAAATAGCGCAGGGCTTCATTGATGAGCAGAGGTGCTTTCAAATAGGCGTCCACCATATCAGGTGCCATGCGAATATGTTCTTTAATCAAATTGGCAGGACTGAATTGCTGGAAGAAAAGCCTGGAGATGTGTTTTTTAGAGACTTTGGCCACATCGAACCCGGGAATGAGGAAATTGCCGACACCCTCAAATGTAACCAGCGATTTCACCATAAGCACCATTTCCACCGGGAAATACATGCGGTACTGTCCGCCCATGGTAACGGACTCGAGAACCAGCTGAGCCAGCGAGAAATCCTTGAAATTGGAATTCCTGTGCCATCTCCGCGCGATGTCCGCTGCTGCACGCTGAAAACCTTTAGGGTCGCTGTAAGGCCCGGTATCCGCAACTGAAGTGAGGTAGCGGGCGGCGTTATTGGCGTCACCGATAACCAGACAGTAATAGTAATAAAGCAGGGAACGGCGCAGCTCGTCGCCAAATCGGCCCACCATACCGAGATCGATGAACCCGCATCGCCCGTCCCGAAGGACAATCAGGTTACCGGGATGCAGATCGGCGTGAAAAAAGCCGTCTTGGTACAACATGCGAATAATGGCAGAGGCGCCTACATCGATGAGTTTCTCACGCTCGAACAAGGGCAGTTTCTTCAAGTCCGGACTGGTTGGCTTCAACCCGTCGAGAAAGGCCTGACAGAGGACGCGTTCACCGCTGTACTCCTTGTAAACCTCGGGAAAGACAACATCGGGCATGTCCTGGAAGTTTGCCCTGAAGATTTCGGCATTGTCCGCTTCAATTCTGAAATCCACTTCACGCATGGTGTAGTCGACAAACTCTTTGATCATGCGCCTGGGTTGGTAGCGGCTGAAGAAGATTTCCAGAAATCTGCTGAAAAGACCCAGCAAAAGGGCATCCCTTTTGAGGGTCGTGATAATTCCCGGTTTGACCACTTTCAAGACCACGTCGACACCCTGTATGGTTTTGGCTCGGTGGATCTGGGCAATGGAAGCCGATCCAAGAGGGTTGGGATCGATGAAAGTGAACATTTCCCCGATGGGTCTTTTGAGGTCTTTTTCGATCAGTTTGCGGTAAATATCAAAGGGTACCACCGGCAGTCGGTCCAGCAGGTTCTCCAATTCCTCCGTAATGGTTTTCGGGAGAATATCCTGGCGTAAACTCAAGACCTGACCCAGTTTAATGTAAGTAGGCCCCAGAATTTCCAGTCTCTTTCGCAATTGGACCGCAAAGGGTAAATGGCGATAGGACTTTTTGACAAGCGGCCTGATAAAGAACGCCACAATTCTGAGAAGAAGAAAGCTCAAACCAAGTTCTTTTGACTGTGGTTTTAACCGCTCGACGGTAGCGACAGCACCACCCATGACAAGTCCGAAAAAATGACGCTGAGTTGTAAAAAAACGTCTGAATACACCACTTCTGGGGTGACCGGCCATGAGCTCAAATTCAGGACTGAAAGGTGACTTGACTTCAGGTGTTTTCTTGTGTTTCTCTTTCATTGTTATAAAACCATGCATACAACAGCGGGTTCGTTATAGGTGTATATTTTGTCTATAGACACATCGTCTTAACCAACCATATCATAAAAATGGAATCCTACAAGAGCTCAGGTAAAACAATATGATATGAATTGTTTTAAATCCTGTTGGTAACGTGGCTTTTTCCAGCTGTTTGTCATTTTTATATCTTTTTCATTCCGGTTAGAATCAGAATTTGATATAAAAACACTAAGTACAATGTCACTTTGAAATAAATGAAAGAGGTGTAACATGTCATTAGAAAAGAGAGATAATGTTTTTAAGTGTCATGCCAATTCGTCTTCAGAAGACAGTTGGCTTTTTGACAGCAAGTCGCATAGCGGTTTATTCGGTGGAAAAGACTGGTTTAAACCCGAAGCCAAAAAAGGGCAGGAACTGGAGGACTACATCGAAGAGCTCACCAACTCCGTGCGTCACTCCATAGATTCCGCAATCGATGAAATAACACCGTGGTTTTTTTCAGCGTTACCTCAGTTCTATTACGATACAACGCCCGGAGAAGAAAAGGTTCGCGATTTGAGGGCGCTCATAACCGGTCAGATTTTTGAACGCAGGCAGACCATCCAATTGTGGAACAAAGACCGCTCTAAAACCACCTTCCTGGCTTATGGCGGAGAGGACGCTCTTCTCCATGAAATAGCCGAGAAAGTCAAAAAGCTGTCGATTTCCAACGGCACGAGCTTTAAATCCACCGACGATCAATTGCTCATCTCTTCTTTTCAAACTGGTGCTTACAAAAAAGCAGACCTCAATCATGAAAAAGTCGCCAGAACAATCGGTCAGGCGCGATCCATTCTGGAAGCGGAAACAAAGGATCAGGCTGCTATTGACGATTTCCTGCTCAACCTGGATCAGGAACTGGTATTGAACACAGCGCCCGCCCGCCTGGCGCGTCTCTTTTTGTTGAGTCAGCTGCTTGACAAACAGGAGAACACGATCAGTCATCTCATACCCAATTATCACAAGGGCATGGCACGCTTTGATATTGCCTATAAAAACATGCCCATCAATGAATCCTATAAAGCCATCCTGGACATTTTAAAGCGCTATAACTTCAAAATTCAGCGGTGTCTGTCCTCACTGGTGCGACAACACCGCCGATCTCAGGTTACGGTCTACACATTCATTATGGAACATGAGAGCGGTCAGCCCATAGACGAAAAATTTATTCCCTTTATGAAAGCAAGTAAGGCGGCAAAAACGCTCAAGTGGGTTGACAGCGATCTTTTTGATTTCTTTATGAACAAGCCCCTGGATGATAAAGAGCCCTTTTCTCTCAATGAGGTCAATCTGGTTCGCTCCATTTCAGGCTGGATCCATATTTTCCTGTCTAAGAAAAATCCCTACACCTATACCGAAGAGCGGATATTCAAATTATTCAGTAAACAGACCGGTTTGCTTAAAAACCTGGTGCTTTATTACAAACTCAGGGTAGATCCAAGACTTCAGGGGGAAAGCAAAACGCGGCTGCCGGAAATAAAAGCGCATTTACAAGCCAAGATCGGAGGCATCGCGGATTTGGTGGAAAAAGAGATATTTGAAGAGGCCATGAATTTCATCGGCCACATTCTCAAGACCAATTACTTCACGCCCCATAAAACGGGTCTGGCTTTCAGGATGGATCCAGATTGCCTCAACCCCGAGTATTACCCCAATAAGCCTTTTGGGTTCTTTTATTTGGTTGGTAGAGGTTATCGCGGGTTCCAGGTGAGATATCGGGATACCGCACGCGGCGGCTTGCGAATTGTCATGCCAAAAGATTCCGGCCAACACGAAGGCTCCCTTTTGGGCAGTTTCGATGAAGTGATCGGGTTGTCCTATGCCCAGCAAATGAAAAACAAAGACATTCCCGAGGGCGGTTCCAAAGCGGTCATCATCCTCGCGCCCGGAGCCGATAAGCGCAATGCCGCAATTGGAGCGGTGGACTCCATTCTCAACTTGATTACACCCGACCCTGAAACCGGGAAACTGCATCATTCCATTATCGATCATTACGGCAAAGAGGAGTCCATCTACCTCGGTCCGGATGAAAATGTGACCAATGATCTCATCGATAAATTCATCTCGCTTGCACAGAACCAGGGTTATCGCTACGCCAACGCGTTCATGTCCTCCAAACCCGACTCGGGTATTAACCACAAGGAATACGGTGTTACATCGGAAGGTCTCAACGTCTTCCTGGATAACATGCTGAAAAAGCTGAATATCGATCCGCATTCAGAGCCGTTCACCGTTAAAATGACCGGTGGACCCGATGGCGATGTGGCGGGCAATGAACTGAAGTTTTTGCACAGAGAATACGGTGAAAATGCTCGGGTTACAGCCATAGCAGATGGATTTGGCGCCGCTTATGACCCCCAAGGACTGAACTGGAATGAACTTCTGCGGTTGGTAGAGGAGGAGCGGCCTATTCGTGATTTTGATGGCGAGTTCCTGTCCAATGCTCCCGAGGCGTTTGTGATCGCGGCCAACACGCCCGAGCATATCAAGAAGCGAAACAACCTCTACGCGGAAGTCGTCAGCGATATTTTCATTCCGGCGGGAGGAAGGCCCTATACCGTCAATGACTCCAATTGGCAGGATTTTCTAACCCGTGACGGTGTTCCGTCTGCCAAGGCTGTCGTAGAGGGTGCCAATATCTTCTTCACGGAAGAGGCTCGCGCCCGTCTGCAGGAAAAAGGTCTGTTGATGTTCAAGGACAGCTCTGCCAATAAATGCGGTGTCATTTGTTCTTCCTTCGAGATTCTCTCCTCGCTTCTGCTCACTCCAGACGAGTTTGCGGAAATAAAAGCCGATTACGTGGAACAGGTTATTTCCAAGCTGAGAGCCTGGGCCGATCTGGAAGCCAAACTGCTGTTGAAAGAGTACCGTGAGCGAGGTGGATCAAAGAATCTCGTGGATCTCTCCAAGCTGCTGAGTCAGGTTATCAACCGCGTTACCGATCTAATTGCCGAACACGTTGATCAGCTTTCCGATGAGGAATTCAACATCGATCTCTTCAACAATATCATCCTCAATTACATGCCCGATGCCATTAGGGAATCCTATGAAGACAGAATACTGCGGGATCTACCCAAAAGCTATCAGCGAGCCCTTGTCTCCGCTGAGATAGCTTCCACCATCGTTTACCGTGAAGGCATCTCCTGGCTGGACATGCTGCCTGACAAGAATATCCCCGAAATTATCAAGACCTACATGTACAAGGAACAACGTGTGATCGAGCTTGTGCAGGCTCTGCGCAAGGCTGACCTGGAAGGCCGGGATGAAATTACCCGCATTCTGGAAATCGCTGGTGCGCGCACCTTGACACTTCTGGAACAGAAAGAGACGCTCTAAAGAGCGCTCATCTTCCAATAAAAGGGGTATGGAGAGCCCCCATGCCCCACTTTTCAGCCGCGCTTAGAAAAGACCGGGTCTTTGTTTCATTGTGCAGAGTGCCTGTTCAGGCGAGCCCCGCACCGCGAGTCACAAGGGTTTACGAACCCTTTGTTCAGGAGTATCAGTCATGTATACAGTCTATTCAAGTCAGGATCAACTGCTTATCAGCCACCTCAAGAACCTTTTGGATCAGCACGGCATTGTCTCTGTACTTGAACAAATGCACCTTCAAGGTGCTATGGGTGAGCTACCCATGACGGCCTGGCCCAGAATACGCGTGCCGGATCGGGAGCAGGCGAAAAAAGCTCGTTCTTTAATTAAAAATGCGCTTCAACCAGGTCCGAAACTGCACGAAGTTTGGATTTGTTCATCCTGTGGTGAAACAATAGAAGGTCAATTCACCCAATGCTGGCAATGTGGCGCTCATCGCAAACACCCTGAATAGAGCCGCCTCGAACCCCTGCCGGAAAACAGCATCAAGCAGCAATCCGAAAAGGGGGAACTTTCAAACAGATGTTTTAAGGCAGATCGCAAATTGCCTGATTTGAAGTCTATCCGCGTGGCGCGCTCTCTAATGAAGGCCGTTTGCCGTGAACCGTATCAGGCAAAAATAGTGACCTTGGCTTTGTCATCGTCCACCAGTTCTTTTGCTCTTTTGGCTGCCCGGGCTGTGGACAACATGGGGTTGTCCACGTCGTCCCTGAATATATTCTCTTCTCTAATAACTTCCAGAATCCCGGAGGCTTTGAAAACGCGATAGACATCGCTCTTGATTTCGCTGATGAGCAGGTGCCGGCCACGGTCATTCATGTATCGTATCAGCTCTTCGAGCGCGAGCGCGGCGGTCGCGTCCAGATGCAGGGCGTTTCTCATTTTGAGAATAACCACTTTGAGGTCTTTTTCCATGCAGATCCTTCTCATTTGGTCTCTGAACAGCTCGGCGGCCCCAAAAAAGAGGTTGCCCTCCACGTGAACGATGGAGATCTCCGGATGGGCTCGCTCCTGGCCTTGCTTCAGTTCCGTCAGCATGCCGTTACCGCTGTAGCTGTATTCAACCAACTCAGGCATGGCCGCTTTGCGCAGGAAAAGAACAATGGACAGGCCGGTTCCAAAAAAGATGGCGGTATCCAACCTGAAAATAAGCGCGGCGAGGAAGGTGGCAGAAAAGACGATTTGATCCCGACGCGTTGTCTTGAGCATAATCCGAATACTGTGAGAATTGATGAGTGAGATACCCAGGAAAATGACAAGAGCGGCCAGAGTTGCCTTGGGTATGTAACTGAGATAGGGCCCAATGAGAATGGCGCCGAGGCCACAGATCACACCGTTGATGAGAATGGAGAGAGATGTTGCGGCTTTGCTGGAAAAGTTCAACATGGAGCGAATGAGAGAGCCCGAGGCAGGCATACCTGACAGAAGACCACACCCGATATTGGCAATCCCTATGCTCAGCATTTCGCGGTTGACGTCAATGCTCGCTCCCGCCCTGGCAGCCAGCGATTTTCCTATGGAAGTGCCTTCCAGAACCGAGAGAAAGGCAAGTGCCATGGAGAGACTGCCAAGCTGACTGATTAAAGCCAAATCAAACCGGGGCAGGGTTAGTTTCCAGTCGCTGGCTTGAAACGCGGCGAAAGTGGCAATTTGCATTTGGGAGTCCAGCATCGAGTTGAATCCAAAGCAAACCAGAGACATTACCAGCAGGGTAATGGCCACGTTGGGAAGGAACTTAAGCCACTTGGTGAGTGCCCAGTACAAACCGGCTGTTAAAAAACTCAGTACCAGCGAAGGCCAGTGTGTTTTTGGCAGGCCAATAATGGTCCAGTAACAAATGTCCATAAAGGTGGAGGCCCGACCGTCGAACTGAAAGCCCAGGACATTTTTAACCTGATTGGAGATAATCAACAGAGCGGCAGCCGTGATGTAGCCTGTGACCACACTTCTGGAGACATATTGAATTAAGTTGGCTGCTTTGATGGTGTACGCCACAATCAGGAACATGCCCGTCATGACCAGGATAAGCGGCAGCATGGTCAGTTTCTCTTCTTCCGGAATGGTGAGTGAAATAAAGGCTCCCATCAACATAACGGCCGTTGCGTTGGTAGGCCCCAGTACGACGAATCTGGAGCTGGAAAAGAGCGCACCCAGAACCGAGGCAATAGCGGCTCCAAAAATACCGTATTGAATGGGCAGACCCGCAATTAGAGCATAGGCCATGGCCTGTGGAAAGGCCAATAGCGCCACGTTGATGCCCGCGCGCAGATCGCTTTGGAACGAACTGAAACGGTAACCTTCAAAAGAGGAAACAAAGGGTTGGCATCCAAGGCTCTTAAAAATAGCGGACTCCTTTTTGATTATTGCATCGGTATCGTTTCTGTCTCCGTATAATTGTACCAGAATCCGGCAGTCAGAGTCTGCTGCTCCTTGCTGATTTGCTGTGTTTGTCCTGTTTTTTGGCTCATCATTCAACTGAATGTGCTGGTGGCTGGAAAATTACAGCGAAAAGCACAGCTCTGAGTGGTTGCGAAGGCACAGCATTAGTGGTGATCCGCGAAACCGGAGACCGACCTGACAACGGTACGACAGGAGCGGGTTTTTGGCTTGTGCAATACGAACTCAATTGCTGGGGAAACGCGTTTTGTCCATGATGTGTATAAAAAAGAAGAACAAGGTGGCTTCACTTATTATCGTGAAACCACCTTGCTCTATTCAAGTCAGTTGACCCTGTTCAGCTGAAGTCAGACCGGTACGCCATACCCGTCCATTTCATCGAACTGAAGGTAATCGTAGATTTCCTCCATGTTAGGCTGGATTTTCTCCTTGTACATGGTCAGGTATTCTTCCGGAGTGGGTAACTCGCCTTTCAGGGCGACCACAGCACCGAGTTCCGCCGAACCCAGGTAGACTTTTGCGCCTCTTCCCATGCGGTTGTTGAAGTTTCTGGTGGACGTGGAGTAGACCGTGACTTCATCCGGTACACGCGCCTGGTTGCCCATGCAGAGTGAGCATCCTGGTATTTCAATGCGGGAACCTATTTTGCTGAAAGTGGAGTAATGGGCTTCTGCTCTGAGTTGTTCCTGGTCCATTTTGGTTGGAGGGCAGACCCAGGTTCTGATGTCCGGGTTGTAAGTCCCGCCTTCCCAGATTTTGGCCGCGGCGCGAAAATGACCGATATTGAGCATGCACGAGCCCAGGAAAACGTCGTGTACTTTGTCGCCCTGTACTTCGGAGAGCAGGCGAACATCGTCGGGATCATTGGGACAGGCCAGAATGGGTTCCTTGATGTCAGCCAGGTCAATTTCAATAATTTCCGCGTATTCCGCGTTATCATCGGCAGACATGAGTTCCGGTTTTTCCATCCATTTCTTAACGGCCTCGATGCGGTTGACCAGGGCATCCGCTGCCTGGTAACCGTCTTTGAGCATGCGCTCCATCAGGGCCAGGTTGGATTTGAGGTACTCTGTGATGGTCTGTTTGGAGAGTTTAATGGTTGCGGCGGCGGCACTTCGCTCGGCTGCCGCATCGGTCAACTCAAATGCCTGTTCAACCGTGATATCGGGCAAACCTTCAATTTCCAGAATACGGCCATTGAAAACATTGATTTTGTTCTTTTTGGGAACCGTTAACAGACCTTTTTGAATGGCGAAATAGGGGATGGCGTTGACGGCATCCCTAAGGGTGATGCCCGGATTGAGCGAACCCTTGAATTTGACCAGAACCGATTCTGGCATATCCAGAGGCATGAATCCGAGAGCCGCGGCAAAGGCGACCAGACCGGAGCCGGCGGGGAAAGAGATGCCCATGGGGAAGCGGGTGTGCGAATCGCCGCCTGTTCCCACTTCATCGGGTACCAGCATGCGGTTAACCCAACTGTGGCAAACACCATCGCCCGGTTTCAAGGCCAGCCCACCGCGATCCGAGAAGTAGAGAGGCAGTGCTTTGTGCATTTTGACGTCGGCAGGTTTGGGGTAAGCGGCGGTGTGACAGAAGGATTGCATCACAAGAGGTGCCTGGAACTTCAAACACGCCAGCTCGGTCATTTCATCCGCGGTCATAGGCCCGGTGGTATCTTGAGACAGTACCGTGGACATAACGGGTTCACAAGCTGTTCCGGGTAGAATACCGTCTACACCACACGCCTTGCCGACCATTTTCTGAGCCAGTGTGTAACCCTGATTCTCCTTGTGAACCGGTTTAACGGCTTCTTTGAACAAGGTCAGTGGTTCCAGACCCAGTGCGGCGCGGGTTTTTGCGGTCAGCGAACGGCCAATGATGAGCGGGATTCTGCCGCCAGCGCGGAATTCATCGGGAACCGTCCTGGGTGATATTTCAAATGTAGTGAGAACTTCATCACCGTGGAAGACTTTCCCTGCTTTTGTGTCAATGGTGATATCCATGCCGTGTTGCAGCTTGGTGACATCCATAACCAGGGGAAGTGCGCCCGAATCCTGAGCGGTATTGAAGAAAATAGGCGCAATGGAGCCGCCTATGATGACGGCATCGCGTCTCTTGTTGGGCACGGCGGGAATATCCTGACCGGTGTGCCATAAAACAGAATTACAAGCCGATTTTCTGGATGACCCGGTTCCCACGACATCGCCCACATAGGCCACATTGACGCCCTCCGAACGCCATTGAATGATTTCATCGACACCGCCAGGAAAACGGGCTTTGCCCATGGCCAGTGCGTGGAGGGGAATATCAGGCCGCGTGAAGGCATCTCCCGCGGGAGAGAGATCGTCGGTGTTGGTTTCACCGTCGACCTTGAAGACCCGAACCTTGAATTCTGCGGGCATTTCAGGTCTGGATGTGAACCACCTGGCTTCTGCCCAGGCTGTGATGACGGCTTTAGCGGCTGCATTCGTTTTAGAGAGTTCTAGAACCTCGTCAAAGTGATCGTAAACAAGGGTAATCATGCTGAGTGCTTCGGCAGCAAGCATACAAAGATCACTGTCTTTAAGGGCTTTAATGAGAACGGCAACATTGTAGCCTCCGATCATGGTGCCCAGAATATGGATGGCCTCTTCCTTGGAAATTAGAGGACAGGAATGCTGACCATCCAGAATTTTTGACAAAAATTCCGCCTTCACATAGGCCGCAGGGTCAACTCCGGGCGGAATCCGCTCTTTAAAGAGATTTAACAAAAAGGATTCTTCACCTTTAGGCGGGTTTAAGAGCAATTCGCAGAGGGCTTCAGTTTGAGCTGCCGTTAATGGCAGGGCCGGTATACCCAGTTTGGCCCTTTCTGCTTCATGCTTCCTGTATTCTTTAATCATGTTTCCTCCTCAATCAGAGCATTTGCTCAGTTTGATATGGTCTGGAATTTTAACATGATTGACGCAATTTGTTTCCATTTACTTTACATCTTGAGGTGTCAGATGAGAGTAGATTTATGAGGCTGTTTCGTGCCCCCTGGAGCACTTTCAACTGCAATTTACCAAACCATTCAGATGGTTCAGGGCGATCTGTCAAAAGTACCGGCATGTCTGCGGTTAAAAAAAAGACACTTTCCCCGAATTCGCAGACACCTCTTGTGTATTATCGGGTTTATACTGACATAAACGATTGTGTTCTGGCGCTTGCTGCCGGTTTTTCTCTACAGCGATTGGGGATTCTCATCGAGAAAACTTTCTGTACTTCACCCGGTGAGGTTGCTCTGCCTCTGCACCCAGCCTTCGCTTGCGGTCCTTCTCGTAGTCTTCATAGTTACCTTCAAACCAAACGACTTCAGAATTGCCTTCAAAAGCAAGGATGTGAGTGGCAATGCGATCGAGGAACCAGCGGTCGTGACTGATGACAACGGCGCAGCCTGGGAAATCGGTCAACGCTTCCTCGAGTGATCTGAGCGTATCCACATCGAGATCGTTGGTGGGTTCGTCGAGCAGCAGCAGGTTGCCGCCTTCCTTGACAATATTGGCCAGGTGAACGCGGTTGCGTTCTCCACCGGAAAGCGTATCCACCTTCTTCTGTTGATCGGCTCCTTTCAAGTTGAACCAGGAAACGTAGGCTCTGGAATTGACGGACCGCGTTCCCAGCGTCACAAAATCCTGTTCCTGGGTAATGGCCTGCCAAACGGTTTTCCCTGCGGGAAGAGCGTCTCTTGATTGGTCCACATAGGCCATTTTAACCGTGCTGCCGGTTTCAATGCGTCCGGCGTCCGGCTGTTCCTGACCAGTGATCAGTTTGAAGAGGGTGGACTTACCTGTTCCGTTGGCGCCAATCACACCGACAATGCCGCCCGGAGGCAATCGGAAGTTCAGATTTTCAAAGAGCAGCTTATCGCCGTAGGATTTTGTCAGGCCGGTAGCTTCCAGAACGTGATCGCCCAATCTCGGACCCGGTGGAATGTAAATGGTTCCCACTTTCTCCTTTTTAGCGCTCTCCTGTGCTACCATTTCATTGTAGGCATTGTATCTGGCTTTACTCTTGGTCTGTCGGGCTTTGGGCGACATGCGGATCCACTCCAGTTCGTGTTGCAGTGTTTTTTGACGGGCATCTTCTTTTTTAGCCTCTTCCGCCAGGCGCTTTTGTTTCTGATCCAGCCAGCTGGAGTAATTGCCTTCCCAGGGGATGCCTTCTCCGCGGTCCAGTTCGAGGATCCAGCCAGCGGCGTTATCCAGGAAGTAGCGATCGTGGGTAATGGCCACAATGGTTCCGGGATAGTCGTTCAAGTAGCGCTCAAGCCAGCCTACCGTTTCGGCATCCAGGTGGTTGGTGGGTTCGTCCAGCAGGAGCAGGTCGGGCGCTTGCAAAAGAAGTCTGCAGAGAGCGACGCGTCTTTTTTCACCGCCGGAAAGGTGTTGAACACCCTGGTCTCCGGGAGGACATCGCAAGGCGTCCATGGCCATATCGAGTTTGGACTGCACGTCCCAGCCGTTGACCGCGTCAATTTGATCTTGAATCTTTCCCTGGTCTTCCAGGAGCTGATCCATTTCTTCTGGAGTCAATTCCTGTTCAAATTTTGCGTTAATGTCATCGTACTTTTTCAACAGGTTCATGGTCTCCGCCATGCCCTCCTGAACATTTTCCAAAACGGTCTTGCTGTCATCCAGCCTGGGTTCCTGGGGCAGGTAGCCGATTCGCACACCTTCGGCGGGCCAGGCTTCGCCCTGGAATTCGGTTTCGATTCCGGCCATAATCTTCAGGAGCGTGGATTTGCCGGAACCGTTCAGACCGATGACCCCGATTTTGGCTCCGGGAAAGAAGCTGAGCCAGATATTTTTGAGAACCTGTTCGTTGGGAGGATAAATTTTTCCCAGGCCTTTCATGGTATAAATGTACTGATAACTCACGTGTTCCTCACTTCTTCCATTTAATATTGCAGCCCATGGAAGGCTTTTGCTCTGTGGGCATGGGTTGATGGTTGATTAGTGCCTCGATGGCATTTCGCAAAGCGTACCCGTTGACCGGTTCGCTATTGCCCGGGCTGGAATCGTCCAGCTGGCCTCTGTAGACGAGCTTGAAATTGCCGTCGTACAAAAAGAAGTCGGGGGTACATGCTGCGTGATAGGCTTTGGCAACTTGCTGGGATTGATCGAAGAGATAGGGAAAGTTAATGCCGTTTGCCTGGATGTATTCGATCATTTTGGCCGGGGAATCCTGTGGATAAGATTGGACATCATTGCTGTTAATGGCCACAAACCCAATGCCCTTTGCCTGATAATCGGCGGTAATCCGAACCAGCTCTTCCTTGATGTGAATGACATAGGGACAGTGATTGCAGATAAACATGACCACCGTTCCAGAGGAACCCGAACATTCCGAAAGCGAACGATGTTCGCCTGTAAGTGGTTCCAGGAGATTGAAGTCCGGTGCCGGACTGCCCAGCGGGGCTAAAGTAGATGCAGTTAATACCATATTTGACCTTCTATTTGGGATGTAAGTGTCTGTTTGACTGATGCCAATCCCCGTGTTTTGCCTAAAATCTAGCCGTTTTTATCCATGGAAGCAAGTTGAAATGTTCTCGAACAAGCTGGATGAAGAGGATATGAGTGAGCTTGAAATCGACAATGATGGTAAACTGTGAAAAAGCAGAGCCATGGCCACTTGCAGACAAGGCGGAGGCTTCTGTGCGGTCAAATTCATCCCGAATCAGGCAAGTCCGATGGAAAGGCAGCTTCAAGCTGATTTTTCCAGTTGAATGATACAGGAACGACAGAGGTAGTTTGGTGAGATACTGTTCTGAAATACCGCTTCCCAAAAAACCATTCACGCCCGGTGATGGCCATAAACGACTTGCTTTCCGTGAGGCTGATTTTATTGGATACGGTTCTTTTGTTTCAGCGAAAAACTGGCGCCATAACCGCACCTATCTCTATGGTCTCGACTTGTTCAACGAGGGATTTTACTGGGAAGCCCATGAAGCCTGGGGCGAACTGTTCAGGTCTGCCTTCGGCCTGGACGCTTATCAGAGATTTTTCTTTCAAGCACTCGTTCAATTGGCGGCAGCAATGGTTCATGTTCGCAATAAAAAAAAGAGTGCCGCCTTTTTCACCTATGAGAAAGGGCGTAGAAAAATAGCTGCCATTTCAGCTGCCTTTGGTGACCAGTACCTGGGGCTTCATTTAAAGCATGCTGTGGCGGCAATGGACGCATTTTTTGTAAACCAGTGCCAACCTCAATTGAAGCTGGACGGACTGTCTTGAACTGAGCTGACCTGTTGTAAATGGTACAAGGTGAAACCCCTGAAGTGCGCCAATGAAGTGTGTGTGAATCGAGCTTTCGGCCTCCTTATCTTTTACTTGTAGCATTGTTACTAGTGAGTTACACTTGTTGGTGCATAAAGAGGGAAAAAGTTGCTATGAAAATAGATGAACTGTTAAAGGTAATCGTTGAAATGGGTGGATCTGATTTGCACCTGAAACCCATGCGGCCGCCGTTGCTCAGAAAGGATGGCAAGCTCCGTCCACTGAAGTTTGAAGTGTTCACTCCTGAAAAAATCGAAAAGGTTATTAAGCCATTGCTGAATGAAAGACAACAGGCGGAATTACAGGAAAATCAGTCTGCTGATGTGGGTTACTCAGTGGCGGGTGTTTCGAGGTTTAGGGTCAATGTCTTCGTGCAGCGGGGGACTTATGGTGCTGTTTTCAGGCGTATCCCCATTAAAATTCCCTCCATTCGAGATTGGGGACTGCCCGATGTTCTCTATGAGTTTGGCAAACTGGATCAGGGTCTGGTGTTGGTTACCGGGCCAACTGGGTCCGGAAAATCATCCACGCTTGCAGGCATGGTACGTGAGATTAACGAAACGCGTCTGAAACACATCATAACCATTGAAGATCCCATCGAGTTTTTGTTCCGCGACGAGCGCTCGGCTATTTCACAAAGAGAAGTGGGAATGGACACACCATCGTTCCAACAGGCACTGCGCAATTCTCTCAGGCAAGATCCCGATATAATCATGGTCGGTGAAATGAGAGACCTACCTACCATTGAAACGGCCATTACCGCCTCGGAAACCGGACACCTGGTTCTCTCAACCCTGCATACCAATACCGCCCCTCAATCCATTGATCGTATCCTGGACGCCTTTCCCGCCAACCAGCAGAAACAGGTTCGCATGCAGCTCGCTCAAGTTCTGCAGGCCGTTGTATCTCTGAAGCTGGTACCCCGGAAAGACGGCAAAGGCCGGGTGGCTGCTGTTGAAATTTGTCGGAACTCACCCATGATTTGCAAGTTAATCGAGGAAAATCGCATTAACGAAATTGCGGAAGAGATGGAGAAATCGGTGGCCTATTACAAAATGCAGTCCATGAATCAATCTCTGGTCGCTCTCGTCGTTAACAACGTAATCACCTACGAAACAGCATTACAAGCGTCAATCAACCCTGAAGATCTGGACCTTATGTTGAGGAAAATCTTCTTTGGAGAAAAATACAGACAAGGAGGCAACATGGACGGAAGTGTTGCGGATTATTCCATTATCGAAGACCTTCTGGAAGCAAAGAGACATTATGATGACTTACAGGAGAAGTACAAGTTTGAGATAAAAACGAGGGACGATCGCATTGCAGAGCTTCAGAGCGGATACAATGCTGCTGAAGATCGACTGCAGCAGGCCTTCCAGCAGTTAGACCGGTTGCTCAAAGAAAAAGAAGTTGTCGCCCAGGAAAAAGATAAAATGAAGGAACTTTACGAGAGGAAAATCTCTCAAATCAGAAAGCAATACGAAGAAATGCTTCGTGGCAACCAGAGAAGGCGTTGACTCGATTGATGAAGTGGTTGCTCCTTTCCGTTTTTATGGTTGTTTTGCTGCAATGTGGATATAAACCCATTATGTGGCGTGATATTCCCTACCGGACTATCTACATTCAGGAAATCAAAACACTGCCGGAATACGCCAAGCACATTGCCGTTTTTCAGGGAGCCTTGCAGGATCGCTGTCTCAGCATGTCCGGGCTTTCGCTTTCAAAAGACCGCATGCAGTCGGATCTAGTCCTGGCTACCGATCTCCAGCGGGTGACAGAAACGGTTATCGCTACCGATATCGACCGCAGGGTTCGCCAGGTTCAATTCACCCTGATTTGCAGCTTCAAGCTGGCAACACGTCAAGGTAAAACACTGTGGGAATTGAAAAATTACCGTTTTTCTGATCAATTCGAGGTTTCCTCTGCCAGAGGTGAGTTCCGCAACGATGCGGCAGCAGCCTACGACAGTGCCTTCCAGAATGTCTCCGAAATGGCTGTCACCCACTTTTCGATTGCTCTGCATCGACTGGAGGCGGAACGTGACCAATAGCATAACCGTTGTTGAGAATCATATTGATCAGCAAAAAGTTGCACCTGTCTATATTCTCTGGGGAAGAGAACAGTGGGCCAAGAAAAAAATTGTCGGTTCATTAAAGCGCCATCTGGTTTCGGAAGGCATGGAAGCCTTTAACTACGAACATTACTATGCCGCTGATACACAGGCTGTTACCGTTTTGGATAGCTGTCTCACCATGCCTATGATGGCGGACAGGAAATTCATCCAGGTAGAAGAGTGTCAAAAATGGGATGTCAAACAGCGAAAAAAAATAACAGAGTACTTTAAAAATCCCTCCGCTGATACCTGCCTTGTCCTCGATTTTGATGTGGATAAAGTGGGGAAGTTCGGCAACTTCTTCAATTCGTCAAGTTCGTCCATCCACATACTTCCATGTCAGAAGCCAAAAATCAACGAATTGCCTGCTTATATTGGAAGATTGGCCGCAGAAACCGGTCTCAAACTGGATCAGGATGCACTTGCTGTCCTTGCCGATTTTACTGGTGACGACATTGAACTCATGCAGCGTGAACTGGATAAACTGAAGCTCTATAAATGGGGTAACGATCAGGTCAAGGTTGAGGATGTAGAAGCTCTTACCGGGCGAACACGGCATGTCAACAGCTGGGAAATTCAGAAAACTATTTCCGGAAGAAACACATCGGAATGCCTCATGAAAGTGAAGGATATCCTCGATTCGGGAGAGAGTGCCATTGTGCTTTTAAATATCATCTCGCGATATATCAGCCAGTTACTCCAGGTAAAGGGTTTATTGGCCAGAGGAGTTAAGGATCGCTATCAAATTAGTCAGAACATGGGCATGGGAACTCCTGTTTTCGTGGTTTCCGCACTGATGAAAGAACACACGTCGTTTTCATCCATTGAATTGAGGGCGGCTCTTAAAACAGCAGCCATAACTGATGACATGCTGAAAGGCTCCCAGCTCGCCAATTTTTCGCTGATCGCAAGATTGATTACCTCCCTTTTGGCTGTTAGTCGTTATACTCCCGACTCGGTTAAATAACCGCAGCGCGGAGTAAAGAGCCTCATTTTGAGATGGTTTTGCACTGATTGAACGGATTGTTCCCGTTTTGGGCTTTTGGCCTTCATCCCTTTCAAGCGGCAATGCGAATGCCAATGACTCTGCTCGGCGGCGATGGACACGGGGAACAGGATACAGCGCCTTACCTCAAGCTTTTGTATCAGAGCGGTGACATTCCGGGTTTTCTCAAGACCCTTTTTATAGCGTCACGTCAAGACATTGACTTAAAATGCCCTTCGTATAGACTGTGATATATATCACGTTTTATCGGATTGAGATTGGGTGAATAGTTCATGCTGACACTTTATTGGTGTTATGAAGAGCTAAACCGTTATATTGTATGGCGATAGATTGTTGGAAAGGCTGGTTTGCGAGAGCGCTTGAGAACAGGGCGGTCGGGTTTCATTGGCATGATTTCAGGTCGGCCATTTCTCTTCATCAGATTTTCAAAAAAGAACAGGTGCGTGGGAGGAGAAAGTGAATCCCTATGATTTAGCCCCCTTGATTCGCAGGGTCATGAAAGTAGCAAAAGGAGCTTCTGATATCATATTCAGTCCGGGTTGTGCGCCAAAAATGGTGTTGGACGGCCAATTGAAAACGGTACCTGTTCGCGATTTAAACCCCCTTTCTCCTTATCAAACTGAAATGATGGCTTTAAATTTATTAGCTGGCAAGAGACAGGCTTTTCAGACGTTTAAGGAAACGGGCTCAGCTGATTTGGCTTATGCTTTGGAGAAATGCGGTCGTTTTAGAATAAATATTTTTACACAGCGCGGGTCTGTGGCATTGGTTATGCGCATCATACCAACTGAAATACCCACGGTTGAATGGTTGGGTTTACCTGAAATCACCAAGAAGATCATACACGAACCCAACGGCATTGTTTTGCTGACCGGACCAACGGGTTGTGGAAAGAGTTCCACCATGGCGGCTCTGATCGACATGATGAGCAAGCACTATGCCTATCACATTGTCACCATAGAAGATCCCATTGAATTTCTGTTCGATAAAAATGCATCCATTATTCATCAACGTGAATTGGGATATGACACGCCGACTTTTCCTTCAGCGCTGCGCACAGCGCTGCGTCAAGCGCCTCAGGTGATTATGGTTGGTGAAATGAGGGATAAAGAGAGTATTGAAATTGCACTGGAGGCTGCGGAAACCGGGCACCTGATTTTATCCACACTGCACACTATCGATGCGGCCAAGACCATTGAGAGGATAATTGGTGTCTTTCCACGAGCACAGGAAGAATTCATCAGAATGCGATTCAGCCAGATGTTCAAGTACATTTTGTCGCAGCGGCTTTTACCGAGAGCCAGTGGCAGAGGCCGTGTTTTAGCAATGGAAGTGCTGGCTTCCAACGAGCGAACGAGAACCTATATATTGGAAGGAGCAAAAAAGAGCGGATCCCTTGAAGACGCCATGAAGGATGGCGCTATAGATGGAATGCAAAATTTTGACATGGAAATTTTGAGGCTCTTTCACTCTGGAACCATTACGAAGGAAACGGCTCTGAAACATGCAACCAACCCCAATAATTTGCTTCTAAAAATTGGAACGTTGAAGATGCAGTCCAAAAACACACCCAGTTCAAGTCGTGAAATAGTTGATCATGCGCTGGACGACCTTCGTGTTCTCGATCTGGATCAATAGGAGGTAAGCCTATGAACAAACAGTGTACGAAATGTGGTCACATCATGCTGGTACCTGATATTCCTCTTCCTGCGGGATACACCCAGAAGTGTATTGCGTGCGGACAGGTCAACAATGTTTCTGATCAATACAAAGACCCGATAGCCGATCTCTCTGAGAGCAGTGACCGTTTCCTGTCGCAGATGGACCCGAGTGATATTATCGATTTAAGTCATGCGAATGAAAAAGAGAGGACGGGAATAGAAAGAGATTTTAGCCTTTCTGGTCAGAAACCCGATCAGAATGCGTTGCATGCTCTCAGAGCGGAATTTGAAAGCAGGCTGACCAACCTTCAGGCAGAGATAGAGAGTTTAAAGCAGGCATCTCATCAATCGGATAAAGTCAAAGAGAACGGCACTTTGAGGCAAAACCCCCTGCTGGATAGTCCTATTGCTGAAAATGAAGCTGTTTTTTGTTCCCAGCAAAGTGGACTTGCCAACTTGTGTGCTAGAAAATTGAGGAATGAGAAGATCGTAACCCACATTGTCACAGATTTAAGCCAAGCCATTGCGCATATTTCTGAACACGCCTATCAGGTAATTATTGTTGACCATCGTATGCTGCACGGAAAGCCGGAAGGCGTCGAGTTTCTTAAAACCTTAAATAATATTACCTTACCGGTTAGAAGGCAGCAGATAGTGATTCTGCTCACGCCGGGAATTGAGACAGGAGAAAGCCAGGTTTTCTATCAATGGGGAATTGATTTCAACATCCATTTCGATGATTTGGAGGCTCTAGTGGATACAGTGAAGAGCATTATTCAGAAAAAAAAGGCCATTTACAGCGAATACCACGGTGTGGAGATTTAAGCTCAATCAGCAGTGAAAAGTCTGGTTTAAAAGAGAGCAGCTAACACCATGATGAGAGCCAACAAAAGACCTAGCCAAAAGTAGGCTGTCCACAGGAAGAAAACCGTTTTCTTGCTTCCGCAATAGGCAACGATAATATAGAAGAGAACGGACAGAAAGCGACCTAAAGTAAAGACAAGCATGATAAGTGCTGATATCAGACCGTTTCCGACGGAAACAGGCAGCAAGCTCATTATGATGGGCGCAAAAAAGTTACCCAGGAAGAAGAAGAGAAGCACCAGTCCCCAGCCAAGTGAATCCTGAAACCCGTTGTAGATAAGATAGATCTCGGTAATAAGGGCGACCAATCCGAGGATAGCAAACAGGACAATGAGTCCAACCCAGACCGCAGGCGGCAGCGAAAGGGTCGTCTGTAATTTGTTCCAGACCTCGTGAAACTGTTGTTCCACTTCTTCTGGTGAAGCCGACCAATTTCCTGTGGGTAGATCCGGAATCTCAATTACGGGTTCTTTCTTTGTTCCCGAAGAGGTGTTCTCTGTCGGCTTGTATTCAATTGTGCGCTTCTTTTCAAGGTCAGACTTTTCCTTGTCGCGCATGACTTTGGCATAGAGCGTCCCATCATCTTCAATAGCATGGGGATCTTTCGCCTTTTCTCTAATTTTCCGATTTTGTTCATCCGTTTTTTTGAAGTTGACTAATCGGGCGGGTATGACCATGCGCTCACCCCGATCATCGAGAAACTGAACTTCATCGCCCATCTGTTCGTAATCTCCGCGCATGGCGATAATTCTTCCGTCATGGAGTATGAGGACACCACTCTGATATTCGGTTTGCGCGAGTAAAGCCAGTCCCATTCCCGTCAGGTTGATTGTGATTAAACAAATAGCTATTCTCTTAAGGTTTTTCATTGGTCTCACCGCCTTCCTCTAATTTTTCCTGGAAATCATCCAATGCGGGTAGATCGGCAAGGCTTCCCAGTCCAAAATGAATCAAAAACTGTTTAGTCGAGCCATACATCATGGGCCGTCCGATGACTTTCTTGCGTCCTACCGGTTTAATCAGCTTCTTTTCAAGTAAATTCCTGATGATGGCGCTGACCGATGTCACCATACGCAATTCTGCTACTTCAATGGCTGTAATGGGTTGTTTATAAGCTACTAAAGCCAGAGTCTCCAGAGCAGCTATGGATAATTTCTGGGACTTTTTTTCAACGAACATATCGCGTATGTTTTCGTAATATTCGGGACGGGTTTCCAATCTGAAACCTCCCGCTATTTCCTTCAACTGAAGTGCTGAGTCTCTATCCAGTCGAACCGTCAATTCGCTTATGGCGTCCACGACTTCTTCTTCGGATCGCTCGGCGAGTTTGGCCAATTGAGCCTGGGACAAGGGCTCTTCACTGGCGAACAGCAGAGCCTCGATGAGATGTGGCAGTTTCTTGGTCACGTTATTCCCCAAATCGCTGTGAGATTTCCTTAATTTCATCGTCGGTCAAGACAGCAAAATTGCGAACCAGAATGATTTCAGTAAAGAGCTCCTTCTGAAAGGCTTTGACGTATTTTAACCTCATTAGCTCCAAAAGTGCCAGAAAACCCACAATCCAGACGGTCTTAATCTTAAACTCCGTAAATAGTTGTTCAATAGATATGCGCGTCTGCTCGTTCATTTTGTTTAATATAAAAGAAACCTGTTCTGAAATAGTGACCTTGATGCGTTCAAACTCAAGACTCTTCCTGACCACATGTCTCGCCATAATGGCGTGAAAGGAGGTAATGAGATCGAAAACACCGGCTTCGATGAACTCTTCATCGCTGCCTAAAAAATCGGCTGTTACTTCACGCCCACGTGGATAGGAAGCATGCCGGATTACAGCCATTTCGTGAAAACAGGCAGCCACATCCTTAAAGGCCTGATGTTCCACTAACTGCTGGACCAGCGGTTCTCTGGGATCTTCTTCCTCTTCCATGTTCCTTGGAATCAGCATACGCGCCTTGATGTGAATCAGCGTAGCGGCCATGGACAGAAAATCAGCGGCGATGTTGAGA
This sequence comes from Acidobacteriota bacterium, assembly GCA_002747255.1. GTDB lineage: Bacteria > Acidobacteriota > Holophagae > Acanthopleuribacterales > Acanthopleuribacteraceae. Next base: position 18,571 of record PDUC01000039.1, on the reverse strand, counting down.
TTGAGTTCTTTCATCATCTCGAGGTATTCGTTGTACTGATGGGTAATTTCAACAATGGGAATATCGGTGACGTCAACCTGGTTCTTTCTGATTAAATGCAGCAGCAGATCCAGCGGCCCTTCAAACTGTTCGATGGAGATTTCGTATTCATTTGCCATGCCCTATTATATCGTCCCTCGCGTTTGTCCTGCAATACGAGGCTGCAGTGTCTCTGGATTACTTGAAAAAATGTCACCATGTCGATGCGATGTTTTCAGCAAAAAAAAACGGTCTGAAGCTTTTCAACTTCAAACCGTTTTTTTTATTCGCTGTGGGCGATGGGTTTCGCTTAAATTTTACCTACCAAATCCAGGCCTGGCTTGAGGGTGTCCGCACCGGGCTTCCACTTGGCGGGGCACACTTGATCTGGATGTTCTGCGATGAATTGGGCTGCTTGTACTTTGCGCATGAGTTCATCTGCATTTCTTCCTATGCCGTTGTCGTGAACTTCGGCGATCTTGATTTGACCTTCAGGGCTGATGAGGAAGGTGCCGCGGTAGGCGAGACCCGCTTCTTCAATGTAAACGCCAAAGGCTCTGGAGAGGACACCGGTGGGATCGGCCAACATGGGGTAGTTGATTTTTCCGATGGTTTCGGACGTGTCGTGCCACGCTTTGTGGGTGAAATGGGTGTCGGTGCTTACGGAGTAGACTTCAACGCCCATCTTCTGGAAATCGGCATACTTGTCAGCCATGTCACCCAACTCAGTGGGACATACAAAGGTGAAGTCGGCGGGGTAAAAGAAAAGAATGGACCACTTGCCGGCCAAATCTTCGTTGCTTACGGTTTTAAAGTCGTCGTTGTGATAAGCTTCTACCTTGAACTCAGGTAACTTGCTGTTAATTAATGTTTCCATGTTTTCCTCCTTTGGAACATTCGATGAGTCGTATTGTATTGCCTTGGATCGGTTTTGGCTAATACATCTTTGCTATCGCATCATAGGTTCATCCTATGGCTTGTATTTTACCGCCAAGTGGTACCGCTTGGGTATAAAATAAACAAGATCGTTAGTGAAAAAACAGCCTGGTTTTGCTGGAAGGGTCGTCATCTTGACTGCTTATTTCAGATAACGGCTAAAGAGGTTTGCAGGGGACTTTAAAATCGACATGATCGTGTTCATCGTGCCGGACCCAGGACTTTTTTTGCGGGAAATAGATATTCTCTTTCAAATATTTGCCGTACGTTGTTTGATAGAGTAATGGCTGCAGCAGGTGCTCTCTTCCTGCATCACCGGAAAGGATAGAATAAAACACAATGCCAACTGGATCCACATGGTTTGCCTCCTTGTATCGGTATCGTTTTTTCAAGGAGCTGAGAAACTCAGTATGAAAAATTACTGCCACCGATAAATTCGCGGATAACACTGTTTGCAGGGATGTTGTCGGGAAAGACCGGTACAAATAACTGCAGGAACTGCAAGAGCCGATAGGCTTCTGAGCGGGATGGATGACCGTAGGGCACTTCAAGCAAATAGCGCCAGGCAAAGCTTTTCAGTACCGCGGCTTCGTAGATCAGGGAGGTGTTGAACATAATGGCCGCGTGTTCCTGGAATGGAAAGATATGCTGTTCCTCCCCTTTTTGAACGCTGGGCCAGCGGGTTATGGTGTCAGCCGCTCCGGTTCCCCTGTACCTTCTATCGCGCACAATGCGCCTTAACAGACGTGTATCCGAGGTGTAAATCCGGTTGTGCTCATCGATGACCAATTGGGTCAGGGCATTGATGTAGATTTTGTAGATGGAATCGATTGGCAGGTTGTGAGTCAGCTGGGGATTTAGCCCGTGAATGCCTTCGACGATTAAAACCTGATCGGGCTTCAGTTTAACGGTTCGCCACTTTTCAGGCGGCACTCGTTTTCCCTGTACAAAGTCAAATTTGGGAATATCAATGGGCTTTCCCTGCAGCAGGTTTTTAAAGTGTTTTTGAATCAGCGGCACTTCCAGAGCCTCTAAAGCCTCGAAATCGAACTCACCATTTTCATCTCTGGGGCATTCAGAGCGGTCCCTGTAGTAATCATCCAGACCTACGATCACAGGTTGAATGCCATTGACCTGTAACTGCACCGACAGTCTCTGCACGAAAGTGGTTTTGCCTGCGGAAGAGGGCCCTGCTACACAGACAATGCGCAGGTCTTTTCTTCTTGAAGTTATATTGTTGGCAATTTCGATAATTTTCTTTTCGTGTTGTGCTTCCACTACGCGAATGACTTCGTTAATGCGATCATCGAGAACGGCCCGGTTGAGCTGCGCGACGGTTTCAACGCCCACTTTGCGGTTCCAGGTTCGGGTTTCCCGGTAACAACTCCAAATTCGCCTGCCGTCTTTCGATGAAGTCGGCTCGATGGCATCGGGTAAGACCAGGATGAGTCCCGGTTGGTAGGGCAGTACCCGGGCTCCCCAAATGAAACTCGTGCTCGGAGCAAAAGGACCGTGGTTGATATCCACAAAGCCGTCGAGTCCTGTCACTGAAACAGTGGGTGTGGACCAGGCATTGAGTAATTCTGCTTTGGAGCCGAAAGGATCTGTTAGCAGCGAGAAAGCCGTTACCGTGGAGACCTGCTTGTGAATAAAAGGCATGTCGCTGTTAATGATTTCCGATATTTCCTTGTTTAAAAGGTGAGCGATTTGGGTGAGATCTCTTGAATCGTCTTTTTCCTTTATAATCTCGTAAAAGAACCCCCCGATAATGGCCTGTCCGATATTCAGTTGAATGGGGGGTGTGATTTTTCTGGCTGCAGTTTGTAAGATATGAGTCGCGGAGCGGTGCAAGACCTTTTTCCCGCCAGGATCTGTGGTTTTCACCAGTGACAGAGTCGCTGCACCGTTAATTTCCGTATCCAGCTGAACGATGTTGTTATTGAGCTTGGCTGCGATGATTTTTTTCTTGCGAATTTGTTTTCTTCCTAGAAAAGAAGATATCTTGGTGCCGATATCGACACGCATCTCTTTTCCTTCGAATTCAATAATGCATTTTTCCATGAATAGACCTGCTGTTCAATTTTCAAAACCTTTTCAATCTATAGTACGGTTTGGTAATGGTCAAGAAAATTGATACGTGAGAGCGGCTCCCCGTTCTCAGCCTGTTCTAAAAAGAAGAAACCTGGTTTTTCCAGGCTTAGGTAATTCTTTGTGTATGAACGGAACAGGTACACCGTCATGTGATAGTTGGGTTGTGTTTTGCTTAAGTTAAACATCATGTTTCACTTAGGCGATAGTAACCTGTGAGCGAAACTAAAACGGACCATAACAATACTTTTTTTTACCCTTTTTCGTTGGTACGAAACCATCGAGGAATTTTGCTTGGGATAAAAAATGTGCCTGTAGCACCAGGGAGCATCAATGTTTACCAAACCGGATTGATAAAAACAATACCCTCAATTAGCAACATCAAAGCCCGTATCATCGATGGCTGCTTCAAGTTGGTCTTTGCCGGTTTTTTGAGCGTCGTACTGGATTTGGACGGAACCTCGTTCCAGATTGACGTCCACTTGAGTGACGCCTTCTACTTGCTGCAGCGATTTCTCGACCGCCATCTTACAGTGATTGCAGGTCATGCCTTGAACCTGAAGGGTGATGTCTGCCATTTTTTGACTCCTTATTTTTTATAGGGGCTATTTTAGCGGTTCTGCTTGTTGTTGTCAGCTCTATTGCGGTGTTTTGAATTGGGAAAATGGTGCACATACTCTGTATGGAGCCAAGTTCTTTGTGTTAGAGTTGTGTTTTGGAGGCATTAAGATGATTTTTCTTTATTTTGTCCTGGTTTACCTGTTCCTCGCTTTGCTCTTTACTTTCCTGGTTCATCGGTTTCCGCGCAATCCAGTTGTCGATCCACCGGATTGGGGCACGATTGTCGATACGCGCATTCCAGCTTCAGACGGCGGCTTTCTCGAGGCCTGGAAAATAACACCGGAACAGGGATCCAGGGGCACGGTGGTGCTGGCTCACGGCTGGGGCAGAAACAGGGACCGCATGGTGAATCGCGGCCGCGTTTTCGGAAAAATGGGCTATACCGTTGTGGTGTATTCCGCCAGAGATCACGGAAATTCCAGTAAAAAGACCATGATGAACACGGTATGTTTCGCGGAAGATGTGCAAGCTGTTTTGAATTGGGCCGGTGCATCGGAAAAAGAACCGGTTATTTTGTACGGACACTCTGCCGGATCGGCAGGAGCGGCGCTCGCCGCCTCCAGAGTGCCCGAAAAAGTGAAGTTACTTTTTCTGGAGGGATGTTTTCCGGATACACGGGAGGCGAGACTCTCACTCTATCGCTGGTTTCATCCTTTATTTGGTTACCCCTTTGGACCTGCTATCGTTTTTTTTGCCCGGCTCTATTTCAACGTGTCCTGGCCGGAAGTGTCTCCAGGTCATGTCGCTAAGCGCATTACTTGCCCTGTCATGGTCATTCACGGAGCAAAAGACCGACAGTTTCCCGTCTCATTTGCCGTGCGTCTGCGGGCTTGTTTTGATCATGTCCCCAACCGGCTTTTTATAGCCCCCCAAGCCGGTCACAGTGATTCCAGTGAAGATCCAGGATATCTACCGGCTGTTGTAAAGTTTATGGAAGCCAATGGCTTACCAACGTCTATAAGTCACTGTTCTCGATAAATTTCTTGATTTTTTGAAGCTTGACCGGTTTGGGAATGTATCCGTTCATTCCCACATCGAAACAGGCTTGACGGTCGCTTTCAAGTCCGCTGGCTGTCATGGCAATGATGGGGATGTCGGGATTGCGAGTGCCCGTTGAAGGTTTGCGAATAAGAGCGGTTGCTTCCAACCCATCCAGTACGGGCATTTGAAGATCCATCAGTACCAGATCGAAATCTTTTTCTTTGAGTATATCGATTGCCTCCCGGCCGTTACCGGCTAAGTCACTTGTGCAGCCGGATCGTTGGAGCATGACTTCAGCGACTCGCTGGTTAACGGGGTTATCCTCGACTATGAGTATGTGTTTCTCTTGTGATTGACTTCTGGGTTTTATGCCTACCTGTTGTTTGCTTTTAGCGGAACCGCTCGGTAACTGCAGGGGCAGCTTGACAGTGAAGGTCGTTCCTTTGCCCAGCTTGCTGTTCAGTTGAATGGAGCCGCCCATCAGCTCAACTAGATTGCGTGTAATGGCAAGGCCCAGGCCTGTTCCGCCGAAGCGTCTGGTAATACTTGTGTCGGCTTGGGTAAAGCGTTCAAAGAGTTTGGTCTGCTGGTCTTTGCTCATGCCAATCCCGGTGTCAACAATTTTGAAAACGAGGCTGGAGCCCCGGCAATTGACGTGTAATGTGACTTGACCATTTTCAGTGAACTTGATGGCATTGCCTATCAGGTTAAGGATGATTTGACTCAATCGAACCTGGTCACCCAGCACGATCTCGGGAACACTGGCTGCAATCTTTAAGGTCAAAGAGATATTCTTTTCTTCTGCTTTATTCAGCATGAGCTGGATCGTGTTGTTGATCACGTCTTTCAGGGTAAAGGGCTCTTTGGCAAGCGCAAGCATGCCTGCTTCCGTTTTGGAAAAATCGAGCAAGTCATCCACAATGGCCAAAAGATTGTCGCCGGATTTTTGAATGGTTTGTAAGTACTCCAACTTGTTGGGAGCGTCTTCCATCTCCAGGAGAATGGAGACCATACCAACAACTCCGTTGAGTGGTGTACGGAGTTCATGGCTCATGTTTGCCAGGAATTCGCTTTTGGCCCTGGTTGCCGACTCAGCGCGTTCTTTTGCTTCGAGAAGCTCTTTTGTTTGGCTCATTACTTCTGATTCCAATCTGCGTTGGCGAATACGCAGCAAGCGCGTACGATAACGGAGAATTGACCAGAAAGCCAAGACAGTAAAAACAGCCAGCAACACATAAAAGGGCCACTTCTTCCAAAATGGGGCTGTTACTTCGATGTCAAGTTGAACCGGAGATCCGTAGATACCATCGGAATTGGTAGACTTCACCTCAAAGGTGTATTCACCTGGAGATAAATCGACAAACGTCGCAAAATCCTTTCCTCCAACATGATGCCAATTGTCTTCAAGCCCCTTCATGCGATAGGCAAATGAGGCTTTTCCCGCAGAGCTAAAACAAAGGGAGGCATAACTGAAACTAACCATTCGATCCCTGTGGCTCAGTAGAATGCGGTTGGTCCACGGCATGTTTTTTGTCAAGATGGTGCGGTTCAAATCACCGAAAGGTCCTACTGGAACAGGGCGATCGTAGAGATCGAGTTCGGTGATGACAGTATGGGCACTTCTATTATCCATTTCAATTTGCGAGGGGTCGAAGATACAAATGCCATTGTCTCCACCAAAAAGAAGTTCACCCGTACTTAAGGCTATTGATGGTCCAATATAGAATGTGTTGCTGGGAAGACCGTCGTGTTTTTGGAAATTGTGAAATTCCACGGGCGGTTTGTGTAAACCGTCACAGGGTTCATGGTTGATGAGTTTGGCTCTGCTTAAACCGTTTGAAGTGGAAATCCATTGAAAGCCCCGTTTGTCGGGAAGAATGTCCTTGGTTGACAGATCAGGAAGACCGTCCCGAGTGTCGTATCTCCAAAAAACAGTGTCGTCACCTGGTTCTGCCTGTTCGGCATCGGGCAAGAGGTATATGCCAACTTTTGTACAGATCCAAAGATTGCCTTTGTTGTCCAGATCCAGACCAAACAGGCGGGATTCACCGAAATGGTCCTGCGGGTCTTTAATATGTGGCCAGTGAGCAAATTCGTCTGTGTCGGGATTCCAGCGAGCTAAACCCTCGCCATCTGAGGAAAACCAAAGTGTTCCAGATGGCGCTTCATGGATGTCACGCACACACTTTAAAGAGGGTTCTAACCATTGGATGGAGAGATTTTCCAGGCATGGGGTGAGAACTCCATAATTAGTTCCTATAAATAATCGATCCAGTCTGGGTGAATAGTATCCTGAAAAAACAGTACAATTTGGACCGTTTCCCTTTATATCGGAAAAAAAATGGAACCGATCGGATCCAGCGTGCATGTAACTCAATACACCGACGAATCCACCCATGAAAACGTTGCCCTTCCCATCGGTAACCACAGTTGTAATTTCATTGGCAAAAAGAGGCGCATCGTCTTTTAGGCTGCAGCGATAATTTTTAAATGTGTTGGTTTGGCGATTCCAGCGAGAAACTCCGCTGCCATGGCCTATCCAGATTTCACCACCCGCGTCTTCATGGAACCAAAGGATGAAGTTGCTGGGCAGGCCATTTGGGTTTCCGGGCGAGTGTTTTACCGAGTGAAAAGGTTTCTGGTTAAGGTCAGCAACAGCCAGGCCTGTTTCCATTCCACACCATAGATAGCCATTGTGATCGATGTAAAGATTTGAGTCAACCACGCCGGGCAACCCTCTGGAATGATTGGGGTTGGGTGCTATAAGCTCGTGTTTTCCTGTTTGAATTTCATAGGTAATGATTCCATGACCGGGAATCAAAGCCCAAATCACATTTTCATGGATCGCTATATCCCAAATTGGAAGATCACTGAATTCCTTTCCCAGCGGGAACCAGGAGAGGGATTCAGTTTGACGGTTCCATTGCAGGAATCCGTCTGTACAGGACATCCAGATGTTTTCGTTGTCGGGCGCTATGTGAAAAACGGATTCAATATCAGGTATTTTGTCGGACTGATGAGGAATATAAACAGGCTCAAATACGGGATCTTTTTCATCGGGATGCTCGACCCGAAAGACAGCATCCTCTGGGATGATCATCCAGATTTCATCAGCCAGTCCTCGAGTTATCTGGTACACCAATCCTTCGGGTATGGAATGCTCGTCGTTCGGATCATGTTGAAAGTGACGAATCTCTTTTGTGAAGGGGTTCAAAGCGGATAACCCTTCAGCTGAGCCTATCCAGATATTGCCCGATGCGGTTTCGATAAATGTGTAGATGGAATGGAGACCGTGTTTGCGGAGGAGAGGGCCAAAGTGTTGGAACTCTCCCGTTTGAGGGTCAAATCGGTCCAAATCGTCTTTGAAGGATAGCCAAAGAGCACCATCTCGAGCAAATTCCAGGTGAGTGATAATGTCTGAGGCCGGAGTGGTTTTCGGGTTGTTTGGATCGTGGCGGTACTGTTTAATACTGCCATTGTCGAGGCGGTTTAATCCATTTTCGGTACCCACCCACATAAAACCGGAAGGGCCTCGTTTGAGGCTGTAGATGATGGGACTACTCAGACCGGCGTCTCCATCAATAAGCGAAAATCTCAGGGTGGAAGGATCAACAGACCAGCTTGAGACACTTTGATATAACAGCCAGGCGAGAATGGACCATCTTGTTTTGTGAAAAAGAGTTGTTTTCATAAGTCGCATGGTATGTAGAAACTCCCGTCAAGACGACGGTTCCCGCTAATAAGGGTAACTTGAACCTTATCGGTCATTTAAAAATATTTCATTAGCGTCTTTCTTTTAACAGGACGTCCATCTTATGAACTGATTGTGTAAAACAATCAACTTCCAATAGCAAGCCGGGCAATTCTTAAACTCCTTTGTCTTTTTATTCGTATTACTTTAAACTTATAAAACAGGTCATTTAGTGAATGCCGGGATGGTTGTGAGTATGGATGGTTACCCATCGACTCCGTCTGAACAAATGGATTCATCTTTCACTAATCTATCGGCCATCAGAATACGCTCTGCTATTGTAAGATGTTTTTTGCCAAATACATGAATGGAGCATGTAACGATGAAATGGAAAGACGAATGGAAGCAATTAACGTGGCTGGTAGCTGTGTTTTTACTGTTTTTCTATCTGCCTGTAGGACATAAGCGTTTTGATGGCGCAATCATGGAAGGATTGTATCTCGCTAAGTGGTATGCGCGCGAGCATGTCCTGCTGTGCTTGATTCCAGCCTTTTTTATTGCGGGTGCCATTGCTGTTTTCCTCAGTCAGGCTTCTGTTATGAAGTACTTGGGGACGAGGGCCAATCAAATTCTCGCTTATGGTGTGGCCTCCGTATCGGGATCGATTTTAGCGGTTTGTTCGTGTACCGTGCTCCCCATGTTTTCGGGTATCTACAGAATGGGAGCGGGTCTTGGCCCAGCCTGTGCTTTTCTCTACTCGGGCCCTGCCATCAACGTCCTGGCTATCATTCTGACAGCCAGGATTCTAGGCCTTCAAATGAGTCTTGCACGAGCTGTTGGTGCCATTGTCTTCAGTGTTGTCATTGGGGTTGCAATGCAGCTGATTTTCAGGAAAGAAGAGGAAAGGATGACGGCAAAGATGGTCATGCTGGATGAAGATGCTGCAAGACCTCTCTGGCAGAATGCCCTTTACTTTGCGTCCATGATTGGCATTCTGGTTTTTGCCAACTGGGGAAAACCGCAAGAGACAACTGGTATTTGGTTCAGTCTATACAGCTCCAAATGGATAATGACTTCCCTGTTTGCGGTGGCTTTGGGTGTCATATTGGTACGCTGGTTCAATCTGGCCTGGTGGAAGCTGGCTGTTCTCTCCATTTCTGTAACCGGCTTGGCCATTGTCTTTCCTGCACAGCCCATCCTTGCCTTTTCTGCCGGTACAGTGGGACTGATTTTTTTTACTGGATCAAATGAAGGTGAACTGGGAGCATGGTGTGCCTCTTCTTGGGACTTTGCCAAACAGATTATGCCGCTTCTGCTTTTTGGTGTGTTGATCGCGGGTGTTCTCCTTGGCCGAGTTGGAAGCGAAGGTCTCATTCCCTCGGCCTGGATTGCAGAAGCTGTTGGCGGTAACTCTTTCTCTGCGAATTTCTTCGCCTCCTTGGCTGGAGCATTTATGTATTTTGCGACTTTGACGGAAGTGCCCATCCTTCAAGGTTTACTTGATAACGGCATGGGCAAAGGACCGGCTTTGGCTTTGCTGCTTTCTGGCCCTGCTTTGAGTCTTCCCAATATGCTGGTTATTCACAGTGTGTTAAAGACAAAGAAAACAATAGTTTTTATTTCTCTGGTGGTCGTGATGGCAGCTTTTAGCGGTTTTATCTTTGGAGCGATAACGGGATAGTGCCGCTATAAACACCTAGCTTTAAAAACAAAAAAACAGGAAGAGAAACACTCGGCAACAAACGGGTGAAGAAAGGAAATCAAAGGAGAATTGAAGTGAAAATACAAATTTTAGGAACAGGTTGTGCCAAGTGTAATAAATTGGCAGATTTAGCTTCTAAGGCTGCGGCTGAACTGCAGCTTGATTGTGAATTGGAAAAAGTAACGGACATCAATGACATTTTATCGTATGGTGTTATGGTAACACCCGCTCTGGCTGTTGATGGGAAGGTCGTTTCAGCTGGGAAGCTGCCGGGTTTTAGCGAAATCAAAGACCTGCTAACCCGATAAGGTGTCTTTAGCAGGCACTCTTACGCTTTGGTAACGTACCTTTAATTCAAATATTTAAGTTTAGACCTGCGGGTAAGCTGCGCCTCTGGAGCTCTAAGTTCTAACGTCTCACGGAAAGTTCTTGTCTAATTGTGTGTTTTGCCCTACATTTGATGTTAACAAATTGTACCTTGTGAAAGACAGAGCTTAAAACATGGGAGGTTGTATGACAAAAAAGCTTGGAGAAAGGCTGGTGGATGCAGGGCTCATCACAACTGAGCAATTAGAGTTGGCATTGAAAAGGCAGAAAAGGTGCGGCGGATTGTTCGGCTCCAATTTGGTCTTACTCTACATGATTACGGAAGACGAGCTCCTGGCTTTTCTCGCTAAGTCCACAGGTGTGAAGAGCATCGATTTAAAGTCCTTTCCCATTCCCGAACGCGTGCTCAAAATGATGACGAAAGGTATGGTTGAAAAATACAATGTTATTCCGGTTGCCTATAAAAAACCCAACACACTTGAGATCGCCTGTGCCGATCCCACTAACATTGCCATTCTTGATGAACTGAGCTTTATTACAGGGCGGAATATCGTTCCGCTGCTGTCTACCTATTCGAGTATTCTCGAAGCCATTACCCGGTATTACAGCGGAGTTCCTTTTACAGATGGTTCATCTGCACCACAGGAATGTACCGATCAACAAATAGTTCCGTCCGAGACTGGACACAAACGACTCGGTCAGCTTCTTGTGGAGGCTGGCATGATACAGCCGCATCAACTGAGTCGTGCCCTCAAGCGGCAGTGTCAACAAGGTGGCGTTATAGGACGTAATTTAATTGAAATAGGGGCTATCAGCGAGCAAAAACTGAAAATGTTTTTGGCTAGGCAGATGGGTGTGAAAGAGGTTAATCTCTCCCAGGTTTTTTTTTCAAGAGAGATCCTGGAATACATCCCCCTGGAAGTCGCGGAGAAATATCACGTTGTTCCCATTGCCGCGAAAGATGGCGAGTTATCAGTTGCCTGCCTGGACCCAACCGACTTCAGTATCCTCGATCAGCTTCAATTCTATACCGGAATGAAAATTAAAGCTTTTCTTGCCTCCTATGCCGGTATAAACCAAATTATTGATCAGTATTATCGCTCAATTCCCCTGGGAAAAGAGAATCTCGCTGAATCAACACCCTCTATTACAATTTCAACAGACCTCTGAATACATGACACTGTCAAGCCCTCAAGAGAACGCAGCTTTGATCGTGGTTCGAGTTTACACGTATTTTGAATTGAGCAGAACGGGGTGTTCCACCGGCTTGCAACTGTTTTTATCATCAACGGCGTCCTTTCAAGGACGAACAGAGTTGCGACAGGACAGAAGCAGGAAAAGCAATTGTCGAGTTTAACTTATGATCGCGGTTCATAATTTTTCACCTGGCTATTCTGCCTGGTGTTAACTTGAAACCCTATGAAATCTCTCTTAAGTCTTGACATAAAAGCACTTCATTGTTAACTTTTAATCGACATATGATTACATTACAGGTTGGCTGAATCCTGATACATTCAAGTAGTAATCTTTGTATTTTTACCAATGGAGGGAATTCAATGGTTGATATAAAACGAGTGGGTGCTTATGCCTTGTTTGATGAGGAATTTCAGTCTAGCTTATTCAGTTCATGGAGGGCCGGTCAAGTAAGTGGTTCAGCAATTTTAAACCACCAAAGAGTTGATCTTCTGTCTTCTGACTTAAGTAAAAATGCCAGTTTGACAGAAAGCTGGCTTGGTCACTCTGTTACTGCAACCAAGCTGAAACATCCGAATATTTTAGCTGAAAAAACAGAAATTGTAGAGGGTTCTCTCCTTGCCATATACCCCTATCAGGAATCTTACTGTTTAGAACAGCTGTTTGATAAATCTCACAGTGAAGGCATTCCTTTTCAAGTGGATCACGCCCTCATTATTGCCGGAAAACTGGCATCGGCTTTGAGTTATGCATCTCAGTCGAATCAACCTCACGCCCTTGTTCTTCCAGCCTTTATCAATATCTCAGCGGAGGGTGATCTCAAAATCCGGGGTTTCAGTATCAGTCACAGTATTCGAGAGCAATTAGCCGCGCACATGGAGCTATTGTCCTCATACAAGAAGTACTTTCCTCAAGGTGATCATGTTGGAAAAGGTGACCTCGATCGGTACGCCATTTTTTCCATGGGTGCCATTTTATTTCAAATGCTGACAGGTGAAGATTTTTACAGCCCTGGAAAGAGTAAGATAGCCGAAACACGCATTTCTGAATCGATGATGGCTGCAACCGATACGCCAATTCCAGACAAAATAGTCAATGTTCTCTTGCATGCTTTAGACCCTAACCTTCCCAATTCCTATAAGACAACTCATGATCTCAACGCCGATATGGAAAAGCTGCTTTACTCTGGCGAATACTCACCCACGACATTCAATCTGGCCTTTTTCATGCATTCAGCATTTAGAGACGAGGTAGAAAAACGCGCTGAAAGTATATCCAGGGAAAAAAAGCATACATTTGAAACGGTATCAGAAGTCGTTCCCCCTGTGATGCCGAAACCAATTCAGCGGACGGCTTCCGAGGGATCACAACCAAACCCTGCTCCTAAAGTGTCTTCTGTTCGCATGGAACCAGAAAAAAACAATAAATTAGGCTTGATTTTTGGTATTACGAGTGTCTTGCTCGTTCTTGTCATTGCTGCTCTGTACTTCCTGTTTATCAGACCTAGCCGTGAAGAGTCTAAGCGTCAAGCTCAAAAACTGGCTTTGTTGGAAAGTCAAAAGTCTGCAAAAGATGAATCCAAGGCATTGCGAGAAAAGAGTAAAGACCTTGAAATACAAAGACTTCGTAAACAGCTAAGGTTACAGATGGAAGAAATGGAAGCTGAGAACGCGCGTCTCGATGAAGAAATGAAAAATGCCGAAAAAATAGTGGATGAACGCAAAAAGATGGAAGCAGAGCGCAAGGCCAACCAGGCGAAAATGGCCGCCATGGAGGCTGAGCTCGAACGGATTCAAAAAGAGCGGGAAGAGCAGCGCAGGATAGAGAAGGAAAAAGAGGAAGCCAGGCTTAAAGCTGAAGCTGAAAAGAAAGCTCTTGAGGAAGCGGAAAAAGTGGCCGTAAGCCGTTTGACTGAGGAAAAAATAATTCCCGAGGCATCAACCACCAATGCGGAGGCTGCAACCACCTCTGCTTCGATTGAGGCTCCCTCTTCCCGTATTCTACCTTACGCCATGATGGATAATGCTGCGCAACTGGAAAAACCCCTGAATGGCAGTAACTATTATACACCTTCCCGATCGGCTCTCTCTGCTGGCATCCTAAAGAGCGGTAAGTATTACGCTTATATCTTCAAAGTGACGATTGATGAAATGGGTCAAACTGTAGATCACAGCCTGGAACAGAACCCGTTAGCCGGTTTGGAGAACGACTATGGCATGTTAAAAAGGGCCATCAGCTGCGCTAAACGTCTAAAGTACACGCCTCCCATTAAAAATGGTCTTCCCAGCAAGTGTGAAAAGCAGATTGTGATTCACTTTAGAGTACTCTAGGAGGTCGAGATGACTATCTTTCAAAAAATACTGGATGGACAGATTCCTGCAGACATCGTTTTCAGAGATGATGAAGTTTGTGCTTTCAGGGATATTGCCCCGCAGGCTCCCGTCCACATTCTGGTTATCCCTGTAAAACCTCTGGCTTCCATTTCCAAGATGGGAGAAGAGGATGTGGAACTCATAGGTAAACTTTTTAAAAAAGCAACTGAAATTGCCGAAAGTGAAGGGTTGAGTGATTACCGCCTGGTATTGAATAATGGAGAAGGAGCAGGTCAAACGGTTTTTCATCTGCACCTGCATATCTTGGGCGGTCGTGAATTCTCCTGGCCGCCCGGGTGATATTCTGAAGCTAAAAGAAATCCTTCACTGGAGCTTTCAATTCAAAACGTTTTTCAGCCCGAGTTGATTCAACAAGAACAATGATTTTGCTCTCTATTCTATTCATTCTGCAAACAGGTACACTTACCACACAGTCTGTAATCAACAAGCACGGTGTCTTGCCTGAAAGAGTATCACAGAAATTGTCCCCCGCTTTGAACGGGGATATTTTGTGGGAATACAGACTGTCCTGGTTGAGACAGTACTGTGAAACCGGAAACTGGACCCTGGTAAAGAGAACACTCGATGAACTGAAGGTTCAAGACGTCGAGCGTTATCAAAACGAGAGGCTGTCGCTTACCAGGGCTCTTGCAGCTGAAAACGAGAGAAAGTGGCACACGGTTTTACAGGCTTATAAGCTAAATGCGGCCGAACCGGCAGGCCTCATCAAGATGGGGCTGGCAGAGGCCTATTTGGAGCTGGAGAACAGGAATCAAGCTCGCGCTGTATTGAAATCCATTCGGGAAGAAACGCTCCCGGCGGGGAACTATCAGGAAAAAAGGCGTTTTCTGCTTGCGGAACTCGAGTTGAAAACGGGCTCCCTGGATAAAGCTCAAAGGATGTTTCAAGCCCTGATCAAAAGAGCCAGATTCTATCAGTTCCGGTTGCCGTCATATCAATATTTGATTCAAATCGCTCATTCTAAAGGTGAAAGGCATAAGGCGCGAAAGTACGCTGAAAAGCTGCAAAAAAACTGGCCTGGCAGCGATGAAGCTCTCTATTCGGTCTATTTCCAGGTTGAAAATGAAAACGCGACTTATCTTGAAGGAGCCGCTTTGCGTTTGGCAATGGTGGGTTACCGCAACAGAGATTACTCCTTATCAGACGCATTTTTTTCAAAAGTAGTGGCAAAAAAAACAAGGGGAGAGTGGCAGAGGGCTCTTTATTTCAAATGTCTTTCTCATCTGAAAAGGGAAGAACCGGGCAAGGCTGTCGAAGCGTTCGGTAAAGCTCTGGATCGGGAACAAGGAAGTCTCAGAGGAACGAAATACGAGGGACTGGCAGTTTTCCAAATGGCTAGAGCACTCTTTCTGCTTGGCAGAGATCACGAGGTCATTCATTGGGTTGAAAATCAGGCGGCCAAGCTTAAAGGGGTTAAATGGAGATGGGAGAGTGAGAAACTGAGAATCATGGCCATGCGAAGAATCGGCAGAGTGAAGGAGTTTGATGCTCTATGGCAGTACATGAATGAGCAAGACGCACCGGAGTGGATTCGGTCTTTTTATCATCAAAATGGAATGGCTTTAGCTCTTCTCCAAGGCAAACCCAACAAGGCGCGGGCTCATTTAGATCGCTTACCCCAGGCAAACGGGGAAATACACGCGAAAGTGGAAATACAATTTTGGAAAGGCGTTGTGTTTCAATGCCTGGGTGAACTTGAACTGGCGGACCGCTCCTGGGAGTCCTTGACCGCTCATCATCCCAACCACTACTTTGGTATCGCTGCTGATCATATGCTGGATCTAAAAAAGGATAGCACCGGACTGGATGGACTGTCCTTTTCAGCTAAAGAGGATGTCATGGATGCCCCGGTGAATCATAAAGTTTCATTTGAGAGCTTACCAGACAGTCATCCTGCCGGCAATTTAGCTAGAATTGGTCGCTTTGACTGGGCCGCGCTCTTGCTAAACTGGAAAAAGGACAGGGCATTTCTATCAAGAGAGGACTATCTTTTGCTCTCTGCCATGTGGTTTAATGCCGCGGCCATGCCTCATCAGACGATTCTTAAATCAACGGCACTGAAGGCACTCTATCCCCCGGGTACAGCCATTGAAGACTTGCCCTTATATCTTCAGAAACTTTTGTACCCCCTGGGTTATTACGATCAAGTGGAGAAAGAAGCCGTTTATTCGCGAATTGACCCCCTGCTGTTGGAGTCCATTATAAGAGAGGAGACCCATTTCAATGCAGTGGCTAAATCCGGGGCAAGCGCAAGAGGACTTATGCAATTTATTCCTGAAACGGCCCGAAGAATCTCCCTTAAGCGTTTTCCCAATCAACTGAAGCCCCGTCTTGAAGATCTTTATAATCCAGAATTTTCCATTTCCCTTGGTGCGGCATTTCTTTCACAGCTGCAGGAAAGTTTTGGATACATGTCTCTCTACTCTATCGCGGCCTACAACGCCGGTGAGGGAGCTGTCGAGAAATGGAAGTCTCTGGGAATCACTCATGATGGAAAAAACAACCAGGTGGCATACGATCCGCTTCTTTTTATTTTTGATGTAACTTATTCCGAGACGAAAAGATACTGTCAAAAGGTGTTGGCTACTTACTATCAATACAGACGAATTTACGCGTTAAAGGATTCCTATCCAAAAGGTTTTGTGACCCGGCTTGGCAACGCAGGGGAATCGTATTATCTGAAATCTTCAAGCTGATGATTTCAATATAACGGAATCGCGTGTTCGGAACATAGTACGGCATGGGTTGGGGTTTGCCAGCAGTCAGCAAGGATCCTTTATGTTCAGTCGAGAAGCTCTATGGAATCTTTCTTATTGGGAACCATACACAGAAACTCATATGTTTCGTCTCCCAAAGTTCTATACCAGTGTGGCAGGCCTGCGGGAATAAAAAGAACATCACCTGCTTCAGCTTGAAAAGTCTCTTCACCAAGACCTACTTCGGCGCGGCCCTTTAACACATACTGTTCATGCTCAACTGTGTTGGTGTGACTGGGCATACAACCACCTGGCTTGATTCGGAAGCGGCGCATGGCAAAGTGGGGTGCTTCTTCGCTGGAAATCAAGACCTGGTAATCGGTTTTTTCTCCAGCTGGAATGGGCTTGAATGCAATGTGACGGCTTTTCTTCTTTATGGTAGCCTCCTGTTTTTTATGGTGTTGACACTGTCAACTTACACCTTATATCGTTAATCAATCCTGTTCTGTCATAGATCAACGTACTTTACCAAGTTTTTTAAAACTTCTGAAGCGGTTTCATAAAGCAATAGGCTTTTTTCCAGATGGTAAAAAAAAACCCCGAAAAACGGGGTTTTTTGTTTGAGCTGGAAAGTGAGGGTAAGAAATGCACAGTTGTTCTGGTGACTTAAGCAAGGCTCCAGGTGTCTGTATACTCGTTTCCTTCTTCGTCTTTGATCTTAATTTCTTCAAACATCAGACTGACGGTTTCAAGGTCGCGGAACCGCTTGCTCTTATCGTCACATGTGTTGAGCTTCCAGGCATTTAGGCCGACAACTTTGACCTCCTTCATTTCATGTGAGAAATACTTGACAATGTCACCTGTGGGGTCCGGCCGATAGTGGCTTATCACCACGCTCGGAATGACAATGTTGTCACATAGATGCTTTGCCAGCAGCGGAGAAGCTTTGTCCAGTTCGTGCACGAATGAAAAATATCCATGTTGACGACGCCCGGTAATGGTTCCATCTCTTAAATCGGTTGGCATGGTGATTTCATAATTAAATTCGTAGATTTCTACTTGTTGATCCTGTTCTCCGCCCTCAACGGGTCCGGGAACTCCATCTATTTTTGCGTAACTTGAAACGGTCATGATTAACTCCTTGTTTTTTTTTCGTCGCACCTCACTTCTAGCTAGATATGTGCCAATGGCTTAAATGCAAGAAATTAAGTAAAAAGCAGTTTTATGTAACGTCGTAGGCGATTGATTTGTTCGAGATATGGAACACCTTTGTTCCTGTTTTCGGAATAGTTGAAACACAGGACGACTTAAAATGGAAAATGTCCTGCTTCAACCCTTGGCCAGGAGTCGTTACAGGCGTCAATTCCAGTGTTTTAAACTGGTATTAAAGTTGCTAAGCTTATTTGTATGGCCATTTCAATACAAATCATTTTTAATGGAGGAAAAGATGAAAATAGAATCATTGATGCGGAGTTGTGCCTGTTTTAGTTTCATTTTCATGAGTGTTATGGTGTCAGGCCAAATTAACCGCAATGGACAAGGCTTTCAATTAGTCAAGGGTCAATCGGTATTGGAGAAAGTCCATACACGACAGCTGGGGCATTTGTCACCTGAATTGGTGGAGCTGGGCCGGCTCAGTAAATCGCAGGGAAAAGAACTTTCTGTTCAAAGTCACGTTGAGTATGGAACACCGCGGATGATGACGGGTTTGTTGTCGCTCCCTTCACAGAGCGGCCCCAGTCAGATAGCCCTGAATTTTACAAAGTCAAATCGTGGGATTTTAATGCTGCACCCCGACGATGAACTTGTAGTTGCTGGAGTCGAAGACACACATTCCTCACCCTGAATCCTTCTTTTTTTGAGGAATTATGGGCTTGCACCTATACCTAGGATCAATGAAAGCGGTGTTTTCCAATCCTAAAGC
>PDUC01000038.1 GCA_002747255.1 Acidobacteriota bacterium | reverse complement strand
TGGACGCTGTCAACGTATCACCTCCTGAATGAGTTCAGGAGTGTAGATTAAACAAATTAATTGAAAAATATCAGGCGGCTTTTAATAAACGCTTACGTTGCTATACAAAAAAAAGAACCATGAGTCAATTCACGTTGACGAATATGGGATTGGTGATAGCAATGGGGGTGTGGTTTCGGTAGACGGTGCTGAATGTGCCCGCCGGGGTGCCCGGAATGTAGGTTTCCAACTCTGTGCCGGCTTCAACAACGACCCAGTGGCTGCCAGCAGAGAGTTCAAGCGGGATGGTGCCTTCGAAGCGAACCTGTTGGCTGGCGTCTAGCTGAAGTTTTTGAGCGAGGACGCCGTCTACATAGATTCTCGCAGATTGAACGGGAATCCAGGCTGCGGCTTGTATTTTCAGCTCGAGGCTGGAACTGCCTTGAGTGGTTTCGCCGTAAGTGGCTCCACCGATACTGGCTTCAATGATCGGGCCATTGGTTACAAACATATTCCCCTGGCGTGTGGAGTTCCAGAATTCGGTCATGTCGTAGTCTTTGTGTTCGGATCCGGGGGTGACAGCCACGAAGGTTCGCACAGCTCCCACGCATAAGTTGGCGGTACTGCCTACTGATGAGCCGCCGGTGATGGGTTTGTAGATGCCCGCATTGAGAAGATTGAACCAATCGGCACGTGTCTGTAAATAGCCTTGATAGTCATTGCCATCGAGGATTTGAATGAGATCAAAGTCAAGCCAGGTGGTACTGGAGCCACTGCCAGACAGGCGGGAAAAGTAGGTGTTATCTACGGGCAGGGTTTCATTGGCGTTTAAACCGAGCATGGCTGCGATAGCGCTGAAGAACGCGCGCTGACTTTCAAGTGGGCCCCTTGGGTTTTGAACCATAATCAAGCTGTCAGGGAAGGTGCTTTTCACTTGATCGTAAAAATCGGCCGGATCGCCCCATAATTGAGGTGGATTGCTGGATATATCGTCCTCTAAAATCCCCAGTACAGCGAAGCTGCCCTTGCCGTAGGGGTAGGTTTCGGTTGGTACGCCTCGTGTGCAATAAGCGAAGGCAGGTGTGATGATGTCATCCAGTTTGATGTTGTCATCATCGTCATCTTTTTTGACGAAGCTTCCCAGAATGCTGGACTTACCGGCGAGAAACGTCTTGGTTTGGGAAATTTTATTGGTGTCTACAAAGAAAACGACATCCAGGTCTTCTGCTTCAGCAAAAGCGGTTACATTGACCGGGTTGTTCAAACCTCGTTCATGGTAGGCCGTTGCAATACCAAAGTCAGCGGAGAAATAGCCTTGTAAATCAATCGCAGGCCTCAAATTGGCTTTAATTGTGGATTCAGAGGACGAGAAGGAGGTTTGTGTTTCACCGTATTCGTTAATCTCCGATATTTCGCTGACGGTAGTCGGAACTGTATTGACGTAGAAAAGCGGACCGTGGGAAATGTAAATATCAAAAGTACCCTGAGGTAAAAACAACTGAGTTACAAATTCAGAGGGGTAAAGGGTGTTCCCGCCAGCTCCGGAGGGAGAAGGCCCTACAATGGGAAGGTTTCCTCCATCTGTTGGCTGGGTTGTAAAGCGGTACAATCTTCTCGAACCACTGTCATCTTCTCCTGAAACGGCAATGCTGGCGTGATGTTCACCGATATCAAGAGCTCCCATATTAAAGAACTTGTCTTCTTTGACGTAGAAGGGCTCTTCCACCACGATTTCTTCTCCATCTTCATTGATATCTGTGCGTTCTCTGTAGGAAAATGTTACTGGGTTTGATTGAAAGGCCTGCGCTTGCAGTTGATATTGGCCGATGGGCACTTCAAACGTGAAAGATGAGCTGAGTTTTCTGCTGCCCCAGACGGGAAAGGGCTTCTCAGGTGAAACGGGTTGGAAGGATTTCCCGTCAAACCACTGAATTTCAGGGCTAATGTGTTCCGCGATGAACTCACCACCGGGAGAGGCATTGGCGTTATAGACAAACCCGAGGGTTCCCGTTTGCTTGTAAATGCTGTCTTCCTTTAGAGATTCTTGATAGTAGTTCACCATTCTTGCGTAGAGGGCTTGGGGGGGCGTGCTGCTGACGTAAGCGTGAAGTTCCCTGATGTAGGTCAGCTGTTCTCCCGGTGCCAGACCGGCCTGACTTGTGTAGAATTTACCGACCATGATGCGATCGCTATCCATTTCCGATTCGCGGTTTGCGGAAAAAAGTCCGTCCAGTTGAGAGGTGAAGAACATATTGGCGCTATTCTCCTGTCGAGATTGGAACAGGACATACGGGGGATAGGCATCGCCTGTGACAGAGGTTCTTTCGCCCTCCCTGGGCTTCTCAAAACCCCAATCGGGGTAGGGAATGAAGGAGTCGTAGGTGTTCTTTTGAAGCAGGACACTGTCATGAACAGTGTAAATAGGAACGTTTAGTTGACTTGTGTTGGATATGACGGTCGTTATTTTAAAGAAATTGACCGCAGCATTGTCGTTGTTTTCTATGTCCCTTGACGGGGTCAGACTGATTTCTGTTTGAACATGGACACCCTGGAGGCTGTGGTCTGCAGGCGAGACAGCCGCTCCGCTTTGTGACAGGCTGCCATCAAGATCAAATACTTTTCCTTCCATTGTTAAATAGGCCATGTCACGATCTTTTTGAGTGACATGAATGGAGTGATATCCGATGACGGTTTGCGAGCTGAGATTGACACCTTGACGAATGAGATGAATTCCATCGTCATTTTTACTGATTTGTTCCTGTGAATACCCCGTGGTGCGCGTCGCGAGATCGACAATGGCACCGCCAGAAAGAGGTTCATAAAGGCAATAGTTCGGGCTCCAAGTGTTGCCCTGAACAACGAGTTGAACGTAGTTGTTAAACAGCGTGTAATCGCCAACGATTCCTGTCGCCTCAACACCGGATGGCATTGTCTCAATGTTATCGGTTGTTATTTGAGTTCCGACAATGGGAGACAGGGGAAGAGCGGTTTCCCGATAGCAACCGAAATAGAATATGGAAATAAAAGTCAAAATAATAAATTTCTTCATTGAGGACAGTCCTTTGATTTAAACCTTCCTGTGTAAAACCACAGTTTTGGGAGTAAGAAACTCCTGGAGGCGAAACCCAATCATAGGAAAGGGAGGTTTCGCTGTCAATGCTGAGGGATATAAAAGTGTTCTCATGGCACTGTTTTTGTAAATCAATGATTGTGGCTAGAGCTGTTTTCTGCAGTTGTCTTTTTCCTGAAAAACAAAAGTACGGTCACAAGGAAGAGTATATGTCCCACCAGTTTGACTGTTTCTGTCCATGGCAGTGAGCTGTTGTTCAACACAGGTTCAAGGGTGCTTTGCACGAAGTTGATGGGAGGACACAACCAGTAAAGATAACCAATTGCTTTGATTAAAAGGGAGTCGAGGTAAGGAGCCAGATAGTTCTGCAGGTAGGCCAGGAACTCTGTGGACATCCATAGACAAGCCCATGTTAGATAGAGGGTCGGCCATTTGAAGCGCTTATGCAAAAGTAACAGCCACATGGTGAGCGTTGAAATGAAAGCGGACATCAAAAAGAGGACAGCGATGGTTGCCCCTTGAAGTCCTTCTCCCTTCAAAACCAGAACACAAATTGATGGCATCAGCAAAAGCCAGGGAGCGAGGCTGGCCCTTATCAGAGCTTGCCGGAATGGAACTTTACCGGCCATTGAATAGAAGGGAATAAAGACAATGAAAGGGCCGGACAGGCTTAAAAGAGCAGAGAGCATGCGGCTTACGGACATATTTTGGGCAACCACTCTGCCTGAAACAAGCAGATTTCCATCTTTGAGTTGAAAGCCCAAAGCCAGACATGTTGCCAAAACAAGACCTGTAAGCACTAGATAAAAAGGGGGTTCCTTGCAATGCTTCATCTAGCTGCCTCTTGTACTTTTCCAGTAGCGATAGACGGCAAGCACTTGAATACCTATGGAAATGACCATGTAGAAAAGGGCGGTTTGGATTCTTCCGCCGATAAAAAAGAACATGGGAGCCGCTATGACGGGAAGGATGAAAAGGACAAAGCTGATTTTCTTTTTGCTCCCGGATTGATAGTAAACAATAAGTCCACAGGCAATATCCACACTCGATAATACTTGGCCAATGGCCTCAATGTGTCCACCTTCCAGCGGGTTCCGGTAGCCCTGCAACCAAAGTACGAAAAGCAGCAAAGCCGCTAAAGCCTGACTGATGAGAGTGGTTCGTATCAGCGTTTTTGTCATGGTATCTCCTGGCCATAAATTAGAAAAAATTCTAGCAGATATACTTCGCTTTGAAAAGGCGACAGCAAGCCAAGGCAGTTAGTGTTTTTCGCTAATTTTGTAACCAAGCTGACGGGCCATGCGTTCAAAGCCCTTTTGTGTTACCATGTAAGCCCATTGGGCATAGTTTTGATATCTCTGAACCAGACGAACTTCCTTGAATGTTTCCTTGTCACCAAAGACGAGAACACCGAGCTTTTTTTTGATATATGCCCATCGTTTTTTATCGCGATAAAGTGTGCCGGATCCCTCGACGTTGTATTGTTCTCCCCAGTAACTTACAGGGTGGTAGCCTTCTTCTCGGGCCTCTTTAAATTCTCTGGTTTCTGTCCAGACAGGGGACAGCAGGTTTTGAAGTGACCTGGTAGAAGAGCTGTTGTTTGGCAATAGAACACCGTGAGAACACTCGCGAATATCTGCACCGGAGAGTTTCGCGCCTTCCAGATTGGTATGTCTGAAATCGCAATATCTAAGATCTGCTCCCCTTAAATCCGCTTCCCCAAGATTGGCACCGAATAAATTGGCGTTTCTCAAGTCTGCCCCACGGAGATCAGAGTATCCTAAATGAGCGTGAGATAAATCGGCACCGCGGAAGTTCTTTCCACGCAGATCGCAAAAGCCCAGCGAGGCATTTTGGAGTTTCTCTCCTGAGAGATTGTCTTTATTTAAAATGTCCTGACGTTCCATGAAGTTTCACTTTCAATTCTCTTTATAATTGCTCTGTATACAAATACTAGCCATCCATCTAACTCAATATTCCACTTTTGACAGTAAAAAGTAAGTGATTTGAATCACTTGGCAGTATGTAGTCTATGGGTGGATTTTCAGTTCAACAGGGATGATTCGATGGATAAACCCAGGTTCATTGGTTGAAGCGGCAGATGTCCTGGTGTGATGCATGTCGTTGATTGCAGAACCCGGACCATTAACTGTCGGATTCATAATCAATTTTCCAGTACTCCGGACCCTCCTCATCCAGATCATCTTCTTCCAGTTCCAGAGGCTCTCTGTAGTGATCGCGATAGTACAGGGCAACCATGCCGCCAGCTATAGCTCCGAAAAGATGCCCATCCCATGAAACATCTTTGTAGACAGGAAAAATACCCCAGACCATGCCGCCGTAGAGAAAAGCAACCAGAAGGGCAGCACCGATAGATCTTTTGTCTCTTCTGAAAATACCGCTGAAAAAGAGGAATGCCGCCAAAGCGTAGATCCAGCCGCTAGCCCCGATATGGACCGCGTAACCACGGCCGAAACACCACAGAAAAGCGCCGGCAAGAACCAACGTCGATGCCAGGACTTTGTAGGCTATTTTTGGATAGAAAAGCATGGTGAACAGGCAGAGCAGGAAGACAGGAGAGCTGTTTGAGAGAAGGTGGGCCTGATCTTTGTGGACTAGCCACATGGTGATAATGCCGTATGCTCCGTTAAGGGAACGCGGAATGACACCCAACTCCTGTTTCAACTCAGGGAAGAAGGTCGTGAGAAAGGCAACAAACCAAATCATCAGAAGAACAAGCCCGGAGAACTTGAAATTCCACATGAATTCGCGTTTTTGCTGTTCCTGTTCCATGCTTTTCCCTGTTAGAACTTGAAATTTTTGAGTTTTAATCCGTGTTGTTTCAGATTCAGGAGATTGCCTGCCGTTTGAGTCATGAGCAACAGTTTCAGATGATCCTGATTGATTTTCTGATAGCCGAAGGGTGGAATGCCGCTGATGAGTCCATCTTCTGCTTCCTGTAAAAAGCGGAGCCTGGCGTTGAAGTGCATCTGATGACCGTCTGAGGTGTGAAATTCAAAACTGACGAGTTCCAGCAGCCCCTTTCTTGTGTAGTGCAGCCGAATCTCCGTTCGACCTTCAAAGCCGGTCGAGTTATTTTGCAGGACGAACAAATCCGGTAAAAAGCTCTGGTTGTAATCAATGGTGAAATTGGCGTAGATGTGATCATCCGGATTGGCATAGAAAACGGCGGCAGGTAGTTTCGATCCCTGATAAATCCAAACTTCATACTGCCCGGTCTGCCAGAATGTCCAGATCCTGTTCATGGGAACAGGCGCTTTCTGGGTTTTTCGTTTTCCTTTTCTGGATGACGCTTTGGAAAGACCAATCCGATCGATCAGTTGGCCTTGGTAATTTCCCGAACCGAGGTATTTAATGCGGTAGCCGCCTTTATTTAGAAGAACATCACTCATCTGACCTAAGTGACGGAGTGCGTAACTCCTGTAATTATTGATGTTGGCATTGTCATTTCTGGGCAGTGGCTGATCTGAAAAACTGTTGCCCGTATGGTAGACGGTCATACGACGCGTTCGGCTTTTAATGAGATCGATTTCGCCAATTTTACCATTTACCTTTAATTTGTATTGTTCGTTAGGCATTGCCACGCCTTCGACAGAGATATCAAGTTCCATGCGCTCTGTCAGGCCCGTTTCCCGCGGTGGACGAACGTTTAAATTCATATCCATATTCAGTTCCACCGCCCTGGATTTCTGGTACTCCATCGGCAACCAGCGCTTCTTGACCGCTTCCAGGCATTCTTTGAGCAATGCGTGTCCCGACTTATGAGGTTGGTAATTCGAATCGTTCAGGACAGGGCCGTTAATTTTTGAACGCGCTATTTTTGTCGCCAGATGGCTTGCTTTGCTCTCTGTTTTAGCCTGTGGGCTTTGACCCACGGCTAAGAACAGAATGAGGATTCCAGATGAGATCATGCTTTGGCCTCCTTCCAGTTGGGACCGCGTCCCACATCGACACTCAGCGGAACCGATAAGGACAGAACGGTTTCCATGGTTTCCACCAGGCATCGAGCAACGCGGTCGGCTTCTTCAAGCGGGCACTCCAAAACCAATTCATCGTGAACCTGCATCAGGATAACCGCTTTGGAATTCATTTCGGTTAAAGCGCGATCCAGATTGATCATGGCCAGCTTGATCAGCTCGGCTGCCGTGCCCTGGATGAGGGTATTGACGGCCAATCTCTCACCGCGCGCTTGCAGCGACTTGTTTCTGGACTGAATTTCGGGAATCTCCCGCACCCTTCCAAACAAGGTGCGAACTTCACCCGACTGACGCGTCTCCGCGATCAGTCGATCGGTGAATTCAGGGACTTTTTTCATTTTGGAAAAGTAGGTTTCCATATAGGACGTGGCCATCTTGCGCGTGATTCCCAATTCCTGGCTCAATCGAAATGCGCCCATACCGTAAATGAGACCAAAGTTGATGCTCTTGGCCATGCGTCTCTGGTCATCGGTGACTTCAGACAGTTCGGTATCGAATATCTCGCTGGCTGTCCGCCTGTGAATGTCTTCCCCTGTCAGAAACCCCTTCACCAGGGTAGGGTCTTCAGAAAAATGAGCCAACAGGCGCAGTTCAATTTGCGAGTAATCGGCTGCAAGCAGCACATAACCGGGTCGGGCAACGAAGGCTTCGCGAATTTTCCTGCCCCAGCTGGTGCGAATGGGTATGTTCTGCAGGTTGGGGTTATCGGAGGAAAGCCGTCCTGTTTCAGTGAGTATTTGATTGAAATTACTGTGAATACGACCCGTTTTGGGGTGAACCATGCCGGGCAGTTTATCCACATAGGTGGATTGCAGCTTGGTCAGACTGCGATATTGAAGCAGCAGCGCGGGTAACTCGTAGCCTCTGGCAGCCAGCTTCTCCAGAACTTCCTGTTTGGTTGAATAGGACTTGGTTTTGGCCGTTTTCCCTAAAGCGGGTAAGCCGCATTTTTCAAACATTATCACACCCAGCTGTTTGGGGCTCTTGATGTTGAATTCTTCTCCCGCCAGGGCGTAAATTTCCCCTTGCAAAACGGCGATTTGATCTTCCAGAACGTCATGAAGGTTCTTCAGATAATCCGTGTCAATCAAAACGCCGTTTAATTCCATTTTCGCCAAAACCGGTATTAAGTCCCGCTCTATATCTCTGTAGACCGCAGAGAGGTGTCGCTCCTCGATTTGCGGCTGAAACCGTTTCCATAGTTGAAAGCCGATGTCTGAATCTTCTGCCGCGTAGTTAACCGCTTGCTCCGCTGTTAACTCATTAAACGCAATTTGATCCTTGCCCTTCCCACAAACAGATTCAAACGTTATGGTCTGGTAATTCAGCAGGTGCTCTGCAAGATAGTCCAGACCATGCCGGTTCTGGCGTGGTTCCAGCAGATAGGACATCAGCATGCTGTCATCAAAAGGGCCCGAAACGTTCCAACCCCTTGCGGTCAGAACACTGTAATCGTACTTGAGATTGTGAGCACATTTCAGAATTCCCGGCTCTTCAAAAAGGGATTTCAGCTTGGACTCTGCCAAATCTGTCCAGGCTTGATCGGTGCCCTTGTGTCTCAGGGGAATGTAACAGGCGTCTCCCGCGCCCAAGGCAAACGAAATGCCCGCTATCTGAGCATCGTGCGGGGTGAGAGAGCTGGTTTCTAAATCGAAAAAAACAGAACCCGTCTGGCGTATGCGGTTAAGCCAGGACTCGAGATCGCTTTCCGAGTTAACCAGGGGATAGTCTTTGGCAATTGTGGAGAGGGCAACATGAGTTTGCTCGATCAGACTCTTGAAACCCATCTTTTTGAAGAATTCAATGAGACACGGTTGATTCCATTGGGGGCGTTTCATTGATTCGAGGTCGAACTCCAAATTGAGATCGGTTTTAATGGTAACCAGGGTCTTCATGAGCTCGATGCTGTCTCTGGCTTTTTCAAAACCGGCGCGATAGGCCTTTCGCTTGATTTGATCCAGATTTTCGTAAATGGTTTCAATGTCGCCGTACTGTTCAATCAGACTCTTGGCTCCTTTTTCTCCAACACCCGGTACGCCTGGAATGTTATCGGAAGCATCGCCCCAAATTGAGAGCAAATCCACAATTTGATTGGCTTTACAGCCAAAAAAGCCCGGTACGTCCTGCTCTTTTAAAAAGAGGTTCCCCTTGTTGGGATCGTGATAGACAATTTGATCCCCTTTGACCAACTGGAGCAAATCCTTGTCGCCTGTCACCAGAACAGCCTGCACGTCGTGCTTGACCGCTTCGCGGGCGAGGGTTCCCATAATGTCGTCTGCTTCATAGCCCGGCTTTTCGATTGCCCTGATGCCAAAGGCTGCAATGGCTTCCTGAACGAGGGGAATCTGACGGACCAACGGCTCCGGGGGTGCTTGCCGGTTGGCTTTGTATGGCTTGTAAAGTTGACTTCGGAAACTGGGTTCTTTGGAGTCCATCGCCACAACAATGTAGTCTGGATTTTCGGTTTCCAAAAGCTTTTTCAGAAACATGGTGAATCCATAAACAGCATTGTTGTCTATGTGCTTTATGGCGTAAAAGGATCTGAAAATATGGGCAAAGCCATCGATAATGTAGAGCGTTTTTTTAGTCAATTCATCGCCTCCCTGAAGGACTATCATATCACGATCATTTCAATCTCCTTCATATTAGGACGATAAAATGAGCGACTCGGTTTGATGTGGGTGGCGGTATTTCTCGCTAAACGCGACTCTTGATTTTAAAGTTTATAAAGGGTAGATACAGACAGATTGTGTATAAATACCACTGCTAAACCCCAAGCACAGTTTCACCTGACCGAGATTATGCTGTAAAGCCCGGTAACAACCTTAAAGGAACACGAAAAGCAACAGGGCTTCAGTTTCAACCTGATTGACCGGCCCATGAGGGAGCAGGCTCAGGTGCCTGCCCCATTGCCATTAATCGTTGAGGGTGTTGCTTAACACTCCAGTTCTTTGTCGATGGCTTGGGTGACCGTTTGAATATCGGCCTTGCCATCCACGTGGATGAATTTCACGGATGTGTCTTCTTTGGCCATTTCTTTTAAAGCGTCAATACTGCCAACGGTGCCGTTATCCGAATCGAAATAGATGTTGAGCCTGATGTCGATGGCTTTTTCATCGATGTCGTCCGAGCGAACAGAGACCGGTTTATTGCACTTCCAGCACAAAAGCTGATGGTTTTCCTCTTTGGGTGCGATGACATCGATGGCGGTGTTGTTGGGATGGCCGTCGGGGCAAGATCGCCTTCCCATTAAACGCGACTTGGCTGTTTCACGGGGCAGTTCAATCACAATCACCGCGTTCAGTGCTATATCAGCCTCTTTCAACCCCTCATAGAGTGCACGGGCCTGGCTTGGGTTTCTTGGAAAGCCGTCGAGAATCCAGCTTTTTTTCGCTCTTCCCAGGCGATCTAAAATCATGGGGATGGTAATGGAATCGGGAACCAGTTCGCCCCGGTCGATGTAGGCCTTTGCTTTCTTTCCCAGTTCGGTTGCATTTTTAATGTTCTCCCGAAAGATGCCGCCGGATTCAATATGCTCCAGGTCGTGCTTCTTTTTCAAAGCCGAAGATTGCGTTCCTTTGCCGCTTCCGTTGGGTCCGAAAATTAAAATATTCATACTTCCTCCAATGCGATTAGTATTTGTTGACAAGAGCGGGCTTGCCAATATTATAAACCTGGAAACCAATTTCCGATAATTTTTCTCTGTTTAAAATGTTGCGGCCATCAAAAAGAAAAGCGGGTTTTTCCATGCTGTTGTAGATGCGCTCATAATCAAGATCTTTGTACTCTTTCCACTCGGTGAGCACAAAAATCGCGTGACTTTTTTCAGCAGCCTTGTAGGGGTCGAGCTCATAGGAGACAGGCAGCCCTTCCAGATCCATTTTGGCGTTTTCCAGGGCTTTGGGGTCTGTAACGACTACGTCCGCTTTTTCTTCCAGCAGCATTTTAGTGACGGCAATGGCAGGTGATTCCCTGGTGTCTCCTGTATTGGCCTTAAAGGCAAAGCCAAACAGCGTGAGTTTTTTAGATGCCACGGTGTTGAACATGAAGTGAATGGCGTTGGATACGAACCGTCTGGTTTGCCAGTTATTCATTTCCACCACCTGTTTCCAGTAAGCTGCCACTTCCGGCAGACCGTAGTATTCGCATAAATAGACCAGATTCAGGATATCTTTCTTGAAGCAGGATCCGCCAAATCCCACCGAGGCATTGAGGAAACTGGAGCCAATTCGGTTGTCCATCCCAATGGCTTTTGCCACCTCCTGAATATCGGCATCGGTTTTTTCACAAAGCGCGGAAATGGAATTAATAGAGGAGATTCTCTGAGCAAGGAAGGCATTGGCGGTGAGTTTGGAGAGTTCCGAACTCCAGACATTGGTCAGCAGAATCTTTTCATCGGGTACCCAGTGGCGGTAAATATCGGCCACTTTCTCAAGAGCGTTTTGGCCCTCTTCGGAGTCCATATCGCCGCCAATCAAAACGCGGTCAGGTTCTTCCAGATCGGTAATGGCGGTACCTTCAGCCAGAAACTCCGGATTGGAGAGAACCTGGAATCGGTATCCGTTTTTACCTGAATTCAAAATACGGCTCATGGATTCTGCCGTTTTAACGGGCAGCGTGGATTTTTCAACGATAATTTTTGACTCATTGGCGTGAAAGAGAATTTCTCTGGCGGTAGCTTCCCAGTATTGCAGGTCGGAAGCCATGCCCGCGCCTTCACCAAATGTTTTGGTGGGCGTATTAACCGAAACAAAGATGATATCGGCTTCGACAATTCCTCTGGGAATATCTGTGTGAAAAAAGAGATTCTTTCCCCTGGTGCGTTCAACCACTTCTCTTAAACCGGGCTCATAGATGGGAAGATGATCGGAATTCCATTGGTCTATTCTGGTTTGATTGATATCGACGACATTGACGGTGATTTCAGGACATCGATCCGCAATAACCGCCATGGTCGGTCCACCGACATATCCGGCTCCAATACAAAGTACATTTATCATGCAATCCTCCTCCAATCTGAAGGGCTATTGTACTGTGATTGACCTGAACCTGCAATGACAGGTCATGTGTTTTTTCGTTTTTTCACTTAAAGCCAATTGACCCATTTTTCGGGCTGAACAAGCGGTCATTTTCATGTAACATAGAGAGACTGAATGGGTTTGAACCCCTATATTAAAGGAGAACACATGGAACTCATCAATCGATATTTTAAAAGTTACGATGAACTCAAAGAGTTTATTCAGTCCAAAGAACCCGTTCTGTTTGTGTCTTCTCAGACTTCTACGGTTATACCTTACCCGCTTCTTGAAGAGCGGTTAGCCAGCTGGTGTGAAAAGCAGGGGATTGAAAAGCTGGTTTTGGGTGATTTGACCTCAATGCCCTCGAACATGGAGTTGCTTGATAACGGAAACCTGTACATAAAAGGAAGTGTGAACTGGGAAGAGGCCATCGCTTTCTGCCAGAAACACGGACGAACCATCAAGACCTATCCAACCGAGCAGCTGGCCTGTATTCCTGCTGGTGTGGCCACTTCGGCGACAGGGGAGCGCTGTTTCGGATTCGGTACTCTCAGGGAGCAGGTCATTTCGCTGAAGTTCATGGACGGGGAAGGAACCATTCACACACTTCAGAAAAAGAACCCGTTAGAGCCTTTTCCAGAGCTTCAAGCCTATCAGGAAGCCTATCTTCCCTATCAGGCACTTAAAAACGGTCCATTCCCCAGGCTGAAAGTTGAAACCGATCTGGTAATAGGAGCAGAAGGGCAGTTGGGCCCCATTCTTGAAGTGGAACTGGAAACGACTCCTTATGAAGAAGTCCGCTATTTCTTCATTCACCTGCCCTGTTGGGAAGAGGATGACACGCCTCATCTGGAACTCTTTCAGAAAGTGCAAGCCTTTCGAGGTAACGTGCTTTCCTGTGAAATTCTGGATAAACACAGCATGCAGCTTCTCCCGGAGCAGGACAGGCTCAAGCAGGATCGCGATATTATTTTCCTGGAAATCCGAGGTGAGGAAGAAGCCTTTGACGATGTCTTTGAAAACCTGCTCTTTGGTTTTGAGTCCATTGATGACGAATGGATTTTTGAAATTCCGGAAGAGCGTTTCCACCAGATAAGAGCGGGTGTTCCCAGGGCTATTTTTGAAAATAACCAGCGATTGGGTGTGGAGAAAAAGGGCTCGGATGTTCAGGTAAGACAGGAAAATTTCAAAGATTTACTGGCTTTCTATCGAAAGGGAAAAGACGTCGGTCTGCCATATTTCCTTTTCGGACATTTCGGCGATGCCCATTTGCATTATAATTTCACGCCCAAAACCAGCCAGGTGGAACTGTGTAATATCTATTTCAAAGGTCTTTATGATCGTGTTCTGAAGTGGAAAGGTTCTCCCTTTGCCGAGCATGGCATTGGCCTTATCAAACAGCGTTACATCAGGAACTTTCACAGTGAAACACAGTACAAGGTCTTTAAAGCACTGAAGACCAAGTACGACCCTAACAACATCTTCTTCCCCATGGGCTTTATGAGCGGTCCTTTTGAAGGCGACTTTTCCGATTAAACCAGATCCGTTAACCGGAAATCAGGCTCCGTAGCCCGTTTGCATCAATCTTTCCCTCAGCAGTCTCGGGAACTGCTTGTACCAGGTGGCATTTAAAGGGGATGGGTGCGGGAGTGGGTAGATCTCGATGGTGCGCGACAGGCCTGCGGCAGACAATTCAAATTCCATATGCTCAGTAAAGCGGTTCGGGTGCGACCAAAACGCCATCAAGCGGTCTCTTGCGCTCTTGTCCAGACCGATGCCGAACCAGAGGAAGGCTTCCCGTCCCAGCGTGATCACTTTCCCGCCCGTCCAGCAGGACAAGAGAACTTCCGTCATAAGGGGTTTAAACAACTTTTTCACTTTTTGGGACCAGGCCTTGTTGCCAATGGGTTTGTAGGGAACGGTGTTTGCCCAGAAAACGGTTTGGCCAATGGCAATGGAAGCGTCAAAATCGGGGCAGTCGACTCCGTGCTTTACCAGGTGCAGTTCACGACGGACTTTCTGACCGCCCGCCCCGATGAAGGGCATTTGATGTTCAACTTCATGTCGACCGGGGTCTCTGCCGAAAATGCAGATTTCGGCATGTTTAGGGCCCAAGCCAATGATGGGGTTCAGCGGGTCCTTTCCGTATTGCTCGTAAACCGCGACATCGATTTTATCCAGCTGCCGGGCGCATTCAATGAAACGGGGAAGGTGGCGATCAAAATTATTCGACATTGTAGACCTGCTCTTTTATTTTTTCACATTCTGTTTTCAGTTTTACGATGCGGTCGGCAGCCTCGATGAGTTTGACTTTATTGCCGATGGTTGTCACTTCTCTGAATTGCTCCTGTAAAAGAAATTCCAGCTCTCTGCCCTTGGGGCGTTTTTCCGCTTCCAGAAGTGTCTTCATGGTTTGAATATGGGCTGCCAATCTGGTTAACTCCTCCGAGACATCCAGTCGATCGGCGTAAAAAACCAGCTCTTGAGTCAGTCTGTTTTCATCCACCCCAACATCTTCATTCAGCTTGTGAAGCCTCTCTAACATCGCCGATTTGATGTTTTCTGCTCGATTTTCAACAAACAGACGCACCTTGTTTTTTTCTTCGTGAAGTGTCTGAACGCGAGACTGAATGTCTCTCAACAGATGAGCGCCCTCTTCGGCACGGCTCTCGATCAGGCAATCGAGTGCGTCTGAGAACGTGTTCAGAATGATCGAATTGATGTGTTCTGGATACTTGAACCCGACTCGTTGTTCCTGGAAAAGATCCGGCATTTGAACCAGTGTATTGATATCCAGTCGACCTTGTACTTTTTCAGTGGCAAGGGCCTGGTCGCTCAAAGCTAAAAGCTGGTTCAGTCTGGCCGGATTCATGCGTACGGGAGGAGCGAGCTCCGGATTTTTGACTTCAAATTCGACGTAGACATCGATGCGCCCTCGAAACAGCTTTCCTTTGCATTGTGAACGAAAGGCGCTTTCCAGATACGAGAGGTCGTAGGGCAGTTTGAGCTGAATATCCAGTCCCTTGTTGTTGACCGAACGCAATCGGAAGGCAATTCGGATATCGTTAGTTTCACGCTGTGCTTCGCCAAACCCTGTCATACTAAAAAGCATTAAACCCTCCTTGCTGCATTTGTTCCAGCTTGAAATAGATGCCCTTTTTGTTTACAAGTTCCTGATGAGAGCCCTGCTCGACAATTTTACCCTTGTCCAGGACGAAGATGCGATCGGCGTTGCGAATGGTGGACAGTCGGTGAGCGATGACAAAGGATGTCTTTTCTTTCATCAGGTTGTTCAACGCGAGTTGAACTTCGCGCTCGGATTCTGTGTCCAGAGCCGAGGTGGCTTCATCCAATATCAGAACCGGCGCATTCTTCATAATGGCCCGCGCAATGGAGAGCCGCTGTTTTTGCCCGCCGGACAGCCTGGTTCCGGCTTCACCGAGAACGGTTTGATACTTGTTGGGCATTTCATCGATGAACCCGGAGGCAAAGGCCTTTTTGGCCGCCTCGTGAACTTCTTCCTCTTTGACATCGCTCATACCATAGGCGATGTTGTTTTGCACAGTATCGTTAAAGAGAATGGTTTCCTGGGTTACGATGGCCAGCGTCTGCCTCAGTTCCCTCTTGTAGAGATCCCTGATGTCCACCCCGTCAAAGAGAATTTGTCCTTCACAGACATCAAAGAAGCGCGGAATCAGGTTGACCAGGGTGCTCTTGCCGCTGCCGGAAGATCCCACCAGGGCAATGTGTTCTCCCCGCTTGACGGTGAAGGAAACCTTGTCGAGAACGGGCTGATCCTGCTGATCGCCATCGTACCAGAAACTGACATCGCGGAATTCAATTTCACGAACATCGGGAAAGTAAGCGGTTCGCCTGGGCTTGCTGATTTCAGGTAAGCTGTTTTCCCAGGCCAGAATGCTGTTGATACGCGGAATAATGCCTGCGGCCTGTTGAATCTCGTTGTTCGCCCGCGCCATTCTCTTAATGGGTTGATACAGGTTGTAGACGAATACCACGAAAACCATGAAATCACCCTGACTCATGCTGGTGGTTTGAATGATAATGCTGCCAAAGACAACAAACGTGGCGATAACTGTAATGCCTACCAGTCCGAGTACGGGTGTCGTTATAGTGACAAATTTCAGCTCCCTCAGGGCATACTTAAAAAAAGATTGATTGGTTCTTTTCAACTTGTCTGATTCAAATTGCTCCTTGCCGAAAGCTTTTACAATCCGTATGCCCACCAGCACTTCCTTCAAATGACCGATCATCTGACCGAGGAACGTCTGTGATTTGGAGGCATTCTTTCTGATCTTCCTCGAAAAAATGACTATGGGGCTGCCAATCAGTGGCACCAGGATAAACAGAGTCAGGCTCAGTTTCCAGTTCAACAGGAAGAGAACAATCACAGACACAACCGCAAGGGCCATTTCCTTGACAAATTCACCCAACTTGACTGAGATGGCGTTGCGGATGCGGTTGACATCCACCCCGACCCGCGAAAGGATGTCCCCTGTGTTCATTTCCTTGAAAAAGCTCATGGACATCATGGAGATATGATCCATCAGCCTCTGTCTTAAATCGACAATGACCGTCAGCCCTATTTTCCCAATGGTATAGGCACCCAGGAACTCAAAAAGGGCCTGCAGAAAGAAAATACCCACAACCAGCAGTGCCCAGGGCAGCGGGTTTTCAAAATCAAGCTCCGTACTCGACTTGATGGACTCAAAAGTGAAACCCATGTCTTCGACCCAGGTTTTAAGGTCTTGCAGCAATTCATCCTGGTAGCTGAACACGCGGTCAACCTGACTGGTTTGCTCTGTCTTGGCGGTATTGCCAAACAAACCCTGATCAAGCAGCGGTTTGAGAGTCGCGATCAGAGCGGCACCAAAAAAAGCCGACATCACCAGAGATGCCAGGGCCAGCATGAAAGGCCGCTTGTGAGGAAGTACAAGGGACAGGAGTTTCTTCATAAGTACGTTCCTACTTCTACAGCCGCTCTTTTTGCCGATCCCGGTCCGCCCAGTCGTCGGCTCAACTGTTGGAATTCTGCGATCATTTTTTGGTTTCCCGCTTGTCCGGGAAGAAGATCTTTAAGGTGTTTCCATATCTGTTGGGCATTGAATTCGTCCTGTCGCAGTTCCGGGGCGACCCGTTTACCCAGGACAATGTTCACCAGTGCGATGTTCTCGACTTTGACAAGCCTGCTGGCCAGCATGTAGGAGAGCGAATTCATGCGATATCCCACAACCAGAGGTGTGCCCAGCAGTCCGGTTTCAAGCGTGGCGGTGCCCGAAGCGACCACGGCGGCATCCGCCAGGCTGATGGCATCTCGCATCTTTCCCGGTAAAACAATCACCTTATCCGATTTTGCCAACTCACCGAGATGTTCCACACTCAAATAGGGTGCCAACGGCAGTAGAAAGCGGATGTTATCAGCTGCCATATCAACCACTTCCCGGAAAATGGGGATGTGTCTCTTCAACTCAGATTTTCGCGAGCCGGGGGCCAGGGCGATCAGGGTTTCGGTGGATTTTGGTTGAACGGTTTTCAGGGTTTCGGTACTGATCTGAAAGTGCTCGATTTCATCGACCAGTGAATGTCCTACCCAGGTTGTCTTTAAGCCCAGCTCTTCATAAATTTGCTTTTCAAACTCAAATAGAACCAGCATCTGATCGACCAGGTTGGCCAGGAGTTGCGCTCTCTTGGGCCGCCAGGCCCAGACCTGAGGCGAAACGTAGTAAACAATGGGGATACCTGTTCCCCGGAGTGCCTTGGCGAAGCGAATATTGAAGTCTGGAGCATCGATCAAAACAATCGCGTCGGGTTTCCACGTCTTGCACTGCGCCACAAGATCGTTGAACTGCGCCTTGAGTTGACGAAGCTTGCCGAGCACTTCAACCAGTCCTATCACGTTGAAGTCTTGAACCGAATAGATGCAGTTCATACCGCAAGCACGCGCTCTGGAACCGCCCACGCCCTGCACTTGCAGATCCGGTACGAGCCGATTTAATTCCCTGAGCAGACCGCCGGCCAATAAGTCTCCGCTGGTTTCCGTTGTGATTAAAAAGAGTTTTTTCTTCAAGCTTCAACTCGCTGTCTGGTCTATGTTCTCGTTATCGCAATACAAGATGAACTTGTCCAAAAGAGGACGGGAGTACTTTATCACGGATGGCTCTCTTTATCTATGTTTGACCAAAAGGTATCTGCGCGAGAGAAAGGCACCGTCACTCTTTTGTTCACGTATTTGCAGAAAGCGTTCGTTCGGCTTGGTCATGGCTTGTGGTAGTAAAAAAGTGAGCGGAACAACCTGAGAAAAAATATCCGTGTCTATCTGTGTCCATCTGTGGTTACAAAACCAAAAAAAAGAACCACAGATGAACACGGATGAACACAGATGTGTACACAAGGAAGTCACGCACCAAATCGTTGGTTGTGCATTGGAGGTTCTGAGCAGGCTGGGTCATAGCTTGTGGTAGTAAAAAATGTGAGCGGATCAACCTGAGAAAAAAATATCCGTGTCTATCTGTGTCCATCTGGCGGATCAACCTGAGAAAAAACATCCGTGTCCATCTGTGTCCATCTGTGGTTACAAAACCGAAAAAAAGAACCACAGATGAACACGGATGAACACAGATATGAACATAAGGAAGTTACGCACCAAATCGTTGGTTGTGCATTGGAGATTCTGAGCAGGCTTGGTCATGGCTTGTGGTAGTAAAAAATGTGAGCGGATCAACCTGAGAAAAAATATCCGTGTCTACCTGTGTCCATCTGTGGTTACAAAACAGAAAAAAGGAAACACAGATGAACACGGATGAACACAGATGTGTACACAAGGAAGTTACGCACCAAATCGTTGGTTGTGCATTGGAGGTTCTGAACAGGCTGGGTCATGGCTTGTGGTAGTAAAAATGTGAGCGGAACAACCTGTGAAAAAAAGTAAAGCATGGAAAAAATATAGTTTTGGGTGTCCTTTATCTGGTATCTGGGGTGCTCTTATTTGGTGCCAACCAGCTGCAAATAATTGACACTTACGAAAAAGCGTCAAAATCTTTTACACCGATAATTGCTGAACAATTGCTTAAATTGTGGAAGCTTTTTTGATAGTGTGAAATATGTACTCTCAAAAATATCTTCAGAGGTAAAAAAAAGAGTAACCAAAAAAAATGACAGGACGAAATTTCCGGGAGTGATTTGTGAATTATCGCGTTATAACAACATTGGGGCCTGCGTGCCGCTCGCGGCAATTGTGGGAAGAGTTGGTTGCAGCCGGTTCGGACACGTTCCGCCTCAACACATCCCATACAACACTCGGTGAACTGGCTGGCTGGATTTCAGACTACGCGTCTTTTTCACGCTCCTTTGGGAGGGTTATTCCCTTCGTGCTGGATCTCCAGGGCAGCAAGTGGAGACTGGGAGAGTTGAACTCCAGGGTCGTGCAGAAAGGCGAACAATTGAAATTGATCCAGTCTGAAACGAGTGCGCAAGTTGATGAATTACCCATTCCTCACCCTGATTTCTTTCGCGCGGTGAGGGAGTCCGGTGCAGAAGTGATCCTGAATGACGCCAAAGTCCGGCTGCGTGTTTTGAGGCAGACAGGCAATGGCGTTGCTACCGTGGTCACTCAGGCCGGTCCTCTTGCAAGCAAAAAGGGTGTTACCCTGAGTGATTCCCCTTTTCGAATTGAAGAGCTGCAAGCAAAAGATGCGGAAATTGTGGCGTTAACGCGTGATCTGCCCGGTATTTATTACGCTGTATCCTATGTTCGCGATGCCGTTGAAATGGCGCGTTACCGCTGCTTCATTGGCGATCGAGTCCGCCTGGCAGCCAAGATCGAGCGTCGGTCTTCCATCAACAGTTTGAACGAAATCGCCTCACTTTGCGATGAAATCTGGATATGCAGAGGGGATTTGGGAGCGGAACTGGGCATGAAGGGCATGGCGGAAGAAGTTCAACGCATGCTTGCTGCGGAACAACCCGCAGGGAAGCCCGTTATCTTGGCCGGGCAGGTATTGGAACACATGGTGCACTCCGCCACTCCCACCCGCAGTGAACTCTGCCATCTCTACAACTGTCTCTGCAGCGGCATAGACGGCTTTGTACTCTCAGATGAATGCGCAATCGGTGATCACCCCGTTTTAGCCACTCAACACGCGGCCATGTTCCGGTGAAGGGAAAAACGGGGCAGTAGCCAGGCATATGGCCATCACAACTCCTAAAGACGGCAGATCAACTATTCGGCAGGCTTGACGAAGCGGGCAGGAATGTGTATGTTTATGTGTATGTTCAGAGTGTTCAGGAGGATGTTATGAGTCAGGTTCAAGTGCTCAAGCGGAAACAGTTTCTCATTAGCGAGGAGCATATCCAGAAACTGGCCGTCATTTCAAAGAAAGAGAATGTTTCGGCGACAGAAATTGTGAGGCGCTCTATTGACGCCTATGATCCTTATACCGATCCGGCAGGTGTTGAAGCTCTTTTGGAAATGGCGATTCAGGCAACGAAGGAGGCCATTTACGCCGTCCGTGAGGCCACCGAAGAAACCCTCACCACCGTGCAGCAGCTGAAGCAAAAGAGGGTGAACCATGTTTAGCAAAAAGGCCATTGGCGAACTCATTAAACAGAATCTCACACTCAGCGATGATCTCAAGCGGCTTTCGGAGGGTCAAAAAGATCTCTTGCACGAAGTTCGCGAATTAGACCGCCGGCTTTCCAGGGTTGAAGGACGGGTTGACACCATTATGGATGTGGCCGCGATCAGCAGCAAAAGAGCCCTGCCGAAGAGTGATTGAAAACGGGTTAAAGAGTATTTTTAAAAAGCAGGAAGAAAACCATGTACAACAATTGCCCTAGTTGCGGCTCCTATAACGCTCCTGGTACGCAGTTTTGCGATTGCGGGCACGCTCTCAATGGAAAGAGCTTTGTCGCCAGGCAGGCTAAAGCCAGAAATGAAGCTGTGCTTTTCAATCTGCTGAAGAGAACGTCACAGTTGATGATGCTGGTTTCCGCCCTGACTTTCGCCGTCACGTTTCCCTTCAAAAAATCCCTGCCTGAAGTGGATCAAATTTTAGAGCTGCTCTACAGCGAGCCCATTCAGACGGATGCCGATGTACCTGAACCTTTTGAGGTGCATGTTCAAAGGGAGTCTTATCTGGTTACGCCCAGGTTTTATTATGAAATTTACGGTCTGGTTGTTTCCCATCATCACGCTGATTCGGTTACAGATGTGTTACACGAAAAATGGGATGATTATCTCAATATTAAAGATATTTGTGTTGTTTGGGGGCCCAACATTCAAAGTGGCGTGTATCTGGAAACCACTTATTCCAGTGGGAACTTCACCTGTTTCTGTAAGTTTCGGGATCGAGCCACCATGGACAGGTTCGACTGGACAGCAATGTCCAACAACCACCTGCTTTCAGACAATGTCGCCATCAGCCGCCGCATTCTCAATGCGGATATTGGCGATCAAATTGCAATCAGGGGATTCCTTTCGAAATATGAAAACGCACGCAATGGTTTTAAAAGAGATACCAGTACCATCAGAACAGATACGGGTAATGGAGCCTGTGAGACCATCTACGTCACGGATTTTGAAATTCTGAAGGCGGGCAGTTTCATCCCGCGACTGGTAAACTATGTGTCGGGGGGCCTCTTCTGTGTCGCTTTAATCCTTTTCCTCTCGCTGGCCTTTCTCTTCCCGAAACAGAAATAACTGTTATTTCTCCCGCGTTTGGGTTAGGATTTAAGGATCACACAATAATCTTTTCAATACACTGCGTGTAGTTTGAAAAACGGTGAAATTCATACTCTCAGAGGCGGTCATGATTCGTTTTGCTTTGTTTTTATTCTTTGCTACAGGGCTTTTCGCCCAGACTCGAATAGTTCCTCACTTAACCAAAGAGGGTGGCGGTTTTTACACAACCGTCTTTATCTCAAATACAAGCAATGTCGCTGAAAGCTACACTTTGAAGCCCTATGGTCAAAATGGCGAGCTGTTGGCACTCGTCAACGGGCAAATTCCGGCCAACACCATGTTGTCTTTTTCAGCTGCTGAACTGTTTGGTTCCAACAGCGAATGTTCCCATTTCCTGATTGAGAATACAGCTCGCGATGTTCAAGTTCACGCTGCCTACCAAGTGGCACAAGGTCCGGGCAGCGCGGCTCATTTAAATGAAACCAGTCAACTGAGTCAGCGATTCAGGTTCTTGCCCGGTAATTGGGA
This sequence comes from Acidobacteriota bacterium, assembly GCA_002747255.1. Taxonomy (GTDB): domain Bacteria; phylum Acidobacteriota; class Holophagae; order Acanthopleuribacterales; family Acanthopleuribacteraceae. The sequence goes on along the minus strand of PDUC01000038.1, from coordinate 75,210 downwards.
TATTATTTTTGACGGTATGGCCGTCGTTAACCTGGGAAATGCTTCAACAGACGTGCTAATTCGCCAGTACGATTATTCCGGACGTCTCATCAAAGAAGTGACCGCCATTGCCAATTTGTCTCCCAACGCGAAGGGCTTGTACGTCGTAGGATCGCCACAGGGTGGAGCGTTTACAGCTGTCGATCAGTGCTATTTTGAAGTGTTAGCTGGACAAGGGTTTGCCATGACCGCTCTGCGAGGAACGCCCCCGGGCGCGCCCAGCGGTTATCTCTGGGAAAACGCGGTTACTCCACTGGAATTGCGGGATTTGGGGCCTTTGCCCCTGGATCAAATTAACTTCTGGGCTTATCAAATACAGGAAGTCAATTTGAACAACTCGGTGGATGAATTGGTCAATACGCACTACGATATGCTGGTTTTGGAACCGACTAAAACGGACTGGTCGCCACCCACCGAGCCTCAACAACCCTGGGCTCGAGATTTTGATACTGCAGAAATGATCGATCGACTTAAAGCCAGTAAAGCCAGCGATGGTTTGCACCGCAAGCTGCTGATTGCCTATATCGATATTGGGCAGGCTGAAGATTGGCGTTGGTATTGGACATGGGATGAGCGATTACCCGATGACAGTGTGGCAGAAGCCGTATGCAACGCCACGCCTTTCCCGCCGGAGGGCTGGCCCGAATACATCGTGAAATGCGATCCCGATCAGTGGCTTCACAATTACCCTGTTTTGTATTGGTATGACGAATGGATTAACATCGTCATTCACGGTCAGGGTCTCAGCAGCAACCCCTACGGCAACTACTCCAGTATCATCGATCAGGTAATTCAAGATGGGTTTGACGGGATCTATCTGGATTGGGTTGAGGCCGCGGAAGATGAAGATATTATTGCCATCGCTCAAAGTGAAGGACTGGATCCCGTTCAGGAAATGATCTGGTTCATTGAAGACATGAGGGCTTATGCCGTGGCACGCAACCCCAATTTCGTCATTATCCAGCAAAATGCCGCCTCGCTGATTGGGTCTCATCCTGGCATAGCGGGCGTGGTTGATGCCATTGCTCAAGAGGCCATATGGTATGACGGAGACGCCACGGACGACTGGCAGGATGTGAACGGCTACGACCATCCAAACGACACGTCACTGGTTGACTACTACCTCCATTTTCTGGATCAGTATCAAAAAGCGGGCGTGCCCGTTTTTGCCTGTGAATACGCACTGAATCGGGCAGATGACGCCTATACCAAAGCACAAAGCAAGGGTTTTATTCCCTATGTCACCAGGCGGTCTTTGAGTCGGCTGACAACCACCCCGCCTCCAAATTACGACTAGCCGCCTGAAATAAATAACTGTCAGCGGTTACCGCTGATGGCGTGTTTTTCCATTAAGCGTCGCAGTTGATGGTAGCTAATGCCCAGCATGTTCGCTGTTTTGCCCAGGTGGTGCTGCTGGCAGTCGAGCGCGTGCTGAACAAAGTCTAGTTCAAGGAGTTCCCTGGCCTTGCCCAAGTTCAGGCCTGATTGTTCTTTCAGGTACGTGAGCGCGTCCCGTTTCAATGACAAAGGCTGTTTTTTCATTGAAGTTTTCAAACGGTAGGGTGATTCAAAGGGGTCGAAGGTAATGTGTTCAATTACCGGTTCGCCTTCCGTTTTGTAAGTAGCCCGTTCAACCACATTCTTCAGTTCCCGAATATTTCCTGGCCAGGAATAGGCCAGCAGGGCTTCCATGGCGTGTCTGGAGAAGAGTGGCGGGCGCTGGTATTGCAGTTCAACCGCCATTCTTCTGGAAAAGAAACCGGCCAGGATAGGGATGTCTTCCCGGCGATGTCGAAGCGGTGGCAGTGTGATGACTTCAAAGCTCAACCTGTCCAGCAGGTCCTTCTTGAATTGACCCTGCTCGCACAAGTCGGGTAAATCGCGGTTGGTGGCGGCTATAACGCGCACATCGACCTGAATGGTTTCGGTACCGCCGACGCGTTCAAACTCCTGGTACTCCAACACACGCAGCAGTTTTTCTTGCAGTGACAGCGGACTCTGTGCCAATTCATCTAAAAACAGCGTGCCGTGGTTGGCCAGTTCGAAGCGGCCGCGTTTCAGGTGTTGAGCCCCGGTAAAGGCGCCAGGCTCGTAACCAAACACCTCGGATTCCAACAGCGTTTCGGCAAAAGCCGCGCAATTAATGGCGATTCGCGGGCCTTCCCATCTGTTGGAGAGGTAATGCAGCCGCGCGGCCACCAACTCCTTACCCGTTCCGCGTTCGCCGATAATCAAAACGGGTCGATCCACCTTGGCCAGGCGGGAGACCTGCTGCATGCTGTCGAGAAACGCTTCCGATTCTCCAATCAGACGGTACTTCTCGATCATCTCCGCTTTCGATATTGAAGGAACCCAGCCAGCCATAACGCACCTCGCAAAGTCGCTCTAATTTTCGATAAATTTTAGCGAAAAATCAAGATCAAAAGTTTCAAGTTTTTTTCATAAAAATCTTAAGTGTTGGAAATAAAGGGAATAAAAATTGATGCCGCATTTGGCACGAAGCTTGATAAAAGAGAGGCGTTGAGACAAACCGTTTCTTTAAAGGAGTAAGACAATGGGTATTTTTTCAAGAATCAGTGAAATCGTCAATTCAAACATCAACGCCATGTTGGACAAGGCGGAGAATCCCGAGAAGATGGTCAAGTTGATGATCAACGAGATGGAAGACACGTTAATTGAGATTAAGAGCTCGGCTGCTGAAGTGGTAGCCGAACGCATTCGCGTTGAGCGGGCAGCCAGGAAGCAGCGAGCCAAATCGAATGAATGGGAATCCAAGGTGGAACTGGCGCTCAGCAAGGGTCGTGAAGATCTCGCGCGTGAAGCAGTGGAACAGAAGCTCGAGTATGAAGAGTCAGCCAATTCGCTTGAGGCGAAACAAGCTGAACTCGAGGCCCTGGTCAGTCAATACCAGAGCGATGTCGTGCGTCTGGAAGAAAAACTGGACAGCGCCAAGCGCCGACAGCGTGTGTTAATTGCTTCGCACAAGAGCGCCATGAACAAGAAGCGCGTGGAAGAGCAGATTTATCAAGTCAACACATCGGGAGCGTTTGCCCGCTTTGACCATTACGAGCAGAAGATCGACCGATTCAATGCCCAGGCCGAAGTGCTTCAAGTGAGCAACGAGAGTCTGGAAAAGAAATTCCAGGATCTTGAGAATGAAAACATCGTAGAAAAGGAGCTGGAGCGAATCAAGGCCCGAAAGGCTGGAAACAGCAACCCAGAATTAGATGATAAATAGTAAGCATCCATTCTCAACAGGGTATAGAATGACACCAGGGGAGAGAAGGAATGCTCAAATGGGTAATTGGTCTCTTGATTATATCAACGGTGCTTCCGTTAATTTCAGTGGGAGCCGCATTTCTGTTTTTTATCATCATGGGAGAAAAAAGGGGTAAGCGATGAGTCCAGTAGTTATTGTTTTCGGTTCGATTATTACGATCGTGGGGATGGCACTCACGTACAATCTTCTCGTTTTAATCATCGATAAAAGAAACGGAGGCAGCGGTCAACGCCGCAACCACCATCACCACCAGGGAGATCTGGAGTCCTGGCGCGATTTGGCGGATCGCGCTGAGGATTTAAGCCGACGCCTGCAAAACCTGGAAGACATTCTCATGCAAAATGAGAAAAAAGAAGAGGAAGAGAAATGAAACTGCTCAAGTGGATCGTTATCGGGTTAGGTGTACTCTTTCTGCTGTGGATATTCAGCATTTTCTTCAAAATTCTGGGCGTTTTTGCAGGAGCTCTCGGGGCCGTTATCTCCGCCTTTTCCGTCCTGCTTTTTAACAAGAGTGTCTGGTTGGCGGTCCTGGTCGTTGCATTGATCTACCTCATCACAAAAAAGAAACCCGCTGCAGGACAATCGTTCAGTCAGGGCCAAACAAGTGGTGTGAACGCCACGTACATTAAAATTGGCGAGCTGGATCGCCGGCTCGATCGATTAAACGATATTCTTTCAAGACAGCGTTAGGGGAGGCACCATGAGCTATCAAGACGCACAAACTAAAAAAGTATGCAGATCGAAGAACGACAAGGTGATGTGCGGTGTTTGCGGTGGACTGGCGGAATACTGGGGTGTGAGCGCCTTTTGGGTGCGCATGGCGGCTCTTGTCGCTTTGGTGATGTGGTTCCCCCTTTCCATTCTGGTCTACTTCGTGTGCTGCTGGCTGATGCCCAAACCCGATTTAATGGACATGCAAATGGAGTTTCACGCCGCCAGGAATGTTTCTGGAGGCCGACCTGAGCAAAACAAACGCGCCAGAAACCCGCGCGAAATGTATCAGACCGTTACGAACATCTTTAACAACATGGAAAGCCGCATCCAGAAAATGGAAGACAAGGTCACATCCAGGGAGTTTTTACTCAACAAGAAGTTTGAAAGTCTGCAATAGCAATGCGACTAACTCAAATCCAAAGGCACAGCAACACGGGTTCTGTGCCTTTCCTGGTTTAGGCGAACAACGCATCAAATGAATTATCGCAAAAACCAAGGCATGTTTATCGGCATCTCTCAATCTCCCCCTTTCCCATATCCAAATCCTGGCATAAAATTTGCCCTTGACAGCCCTATACGGGCTGCAGCTATGCTGTTGTAGACCTTATGACGGCAGAGGTATGTCAACATGGCGTACCTGCTTTTTATATGGCAATCCGGAATCATGTCGAACTTTGGGTTTACTTTCATGTATGACACGGAAAAAATTGCGATGGATTGCCAAATACCTTTATAAATGGAGATGATGATGACGACCCTAGTCGAGGTTAAAGACCTATTCAAGTATTACGGGCCGATTAAAGCTGTGGATGGAATCAGTTTTTCGGTCTCCAAGGGTGATGTGCTGGGCTTTATGGGGCCCAACGGTGCGGGCAAGTCGACCGCAATGAAGATGATCACTGGATTCTTAGATGCTGATAAGGGCAGCATCGAGGTTAGCGGCTTTAATTTAGCCAGTGACAATTTACAAGCGAGAAAAATGATCGGTTACTTGCCCGAAAGCGCCCCTGCCTACGGTGAAATGACCGTAACCGGCTTTTTACAGTTCATAGCGGCGGCACGATCGCTGGATAATCCCAAAGCGGCCATTGAGAAAGTGGTTGCCATGACAGGCCTGGAGTCGGTGGTTCACCAGAACATCGAAACCCTGTCCAAGGGGTTCAAGCGCCGGGTGGGTCTGGCTCAGGCTCTCATTCACGATCCGGAAGTTCTCATTCTCGACGAACCAACCGATGGACTGGATCCCAACCAGAAAGCCCTGGTGCAGGATTTAATCAGCAGTTTATCCGAAAACAAGTGCATTATTCTCTCAACTCACATTCTGGATGAAGTCGAGCGCGTGTGCAACAGAGCGTTAATTATCTCCGAGGGAAAAATTCTGGTTGATTCCACTCCCGCTGAACTGATTGAGCAAGCGCCCAATCACAACGTCATCGTTGTTTCCCTGGTGGAAGAGAACGCCGATTTACTGGCAGATATCGAAAGTCGCGAGTGGTGCCAGAGACTGAAACGCCACTCGAAAACAGAGTTTGAGATGATTCCCAAAGACGGCGGCAATTACCTTACCGAAATGATGCAAATTCTCAAGGAAACAGAGCTCCACTCCGTTCACCTGCAGGAAGGTCGTCTGGATGACCTCTTCAGATCCGTTACTCAGGGGGTGACCACATGATGAACTTTACCGGTTTTAAACCCGTATTTGCCAGGGAGTTCAAAGGCTACTTTGCCTCTCCTCTCGGCTACATTTTCGTTGTTATCTTTCTCTTGGCCTCCAGTTACCTGGCGCTTTCCAGGGACTTTGGGCGTTTCCTGGAGCTGAGACAAGCTTCCATGATCTCCTTTTTCGCGTTCATTCCGTGGATCTTTGTCATCCTGGTTCCCGCGGTGGCCATGCGTTTGTGGGCTGAAGAGCGCAAGACCGGCACCATTGAAATTCTCTTTACCCTGCCCATCACACTTGAAGGTGCTTACCTTGGCAAGTTCCTGGCTGGTTTGTGTTTCCTCGGTTTTTCACTGCTGCTGACCACACCCATGGTGTTCATGACCGCCTATCTGGGCGATCCCGACTGGGGACCCATTTTTACGGGTTACCTAGGCTGCTTCCTGCTGGGTGCCGCGTTCCTCTCGATCGGCATGCTCTTCTCGGCGTTGACCAAGAATCAGGTGGTGGCCTTCATTCTGGGTATCACCGCATCGGTTATTTTCTTGATTCTTGGGCTTCCTCAAACCCTGCAGGTGGTCAATTCGTTTTTTGGCGCCTATCCTGAACAATTACTGGCGAGTTTGAGTATTACCGATCATTTCGGCTCACTTACACGTGGTTTGCTGGAATTTCGTTCACTGGCATTCTTCGTTATCATGACAGCAATCTGGCTTTTCGGCGGCATTGTCGTTCTCAACCAGACCAAGGCATCGTAAGGAGGTTCATCGATGAAAACTAAAAGTATAATCACGCTGGTCCTTCTGGCCTTGTGCGGTTTGTTTCTCACGCACTTTTTGTATAACAAGACAAGGGGAGCGAGGCTCGACTTCACAGCCGATAATCTCTACTCTTTAACGAACGGAACCCACGAGATTCTGGAAAAAATGAGGAGTGAAGGCGTTAAACCCGTCGACGTGACACTCTACTTCTCTGAAGATACAGGCAAGAAACTGCCTCAATTCATTAAAAACTTCATCTCTTACGCGGACTACGTTCGCAGTTTATTGGGAGAATACGAACGTTACTCTGACGGCAAGATACTATTTCACTATGTCGATCCCGTCACCGATACCGACGAAGCACAAGACGCCGCCGATGACGGACTTGAAGGAAAACCAATCAATCAGCACGGCGATATGTTCTATTTCGGCATTGTCTTTAAAACGCAAACGGGAAGTAAGGCTGTCATTCCCTTCCTGTGGCCTGAAAAACAGGAAACTCTGGAATACGAGATCTCCAAAACACTCTACCGCCTGCTGTGGCCAAAGAAAAAACGCATTGGAATCATCTCCAGTCTCGAAGTGTTGACAGACAACAACCCCTACTACCAACAGCTGATGGCCTATCAGGGAAAACAGGCAAAGGATTCCTGGATTAGCATGAAACTGATGGAAGAGGAATACGATCTTTCCAGGATCGACAAGGAAAGCGATCACATTTCACACGATGAATACGATCTGGTTATGGTTGTTCACCCGCGTTCTCTCTCCACCAAACAACTTTGGGCTTTGGATGAGTGGATTGTCACCGGCGGCAACGCCCTGATCTTCCTCGACCCTTACTGCCTGCAGGACCAGGCTCCACAAGATCCGCAAAATCCCATGGCTGCCTACAACTACAAACCCTCTTCCAACCTTAAGAAGCTCATGGATAAATGGGGCATTAAGCGAGAGGAAGACGAGTTCATAGCCGACTACAACCTCGCGGTCAAGCGACCGGTACAGCAGAACGGGCCGGCTCAGAAAGTGATTGTCGACCTTCAGGTGACACAGGATTCGCGCGATGCGGTCTTCGACAAGGATTCACCTATTTTCAAGGGCGTCAATACCGTTCGTTTCTTCACCGCCGGTTCACTGACTGTTACCGATGAAGAAAAAGCGGAATTCACACCGTTGGTAACCATGACTTCCGATGCGGGACTTCTCAATGTCAAACCGGGTCTGCCCTACGGTGGAGATCCCAACGAACTGAAATACCTCGACTTCAACAGACCTGGAAAACTACTGGATAACTACTCCTCTGCCGGTAAACCGGTGGTAATGAGCTACCTCATTCAAGGTAAGCTGGATTCTGCTTTCCCTGAAGGAGCCGAATTTGCCGCTTCCACACCGGAACCGCCCGCAGGCTTACCGCCCGGTGTTGAACTGCCGCCTGAAGAAGGTGCTGAAATGGTGAAAAAAGAAGCGGTTGCCGAAGATGCCAGAGCGGAGTCTGTTGTGCTTATTTTCGCCGATGTGGACTTCATTTCGGATGTTTTTGCTTACCAGAAAACCTTCCTTGGTACCGTTGCCAACGGCGATAATCACAAAGTGCTGTTGAACAGTCTCGATTTCCTGATGGGTGCCAAAGAGTTAATGGATGTCAGAGCAAAAGCCACCATCAAAAGGCCCTTCAAGCGCTTTGATGCCATTGAAGCTCAGGCCGACAAGGAAACGCTGGACAGAGAAAAGCAGATTCGCGCGGATATTGAGCGCTTCCAGAAAGAAGTGCGCGATAAGCAGAGTCAGGCCACCAAGCAAAATGCCAGTCTTCTGCAAAAGAAGGTTCGCGACGATGTGAACCAGATCAATGAGAAGATCAGGAATGCCGAAAAAGAGCTCTACGAGATTCGGAAGAACAAACGCTCCCGTCTTGAGGGTGAAGAAACCATGGTAAAAGCCATTACCATGTGGATGATGCCTCTGCTGGTTCTGGCAATGGGGCTGTTCCTCTTCTTCCGCCGAAGAGCGAAAGACTATCGGGTTAAAGGAGGTGTGGCATGAACTTGAATCGCTACCTCGGCATTGCCGCTGTTATTTTATTTGTACTTTCATTCATGGCCTTCAAACAGGCGCAAGACAGTTCAGATCGGTTTGAAAGAGGACAAAAGTTCCTCTCCAATTTGAATCCCGATAACATCAGCGAGATCCTGATCGACAAAGGAAAGGATCACGTTGAACTCAAGCGGGAAGACGATCACTTCTCCATGGCGAGTAAAGCGGGCTATCCCGCCAAGAACCAGGCCGTTAACCGCATTATCACCAGCATTCTGGATATGGAGCTGGAAGATGAAATTGGTTCCGGTGCGGAATTAAGCAAAGAGTTGGAAGTGCTCGAAGGTCCCGCTGAAACAACCCACATCATTTTCAAAAACGATGCCGGTAAGGAGATGGTCAACTTCTTTATCGGTAAAAAGGCGGAAGGCGGTCAGGGCTCTTACGTCAAGAAGAACGGAGACGATGAAACCATCTACCTGACGTCTAAAACCAGTTACCTGAATGTCACGCCATCCAGCCTGATTAAAGATGACATACTCAATATTCCGCAAAGTGACGTTCTTAAAATTGAAGGTAACGGGTATACCATCGAAGACGACGGCGGCACGCTTCAACTACAAAAGCTGCCTAAAGGCATGGAAACCAAGGCCTCCGAGTTCGGGCAGGTTAAAGGGCTGCTTTCCAATCTCAAAATTAAAGACGCCTTCCTGGCCGATAATCCCAAAGTAAAAGATGTTCGCTTCACCAATGCGGTGACGGTGTACCTGAAAAACAAGGCGCACTATCAAATTGCCGTTGGAAAGAAGGGCGAAACAATTTACATGAAAGTCCAGTCCGGTCACCAACTCAAGCAAATCCAGCTGACGGGACAGGAATCGGAAGAAGAACTGAAAGAAAAATCCAAAGTTCTGCAACTTAACGATGAGCTGAAGAAATTCAATGAATTCCACGGATCCTGGGTCTACGAATTAAGCGGGCAAAACGGCGCGAAATTCTTCTACACCAAGCAGGACCTCATCCAGAAAGCGAAATAGCTTCTGGAAAAGAAGCTCTAAAAGCTAAAGCAAAGAAAGCCCGGTGCAATGCCGGGCTTTTTTACTGATGGTGAATGCAACAGGAATACGACCTGTCATACTGAACGGGAAATCCAAAATGAAACAGACATTGGGTCAAGTCAGATTTTCTATTGAAAAATCCCTGTAAATGAAAGCCAATCAGATTGGCGAAGGGCTGTGAAATTGACTTTCGACACCCTTTTCTGGCCAATAAATAAAGAATCGGCCCGATACGAAAGTCGCCTCGAGCCGCATCCGTTTGCGCCCTTGGGGTCAGAGAAAGACTATCACCTCAATCAAACAACGCTATCTCGGTGATCAGCAAGTGTGTTTTGTCATTCAAAACCAGCGGTTACTTCTTTCCCACGCGATATTTTTCAAAGACTTTTCTGAATTGGTTCAGTTTAGGGGTGATCACCATGCGGCAGTAGCCCTGGCGAGGGTTTCTGGCATAGTAATTCTGGTGGTAATCTTCTGCGGCATAAAAGGGAGCTTGAGGTTCAAGGGTCGTTACGATGGGTTTGCTCCAGATTTCAGCGCGATTGAGCTGATCGATGACTGTTTGGGCGCGTTTTTTCTGGTCATCATTGTGATAAAAGATGACTGAGCGGTACTGGGTCCCAACATCCGCACCCTGACGGTTGAGTGTGGTTGGGTTATGTGTTTTGAAAAAGATCTCCAAAAGTTCTTCAAGTGAAATCAGGTTGGGATCGTAGGTTATTTTGCATACTTCGGCGTGATCGGTCTCTCCTGTGCAGATCTGCTTGTAGGTTGGGTTTTCAAGTTCGCCGCCTGTATAGCCGGAGACCACTTCTAAAACACCTCTAACTTCTTCAAAAATAGCTTCCACACACCAAAAGCAGCCGCCTCCAAGAGTAATCGTTTCCATGGCTTTTTCTCCTCTCACATTCTTATCCTCACTGATACTATACATACTCGAGATGAAGAGTAATGACAAGATGAAACTGGTTTTCATAGCGACTCCTTTTGACCGTGCGGTCTCATAAAACAGATGGTTCAAACGGGAAAGAAAGCCGCGGCCGTTAATTTCCGGAGGGTACAAGCACCATGGAAGGCTTGACTTTCCATCTTGTGCCTTTTGGTGTGGTGGGCTTTCCGGTGATGGAGAAAGGCATTGTGCGAATGGGCATAGGGCCTTCACTCAGAGTGCGAAGGCGAACCTGGTGAGTAGCGCATCGGATGATCTCAGACTGAAAGCTGGTAAAGAAGATGCCATTGGGATTATCACAGGAGGGCGATTGATAAGGCAGGCTGTAGAGCGTTTGGGGTGCATCCGGCATGTAACAGGACAACAGTGACGCAGCGTTTTTGACATTTTTCAACTCGCAGGATATGCCTGAGAGAATTTGGCTTAGGTGATTCATGATTTCTATTGATTTCGCTTCGCTGTCCATGTGCGTGGATCGATCATTTTCTGCCAGCAGTACATGTCGCACTGCGATGGGATTGTTCTGGCTCAGTTCTACTGGAATGGATTCTTCCGATATTGCCAGCAGCTCTCTCCAAAGTAACTGGACGGCGGCTTCCCTGTCTTCTGTCATGAGCTTTTTGGCTTCTTGCCATTCCGGTTTTGCCATGAGGTATTTCAACGGTCCGTTTAACCATTGGGTCATGAGCTTTTTCAAGCGTGCGTCTGAGGAGTTGTTGCCATCGTGCTGAAAGTTATAGCCCCGGACAGAAGACGCGATGGTTTTCTTGATCGCGGTGTGCCCGCTAAAGGGATAGACATAGTCAGCGGAAAGAACCGCTTGTCGGTTGACGGCTCTGGTTCCAACTTCCATGACAACGGAGCTGAAGGGCGGGGAGTGGAGCGTCCATTCCGCGAGCGGAACTTGTTGGTATTCGAAGGCGTAACTGGCTTCCTCCAGTGACTTTGCGTGAATTAACACATGGAATGTGTGCAGGTCAGCTGAAGGTCTGAAACCTGTCCAATAAAACCTGGGCTCTAAGTTGCTGTTCTGGTCAATGGCTGTAATGGGCAGGGAAACACCCTGTTTCTTCAAATCTTCGAGCTTCAGGGAGTCTGAAATAGCGTCTAAAAGTTCCGATTTGCCTGTGTCCATGGGGAAGATGAAACTGGTGTCACCTTCAATGGGAACCTGAGTGAACTGAAGAGTCGCAGTGGAACCGGTTACAACCAGAGGTAAACCCGCCAGGCTGATACCTTCCACTTTAAACTGCGGTGTGCTGATTCGCACGGGTTGAAAGACGAACCACCAGGAGGGAGATGTTCTGAATTGAATATCAAAAGGGGCGGTTCTGTTTTGTCTGACACATTCAATGGAGGGTCCCTGAAAGAGCGGGAGTACCTCGGTTGAGAGTGTGAAGGGTGGTGAATTGGATTGTCCTGCTGAAAAGGACTCTGAAAATTGCAGCCAGGCACGGGGAAGGCAGTTGTTCATGAGGAAAGCGTATCCGCGATGGAGCAGGATGAGGTCTGTGGGAACCCATTTGTGTTGCGGAGTGGCCTCATTCATACCCTCCAGATACCATTGCAGCGTGTTTTTGGATGCAACGGGGTAGAGCTTCAGGGATTCTTCAGCGGTTTCTTGCATGGGGAATGATTCAAATAACCGAGAGAGCAACAGCCATTCACCCGGGCCCTGGGGATCTTTGAATTGACCTTTAAACACTTCGAGAGCTCGAATAAGGTTCTCTCCATGCTGAAGACCGTGAAGGTAGCCCTGAACCCGGATGGCATCTTTTGAGGATTCAGCATGGATATGGGGAACCATTTGATCATCGTAGTCAACTGTAACCTGATCTACCAAGCCCGCAAGCTGGATGGGATCTTTTGCGGTTGGGCCGCAGTTAAACAAAACCAAAATCACCGGTAGAAATAACCAAAGGAGACGGTTAAGCGCTACACTTCTTGAAGTCTTTAGATGCCTGTCAATCATGGGACTTCCAAAAGCCGATTCTGATTTCCTGTACAACGCAGTCCTCATGTTTACACAGTTGGTGGAGGCGGAACAAACGACGCTTCCTGCTTGTTTTTTTTCAACATTCTTACTGCTACCAAGATGATGACAACAACGACAATGAGGATGATGCTCAACAACGGTCGGTAGAAGAGCCAGGCAATGGCGATGGTTAACAGTGTGAAGGAAGCTGCCAGTAAGCCCGACAGAAGAGAGAGACCAAATCCGACGATTTTTGCAATGAAAGGAACGACGGCGGCCAGTGTTCGGAAGATATTGAACATGACTCTAAAACCGATAAACATCAGGAAAAAGCCGCCAATTCGTATAACCCATGTCAAAATGGTATTACTTCGCATTTCCGACTGGAACATGGCTTCTGCGGTTAGAGAGCCCGAGGACAAGAGATCAATTTGGCTTCCTGACTTGGCCACGTAAGGCAGGAAGCTGTTGCCTTTTTGTTGAGCAATGACACTAATGGTTTGTCCGGGGGGAATGTAACGGAATTGAATTTTAAGATCACCTATTTCCGGATTTGAGGGATCCTTTCCGTAGTAGAGTGTGTTTCCCTCTATTTGGAATTTAGAGTGGTTTTCTAATGGGATCGTGTCCAAAACATCATGAGGGAGCGCCAAAGGTTGAAAACCCGAAATACTGCTGATTTGGCTCGAAGTAAGCCTGAAAGCATCGAGTTTAACTTCCTCTGCCTGACGACTTTCTTGAGGATACAGAATACCGCCCGGATTGTCGTGGCCATCGGGTTTCTTGAAATTGCTGGAATCAATAGCAGCAGCAGACCACACCTTTCTATACGTGTAGGTGGTTGTGGTTTCCTTTTTTCCGCCTACCTTTTCTTTGGTCTTACTTTCCTTTTTCTCTTCCCACTGATACATCTCGGAAGAACGTGTAAGTTGAATGGCCTTTTGACTGACTTTGAAGTTGGAATCGGACAGGATTTCTGAAGTTTGCGTTTCCCCCGTTACGTGAACCAGTTTCCCCTCATTAGCGGGGTCTATTTCGAGGGATGAGACACTGATGACGCTGGCCGCACCTTCCTCCAGTGCCTGTGCTCTCTTTACCGCTCTGCCTTCATTCCAAAACAGTAGAATAAAGGAAGCGATGACCATGATGATTCCGAAGAAAATGCCGCCAATGGAATCCTTTAGACGGCTGCCCCACGATTGTGTGGTTATTTCGGTGAATGTATCTGAAGACATGTTCCTCTCCTCCCAAACTTAATAAAAGTCAACTTCTTACGTAAGAACCTTTTTAGAACCCAGAAACTGTTTGATATGTATGGCGTATTGCTTGCTGCCAAAAATCCGGATTGCACCAGGTTGACATGACATGCTCTTATTATGAACTTTTTAACGCCTTTTTTCCAGTAGGTGAATGAGGTTTTGTATGAAAAGATTACGGCGTACCGTGCAGCCTGAGTTTGGAACAATTTGTTTGGTTAGGGCATGGATCATCTTAAAAAGCGCAGTTGACCTGGTGACAACGCCGCTTTTCGGGATCATATCGAAACTAAACCTTTGCCAATGCCGCCTCTTTTGGTTAAACTTCCTCTTTTAATTGGAGGTTGTTTTGAAAGCACCTAAAGGCACAAGAGATCTGTTACCCGAATTGACGCGTATTTTTCAAGTCATCGAGTCAAGGGCACAATCTCATTTTGCGAAGTACGGTTTTGAAGAGATCCGCACACCCATGTTCGAAGAGACCGCTCTTTTCAAGCGCGGAATTGGCGATGAAACAGATATTGTATCCAAGGAGATGTACACCTTTGTGGATAAAGGCGGCCGCGAAATGACGCTGAGACCGGAGTTGACGGCCTCTGTGTGTCGGTCAGTCATTCAGCATAACCTGACTCGCGGTGGTGACTTGGTCAAATTGATGTACATGGGTCCCATGTTTCGCTATGAACGACCTCAGGCCGGTCGCTACAGGCAGTTCTCCCAGTTGGGTGTCGAGGTGTTTGGCAGCCAGGATCCCATGATTGATGTGGAGACCATCGAGGCATTGATGAGTTATTTGGAGCCCTTTGAGCTGCCCCATGTCAAATTGGTCATCAACTCCATTGGCGATGAAAGGGACCGTCCGGCTTATCTTTCGTATTTGCGCGGGGAACTCCAGCTCAAGCAAGGGAAAATGTGCGCCAAGTGTAAGGTGCGAATGGAGAAAAACGTCCTGCGTGTGCTGGATTGCAAGAATCCGCACTGTCAGGAAGAGCTGAAAGACCTGGCTTCGATTTCGGAATTTCTGAACGAAGAGAACCGGGCTCATTTTGCCGAAGTGCAGGCCGGGCTTTCAAGTCTGGGTGTGGATTTTGAGGTGAATCCCTTTCTGGTTCGCGGACTCGACTACTACACCAAGACGGCCTTTGAGTTGCTGAGTGGTGATTTGGGAGCTCAAAGTGCCATCATGGGCGGAGGCCGCTACGACGGGTTACTGAAATCTCTGGGCGGTCCCGATGTACCCGCTTTTGGCTGGGCTCTCGGCATGGATCGCCTGGTAAGTGTTCTGGAAAAATACCAACGCTTCCAAAAACCCGCACCGGATTTGTTCTTTGTTTTTGGTAATCGGGACTTTCTTGTCAATCACATGAAGACCATGACCGAATTGAGAAACAGGGGTTACCATGTTGGCTATGATATTCGGTGTGGCAGCATGAAATCCCAAATGAAGAAGGCCAATAAATCAGGTGCCGCCATGGTCGCTTTGGTGGGAGAAGACGAGGCCGCCCGCAACGAGGTGCTCATGAAGAACATGAGGAACTCGCAGCAGAACACGGTTTCTGTGGATCAAATTGCCAATCAAATTCAAACAGTTTCAAGAGTAGAGGAGAAAACATGACCGTTTCAAATTTAGGAAGTCTGAAGCGCACCCATCATTGCGGCGCGCTGCGTGCAGAAGATGAAGGCAGGCAGGTTACCCTGCTGGGCTGGATGTCGCGGAGACGCGACCTGGGAGCCCTTATTTTTATCAACATCAGGGATCGTTGGGGTACCACTCAGCTTGTTTTCAATCCCGATATTGATTTTGAAAGCCACCAGCTTGCCAAAACACTGCGCTCCGAATTCGTCATCGCCGTGAGCGGTGTTGTCAAGTTGAGGGATCCCGAATCCATTAATTCCAACATGGATACAGGTGAAGTCGAGATCTGGGCCAACAGTCTGACGGTTTTAAACACATCTGAAACACCGCCTTTTCCCATTGAAGACGACCTGCGTGGTGTGGGTGATGAGCTGCGTTTAAAATACCGCTACCTCGATTTACGGAGAGACTGTCTGCAACGCAACTTCATTCTCAGGCACAAAGTGACCATGGCTGTCAGAAAGATCCTAGATCAAATGAACTTCCTCGAGATGGAAACACCCATCCTCACCAAGTCCACACCCGAAGGTGCTCGCGACTATTTGGTGCCGAGCCGTGTTCACAAGGGCAAATTCTACGCGCTGCCCCAATCACCTCAAATCTTCAAGCAGCTCTTCATGGTCAGCGGCTTTGAGCGTTACTTCCAGATAACCCGATGCTTCAGGGACGAGGATCTCAGAGCGGATCGCCAGCCTGAATTCACTCAAATTGACATGGAAATGTCCTTTGTTCAAATGGACGATATTTTCAATGTGGTTGAGCCCATGATGGCTGGCATCATGAAGGTCATTGGTGTGGATATTGAGTCGTCGTTCCCGCGAATGTCCTATGCGGAAGCGCTCGATCGCTTTGGCAGTGATAAACCGGACCTGCGTTTTGATATGGAGTTACTGGATTTTTCCGATCAGGTGGCCGATTGCGGTTTTAAAGTCTTTTCTGGATGCGTTCAGGCTGGCGGCAAGGTAAAAGCCGTCTGCGCTCCAGGGGCCGCATCCTATTCCAGAAAGAACATTGAAACCCTCGAGTCCTGGTTGAAAAAAGACTATGGGATCAAGGGTCTGGCCTGGCTCAAATGGGGAGAAAACGGGTTCTCCGGGCCCATTATGAAGTTCCTGGGTGAAGAACTGGTTCAGGCCTTGTTTGAAAAGGCCGGCGCTTCTCAGGGTGATCTGCTCTTGTTTGTAGCCGATACCAGAGATCGAGCCAATCAGACTCTCGGTGCCCTGAGGAATCAGCTCGGTAAAGATCTCGGTTTAATTGACGAAGATCAGTTCAAATTCCTGTGGATTGTTGACTTTCCTCTGGTCGAGTTCGACCCGGATTCAGACCGCTATGTGGCGCTGCATCACCCCTTTACATCGCCTCTGGATGAAGACCTGGCTCTTATGGAAACGGAGCCCGGTAAAGTGAAAGCCAAAGCCTACGACCTGGTGCTCAATGGTTATGAAATTGGCGGCGGATCCATCAGAATCCATCGCAGGGATATTCAGAACCTGATGTTTAAAGCGCTCGGACTCAGTGAAGAAGAAGCCGAAGAGAAGTTTGGGTTCCTGCTGGATGCTCTGAGTTACGGTGCTCCACCGCATGGCGGGATTGCATTGGGTCTGGATCGAATCGTCATGTTGCTGGCAAAAGAACAATCGCTCAGAGATGTGATTGCTTTCCCAAAAACCACTTCCGCCCTGTGTTCCATGACAGAGTCGCCCTCTTCGGTGGCAGACGCCCAACTGAACGAACTGGGCTTGAAGTTGGTAAAACCCACGGAATAGCTCAAGCTGCTTAAAGCGAACCCTGCGGCTCTGGCGCGTTCCGCTTCAGAGCTCGCAGAGCGCTTTGGGACCTTGGAAAAGGAAGACCTCAAAGCGCCAGGGAGTGATGGTGCCTTTACGTGGAGCCTGGGTGTGTTTGTCAAGCTGCGCGTTCAGCGAGACCGGTGCCTGCCCGGCTTGACTGGAACATCAACCGGAAAAGACATCGATCTTACAAAAAGCGGTCTTAAGTGTGATAAGTCCGCTCTCATCATACTGAATCAATAAAGCGAGAAATCACTTTCATAGGGAATATCGACCGCAAGCGCATGTTCCTCGATGGCCTGTTTGGCGACATGGATCAGCGTCGAGTTTTTCACCAGTTCCAGCGCATTGGCCATGTCTTGGGCAAAAATGCGATCCTCGTGAATGTAGCTAATGTGCTTTCGTATTTCACGGTGACAGGCCTCCAGTATGACACTGGATTTCAATGGCTTTCTGAACTCCATCCCCTGTGAAGCGCACAGCAGTTCAATGGCCAGTATTTTTTCGATGTTATCCAGCATTTTGTGGAACTTCCTCGATCCAATCGAGCCCATGCTGACGTGATCCTCCTGGCCGATGGAGGTGGGAATGCTGTCTGCACTGGCAGGGAAGCACATGGTTTTGTTTTCACTTACCAGAGACGCAGCGGTGTACTGAGGAATCATTAAGCCCGAATGCAGACCGCTGTGGTCGATCAGGAATTTGGGCAGCCCCTCGCGTTTGCCTTCCATCAGAAAGTAGACGCGCCTTTCGGATATACTACCCAGTTCAGCGACGCCAAGGGAGGCGTAGTCGATTGGCAGGGCAATGGGCTGGCCGTGGAAGTGGCCTCCGCTGATGGCGTTTTCTCTGTCCAGTATAATGGGATTATCGGTGACGGAATTCATCTCAATATCCAGTGACTCCTTTAAGTTGAGCCACGCGTTTCGTGAAGCTCCGTGTACCTGAGGCATACAGCGCAGGGAATAAGGGTCCTGAACCGATGAACAGTGTTGATGGGACTGGTTAATTTGGGAGTCCTTAAGGAGCAGTCTCAAATGTCCGGCTACGAAGCAGTTTCCTTTGTAAGCTCTCAAGGTATGCAGCTGCTCGTTAAAGGGCTTTTGGGAGCCCAGCAGAGCCTCAATGGACATAGCTCCCATGATATCTGCCTGATCCAGGCAGCTCTTGAATCGCTGCAGCCCCTTCAACGCATTGGCCGCAATGAATTGGGTGCCGTTGATAAGAGCCAAGCCTTCTTTAGGCCCCAAATTCAGCGGTTTTAGTGACAGTTGGTTGAGAGCCCCTTCAGCAGTCATCACTCGTCCCTTAAACTCAACCTCACCCAAACCAATTAATGGAAGAAACAAATGGGCCAGGGGAGCCAGGTCGCCTGATGCGCCTACCGAACCCTGAGTGGGAACAACGGGAACCACGTCGTTTTCAATGAGCAGGAGCATTCTGTCCAGTGTTTGCCTGCGAATACCAGAAAAACCCTGTGCAAGAGCATGCACTTTCAGGATCATCATTATTTTGGAGATATCTGCCGGCAGGGCATCGCCGATACCCGAACTGTGACTTTTCAATAAGTTGTGTTGCAGTTCCCTGGTTTCATCTGCCGAGATGGTGGTTGTGCAGAGCGGACCAAAACCCGTGTTGATGCCGTAGACAGTGGTATCCTTGGAGACAATATCTCTGACAATTTCTTCAGAAGCAGCAATTCTTGCAGAAGCACGTTCGCCAATCAGGCCTCTTCTCTGCCCGTGTGCGATTTCAAGTGCGTAGCCTGCCGATAATCTATCTTCACCGTATAAAAAAACTTTTTCTTTCATGTCATACCCTTTACTTTTTTTACTAATAAATAATGGAGAGTGAGGCACTCCATGCCTCCATGTCCAGGTCAAAGACGTCGGTGTGTTCCACGTTGGCGGTTAAAGCCACAGTAGGCGTGATAAAATAGGACAAGCCCACTTCAAAAGCAGGGGAAAACCCTTCGTGATTGGATATTTTATAAAGGGTGTCCTCTGGAGGATCCAGATCGGCACTGGCTAGATTGTTAGCTCGCATTCTGTCTCGCCAATAGCCGTAACCGAGGTTGGCCTGAAGCCGCACTCTCTTTTTGAAGTCTCTCTTAAAACTAATGCCTCCATAGAGCATGATGATGTTTTCATCTACGGTGAAAAGGGAACCATCGTTCAGCTGGATGGTTGTTGAATACTGGCCGTAATAAGCGGCTGTTACGAAAAAACCAAAATAGGTATTCAGCCACATTTCATCGGTAACAGCGTAGCCCGTGTCTTCTTCTTCATATTCAATAGAAGCGACATCTTCTAAACCAAAGTGAACCTCTGTAATGCCCTGAAAGCGATGCGTGGAAGATTCCCTTTCCGCTTTGAGGAGTTTGAATCGGATGACATTTTCCACTGCTTGTGTTGGTATTAGGGACAGAATCAAGAAGAGCACGACTCCTTTGACTAGGTATCTGTTTTTCATTTTTTGACTCCTGGTTGAAACTCCTGTGAGGAGTAGCTTAATACGCCTATTCTAACCCGAATGACGCGATTGCTCTACGATGTTCTCATAAAAAACACGAGGCCTTCTCTTGACCCCTGAAAAGAGGAACCCTCTGGAGTGAGATATCTAAATACCTGGTGTGACTGTGGTTTTCAAAGTTGTAAAAGAACGTTTACAGGCATTTTCATTGGCCGCAGAGTGATGTTAAGCAGGACAGGCAAGCCAGCGGGATGGGCAATTGTCACAGTCAAGGGCACTTTGTGAGTTAAATTGGCGCGTTTTTAGGTTTTAAGAGTCCTTTTGATTTGCAAATTCTTCATACCACAAATCCATCATATGATTATAATAGGAGACCCTGTTTCATTCACGACAGGGTAAATCACACTGCAAGAGAATATGATGTCAAAACCGCTGCTCTTATTATCCAATGATGATGGCTACTTTGCGGAGGGACTGCAAGCTCTAGCCAGGACGATGAGGGACGTTGCCGATATTCTTATTGTGGCTCCCGATCAGAACTGCTCCGGGGTCAGTCATAAAATATCGCTTAGCACGCCCCTTCGGTTGCGAAAAGTAGACCGAAATACCTACGCCTTGAACGGCAGCCCGGCAGACTGCATCCATGTGGCCCTGCATGTGCTGATGAAGGATCGAAAGCCCGATTTGGTTTTATCGGGTATCAATCACGGGGTGAACCTGGGCGAAGATACCGCTTACTCGGGAACCGTGGCGGCTGCATACGAAGCGCAGGCACACGGCATACCCGCATTGGCCGTTTCTACCAATCAAACCAAATCGGGTCTATTTCATTTCAAAAACACGGCACGGGTCGCACGGCTCTTTGCTAGAAAAGTTCTGAACGGAGAGATTGCAAACACGGCCATGTGGAATATCAATGTTCCCCCTTTATCGAGTCGGGGCATGAAGTTTACCCGGCTTGACAATCGCAGTTTTAAGAGTTCCGTGATAGAACGAAAAGATCCAAGAGGTATTCCCTACTATTGGCTGGGCCCCTATCACCCAACCTACGAAGCAGTCGAAGGTACGGACTATTCAGCTTATAGAGAGGGTTTCATTTCAGCGACTCCGCTAAAAATCGATATGACACACAACCGGGTTTTGAACTCCATGGATGCTAAAGCAGCAGAACAACTTTACAGGGAATTTCAAAATGAATCCGACTAAGCTCATGCGGAGCATCTACGACTGGACCATGTCCCTCTCAACACGTCCCAAGGCCAAGTACTGGCTGGCGGGAATTAGCTTTGCTGAAAGTTCTTTTTTCCCCATTCCTCCCGATATTCTGCTCTTCCCTCTTTGTCTGGTCAATCGAAAAAAGTCCCTTCATCTGGCTTTAATTTGCACTCTGGCGTCTGTTTTAGGCGGTGTTTTTGGTTATGGATTGGGGATTTTTGCCTTTGACAGTCTAGCTCAGCCCATTCTCGAATTTTACGGGGCGATGGACCAATACGCCAAAATTGAAACCTGGTATCACGAGTACGGAGAAGCACTGGTTCTGGTTGCCGGACTTACACCCATTCCGTTTAAGGTATTCACCATCAGCTCTGGTGCCTTTCACTTTAATTTGCTGACCTTTACCTTAATGGCTGCTATCAGCAGAGGGTTTCGTTTCTTTATGGAGGCGGTGATTATCTACTACTTTGGTGAAAAGGCGCAAAAACTCATCGACAAGCATTTTAACTGGTTATGTTGGGTGGCTGCCCTGCTATTGGTGGGCGGCTTTGTTGTTGTCAAAGTCCTGCTTAAACACGGGTGAACTCCAATAAGGTATGAGATGTTTTTTCAAATAATACAAAAACACGTTTATGTAAAAGCCAGTGTGGACGATATAATTCTATACGAGTAGAATTAATAGGGGTTTTCTTTGAGTCAGTCGGAATTAAATGCATTGCGAAGCGAAAACAGGCGTCTTTCCAGGCAGCTAGAACAGATTCAAGCTGATCTGGCACAAAAGAGGGCTGACGAGTCTGCCCCCGGTTTCTTGATTTCGCATTCAATTATCGACACGGCTCCTTTTGCTTTTTTTCAGTTTAATAAAGACGGTGTCGTTCAAGATTGTAACCAGGCTTTTGCCAGGTTAATTGGAAGCTCAAAGGATAAACTGATAGGGGTTAACATGCTGCTCGATCTGAATGACGAGGTTCTTAAGCGTGAAATCAGGTCGTGCCTTAAAAACGGCAAGGGACTCTTTCAAGGAAATTATCAATCAATCACTGCAGACAAGGTGACTCCAACCAAAATGACCTTTCGGGCGACGTATAACGAACAGGGTGAGGTTATTGGCGGTATTGGTTACGGCGAGGATCTAACAGGCAATGTTGAAGCGGAGAGAGCCCTGGAAGAATCCAAACACTCTTACAGAGATCTGTTTGATAATTTTCAGGATGCTATCTATATCTTGGATGAACAGGGTTGCTTTTTGGCTGTCAACAAAAGAGCTGAACAGATGTACGGTTATCCAAGCTCGTTCTTTATTGGCAAGACACCTGATTTTATTTCCGCGCCTGGCAGGAACAACATGGAGGACGTCAAAGAGAAACTCAATTTAGCACTTGACGGAAACGCTCAGAGTTTTGTGTTTTGGGGTTTGAAGTCCAATGGAGTGGAATTCCCCAAGGAGGTACGTGTCTGTCGAGGCATACACCAGGGACAAGCTGTGATTATCGCTTTTGCATCGGATATTACGGAGCTCAAACGAGCACAAATGCAAAAGGAACTAGTCTACAACATATCGCGTGCAACACAGACCATGACCAATGCTCAGGATCTCTATGAGTACATTAACGAACAACTCAGTAAACATATTAATACGAAAAATCTGTTCATCGGTATTCTAAACAACGAAAGAGACCGCTTGCTCATTCCCTATATGGCCGATCAGAAAGATGAGCTGGATGAAGCGCCCTTGAAAGGAACCATTTGCTCCGTTGTTATTTCTGAGAAGAAATCAATTCTGCTCAATGAAATGGAGATAAAAAAAATGGAAGATTTCAGCATAATTGGCTATGTTGGGTCATCCTGTAAAAGCTGGCTCGGCGTACCGCTTCTCGTCGATCAGGAGGTTATTGGTATTCTGGTGGTGCGGAGTTATGAAAGAGAAAACGCTTTTACCTCCGAAGATGTTCACCTGTTGGAGTTTGTAACCAATCATATCGCTATTTCAATTAAGCATTTTTCAATTAAAGAACATATTCGCAATTTAACGGAGGCCATCGAACAAAGCCCTGTATCCCTGTCCATCAGTGACGATAACGGTTGCGTTGAATATGCCAATCAAGCTCATATTCGATCCACAGGAATGCAATTGGACGAAATACTGGGAAAGCCGTGTCCTCTTTTAACCGAGAGTCATAAGGTCGATGGTGAAGAGGTGGTCATCGCCGATTATTTAAAAGACCATAACCAATGGACCGGGGAAATCCTGTTGAAGAGAAAAGACGGTACCGAATATTGGAACTCACTTGTCGTATCTACGGTTGTAAGTGAACAAGGTCGGATCAGTTATCTCGTCATAGGAGATGACGTTACTGAAGAAAAGAAAATTATGCGGCAATTGAACCAGGCCAAGAAAATGGAATCAGTAGGCACCTTAGCAGGAGGTATTGCCCATGATTTCAACAATCTTCTGACGGTTGTCAATGGTTATGCAGAGTTACTGAGAGACTCGTTGCACGATCAGCCTGAACTTCAGAATAAAGCCAATAATATTTTGCGTTCAGGGATTCGGGCTAAAGAAATGACCAGCAAGTTGCTGGCATTCAGTCGTCAGCAGATATTCAGTCCAAAAGCTATTGAATTTAATCGTTTTATTTCTGCACAAAAGGGCATTTTCCAACGCCTTATTGGTGAAGACATACAAATTCATGTTCATTTGGAAGATGATCTTCCTCCTGTCAATGCAGATCCTGGTCAAATTGAACAGGTACTCTTAAATCTAATTGTCAACTCACGTGATGCTATTCAAGAGAGGACAGAAAACACTGACAGGCGAATTGATATTGCAGCAAAGGTGTGTTGGCTCGATGAAGAGTTTGTGAGTAACCATTCTGGAAGTACAGAGGGCAAACACATTGAGATTACCGTAAAAGACACGGGCGTTGGCATTTCTGTTGATGTCATGGAAAAAATATTTGACCCATTCTACACCACCAAAGCCCAGGGAAAAGGGACAGGCCTCGGTTTGTCTACGGTTTACGGCATTGTCAAACAGAATAAAGGCAGTGTGTACATAAAGAGTGAACCGGGAAGGGGAACAGAGGTCGCGATTTATTGGCCTGTTTCCGACGAGGAGAAAGGTGAAGGAGAGTACAAGGAAGTTGCAGTTAAAGATGCCAATTTACAAGGTGATGAACACATATTGCTGGTTGAAGATGATGACGATGTACGAGAGTTATCCCTTACTCTTTTGTCAAGGCAGGGATACAAGGTGACCTGTGCTTCCAGTGGGGAGCAAGCTCTCAAAGAGGTTGAATTCGCTCAACAGGCTAAGAATGCGCCTGATATCCTGGTCACCGACATGGTGATGCCCGGTATGACCGGTAAAGAACTTGCCACGATACTGACAGAAAAAATTCCCGATTTAAAAGTTCTCTTCACGTCCGGGTATGCTGATTCTCAGATTGTCGACAAAGGAGCCATTCTCGAGGGATTGCATTTCTTACAAAAGCCCTTCACCCTGCCGGAATTAGGTCAAAAAGTACGCGATATTCTAGATGATCTTCCATCGGGTTCTTCTTTGCATTGACCCATCTAAGCTTGACAACCAACCGGCTCCGCTTTTGGAAGAGATAAAATGGACAGGAGACAGATTCATGTTCCCATTGCGGAGCGAGTTTTTATGTGCTTCGCCTTGTCTTTCAAACGCTTGTCATGGTCATCTTGCCAGACAGGAAAAGATTCCGACTTTACTCTGAACGTCGGTTTTACTGTGTTCTGAACAATGCAGTTGCATGGTGACGTTCTACTTGGATATTTTAGTTTCTCACTTACTTTGAACAACCCTTTCGGGTTAATGAATCAAAAAAATGCTATTGCAAATACGAGGCCTCAAACATCTGCTCCATAGTGGAAATGGGCTTTTCCGGGTGGAGTTCCCGAGCCAGGAATTTCCATATTTTCAGGCGAATGGAGCGGCCTATTTTGGTGTCAATTCGGTCAAAACTGTGGCCTCCCTCGATGTCCTTGTATATTTCATACTCAAACTGCTTGCCGTCTGCTTTCAGGGACTTGATGAGATGCTCCACCTCAAGGACATTGACATCGTCGTCATTGGTATTGGTGTGAATGAGCAGCGGTGTATTTTGAAACTTGTGCGTATTCCAGGCAGGTGATCTTCTGCGGTATTCTCCCACATTTTCATAAGCTGTTTTGCCTATGTGATAATCAACGGAGTACAGGGCGCGATAGTCATCGGTGTAATAGCCCATGCGGGAAATGAGATCACTGACGGGAACACCCGAAAAGGCCACTTGATAGGCTTCTGGATGTTCAAAGATGTTCATGAGTGTAATCAGTCCGCCGTGGCTCCAGCCAATGATGCCCACTCGCTTTTTGTCCACAAAATGGTAGTTTTCCGTCATGTGGTTTCTCGCATAGAAGACATCTTCAACTTCCAATCCCCCATAATCAATGCGTTCATACATCCACTGGCCATAACCGGTACTGCCTCGATATTCAGGAGCGACAACGATGTACTGCTGGTACATGAGTTCCTTGACAATGTGGGTGTAGTAAGTGCTGAAATCAGAGTGGACACCACCATGGGGAAATACAATCAGGGGATAGGACTTTTTCAGGTCAATTCCCTTGGGAATAAACACGTAACACCAAATTTTAATGGGATTGTTGACACCCATCGCCGTTTTATTCTTGAAATTTTTTGGAGAAGGAGGTGCCGTGATGTAAATTTTATCAATGAAAGCCACGTTTTTCATGCGTTGGAACCAAATCAGATCATCTACTCCTTTTTCAAGGCGATCCAGGCGGTGCCTCAAATTGGTATTGATGCTCTCAAGCTTTTCAATGGTCTGGCTGCTGGTTTCCTCAGCTAAGGTCATGCTGGATACCATTAGAAGAGAAAGAATGAATCCTGGCAATTTCATGGTCGTGTCCTCCCTTGGTAATGCCCATAGCGCAATACCGTATTGTTTTGGGGTATTCGGGATCTTTGCCCTTTTCTCGAATAGCCACCTTGCTACAACCTAGTTCAAAGTGTTCTCACATGCAAGAGAAATGGGAGTGGTGAAATGAGAATGGGCAAGAAAAGGGTCTTCAGGCCGGACCTCATGGACATTGATCTGCCTGGAGCCGTTGTATTTGGGTTTGGGAAAATACAATGATATCCATAGCACAAGTATCTCAATCTTTTGAGATAGCGACCCTCTATGCGTTATCGATTGGCATAGAGGGATTTAATTTTCATATCGTATAAATGCTTTTCTTCCGGTTTGCCGGCCAGTTTCCGTGCTTTTCGCAGGAATTTTTCCGCTTTTTTATATTTGCCAACCTTTTGGTAGGAAGCGGCCAGCATGACCAGAAACTTCGGGTGGTTCCTGAATAAACGAACCGCTTTTTTGAAACGGCTGACAGCCTCTTCGTAGCGGCCTTCCTTGTAGGCCGTATTCCCCAGGCTGTATTGAAAGTAGGGATTTCTCGCTCTGAACTTTCTAATTTGCTGTTTCATGTGTTCCGCTTTGCGGATTTTACCCTGAAGCTCGTACAAAAGCGCCAAATTCATTTTTGCGGTGTCATTGTGTTTGTCAAGGGATTGAGCTCGTATGTAGCATGCTTCAGCTTCTTTGTAATTTCCTTTAATTCGCTGCAGCACACCGTAGTTGGTCCAGGCTTGAGTGAAAGTGGGATCCGTTTGATTCGCTTTTTCAAAATAAATCTGTGCTCGTAAAAAATCTTCCCTAGCTAAATGTTCGGCTCCCAAATTGTTGTAATAATGAGCCAAAGCTCGTTCATCGCTGACAAACCGGGTTATCTTAAAATCTTTATCGATATGATAATTGAAGTCGACTTCCAGCTGTCGGCCGTTAATTGAAACAACAGCATTCATATGTTGATTGAAAATCATGAATTTACCGTTTTGTGACCAGGTCGAAACATCAGAGACCTCCTGGAAACGTACGTTTAAACCGCAGTGCCGGGCCATGGCGATGAACATGCCCGTGAATGAAAGGCAATTTCCCGTATGATGGTCAAAAGTTTCATTGGGAGTTAGTGTCTCGTGATTGGAGTATTTCATGCCCAGTCGTTCTTCATCGAAAATAGCATAGACGAGTGCCTTGAGTTTATCCATGTCTGTTGCGCGCCTCATCACGTGTTGATCCAGAAACGCTTTCATGTCATTGGAAGGGGTAAAAAAGGTCTCAACTGAGAGCGTTTTTATCGAGTCAGCAGACCTTTCGGCTTCATCCAGGGACAATACAGGCATGGGTTGTTGTATTAATAAAAAGAGCGTTAAAGCCGTTGCAATCATCATGCCTCCCGATGAAGTTCTTACAGGGTGAATCCCGTAGCGATAAAGCCTTACCAGACGTCATGCCAATAAACCGGGGCTATGCTTATAACATAGATTCCATATCGAATATTTCCAAGCTTTGTTTTCAATTTTATGGTATGGAGATTCCTTTTTGTGATGAGTGACTTGAATGTCCTCGAAGAATACAAGGCGTTTGTCGCGCCCGAAGAGAGCCTTCTTTACCCCTCTCACATGGTTTGTTAAACGGGCTTTTGTTTTGTGCTGATCTTGATACGCATTTCCTGATTCTTCAGGAAATCGAGATAGGATCGATACAAACTATGTGATATAAATCTAACTTGAGTTCGGTGGTTGAGGTCCTGGCGCAAGCCGCTACAGTGCAGGTTGAAGGTTTCAGGCGGTTGATGACTCAATTAAAACGATCTTTGAGAGTGTGCTTTAACAAAGTTCACAGGAGTTAATACATGTCCGCTGTGTTCAAGACACTCCTAATCAGTGATCTGGTTGGCAGTACCGGTCTTTTGGAAAAACTGGGAGATGAAAAGGCCTTCCGTCTCTTTTCCCGACACGATCGAATCGCGCGCGATCTGATGACACCGAACGGCGGACTGGAGATTGATAAAACAGATGGCTTTTTGCTTCTATTTGAAAAGCCCTTCGATGCGGTTTGCTACGCCCTGGCCTACCACGAGGCACTCAGACAGTTGTCCGATGAATTTGATGTGGATATCAAAGCTCGTGTGGGAATTCATTTCGGTGAAGTGTACTTAAGAGAAAACCCGGAAGAGGATGTTAAAAAGGGAGCTAAACCTATTGAAGTCGAAGGTTTGGCCAAGCCGGCAGCAGCCCGTTTGATGTCGGTTGCATTACCCGGGCAAACCCTGTTGATGCGAGGGGCTTTTGATCTGGCTCGCAGAGCCTCTGTGGGCAGGGATGTCGGTGAATTGACCTGGGTCGCGCACGGACCTTATTTGTTTAAAGGTATTGACGAACCCATTGATGTCTTTGAAGTGGGAATTGCTTCTATCTCACCGCTCGAGGCCCCCGAAGACAGTGAAAAAGTGAAAAGAGTGCACGATGGCAACATGCTCGAGGGTTGGCGCCCTGCCCGGGAGCTGTTCGTGCCGCATCGACCCAATTGGACTTTAACCGATAAACTGGGAGAAGGGGGGTTTGGAGAGGTCTGGAAAGCTGAAAACAGAAAAACAGGCGATATTCGTGTGTATAAGTTCTGCTTTGAAAAAGAGCGAATTAAAAGCCTGCAAAGAGAGGTGACTCTTTTCAGACTCATCAAAACAACTCTGGGCAATCGTGATGATATCGCAAAAATACTGGACTGGAACTTTGATGAACCGCCTTTTTTTCTTGAAGTTGAATACACAGAGGGCGGCAGTCTGCACGATTGGGCCAAACAGCAAGGTGGTATTGATCGCATGCCACTTGAAGAGCGGCTGGAGATTTTTGTTCAGGTTGCCAATGCGTTGAGTGCCGCTCATTCCGTTGGTATTCTTCATAAAGACATTAAACCCGCCAATATTTTGATCACACCCTTGCGGAAGCAGAGGAAAGTACAGGCGAAATTGACGGACTTTGGTATCGGCTTGGTGACCGATTCGCAAAAGCTTGAAGATGCCGGCATTACGGTTTTTGGCTTTACAGAGTTACACATGACGGATGCAACTTCCGGGGTTGGTACGTTGCAGTATATGGCGCCTGAACTTTTCAGCGGTGGTGTTGGAACGGTCAAAGCCGATATCTACGCTTTAGGTGTGTTGCTCTATCAGCTTGTAATTGGCAGTTTTAAAGCCGCTTTGGCCCCGGGCTGGCAAAGAAACCTGGACGATCCCGTCTTGATTGGGGATATATCACAAGCGACAGATGGTGATACGGACTTGCGCCTTGGCGATGCGGGTGAGTTGGCTCGCAAAATAGCTCACCTTGAAGAGCGACGCGCTAAACGGAGAAAAGAGGAAGAGGAAAAAGCGCAGGCGGAACAAGCGAAGATGGAATTGCAAAAATCCCAAAGAAAGAAACGCTTATTTTCCATTGCCGCTTTCTTTCTGCTTGCTTTCTCTCTTATTGTGACTTTTCAGGCCAAAAAAATCGCCGACTCAGCTGAAAGAGCCAATCTGGAAGCCGATGTCGCCAACAGGGTTTCTGGTTTTCTTGTTGATTTATTTGAACTTCCGGAGGGTGAACGCGGCGAGACCGTTACAGGTCAGGATCTGCTTGAACGGGGCTCAAGGCAGCTGGAAGGCTCCCTGCTCGACAAACCGCTGCTCAGGGCGAGGATGCTCGAAACCATGGGCAATGCCTACTTCAATCTGGGGCTGTTCCCCGATGCAGAGAAAAAACTCAATGAATCCTACACTCTTTTTAACGAATTACTGGGCCCCCAGCATGTGGACACGGTCAGAAACCAGGCGCGCCTGGGGTATTTAGTCGGCAGGAAAGGCAATTATCGACAAAGCCAGAAACTGTTTGAAGAGGCGGTATCCGTTCTGAAACGAAATACAGCGGAAAACGGCGTGCTTTTGAGACAGGTTCTTGAAGAGCAGATGGAAATACTCAGGCGTGCCGGTCATTTTGACCAAGCCCAAGTTTTAGAAGATGAAGCCGCACAATTACCGCGTGCAAAAGAGGGACGCGACGCGCTGGATCGTCACGCTTCAAAGGGTTATCGCGACGTTCTGGAGTTGAAACAGTTCAGAGAATTGCCTACGCGTACAATGGATGTGATACCCAGTATGCGATATCCCGGTATGGCCATTGCCCGAAGCGCGGCCGGTTTGTACCTGCTTGATTTGAATAAAAAGAGACCTCCTGATTTCATTCCGCTAGACGAAAGTGAGCGAATAGTTGGTTCCCTTCAAGATGGAAGAATGGGCATTCAAAAGGGCGCTAAACTCTATTTCAGAGACTTTATGTCAGGTGCTGAAACAACGGGCTCAACCCTTTTTAGCGATCTTGAAGATCATGAATCGGTGTTTTTTAGCACGTCGGGACGTACCTTTTGTCGAAAAAAGGGGAAAAGCTTAAGCGTCTATCAACGGGAAAAGGGAGAACTCCGAAAAGTAAGACATGTTGTCGTTGAAAAAGAACCACTGCAATTGATAGAAGTCGGAGATTCCTATGTGGCCTTTGTTCAAAAACAGCAGCTGTCTTTCTTTCCTGTCGCAGAGGGCAACGTGACTCGTGCTTCCCTGAAAATAGAGGGTCGCATCGAGGCATTGGCCATGGAGGAAAACTTCAAGCGGCTGGCTGTGGGCGGATGGTTCGATGAAGTGTATCTGCTGGACTTGAATACAGGTGATCTGATGGATCATGTTCAATTGAAAGGGCGCACGGCAAGTTTATTCTTCATCGGCGATTATCCTACCTTGGCCATTGGCAAGACGGGCAGTTTAAGCTTTTGGAGATCTCAAGAGGGCTTTTTATGGAAGTATGAGCAGGCCGATGCTCAATTCAGGATCAAGCGATTCGGTTTTGACGGGTTTTTCGTCCACGAGATGACGGGTCAGGAACTCTATGTATACCATTATCATGGTTTGAAAACCAATAAGAGGGTTCAGATTTCAGCTATGCCGCTCTGGACCTCTGTATCGAACGAGGCAACGGGCGAACTCTTTTTCGGGGGAGCGGATGGCGTTCTGCACAAGTACAACCCCGACAATGGAAAGATTCGGTCTGCTGAGGGGCATTCCCAAGGTGTCACTGCATCGGCCTTAATAGGCCATTTAATCGCAACCGGATCGGATGACAAGACCCTGGCCGTGTGGGATCCCGAAAAGATGGAAATCATTAAAAGGCAAAAGGCTCACGCGTTTTTGGTTAATTTTATCAGTTACGATCAACCGGCCAAGCTTTTGTGGTCTTCCTCTTCTGATCACCTTATCAAGGCCTGGAACTGGCCGGACCTTGAATTGAAGCATCAGATCACCATACCCGAACAAGCCAATGCGGGCTTCTGGATGGACGAGAATGCCGGTCATGGCTTTTCCGGTGCCTGGTCAAGGGATTTCAATTTCCTTGAAAAGAAAGACGGACAATGGCTTGTCGCGAGGACCGAGAAACTGGATTCAACCTGCACCTATGCCACACTGGATATGCCCCGTCTGGAAGGTGTTTTCGCACTTGGGCTGCATCCTTCTCAATTGCTGTACTATCATAAACCCTCTCAAACGCTTCACACATACCTCCTTCCTGAATACACATTTACGGGAATAACACGAATGAGTGATACGGAAATACTCCTTTTTGGACAGTCATCAGTCTTGCTTTTCGAGTTTTTCCTGGAAGGCAATCGGTTGAGTTTTGAGGGAAAACACGGGTTGAACACCCGTCTGAGGAACCTGGGCTGCGGTTCATCATTGGAAAAGCGAGGCCTGATAGCTGCAGGCAACGAACAGGGCTTCATCTACCTGATCGATAAGAGCGATTTTCCCAATGTGGCGGCTCTTCAATCGCATTGGAGCTGGAACGGTTCCATGCGATAGAGGTTTCAGGCCGGATCGGCTGGAAATAAAGGGCGGAAAGCCAGAAAGCCCTATCAGGCCAACGGTTTAGGTGTCGAAAACGGACAGGGGCTTTTTTTGAACTTGCGGGGCACGATCATCTCAAATGGCAAGGTGAAGTCCCGCTGCCTTGTAGGCCAGGCGATCACCCTGAAAGGGCCCTCTTCATCTTTTAAAACAGAGTCTTTTGGAAACCCAAAAGTCGTATCATTCGTTCAAATTCGGCGTGTATTTGAGCTTCAATGACTACTTCCTCCATCCGTTCAGGGTGCTGAAAACTCAGTCGCCGGGCATGCAGCATCATTGTTGCCAAGGAGAACTGATGTTTAAAAAAGCGGTTTTGTTTATTGCAGCCATGTGATGAGTCGCCAATAACGGGGTGAAAAATATGACTGAAGTGCTTGCGAATTTGATGCATTCTTCCCGTCTCCGGTTGTATACACACCAAGCTGTAGCGTTGGCTCGCGTATTTTCCCAGGGCATAGGGAATTTCAGTTTGTGCGAGTCTATGGTAACGCGTGACCGCTTTCTGTGTTTTTCCCTGCTCGTTTTTTAAAGCATAGTCAATGGTCTCTTTTTCAGCTGTGTACCCTCTCACAATGGCTAAGTACTCTTTTTTGATTTTTGACTCCATAAACATAGAGGAAAGGAGAGCTTGCATTTCCCTGTCTAAGGCGAACAGCAACACACCACCTGTTTTCCTGTCCAGCCTGTGAACGGGATAGACTCTTTGGGCAATTTGATCGCGCAAAAGCTGAAGCGCAGCGTGTTTTGCATCTCTTGCAATAGACGATCTGTGTACCAACAGTCCATGAGGCTTGTTAATGGCGATCATTCGATCCGTTCTGTGTATGATTTCCAGCTTCAATGACCCTCCATTTTTTTACGAGGTATTTCCATCTTTAATAGATTGGCACAATAATGCATTTTGTTATGAATGGCAGCAAGCCTCCTTGCGAAATACAACACGGCTATCATAACGATTCACGCCAGGGGAATCAAACAGTCGTCTTATTCAAGATCCACTGCAGAATGGTTAGTTGATAGGAATAGCTTTTTGATAATGCTGTTTTGGGGCCTCTTTTTTATGCGGGGTGTATTTTGGAGAATGTGACAGGCCCGTCAAACGATCACATGGTGATAACGGTTTGATGTCAATTCGCAAATGCAGGTATAATGGTAGAAGGATTGCCTTCAAGTCCTTTTTAGCGTGCAGAACGCATTTTTCGATCTTATTGGAGATTGTTTTGAAACCAAGAGTCAAAATACTGTATACCGGTGGAACTCTGGGCATGAGCTCCAGTAAAAGCGGTGAGCTAGTGCCCGGAGAAGCTCTCGCCGATTTGTCGCGATGGGTGCCTGAGTTGGCTAAACTGGTTGATATCGACGTGGATATCATTGCCAATATGGATTCCTCTCTTATTCAGCCAGAATTGTGGTTGGATTTAGCCGAGCATGTCAAAGATGCTCAAAATGATGAGAAAACCGATGGGATAGTCATTCTTCACGGTACGGATACCCTTGCCTTTACCGCGTCCATGCTCAGTTTCCTGATTCCCGATTTGCAAATTCCCGTGGTTTTAACAGGTAGTCAAAAACCGCTTCAAATTGTGCGAACCGATGCCAGGAACAACATTATCGGCGCAGTTGAGACGTGTATCGAAGGGCCTGTGGAAGTATTGGTCTTCTTTCGGGATAATGCTTTCAGGGGCAATCGGTGTACCAAGTCCGCCATTTCACATTTTAGGGCTTTTGAGAGCCCCAACTTCCCGCCCTTAGGTAAAGCGGGAATTCGCTGGAAGTGGAGAAAGCAGGATTTCTGGCCTAAAACGAGAAGACCGAGTATTTGGCCTGATCTGCCCAAATCCTTTCCTGAAACGCCGTGGGTACTGCCCTGGACACCGGGGTTCAACCTGAGTGGACTTGAGAGTGGTTTAAGAAAACAGTGGGCAGTGATCATTGAGGCTTTTGGAGCTGGGAATATCCCTTTAATAGCAAAAGATAAAAAGGTTTTAAAGGACTATTTGAACTCGGGAGGTCTGATTGCCCTTCGCAGTCAAGTTCCCAAAGGTGAAATCGAAATGGGTCTTTACGCTCCCGGTAAAGAATTAATGGAACTTGGAGTGATTAACGCAGGCGATATGACTCGGGAAGCTCTGGTTACAAAAATGATGGCCATGAAAGCACTGAACTTCAAGGGCAGTGAATTGAAACACGCCATAGCCAGAACCCTTGTGGGCGAAGTGACGGAGGCAGCTGATTGATTCGCATTTTTCTCTTTTCACTGGTAATCTCCAGCTCTCAATTCCAACTGTTTTTAAAGAACGGTCAGACCATCGTGTGCGATTCTTACGAAATTGTGGGTCAAATGATCGAGATCAATAGGTCGGGTCAGGTGTTTACGCTGCCAGTTAACCGCCTTGACCTGGAGAAAACACGCGAGTTGAAACCTGTAGAGCATGTGAAAAAAAACGGAGAATCGCGAAAGGCGCCTCAAGCAACCCCCAAAAAAGAAAGAACAATTCGGATTAAGACAAGTGATTTGAAGCCCATTTCCTCCACAGAGTCCGAAGTGGAAACGACCCGTATTTCTTACCGGAAATTAGGCAATGGCATTGTCGTGGCGGTTACCATTAACGGCAGCGGACCTTATGATTTTATTTTAGATACAGGCGCAAGTACAACGATCATCAGTCCAAGCCTGGTTGGCAGACTTCATATTGAAGTAGACGAAGAAAATATTCCCCTGGTTGGACTGTCTGGCAAGAATGTGACGGGAAAAAGAGTGAAGCTGGATACGATAAGTTTGGGTGACTTATCTGTGGAAAAGTTGGTTTGCACTTCTTTTGAAGTGACAACATTGCGCCAAAAGGAAATCCACGGCCTGCTTGGTCAGGACTTCTTGAACTACTTTGTCGTGGAAATAGATTCCTCATCACAGAGAATTACGTTGAAAAAGCACGGTCAATCGGTTGAATCACCGATTCTATCTCGCCTTGAGCAGGAAGGTGTTGCCAATCAAATTCGCGATTTATTCAATCAGCTGGGGCTTGCTTACCAACTTGCTCAGCGTTCGATGAACGAAATATCGGATATTCGAAAGCACGTTCAAACCAAAGATAAGACGCTCATTGCCAAATACCGAACACATTTGCGGAGACTTTCAGGCCGGTTAATTCAAGACAGAAGAGATTTAAACAACATTAAAAGTCAAATGAAGGCGTTAATTGGACCCCGGCTCCCTAAGGAAATGCAAGCTGAAGTAAATCGGGAAATACCCTGTATTGACCAATCGATTCAGCTGTTGAGTCATATGAAGGAGTACTGTGCCATGCTTGAAGAGTTGTTGAAATCCAGGCATAAAAATGAAAGCGAACTCAAGCGCTTTGAAGCCAAACTATCCGCACAATACAATAAAAACAACCCCTGCTTTTCACGAAAATAACGGGTGCAGACTAGCCGTTTGGGTTTTTGGCAGCTGTCCAATCACAATCTGTCGATTTTTCCATATTGAGATTGGCTCCGCTGGTTCCCATTTCTAGCTTTCTATTTTCTGGTTAACGTGGGCACTCCTCATGCCGAGCGCATTTCAATCCTACCCACAAAAGGACCTAAGCTTGCGTAGTTGATCCGATATTCAAATTCCCGCTTGACAATCGCTTCACGCTGTATTAGCTTAAATGTTATCAAATGAGACTGAGTCTCAATATAGAAATTGAGGAGCGTTCGATGAGTTGTTTGTTTGTTGGTGATAGTGAATCATATATCAGGCAGTGTACATGCGGTAAGTTGCATATGCGCCTTAAAGGAAAGTGTGTGGTTTTAACTGAAGAGGAGCTGATTGCCCTTCGAGAGCAAATCAACATTGCGCTTGAGGAATTAGAGGAAAGGCATCTTCATCCATACGACAAGTCTGCTCTTTTCGAGTACAACTATGCTTAACCGCCGTATTTTAAAGGCCAAACCAGGGCAGGTACGTTCCGGGTTAAGCGATTTTCCGTGCAACTATCACTGTGCCATTATTGGGACTTGCCTCAATCTGCAGGAATGTCGCAAGCTTCTTAAAAAGGCAAGAGTCATCAATGTCGATTCCATGACGGATTACAACGTTCACACGGCATCTGTGCGTGCGTGCGGTTCGCGAAAAAAAGGGGCCTATCTATTTCAAAAGCATCTGGACAAGAAATACAAAAAAGTGTTCAAGGAGTTCGGTTCACTGAAAACAAGAGAACAAATTCTTGAAAAATGGGAAGCATACAAAAAGAAGGGTCTGATAGCGGCGGCATTTTGGAGCGGTATTTGTCATCCCGTGTCAGATGAGAAGCTCTGGCATCAGCTGTACGAAGATGTTCACATGTTGTCACACATCCAGGGAAGAACCCGTCAACTGGATGCCAAGGAAGTCGACCAAATTAGAAGCCGAAACAGTTTTTTGGAAAGCCAGGTTGAGTCCATGTCCGCAGATGTGGAGCGCGAAGTCAAAAAGAGAAAAGAGACAGAAGCTGAAAAGAGCGCTATTTTCCTTGAAAAGAAGCAGCTGCAGGGAATGGTTGCCCAACTTCAAGAGCGGAACGCGGAACTGCTCGCGGAGAAAAAACGCTTTATGTCCGACCCGCATTCAGCATTGTACCGCGAAATCATACAGCCTCTTGAGCATAAAAACCAAAGTGATACCATTGAGTTGCGTCGAGTCAAAAACAACTACCAAAAGCTGCAACAAAAGTTTGACAACTTAAAGGAAGAGAACTTGATTTGGGCTGAAATGTTTGATTCATTGCGGGTTGAAAGTGTGGCATGTGATCCGTCCTGTACCAACCGATGTGATAATCCAGCTGAAATGAGCTGTCCAAAGAAAATCCTCATTGTGGGAGGAACTGTCAATTTGGACCATCTAATTCAACTGGAACCACAATTAAAAACGCATGGACTCATGCATCACAATGGTTTTGAAGACAGTCAGACACGCCTGATCGGCATGGTCAAGCGTGCCGATGCCGTACTCTGTCCCATTGATCAAGTGAGTCACAGGGCCTGCTTGACCGCCAAAAGGGAATGTAAGGCTCAGGGTAAACCGATATGGTTCCTGAGAAGTTCAGGTCTTTCGAGTTTACAGACTGCCATTCTGAAATCGTTAAACTCATTGGCATCAGACCCATTGAGTGCTGAGTGTGGATGAATTTGCGAGGCGGTATCACAATCCTCCAAACCCATTGGAGGAAATCCAGATAATTCCCGGTTGAAGTTCTCGAACAGTACAAAAGCGGCCTTTTCGCTTTCGCAGTCGAATTGAAAGGCCGTCTCATCCTGGCAAGATCCAGCTTGTCTTAACCTTATTCAGCCGATCCGGTTGATGTTTTTTGGAAATACCATAGAAAAGGAGAAGAAAAATGAGAATGGTGATGGTTGCTTTATTTGGCGTTACAGCTTTGTGTTCAGCAGGAGATTTGACACACACGGAATTAAAAAAGCAAATGCAAGTTATGGCAGGCGCTCCAGGGCCCTTTGCTGCCCATGAAAACTTCCCCAAAGATTATTTTTTAATAAGCAAAAACATCCCTTTTTATGTGGGTTTGACTTTGCATCATCCTTCATCAGAATTGTTAAAGCTCACTGACGAGCAATTGACAAGGATTCAGGAAATCAGGGCTCGTGTTATGCCTGTTGTCGTTACGTCCGCGATAAAAATCAAAAAGATGGAGATCGCTCTTGCTGACAAAATAGTGCATGGTGCAAAAGCAGAAGTGCTGCTGTCCGATGTGGAAGAAATCGCACGTTTAAAAACAGCTCTAACGATGGAGCATTTGCGATGTATAGAAGCTGTTCGCGCTGTTCTTACTCAGCAACAGGAAAAGATCCTTTTATCCTATGCAGCGGAAAAGCCACATTGAAGCTGGAAAACGAGTTGAAGGTCGATCGGGGTACGCTGCGAAAAAGGTGAAACGGACTCTCTTCCAAAAACCATTTTTACCACCATGTTAACAAACAGTAACAACCCCGTTTACTCTTGACAACGTATTCGCGAAATGTAAAATGATCGGGTCTTTGATATTGAGAATCAATCTCAATTGAGGCAAGCTGGGAATATGAAATGCTGAAAACAAGCACAGTCATTGTACTGATGATCGCTTCGGTTTTGGGTTGAATATCACCGGAGTGGTTAGAAATACCCGTAATCAACCTCTAAAAGGAGTCAAAGGTCATTGTCATTCGGGGCACAGTATACCTTTCAAGTTAATCCCAATGGGGAATTTGGGAACCGCACTCTCGCTCTAACTGCGGGTGTTAAAAACCTGACAGACGAGTTCCGGGAAGATCTCAATCAGGGAGCCGACAGGGACAGTGCCTGTGTATACAGCCCCCGATTCCCAAGGTCGGTCTATGTGTTTCTCAATACGATTTCCAAGATAACAACCTGGCTTGCCATTTTGATTGCAGCCCAGATACCAAGAATGCAAGCGCCTTAAAACGCGCTTACTACTTTCCTCCTCCTATGAGCCCTTGGCCAGGTTACCCCCTGATCCTGGCCAAGGGTGCTTTTTTATCTTTTAAAAAATGAGCCTCTTACGCGTAACGACGATCTATCTGTTTTGTAGTTAAAAGAACTGCAGTTCAACTGTCGCGAAGAGATTCTGGATTTCCTTTCACGGGCGGGTTTGTCTGCAGCGGACAGCCTCTCTCTATAAGCGGGTCGCTTTCTCCAGCTATGATCCCGACAAGTAAGCCGCAATCCTGTCGTTCTCTCTGGCTTTCAAATGAGATCACGTTTTTTTTAAACGGAAGCGGGAAAAAGGAACCAGGTTGGTAGTGCTTGCAAGGCGCTTGCAGACCCACAACAGCATTTTTCAAGTTTAATCCTGGAAATCGGGTATAATAACGCCCATGCATGGTTGGCTCCATGCGGTGTTTTTATTCAATTTATTTAATGGTGGTAATATTTTCATGAAAACAAGAGCCATTTTCCCGGGTTCTTTCGACCCTGTAACCAATGGACACGTCGATATTATAGCAAGAGCGCTCAAGCTGTTTGATGAAGTCGTTGTCGCTGTTCTCATTAATGAACAGAAAAGGCCGTGTTTCACCATAGAGGAACGAATGGATTTAATACGGGAAGCTTATCCCAACGAACGTGTGAACTGCATATCGTTTACAGGTCTGCTGGTTGACGCGGCCCATGAATGCGGTGCCACGGCGATTATCCGCGGTTTGCGTGCTGTTTCGGATTTTGAATACGAGTGTCAGATTGCTATGATGAATCGGGAACTGGCTCCTGAAATTGAAACCACGTTCTTGATGACTCAGGCGAACTTCTCCTTTGTGAGCAGCAGACTGATCAAAGAAGTGGTCAGGCTCGGAGGTCATCCAGAGCGTCTGGTTCCACCTTGCGTCATTCGCGAGCTTCACAAAAAATATCAGATTACGAAGTAGAGGAAAATATGTTACTTACTGCTGGTCAAAGCATGAATTATCTGGATTTGATTCTTGAATCCAGTTTGGTTTCAAAAATTGTCTTAATCGCCCTGGTCCTTTTTTCTGTAGCCTGTTGGGTTTTGATCTTTCAGAAAAAGGCACTCTTGGGTAAAGTGAAGAGAGATACCACGCGTTTCCTCGATACATTCAGAAAGTCATCCCGCTTCTCGGAAGTCAAACAGGTCTGTGGAAAGTACGGTTTCTCGCCCCAGGTCGGGCTCTTCCTGGCCGGATTCAGTGAGCTGAACTTTCAGTTAAAGCACAATTCCAAAATGGAGAACGGACAGCCTAAAATAAGAAATCTGGAGTCCATCAACCGGGTTCTTCAAAGAGCCAGCTATGTTGAAATTGCCAAACTCGAGAAAAACATCAATCTCCTGGCCACCACAGCTGCTGTTGCGCCTTTTGTGGGCCTACTGGGAACCGTTTGGGGAATTATCGTCGCCTTCAAGGATATAGCAGCTCACAAGTCGGCCTCCCTGGCCGTTGTGGCACCCGGTATTGCGGACGCGCTGATTGCGACAGCTTTCGGTCTTTTTGCAGCCATTCCCGCTGTGATGGCTTACAACTATTTTGTCAGTAAAACACGAGGCGTTTCTGCTGAAATGGAAGATTTCAGCCTGGAATTTCTCGGCATTGTCGAAAAGAACTTTACTTGAGGTGACTTATGGGTTTTTCAACAGGTAGAGGCCCTTCCAGTAACATGAGTGAAATCAATGTGACGCCACTTGTGGATGTTATGTTGGTTCTCCTGATTGTGTTCATGATTTCAGCACCCTTACTGCAAAGCGGGGTCGATGTCGATCTGCCTGTGGGGAATTTTGAGACCGAAGTCAATGAGAACAACCTCATCTTGTCCATCGACGCGGAAGGGAAACACTACCTGGGAGAAACCTACCTGCAACCGGGTATCATTATTGAAAAAGTCAAGGCTGCGGTCGCAACCTCAAAGAATAAAACAGTCTATATTCGCGGGGATAAAAACCTGAGATACGGACAAGTGATGGAATTTCTCGAGCACCTCCGCAAGGGCGGTATAGAACAAGTCAGTCTTGTGATGGAACCGGTTCAGGAAAAATGAAAGCGATTCTGATTGATCATTCGGCACAATTGCGTTACGAGAAACGCGTTTTTGCGCGTTCGGTGGTTTTTGCTGTTGTCTTGCACGTGGGAGCCATTGGCTTTCTTTTGGCCGGTCAAACTCTTTTCAACACGGTGCCCGAACAACCGGCAATTATGTCGGTAGGTTTGGCTGGCGCCCAGACCCTCTCTGGATCAGGCGGCAAGAAAACAAAAGCGCCCGTCATGAGAAAAGCGAAAGCACCTCCCAAAAAGAAGGTGACAAAAAAGAAGACGCGAAAAAAAAAGAAAAAAAAGAAGCCCAATAAAAACGAGATAGGGCTGAATACCAAGAAGAAAGCCAAGAAGAAGACGAAAAAGGTTGAGGAGAGTTCTTCCAGTTCCAGCCCGGCTGTGGAGCCTGGCAAGAAAGCGGTATCAGGTGGAACAGGTGGTGCCGACGAAACGGGTATTTCCTTTCAAGTCGGCGGTTCTCAGTCGGGAACCAACGTGGAGGATCTTCCCTATCTGGCTTATTTGCAGAGTGTGCAGTATGAACTCTCACAACGCTGGGCGCGATCGGGTTTGTCGGGGGGAATGACGGTCGTCACTTTCAGGATCAATAAAGACGGGTCCATTCAGGACGCAGAGATTTCGCAAAGCTCGGGCAAACGACATCTGGATTCGCCCGCACTTCGGGCTGTTCTGGCTGCGCGTTTACCGCCCCTGCCGCAGGGTTGTCCAGACGACTACCTGATCATGCACTACCAATTCCATTACCGCAAAGAATAGAAAAGAGAATGCTGATGCTGCGCGTGCCGTCTATCCCCGCGTCTTCCGCGGTGTTGAACTCGTTTTTGAGACTGGATGGGTAGAATAGCGAGCTTCTCCTTTTTGTCCGCTCATCACAGCAAATTGCAATCAAGAAATAATCCAGGGTGGCTGTTGAGCCTGTAACCTAAAAGTTCTTCTTTCTAGTTCCTTGCTAGAGGTGTATATTCAGTTGGTATAGAAATGGCGAAGATGTGTAAAAATCAAATTCAACTACCGAATCTGGAGGTTTATGATGGACAGGATGAACAGAATAATGCAGATGGTCAATCAACAGAAAGAAGAGCTTTATCAGCTTATCCAGGATATGGTGCGCATTCGCAGTTACAGCGGTGAAGAAGGCAAGTTGGTTGATTTTCTGATTCAAACCATGCAGAACTTTGGTTTTGATGAGGCTTATTCCGATCAGTTAGGCAACGCCGTGGGCCGTGTAGGAGATGGCCCCGTCACCATTCTTATGGATGGTCACATCGATACCGTCCATGTGACCGAAAACGAAAACTGGCCATACGATCCCTTTGCCGGAACAATCGTCGATGGAAAGATCTACGGGCGCGGTGTGGTTGATGAGAAAAGTGCCGTAGCGGGATTCATCATGGCCGGCAAGGCCATCAAGCAGGTTTACGGTCAGGCATCGCTTCCTTTTACGCTGTATATTGTCGGTTCTGTCATGGAGGAAGACTGCGATGGGTATCCCTTGCTGCATTTAATCCAGAGAGAGGGTATTCGTCCTGATTATGTGGTGTTGGGTGAGCCTACGGATTTAACTGTTTACAGAGGCCAGAGGGGCAGAATGGAAATAAAAGCATCCATTGAAGGGGTGTCGGCTCATGGGGCACACAACGAGCAAGGCGATAACGCCATTTACAAAATGGCTGAATTTGTGAAGGCACTCGAAAACATGGATGTGAATTTGCCGTCTGTGGAACCGTTGGGGAAAGGGGCTCTTACAGTGAGTCAAATTTCTTCTCGAGCGCCTTCTCTCTGTTCGGTGGCAGATTACTGTGAAGTGCACATTGACAGAAGGCTTACCAAAGGGGAAACGGTTGAAACGGTCTTGGCCGAGCTTGATCAATTAGCAAAAGACAAGGGCTTGCAGGTTCATATTCGGGTACCGGATTATTACGGTAAATCCTGGAAAAAAACATCTTTCACCCAAAAGGCCTATTTCCCCACCTGGGTTCTCGATCAGGATCACGTTTTATGCCGGTCGGCCCTTTCCGTTGCCAATCAGGTTCTGGGTGTGAGTAAAAAGAGCGGTTTCTGGAAGTTCTCCACCAATGGTGTTGCTACGGCGGGTCGCCTGGGTATTCCAACCATTGGATTTGCTCCCGGTCTGGAAGAATTGGCCCACTCCGATAAGGAGTTCATTTTCCTGGAGGACCTGCTGAAAGCCACCCTGTTCTACGCCAGGCTGCCCTTTGACGTGGTGACCAGAAGAAAGGCGGATAGGAGTTGAGACAACATCAGCAGAGGTGTTGTGCCCGTCGATTTCAGCTCAAAGGCCAGAATCGCAGCGATTGCCCACAATTTCTATAGGTTGAGCAGCAATGTGATGCTTTCAGAGAGAAGAACGGAATAGAAGAGATCCGATGCCCTTGAGCTGAGTGAACGGTTGAAACCAGAACATAAAAAAGCCAGCACGAAACGCGCTGGCTTTTTTCGTTGTTGCAAAAAAGATATTAGAAACGGAATCCCGCTGCTAAATCAAAACTTCTGCCGCCGTAGTAAGAGGTGGGATCGCCATAGGTTGAAGCTTTAACCCACTCACCGGCTTCATTCTGTAACCAGGAAGTATCCCAGTAATGGAGACCACGGTAGTTAGTGAGGTTGTAAACGTTGGCTTCAACAAACAAGCTGACGCTCTTCCACAGAGGTACATTGTATCGAAGACCGAGATCCAATGATCTGTAGGCGTTGAAATGGTTGGTTCCTCTCTCGCCGTTGACGAAGTAGGTTGTTGTGCGGCTTCCAGTCAGTCCCTTGATGACATCTGGAGTGGA
This sequence comes from Acidobacteriota bacterium, assembly GCA_002747255.1. Classification (GTDB taxonomy): domain Bacteria; phylum Acidobacteriota; class Holophagae; order Acanthopleuribacterales; family Acanthopleuribacteraceae. Next base: position 32,181 of record PDUC01000038.1, on the reverse strand, counting down.
GAAACTACCGGTTTCACTGTATGTTTCGCCGTCGGCGTATTGGAACAGCAAGGAAGTTTCAAGAATACCGAATTTGCCAAAATCAAAGCCGTAGTTGGCCCATGCGTTCATTTGGAAAGGAACGTCGCCCGCGAGGTTGCCGAAAGGAGAAAGATCGGTGTAAACATCGTATCCTTCTTGTTGCCACTCAGCTTCAAAGTCGCCAATCAGACCGTTAGTAGAAACAGGGGTAAAGCGACCTTCACCTTCGTTGTTACCTTTCAAATCGGAGAAGGTGGCGTTAAAGCCCACAGAGATGTTCTCATACCAACTGGATTTACCAGTCCAGGCACCAGCCAGTTCAATCGCTTCGTATTCCCTGAGCAGAGCGTCATTGATTTGGAAGTTTCTGTTGTAGATAACTTGACCGGCATCGTCAACCACGTAGTCGTCAGAAGTGCGAATGGTGTCGTAGAAACCGTTCCAGTCCCGATTGATGTAGGTTGCGGTGATGTAATCTGTGGAGTTCGCGTTCCATGTGAAACCAAGAGTGTATTCCTCGCTCTGTTGAGGCTTCAGATCAGGATCCATAACGGTTCCAATCAGTGGATTTCTGAAGTAAACGATACCATCTGTACTGTAATCGTAGTGTGTATCGACAAAGTTCATTACTTCTTCAGCTGTGTACCAGCCTAACTCGCCAGTGTAGACGTAGTCAATTTCAGAGGGATTTCCCTGAGCGGTAACTTCATTGGTTACGGTTTCAAGCAGTTTACCGGTAAATTTGCCATAGGTTGCATTTACGTAGTATTTGCTTTCGCCAGTCAGGTCGTAGTTGATGCTGAAACGGGGAACCACGCTGTCAGAAGAGACAGAGGTTGAACCCAGTTCATCGGCTGCTTCGTATTTGTCATAGCGGATACCCAGGTTGACAGACAGACGCTCATTGACTTCCCAACGGTCGTTGATGTAGAGACCGTACTGTTCGGAGGTAGCGTAGCCTGTGCGCTCAGAGCTGTAGACCCAAATGCTGTTCCAGCCGGGAACGAAGAAGTATTCGGGAACGCCGTCGGCATTAATTCTTCGGCCATAGGCATCGATTGTCTGAAGTGTTGGGGATTGATGGTTTGCCGCTTTTCGTTTGCCTTCGTAGTAGTCACCACCCACGTCGATGTTGTGGAAGCCGTAGTTGGAATCCAGGTAGTAGGTGAACTTCAGAACGCCGGTGGTGTTGTCGCGGTTGTCGCCACCGTCGCCAGCACTGAACCAGCCATTTTCAAAGACGTTGTATCGTCCGGTATAGTCATAGCCTTCAAAGGCACCGGAGTAGTCGTATACCAGGAAGGGGTTGGGACCGTTGGGGTCGCCGCCGGCTGTCAGGTTCTGGCTCTTTTTACCGAAGTTAGCGGTTACCGCCAGGTTGGGTGTGATGATGCCGTTGTAGGTGATTTTCCAAACGTCGGAAGGGTTGGTTTGTGGAACCAGAGATTCAGGTGATCCTGGCCTTACATAAGCTCTCAAGTTCTGGTCTGTTGAGTTGTCGACGTAGTTTACAGAGATGGTGTGATCGGACGTTGGTGAATAAGTGAGCTTAATTTGATAGCGCTCTGTTTCCGAGGCATAGGCATAGGTTTGCTTTCTGGTTTCAATGGGAAGCAGGTTACCGTCCATGTCTCTGGTGATGTTGTCTGTGTAGGTTCGGTTGTCGTTGAAGTCTTGTGAGAAATAACCAACAAAGAACCAAAGGTGATCTTTAATAATGGGACCGCCAAAGGTGAATTCGGGGTTTTTGTTCAACTTGGATTTAGCGTCATCTACCAGTGGTGTGCTTGCTGCCCACGCGGGGTTCTTGAATTGATAGCGCAGGGCACCGGAGAAGGTGTTGCTGCCGCTTTTGGTTACAACGTTGACGACACCACCGTCGAAACGGCCGTATTCAGCAGAGATACCGGATGTTAAAACCTGGGTTTCTTCAATGGCTTCTTGCAGTACGAGGCTGCTGCGGAACGAACCGTAGATATTATCGGAATATTCAGAACCGTCAACCAACATCAGGTTGGAAGCACCGTTACCACCGTGAATGGAAATATTACCGGTTGGGTTCCTGGTGGTTGTACCAGGTGTTAACTTGGCTATGGCGATGGGGTTTCTGCTAACTGGAAGCTTGTCTACTTCATCGGATCCGAAGTTGGATTTGGTTGTGGAGTCTTTGGCGTCAATAGCTGGATTGGCAGCGATAACAGTGACGACCTCTTCCAGTGAGTTGGCTTCCATGGTGAATTTCAACGGTGTGATGTTACCCAATGATGCGCGGCCTTCCCATTTCTGGGTTTGGAAGCCGGGCATTGAAACCGTTACGACGTACTGTCCAGGGGGTAACAAGGCTGCTAAAGCTTTACCTTTGTTGTCAGTAACCAGGTTACGAGTCCCTTGAAGGGAAGGTGATTCAACGATAACAACAACGCCAGGAAGTACGTTGCCATTGGAATCATAAGTGGTTACAGCAATAGTTGATTTCTGATTTCCCTGACCGAAGATCAGAGAAGAAAATAGGAATGAAAAAAGAGTAAATAAATAAATCTTTTTCAAAACTTTCCTCCTAAAAATATACCTTATGGCTGAGGTGCGCACACTTCAACCCTTGGTTACAGTATAGCAAAGTTTGCGCCAAGTAAATGTAAAATTAGCTGGATTTCATGCCGGCGGTATTTACAACTGAAAACAGCGCGTTGTGACCCTGCGCACATTTCTCTGCTTGACAAAGCCCCTTAAAACATCGGGAATATCGAGAAATTGCCGTTCCGTATTCAAAATATTGGATTCATTATTTTGAATATGAGCTGATCCTGACATATTGAAAGGTGTTGAATGGTGTCCATGAACGGTTTGGATGAGCTTTTTGCCTGTTTACATTGTTGTGATGTTTAAGCTGTTTGTATTCAAAACATGAAGTCTTTCATGGTGTGGATTACAAAACAAAGTGTTGAATAATTTTACACAATTGTTATACTGCGGGATTAGTATCACCACGAAGCATGAAAATACATGCCTTATGTATGATGTCAGGTTTGTGGTGATAGGTTCCATACATCAATCGATCAATAAAGGGGTTCAGACGAATGCAAAGTAATCTGAACTCAGGGTAAAAAATCAAATAGGAGTGATTTTAGGAAAATGCACAAAAGACAATTTTATAAAAAGACGATCTATGCTTTTTGTTTGTTATTATTTTTTAGTATACCGACATTGGCTCAGACAACAACCGGTGAAATAACGGGTGTGGTTACCGATGGCAATGACAACCCGCTGCCCGGTGTTGTTGTGCTGATTCGGGGTGAACGAATGCAGGGTGAAAGATCGGAGGTTACCTCCAATGAGGGTACCTATCGTTTCCCACTTGTTCCAAGGGGAAAATACGACCTGACTTTCACCATGGCAGGTTTTAAAACGGTGACATTGACTGGCGTTGCGGTCAACATTGGTGCCAAATCGAACTTGAAAACCAAACTTGTACCAGCCTCTGTCAAAGAGACCATTACCGTAACGGCGGAAAACCCGCTGGTTGACTCGTCCACTACGGACTCCCGTTTTGAACTGGATGCCGACACGCTGGAGCAGATCCCAACGCTGAGTCGATCCATTGAAGACGTCGTCAAGCTTACCCCTGGTGTTACAGGTGTTCGTATGAACTCCGTAACCGGTGGTGAAGGCGGTCTTCCCAACATTCGCGGTGGCGGTCAGGAAGGTAACCAGTACGTTATCGACGGTCTTTCTTCCCGTGGATCCATGGGGTTTGACAATGTCGTTCCGCAGAACTTCGATTCAATCGATTCTCTGGAAATCATCAGTGACCCTTTCTCCCCAGAATACGGTAAGGCCATGGGTGGTGCCATTAACGTCGTTACCAAATCAGGTGGTAACGAATTTTTCGGTGAAGCCGGCTATCAATATCGAGACGATTCTCTTGAAGCGGACCGTGAGCCTGTTCAAGCTTCCAATACCACAACGGGCTTTGATCGAAACAAGCTTTGGGCCAATGTGGGTGGTTACATCATTAAAGACAAACTGTGGTTCTTCCTGTCCTACAACAAAGACGAACCCACCAATGAATCCGCTGGCGCGCCCCCAAGAATTATCAGCGCCTCCGATTTGGTCAATGCCGATGGGTCTCCCTATGGATCAGACTACACGGTTTACAACTTCCTGGATGGAACCAGAGAAACCACGAATGATCAGTTATTCTACAAATTCACCTACAACATCAATCCCAACCACAACATCGCGTTCTCTGGAACCAATATAGACCGCGACATGGTTAACACCACTGGTCATGAAGACCTCTGGAGTTCATCAAAGACAGAAGGATCGCGTTACAGATTGAACTACAACGCTATTCTTGGTGACATTGGATCCCTTGAAGTGAAATACGGTGTTCAGAAGAACGACTACACCAGCGGTGGTTATAAAGATAAATCCATCGCACAAAGACTAATCAGCACCATTGCCTGGAATTACGGTAACCGCACTCGATACGATGAACAAGTTGAAGAGCGTGAAGACCTGGCTGCCAAGTTTGTCGGCTTTTTCGATACCGATTCATTGGGAAGTCACGAGGTTTCAATTGGCTTTGAAGTGGAAGAGTTTAAAACAGACTGGACAATGGGCAACACCGGTTATGGTGAAGATGTTTTTGATGACACCTTTAATGAAGGCGTCAGATTTTTATTCGAATATGCCACAACAGAAGACGGTCAAATCATCATGGATGCCAGTGGCAACCCCATTCTGGTTCCCTCTTCTTTGACAGAAAGACGTAATTCCTATAATAACAACAAGGTTAAAGGAAATGGCTTCTTCATTCAAGATAGAATTACCTACAACAACTGGACCGTGATGCTGGGCGTGAGAGCGGACAAGAGTACGATCTACGATGACACAGGAAAGCAAATCTGGTCGTGGGATTATTCCAATTTCTTCTCTCCAAGAGTCTCGGTTATCTATGATGTTTTTGACGATGAAAAACACATTGTCAAAGCGGCCTATGGTATTTTCAAAGATACCGCGACAACTCGTATAGCTGAATTCTTCAACAGGAATGGCGGCAATGCCTACCGCGAATACAATTGGCTGGGCGGAGCGAATCCCTCAGAGGCCGAACTCCACAATCCCGACAATTGGGAGCTTATTCACGAACAGAGTTCAGAAAGTACGCCAATGGACTTTGATCCAGACATCGAACCCAATGAAAACAAGCGATACTTGCTGGAATACAACTACCAATACTCACCCAAGCACGCCTTTACGACACGCTACACCAATGTGAAGTCAAGAGATTTGATCGAAGACATCGGTGTTATGACTGACGGTGGATACTCATTCTTCCTGGCTAACTACGAAGACAAGAAAAGAGATTTCGAATCTTTAGATTTGATCTTCTCCGGTAGAGTGAAAAATTTCTTTGATTACACCTTCTCATACACCTGGACGGATAGTAAGGGCACCAACCCCGGAAACTTTGAAAATGAAACACTCAACAATCCCGGTGGCAGTGGCAACTATGTCGGTGTCTTTGGCGACCACATCTTCAGTGATGGCACAGACCTCGGAGACTTCCTGGACGGATTGACAGACGGTCTTGGCGGCCGTGGTCACGGTGACGAAGGCTGGTATGGTAAGCTGTCTGATTCAGTCGATCATGCTGTTAACTTTGTAGGCAATTTCAACCTGCCTTGGGATATTAAAGTGGCAACAGCATTGCAGTGGATTGATGGATACTACTATACAAAGAAGGATTTCCAGGATATCTATCATGGATATTTCGTCTTCTCCGAAGGCAGGGGTTCCAGAAAGACACCTTCCACCTACTGGCTTGACCTCTCTGCTACCAAGTCTCTCAAGATCAAGGATCGTCACGAGATCACTTTCAGACTGGATGTGTTCAACTTGACGGATCAGCAGGAAGCCATCTCAATGGTTGAAGAAAACACTGTTGACTTCAATAAGATCTATGCTCGACAGAATCCGCAGGCACTTCAGTTAGGTGTTCACTATAAATTCTAATTGCAAATTTCTTTAAAAAAAAGGGGAGCAGCTGCACACAAGCGGCTGCTCCCTTTTTATGTTTACGCTGAACAACACCTCAAAAACATACCGGATGAGTTTGTTTTATTCGAATTCGCTTTCTGCTTGAGTCACTTTATCCGACTGTTGACCACATGGGTCTTTTTTCAGCGTTTATTTTCCCTGCTTTTCCATTAAAAGCAGGCAGGCCAGACGGTGATCTTCCTGCGCGGGTTCCCATATCAGTCTGCCTTCAAAATCATCCAGTACGGGTGATACCCATTGAATCTGGTTCCCAACTTGTTTCACTTCGAACGAGTCACCCAACTCCTTGGGATTGTAGAGGGATTGCAGGATGCGCTCAAAATGGACATGACTGATGGCAATAGCGGAAGTAAAACCGCTTTGGTCAATGAGATAGGTGTGGTAAAAGCCGCCAGTCTGTATGTAGGTAAGAACCGAAGCGGTTTGCCTGACAAGAGAGTCCGGAAGGCCGAGTGATTGGATGTCGAGGTTGAATTCGATATCTTCTTTGTGCGTTTCTCTGATTTCTGCCTCAGAAAAATTGAGTCCAAATTCGAGTGCTTCCTTCCACATGGGCCAAACCGTTGGTAATTCGGGTTTATTGAGCATTTCCCTGATGGGCGATGAGTCCTGGACTTTTTTAACAGCTGTTTTTACGATTTTGCTTTTCGTGTTGATAATGAAATAGGGGATTGCGAACAGGGCAGCAATCAAAACGGTGAAAACAAGAATGGTTTTTAAGTTGGGCTTCTTCTTTTTGGTGTTGGAAGAGGGAGCAACCTTCCTTCCTGTTAAAACGGAGGGTTGTTTTTTCCGAACCGCAGGTGGTTTGGAACCGGTTTGTGGCCTGGCCTGAGCTGGCGTGGCTGATTTTTTTTGGGTAGATATTACAACAAAGGGTTTCAGTAAGTCATCTTCAGAGATGCAGATGAGTGGTCCTTCTTTGGACCGGGAGACCCTGGTTCTACCTGTGACCCTGCCTTCCTCAAGGAATCCCTTCATTTTTTCAAGGCCAAAGGGGCCGTAGAGCTTTTCTTTTTTCTTAACAAACCACTTAATATCGTCAGTCATTTCCAGATCTCTCTCTCAGTCAGGTTCAAGTTTAACTTAAGTGGTAGCTGCTCATCCAGTGCAAATTGGAGAAGCGTGAACACAGGAAGCTATTTCATTAAAAAAGACAGATGACATACTATTGGGCGTTTGCATGTCAAAGGCGTGGACCGGTCGTTGAATAATTGTTCATCGGATAACCACTCCAGCCGCGACATTTCTGCCGCCGATCACTTTCAATGGCCCCCGGGAAGGTTTATCAAGCCATGTGGAATCATGTTTTGAGTTGAACAGAGGAAATACAGTTTGTTAGACTGTCAACTCGGAGGGGTGATTGTTACACTATCTTAAAGTCAGCAACTTTGCAGTGATAAAATCTGTGGAGCTCGAATTTCAAGGTGGATTTACCTGCTTGACAGGTGAAACAGGTGCGGGTAAGTCTCTGATTGTAGGAGCACTGGGTTTACTGTCAGGTAAGCGAGTGAGTTCCGATGCCATACGAACAGGTGCTGAACGAGCTTTTGTGGAAGCGGTTTTTTCGGTTCCAGAAAGTTGCGATCTCAGTAACTACGAGCTACTGGAAGACAGAGAACTCATTCTCAGAAGAGAAGTGACCCAAAAAGGACGCTCTCGGGCTTTTATCAATGGCGTGATGGTCCCCAATCAGCTGCTGAGCACATATGCCGGCTTGGTATTTGAAATACACGGTCAGCATGGACAGCAGAATTTAATGAAAGAAGCCCTTCATTTGCAGTTATTTGACCGTCATGTCAATCTGCAAAGTGACAGGGAAGCGTTAGACAGAAAATGTTCATCTTTCATGCAACAGTTCAGATCCTATTGGGATGCAGTTGACAATGAGGGGCGACTGTTAAAGGAATTGGACTTTGTTCAGCTCCAAATAGCCGAGATTGATGCTGTTGCACCTTCGAAAGACGATGAGGAAATTGATACCAAACTCAAAATAGCTGAGAATGCTGAACTCATCCGCATGCTCAAAGAAGAATTAATTGAATTGGTCAATGACACGCTGAGCCCTGCGACCCGAAGACTGTTGGATATTCTTGAAAAACTTTGGGAATTTGAACCCGTTTACAAGGCTTATGGTGAACAGCTTGCAGGTTTTAATCTGACCTTTGAAGAACTTCGTCAGGAAATTCAAAACGGTCTGTTTGATGAAAGCGATGAAGAGGCCTTGACTCAATTGAGAGAAAGAAGCAATCGCTTGAATCAGCTTTATTTAAAGTACGGAGCCAACTTGGAAGCCGTTCTCGATGAGAGAACGCGCCTGAATGCCCATCGCAAAAAACTGCAAAATCAAACGGGTGGTTTGAACAGGGAGTGGAACAAGCTTTGTGAGGACTATGTGCTGTTGAGAGCCGAGCAGATTCAGTTGAATGACAGGCGCAAGCAGAGGAATAAGTCCTTTGAAACCGAACTGTCGCGCACGCTTGAACTCCTTTCGTTTCCCCAGTCAGCCTTTTGCAATCGATGGCAGTTCGGCGAGTGGCCAGAGTCTTTACCCGCAGATCGGTCATTCCAATTTCCTCGCACCGCGCTGTCATTCCTGTTCTCGCCCAACCTCGGTGAAGAACCAAAAGCACTGAAGCGCGTGGCATCGGGAGGTGAACTTTCAAGAGTCATGCTGGCTTTAATTGTGAGCTTGTCGCGGGAGCGGGGAAAAACACTGGTGTTCGATGAAGTTGATGCGGGTCTGGGTGGGGAAACCGCAGGTGTCGTTGGCGAGAAATTGGCCTCACTGGGCGTTGACAATCAAGTTCTTTGCGTTACCCACCTGGCTCAGGTCGCTCGGTATGCAACTTCCCATTGGCTTGTACAAAAAAGCGTCAAAAAGAACCGTACGGAAAGCAGTTTCTCTATCCTGGACGCAGAGAAACGTGTGATTGAAATCGCTCGTCTGCTGGGAGGAAATTCTTCAGCAGAAGGACTGTTGCTGCATGCACGCAAAATGCTGGAATAATGGAAATTTACTGGATAAATTCCAAAAAACAACCTACAGTAAGTCAATGATTTTACGGAGTGCTCCAGTTTTGATGAGTTTTTTTATGAAATACAAGATAAATGGCTTGAAGTTAGATATGCAAACGCCTAGCTTTAATCGGATAAGGTGAGCGAATAGAAAATGACTGATAAAAAAGAGATTGTTGCTGGTTTTATTGATTGGTTAAGTGTTGGTAAAAGGCACTTTTTGGTTACTCTAGGTCTTGACTCTCAAGGAATCCTTCACGTTCTTCATCTCTCAGAAGGGCCCTTTAACGATTTTAAAACGGCTCATGCTCATTTTGAGGTACTGGTTCAAAAGGGCTACGAAATACACAAGCCAACTTTGTTTGTGATCAATGGCTCCACTTGCCTGAAATACGTCGTGCCCGGAGTCCTGGGAACGCAAGTCGTTCTCCAGAGATGTCAGCTGAGATGCGTCGATCAATTGTCTTCATCGCTGCCTGACGACTCTGCTGCTGAAATTGAGGGAAAAATGCTCGATTATTTTGAGCTGACCTATGATACCAGTATGAATAAAATACAGTCGGCATCCAATAAAATGCTACAGCACTATCCTGCTGTGGCCGCCAATATCATAGAGAGCAGTGAAGAAACCATGACCACCTGCAGATTGGCGGTTCCCATGCCGTTGCGGTTGTCTTTGGCAACCACCAGCATGATTTGGCAGCAATCGGAATCGGTGTTGGAAGAGTACAAAAAAGTTCTGGATGAAGCCTCAGAAGAGGATCTCATAGACAAGATGCTGCAAGCCGTGCAGAAGAGAACGGACAGTTACTCACCGTTGCTGGGGTATGAGGATCTTTGGCTGCTGGAAACGGCATTGAATGATGAATTGGCGGTTCACAGTCCCGACACAAAAGAACTGGATTATCGTCAGATTCTGAACGCGTCCGAACCCGAAGAAAACGGCAGTGATCCCAAAAAAAGGCGAAGGCATAAGCGCTGGAAGGTTTCTAAAGTCAACGGTTTCATCCAACACACAATTGAAGCGGAGATACTCGATATAGGAATGACGGGTCTGGCTGCCCAAACCAATAACCCACTGGGTGTAGGGGCTGTTCACAGTGTGCGGTTACAGCATTCCGATGGCGTGATCAAGCTCAGGGGCAGGGTCGCCTGGTGCCGTCTGGTTGGTTCCAGAAAGAATGAGAAAAACGAAAGCCAACTCATTTATCATACGGGTATCGAGTTTGAGGATACCCTGACAGATTCATGTAAAAATATTCAATTCTTTTTCAACAAACTCGTTCAGATCAATCTCGATCGACGGGTATTTGGACGTTTGCATTACCAAAGTGATGATATGTCTGGAGACTCCGATGACAGGATTAAGCAGACTCCCTTTAAAGTCATTAAAGTAAGTCTTTCGGGTATGCTCATCGAGACCGATTTCAAACCGGAAAAAGAATCTTTGCTCCAAATTGAAGTTCGTTTGGGTAATCAGCCTTTTTTCTCCACCGGCAGGGTCGCATATTCCGAGACTCTGAAGACGGGACAATTCGCTTCTCGAATAGGATTGGAATTCGTCAAAATCGATGACGAGAATCAAGTGATTTTAGAGAATTTCGTGAAGAAACAGATTCGAAAATAGGGCTTTCACCCGTTAGTTTTAGAACTTATCCCAGCTTTTTCGCAATACGCTCAAGTTCCCGCTCCGCATCGTCTATCAATTCAGCAAACATCTCGCTCATGGATTGAAGTTTGTTGACCAGGCCTACACTCTGACCGGCCATGAGTGAACCGCGTTCCACATCGCCATCCACAGCGGCGTTCTTCAACGCGCCTACCCAAAAATTTTCAACTTCATACTGTGCGTCTTTCTTTGTTATTTCACCGTTGCGAAATTTCACAATTAAGTCCATCTGCAGATCGGCAAAAGCTTTCATGCCCTTGTTGCGAATGGCACGCACGGCGACCACATTGAGTTCGGAGCCTATGCCAGGTGTTGCGACGGCATCCCTTGCCTTGGCTTTGATGAAGGACTCTTTGAACTTCGGGTGAACGCGGCACTCTTCTGTCATGACGAATCGCGTTCCCATTTGGACACCGCTGGCTCCCATGAGCAGCAAATGAGCCATCAACCTTCCAGTCGCTATTCCGCCTGCTACGAAGACGGGTATATCATCGACCGCAAAAAGAACCTGCTGCAAAAGAACCGATAGCGAAACGTGACCAATATGTCCCCCAGCTTCACTTCCCTCCAACATGAGGGCATCGGCGCCAGAGGCAATCATTCTTCTGGCGATGGATTCATTGGAAGCGAATGTCATGACCTTGGCTCCGCTTTCCTTCGCGAGCCGAATCTCCGAGGCACGGGGAAAACTACCCGCAAAAACAATGAAAGGAACTTGCTTTTCAATGGCGATTTCCAACTGTTTTTTGTAGTTGGGTGCGATGGTGATCATGTTGACAGCAAAAGGTTTGTCCGTGAGTTCCCTGATCTTGTCAATTTCCTGTGAAAAGAGATCGACAGGCATGTTGCCGCCCGCCAAACAGCCAAATCCGCCGTGTTGAGCGACGGTCGCGACCAGTCTGTGATCAGAAATCCAGGTCATGGCACCCGCCAGAATGGGATATTCAACTCCTAAAAAATCTTTGCCCTTTTTCCAGAGATCAGGTAAGTATTTCATGATGTACCTCGTTTATTCAGTTCAACCTGCATGGGCTCTATATAGCGATTGTCTTTCCTTGCCATGGCTAAAGTCCAAGAGAGGGGACATTATATCAGCGCTCAATGAATTATCAAACAAAGGCCATTTTGCCTTACAAAAAATCCGTGATTGAAATACCTAGGGCGATACGGTTGACTTTGTGGTTGTAGTCTATCAGGCTTTCTCCATAACCGCTGTAGGCCTGAAGGTAACCCCTGAAATGGTCGTACTTATAAAACGGGATACTCCATGAAAATTCATATCCCGCCCGTTTGAAATCGCTCTCAAAGACATTGCGCAGCATAGCTGAAAAAGTGTGTTTGCCCCGAGTGTAGACCAGGCGTGTTTCACCGTGGCCCATGTACCGCTTGATGTCGGGATTGTCGTCGTCTTCTTTGTCTTCAGACAGGCGAAACCAGGGTTTCAAGCTGATAGCCAGACGCCCTTTTTGAAGGAGGATGACGGCATACACTCTGTTCCAACTCCTGGAAAGAATACCCGAACGGCCATTGGACTGGTGCGAGATACCCACAATGGTCAAAGGGTTGTTGAACCCAAGAAAGCGGTTTTTCTGATGAACTTGAAACCACAGTTCCGGTTCGTGATTGGTTTCTCTGAACGGGCTGGAGATCTCCGGGTTGTAGACTTGCCAGAAAGAGCGATTGGTGTAGGCTCCGTAGACGTTGAGTCTGCCGGAAAAGAAATCCAGGGCAATGGGAACTTTGAGACTGAGCTGAAATTGTGCTTCAATGTCTTTGAATCTGTAATCCGGAGTGCTGAATTCCTCCGCATGGATCGACGCTTCGTAACCTTTGGTGTTATAGGAGCCAAGCAGCATGAAGTTGGGTCGATGGGGCATGATGGTGAACGGTTTCAGGGCATTCTTTTTGTCGATTTCAATTCTTTTTTGAACCGCTCCCTGATCGTGTTGTCCATATACCAACATGGTCGCCAACAGGGGAAGAGCTAGAAGTGCTTTCATTCGGGTTTCCTCTGCGCTTAATTCCTCAAGCTAACAGCGTACGATAGCACAAAACACGGGGCGCTGAAACAGACGATTTTGATGGCAGAAAAAAGATTTCCGCCCGGGATTTGTGTTCAGGTCGGAGTTATGGCGCTTGTGCATCCATAGCGAGGTATCTCGACCGGACTTTACAAACTAATAGTCGCACTTCAGGACAGCTTTATTGTCTTGGAAGTTGCTCTCCCGCGTTGATTTCAAGCTGACTTTTGCGTTATCCACAGAGTTTTCCGCAATACCTGTGGAAAACTCTGTGGAAAACTCTGTGGATAAATCCATAAACCCCTTAAAAGTAAGACTTTTGTGTGGATTGACCTAAAAATGGTGCGCAATGAAAACCCTTGGTATGACTGGGTTTCCTGTAAAAAAGTGAGTGTTTTCAACCGTTATGCTCCTGCCTGGCCGTCATTTAGCTGTGTGTTTTCCTGTCTTGTGGAAAACCTGTGGAAAACTCTTTAAGTTCAACGAAAAAACGGGCTTGGAAAAGAGTTTGTATGGTTGCGGGTTGGTGAGAGGTGATTTGTTACGCTTGAGTGTGATTTTCAAGCTTTTTCATGTCCTTCTGAAACGGTGTTTGGATTCGGTCTGAAAGCGCTTTTTTTACTGTTGTTCCCAAGCGCGGCAGAAGCAAAACAAATGGCGTGCGCAAAACATTTTTTTTGACTAAAACAAGGCATGGGACAGCATTTTAATGTATATTGATAGACAGCAATAAAAGGAATAGCAGACAGGTGTTTAGGGGAACCAAATTCCGCAACGGGAAGTGATAAAAAGAGGGTACAAGTCAGGAACGTGGAGGTCCAAGTGAAGAGAGTTAAGAGGATAATGTTTGCCAGTGATTTTTCAGAAGCCTCGAAGGAAGCCAAGGAAACGGCTGTTTCTTTTCGCGACCAGATGCAGGCTGAATTACATGTTATTCATGTGTTTGACTTAACGGCTCTTCAGATGCCGTCACCTTACTATTTTCTGCCCGGTGTGGACACCTGGATGGACGATCAGATTGACGAAGTTCGGAATAATGGTCGCGACATGTTAAACGACTTGTTAAAAGAGCTTGGGCCGGCCACCAAGTCCCATTTTGTTGAAGGAAAGCCGGGTCCGGAGATTGTGGAGGCTGTGAAGAAGCATGATATCAGCTTGCTGGTCCTGGGAACACACGGTTATACGGGTTTTAACCGTTTGATTATGGGCAGTGTTGCGGAATATGTGATTAGACATTCAGATTGTCCTGTTTTGATTGTGAGGCATAAAGACCACAAATAAAACTGCCTATGTGTTTTTTGTGCAAAGGTTTCAAAGTGGCGTCTTTTCCTGTTCGGGTAACCCTGCTGCTTTAACTTGGTCACTTTGTTCATCAGCACTCTTTTTAACGAAATTAGTTGAATAAAGGTAACATAGGAAACCGTAGACCGTATTGGTCAGGAACATGACGGCATGCATGAGAAAAGCAAAAGCCAGAGCGTTTTTTTCTTCAAGGCCTAAAACAAGGGTAAGGGCATTGGAAGTGAAATAGTGATAAGGTCCTATGGCCCCGGGTGCAGGCAGGATGACACCCAATATGCTGATGGCAAAGGCCAGTGACCCTGTTGCGATGGTGAAAGGGATGTCCATCATCCACAACCCCAGTATGAACGCCGCCATGTAGGTTACCCAGAGCCCAACAGTTTGAATGAGAATGATCACTTTAGCGCGGAGCGATTTGATCGAGGACATTCCCAGACTGAGTTCGTGCGTCAGACGCTCTATTTTTCCATACAGGGAGGGGAACGCATCGACTTTGCAGATTCGGATCATTTTTAGCAGGAACTCGGGCTGATATGCCAACAACAGAAGGGCTCCAATTCCCACAAGAGACACCTCGATGAAAGTCCAAAAATAGAAAAAAGCGTCTGGATGCAGTTTTGTAACAAGCGAGGTGTTTAGGAGAAGAGCATAAACGATAAGTATGATCAGAGCGAGTAGGTCGAGGAAAAAACGATCGAGAATGACCGTGCTGGCCAGAACCGGAATGGAGCGCCGCGTTTCCTTTTTCATGAAATAGATTCGCAGTATTTCACCCAGGCGTGGGATGAAGTTATTGGCGCAATAACCAATTCCAAGCGCTCTTTGTGCTGAAAAGAATTCCTCTTTTGTGTGGGGTTCCGGCAGTGTTGTCCACCATCTCCAGGCTCGTATGACAATTCCCAAAATCGTGAGAACGATCAATGGTGCCAAGTGTGTAAGAGGAATGCCCTTGAGAGGCTGGATCATGTCACTAAAGGAGACATTTCTAAAAGCGATTGACAGAAAAAAGAAGCCTATGATGAAACTGGGCAGGGTTGTTTTCCAATTAATTCGATTCATGGGATAATTTTATCATTTTTTTGATGGTTCTGCCCTATTTTGCGACCTTTGCGAATAGAATCGAACGCCGGATTGTGACTGAAGTCCGGACTGTGGCATGATTTTACCCTTTGAGATAACAAGTAAATAGAACAGCGGCATAGAGCATCGCGATTGCTTATGTGTTAAAATAAGCGCAACGGAGGTATGACAAAGTGAAGACGTTTAAATTATTATTTGGAATGATTGTGTGTGCAACGTGCTTGCTCTCAGCAGGAGAGGAGGACCCTTACATGTGGTTAGAAGAGGTTACAGGGGAAAAGGCGCTTGCCTGGGTTGAAAAGCAGAATGCGGAATCCAAAACCCAGCTTGAAAAAGTAGACGGATTTAAAACCGTCAAGGAAGCCGCTCTGGAGATTTTAAATTCCAAGGAGCGTATACCCTACACTAGTAGATATGGAAAGTACTATTACAACTTCTGGAGAGATGCCGGCAATGTAAGAGGTATCTATCGCCGTACCACACTGGAAGAATACAGGAAAAGTCAGCCTAAATGGGAGACTGTGTTCGATCTGGATCAAATATCCAAAGCGGAAAATGAAAACTGGGTTTTCAAAGGAGCCCAATTCAGTTATCCAGACTACAAACGCTGTCTTCTCAGTTTATCGAGAGGCGGAGCCGATGCCACCGTTGTTAGAGAATTCGATGTTGAGAAAAAGGAATTTGTCGAGAGCGGCTTCTATCTTCCCGAAGCGAAAAATTATGTCAGTTGGAGAGACCGGGATTCCCTGTATGTGGGTACCGATTTCGGCAGCGGCAGTTTGACCGAGTCGGGCTATCCCAGGATCGTTAAGATATGGCAGCGCGGCACAAAACTCGATGAGGCCCAAACCATTTTTGAGGCGGATCCCAAGCATGTTTACGCTTATGCGGGCCGTATCAACAGGAAAAACAAGTCTTTGGATTTCATTGTGGATGCCACAACTTTTTTTACCAGATCGACCTATCTCATTGTAGATGGCAAAAACGTGAAATTGGATGTACCGGCTGATGCGGAATTCGAGGCATATATTCACGATCAGGTGCTGGTGAAGCTCAAATCGGATTGGAAGGTAGAGGACAAGACTTTCAAACAGGGCAGTTTAATTATTCAGGAATTGGATGCGGTGCTGAAAGGAAAGAAGGATTATCGCGTGATTTATCAGCCTGAAGAACGCGTTTCCCTATCCTCTGTTTCAACCACCAGGAATCTCATTTTGCTGAGCCTGCTGGATAATGTAACCGGTGTTTTGAAGGTTCTGAAACCAGCGGGTAACAACCAGTGGAAAGAGGTGTCCATCCAAACAGAACCCAACGGCAGTATTAGTGTCTTTGATACCCGGGAAGACAGTGATCAGTTTTTTATGAACTATGAGAGTTTCCTTACGCCCAGCACCCTCTTTTTGGTAGATGGAGCTACCGGTAAGACCGAGAAGTTGAAAAGCCTGCCACCCTTCTTCGATGCCAAACCCTTTAAGTCGGATCAATTTGAAGCGGTATCCAAGGATGGCACCAAAATACCCTACTTTGTTCTGCACAGAAAAGACTGGAAACTAGATGGCAGCAATCCCACTTTGCTCTACGGTTACGGTGGCTTTGAGATTTCACTCGCTCCCCGCTACTCAGCCGTTACAGGCAAAGCCTGGCTGGAGAAGGGCGGCGTGTATGTCATCGCCAATATCCGAGGTGGCGGAGAGTTTGGACCTCGATGGCATCAGGCGGCCTTGAAAAAGAACCGCATGAAAGCTTATGAGGACTTTATTGCCGTTGCGGAAGATCTGATCAGCCGGAAAATTACTTCCAAGTCCAAACTCGGTATCCAGGGTGGCAGTAACGGAGGTCTTTTGGTTGGAGCTTGCTTTACACTGCGGCCGGATCTTTTCAAGGCGGTTGTCTGCCAGGTGCCGCTGCTCGATATGAAGCGTTACACCAAACTTCTGGCCGGAGCGTCATGGGCAGCGGAATACGGTGATCCCGATGACCCTGAAATGTGGGAATACATCAAAACGTACAGCCCCTATCACAATCTGAAGAAAGACGTTACCTATCCCAGAGTTTTCTTCACCACATCCACTCGAGATGACCGTGTTCACCCCGCACACGCGCGCAAGATGGTTGCGCGAATGAAGGAAATGGGACACCCTGTCCTCTATTACGAAAATACGGAAGGTGGGCACTCTGGTGCCGCCAATAACGAACAGCGTGCCTATAACGCCGCTGTTGAATACGCCTATCTTTACGAAGAATTAATGCCATAATTCGCATTTTAATCAGTGCGATTAAAAAAAAGGCCCGCTTTACGGGCCTTCAAATATGAATCAATTTGGGGTTCATTTTGACGCTTTTCAGCGTCTCAGGGTGCTTTCCCATGAGCAATTATAATACCATTATACGGGTATGGAGTGCTTTTGAAGGTCAATACCGGCTAGAATGCCCTGTGACTGTTGCTGTTTTTGGTGGTATGGCTTTTTCCCGTTACTCTGATTCTCAGTTTCACGACCTGACTGACGGGACGCAAGAAAACAGAGGAATTCAAATGGTTGAATCCAATATTTTGAATTCGCGGAGCGTTTTCAGTGCCTCTGAATGAAAAGTCGCGCTTTGGGTTAACCAGTGAATCTTGGCTCCTTTTCGTTCCATTCTGCGAAACCAGGATCTTTGACGTTTGGCGAATTGACAAATAGCGCTGCGCAATTTCTGTGTCATATCGTTTCTGTTGAGTTCACCTTTTAAATAACGGGCCAGGAACTTGTATTCCAACCCGTAGTATTCCATTTTTTCGTAACTCAGACCCCGTTCGTGAAGTCGGCGTGCTTCTGCGATCATGCCTTGATCCATTCGTTGCGTTAATCTTTTGGCAATTCTCTTTCTCAACTGTTCCGGCTCCCATTGCAAGCCAAATATGAGCGGGTTCACTTTCTGGAGATGTTTTTTTTTCACAGGAGTTGTTCCGCTGAATTCTGCAATTTCGATGGCTCTCACTAAACGGGTTCTGCTTTGCAGATCCGTTGTGTTGTGCAGTTGACCCTGGCCTGACCGGAGCCGCTCCTGCAATTGCTCGAGACTGAGTGCCGCCAGCTCTTTTCGCAGGGTTTCATCGATGGGAACGGTTTGAATTTGGTAGTTAAAGACGATCGCATCCAGATAAAGTCCGGAGCCTCCAACTAAAATGGGTATTTTGTTTTTGGCCGAGACTTTACGGAAGGCTTCGTGGAAGTTCAGTTGAAATTCGTAGAGGTTGTATTCGTATCCGGGATCGCGGATATCGATCAGGTGGTGTTGTATTTCTTCGTATTCGGCCAGATCCTTGCCGGTCCCCAGATCCATTCCCCTGTAGACCTGACGGGAATCCGCCGAGATAATTTCACCCTTGAGGTCACGGGCAAGTTGAACCCCAAGCGCGGTTTTGCCGGAAGCCGTTGGCCCGAGGATGACGATGAGATTGGGTGTGTTTTCTTGTTGTTGCATGGGTTTGTTTCTATTCAGATTGCAAAAAAAGGCTCAAAACCTCTTCAAGTGTCACACTCAAAACGCCGTGATTTCGTTGTTTGAGAGCGGTTCGCATTTGGGTTTGATCGTACATCACAAAATGGTTCCCTCGTAAACGACGCGAATAACAGGCATACCGTTGAAATAGCGCCTGAGAAGTTTCTTGACAGCCGTTTTAATTCTCTTTTTGTTGATGTGAAGGCCGTCTTTGTTCAGGAAGTCCAGGATGATTTTTTTCAGCGTACCCGGTTTTTCTTCCGCGAGTCCCATGGTCAGAACATCCCATTCGGGTTTGCCGTATCCGTGTTTGAACGAAATGAGGATCAGACCGGAGTACATCAGGTCTTTTCTCTCTTTTAACACGCTGCTCTGGAGAGGTACCAATTGGTTCCCATCAATTGGAAGCAGTGAAGTCTCCCATTTTTTCCCGGCATGACAAATGCCATTTTGAAGGACCAGCTCATCTCCATTTGACCGAAGCAGGATTCGTTGATTTTTATGAACCAGATGTTTGAGCCATTTTTCATGCTGTTGAAGCATGGTAAATTCGCCGTGAATAGGCAGGATGTTTCCGGGTTTGGTAACATTCAGGAGGTAAGCCAGTTCCTCCCGATAAGCGTGTCCGGAAACGTGTACATTTCTATGAGACGAATTGATGACCCGGGCTCCCGCTTGTTCCAGAGAGCTGCGCAGCAGAGCAATGGCTCTTTCATTGCCAGGTATGGGTCTCGATGCAAAGATAATCGTATCACTGCTGCGAAGTTGGACGTCTCTGTGCGTGTGAGCGGCTATTTTGGAGAGAGCCGCATTGGGTTCGCCCTGAGAACCCGTTATAAAATACAACAGTTCCCTGGGAGGTAAAGCGGAGGCCTGCTCCTGGTCAATGAAAACAGCGTTTGGTTTGATGTAACCGGTTTTCATGGCCGCCTTGAAGTGCCGATGAAAGCTGCGGCCAGCTAGAACCACTTTCCTGCCGGAGGCTTCTGCAATTTTGCTGACGTTGATCAATCTCGGCAGGCTGGAGGAAAAGCAGGATATGAAGATGCGTCCCTTGCTCTCGTTCACGATTTCCTGATAAGTCTGCAGCAGGCCTGCCTCCGATCCCGAAAACCCCTTCTGTTCGGCATTGGTCGAGTCCATCATGAGCAGATCGATGCCCGCGGTGAAATCACTGTTTTGAACAGCAGTCCGGTTTGTTTTTTCAAGGATGTATTGGATATCGAAACGTGTCCCGTCACCGGGAGCTGGATCGAGCTTGAAATCGCCCGAGTGCATGATCGTTCCGCCTGGCGTGTCGATTAGTAAACAGGAGGCTTTGGCGATGGAGTGGGTAACCGGAATGTACTCGAGAACGAGATCTTTTATTGGAATGGGCTCTCGATAGCACACTTCATGAAGATCCAGCCTGGCAATCATGGGATCGGCGGACTCGATAAGAGCACCGGTATAGGGTGTGGCATAAACTGGCAAATTCTTTTTTTTCAGTAAATAGTAAAGGCCGCCAATGTGATCCTCATGGCCGTGGGTAATAAAGACCGCTTCAAGATCCGGCCAGTTTGCCAGTATTTCTTCGGGATCGTTGATGTAGAAATCAACACCAGGCTGACGTCGATCAGGGGGGAACATCAACCCGAAATCAATTAGAATACACGTATTCCTGGTTTGAATGATGGTCGCGTTGGCGCCAAATTGACCCAGGCCGCCAAGGGGTATGATTTTGGTTTCAGACATGTTTTGTGACCTCAGTTTGTGTTATCCAGCGGGCGTAAAAATCGGGCGAGAGGTTTTCCGGTCTAGCTGTCGGATTGCCAATTTCATTGTAAATAGTTTGCCAATTTTGCTGCCCGTATTTCTTTAGGATGCCGCGCACCATTTTGCGTCGTTTCCCGAAAAGCGCGTTTAAAAGCCGCTGTGCGTGCGGGATGAGAGCCGGTTCAATGAGAGGCCTTTCCAGTCTCTCCAGTTTCAAAACACGGCTCCAAACCTTGGGTGGTGGCTGAAACGCGCCTGGTCCCACGTCATAATGGGCGCTTACCCTGTAGAAGAAACGGGTCAGAACGCTAATGGGTCCGTAATCCCTGGTATGCACACTGGCTTGTATGCGCTGGGCTACTTCCTTTTGGTACATTAACACCATGGTGGGGATGAATGCCGAAAAATGTAACATGCGGGCTGTGATAGGAACACTGGTATTGTAGGGTAAATTGGAGATAACTTTCGTTTGACAATGGAGAATAGGGGATAGATCCAGTTTAAGAAAGTCGCCGTGAATGATATCAATAGGCGGGTTAAAGCAGCTGGATTCAAGGAAGTCAACCATATCGCCGTCAATTTCAATGACGGTTAAATGGGTGTTCATTTGGTGAAGAGGTTTGGTAAGAGTGGCTGGACCCGGACCGATTTCAACAATTCGATCGCTTTGCTGCACGTCAAGAAGCGCCAGAATTTTTTCAATGACCTTTTGATCGTGCAGGAAGTGCTGCCCAAAGTGTTTTTTCGTCTTCATGTTCCATTCACAGAAAAGGGTGCGTGCTTCTTAAACCAAATGGGTATTCCACAGGTCGTGCAAGTGAACGACGCCTACGTACTCGCCTTGCAGGTTCATAACCAGCAGCGAGGTAATTTGGTGTGATTCCATAATTTTCAATGCTTCCGCGGCCAGACAATCGGGCTGGATGCGTTTGGAGTTTTTGGAGCAGGCCTTTTCCGCGGTCAACTGCAGAGCATCGGGCCCGTGTTTTTGCAGCATACGCCGAATGTCACCATCCGACAGGAAACCCCATTTCCCATTTGGCAACTTAACGGCCGTCATGCCCAGCCTTTTCTGGCTCATTTCAATGAGCGCTTCAGAAAGCGGTGTCTTTGCTTCCACTTGCGGTTTCTTTTGGCCCTGGTGCATGACATCTTTGACCAGCAGCAGTTTGGAGCCGAGCTTGCCGCCCGGGTGAAAGCGGGCAAAGTCCTGAGGGGAAAACCCCCTTTTTTCCATGACAGCGGCTGCCAGTGCATCGCCCATGGCCAGACTGGTGGTGGTTGACGCCATAGGGGCCAGGCCCAATGGACAACCCTCTTCGTTGATTTCATAGTGAAGCGGGAGGTCGGCATAGGTAGAGAGCGTGCTTTTGGGATTTCCGGTTATACTGATCAGAGTTGCTCCCTGTCGTTTGATGTACTCCATCATGCGCACCAGTTCTTCTGTTTCACCAGAGTTGGAGATGGCGATAACGGTATCGTTGGGAATGACCATGCCAAGGTCGCCGTGAATGGCTTCGGCTGGATGGAGAAAGAATGCCGGTGTGCCTGTACTGGCCAGGGTGGCCGCGATCTTTCTGCAGATAATGCCGCTTTTCCCCATGCCGGTCAGCACAATGCGGCCCTGAGTGGACACAATACAGTTGACGACATCTATGAAGTGTTCATCCAGGCTGGACGCCACTTGGCGGATGGCGTCTGCTTCGGTGATTAGGACGCGACGGGCACGATCAAGAACCATGGAGTGCCTTCCTTATTGCGACAATCTGCTGAATGGCCTCTTCAAACATCGGCAGGTTCAGTTGATTGGGTCCGTCACTCCAAGCCTTGTCGGGATCGCTGTGAACTTCCATGAAAAGGCCGTCGACACCGGCAGCGACTGCCGCACGAGCCAGGACAGGCGCCATTTCGCGTCTGCCACCGGTTCTGTTGCCCAAACCTCCGGGCAACTGAACACTGTGAGTGGCATCAAAGATAAGCGGCACTCCAAGATCTCGCATCACCTGAAAACCCGTGAAATCCACAACCAGGTTGTTGTATCCGAAACTGGTTCCTCTTTCCGTTACCATGGCATGCAGATTGTTGCTCTGGCGAACCTTGACAATGGGGTGTTTCATATCCCAGGGTGCCAGAAACTGTCCTTTCTTAATGTTGACGGGCAGACCGGTCTGGGCCGCCGCAACGACTAAATCGGTTTGCCTGCATAAAAATGCCGGGATTTGGAGTGCGTCTACGTATTTTGCAGCTTGCGCCGCCTGTGATGGCAAGTGGATATCGGTAATAACCGGTACTTTCATTTTATTTCGGATCTTTTTCAAGATTCGCAGGCCTTCTTCCAGACCGGGGCCGCGTTGACTTCCAATGGAAGAGCGGTTGGCTTTATCAAAGGAGGATTTAAAAACCCAGATGAACTCTTTTTGATAAGGGGCCAGGATTTTTTTAATCGCCTTGGCCATTCCTGTGCAATGCTCTTTTGACTCAATGACACAAGGACCCGCAATGAGAAGAAGAGGACCGCCTCGTCGCAGTGTTTTCTTACCAAATGGTATGGCGTAAGTCATAACAGGCTCCTCAGTTGATGTTGATCGTTGGGTGAAGTTTCCAGAATTGCTTTTAACAAGTCACTTGGTTATAGCGGTTGAACTTCCGGTTGTCTGTTTCTTTTACTGTATTTCTAATTATGTGTTTTTCTTGGATTGACGACAGGTTAATGCCGCGTTGATGAAGTCCTTAAAGAGGGGATGGGGAACGAGAGGTTTTGATTTGAATTCAGGGTGGAACTGGCATGCGACAAACCAGGGATGTTCATTGATTTCCACAATTTCAACGAACACACTGTCAGGTGAAATACCTGTAAAACTCAACCCGTGTTTTTCAAGAATGGGTTTGTACGCCTTGTTAAATTCAAAGCGATGTCGGTGTCGTTCAGATATGTTTTCCTGTTGATAGGCTTGATAGGCTTTTGAACTCTTGTCCAGTACACAGTCATAGGCGCCCAGCCTCATGGTCCCGCCCAATTCATCGATGTCGACGAGTTCTCGCAATTTGTAGATGACTTTATGGACAGGGTCATCTTCAAATTCAGATGAGTGGGCATTGGTCAGACCCGCTGCATTTCTGGCGAATTCAATACAGGCAATCTGCATACCCAGGCAAATTCCGAAATAGGGGATTTTGTGCTCGCGAGCAAAGGTCACCGCTCCAATCATGCCTTCCACTCCCCTGAGTCCGAAGCCGCCGGGAATGAGGATCCCGTCCATTTTTTTCAGTTCCTCTCTATTTTCCGGGTCTTCGTACTTTGCTGAGCTGAGCCAATGTACTTTTACATCTGCACGGTGGTGAAAACCCGCGTGGTAAAGGGCTTCAACAAGGGATTTATAGGAATCCGGATAATCGACGTATTTACCGACAATTCCAATATGGACGGGTGGACGCGGACTGTCGATTATTTTCGCCAGGTTTTCCCAGGAGTCCAGCTTCGACTGGTTAAGTGGCAGATTCAGCAGGTTTAAGATGGTCTTGTCCAGCTCATGTTCGGCAAAAGTCAGGGGTACTTTGTAGATGTTATCCACATCGATCGCGGCAACAACCCCTTTTGCAGGTACATTACAGAACAAGGCGATTTTTGCCCGAACATCTTCGGGTAAATCGATTTCACTGCGGCATAGAATTAAATCCGGCTGAATACCGATGGAACGCAGTTCTTTGACCGAATGCTGAGTGGGCTTGCTTTTCAGCTCACCAGCAGCTTTGAGGTAGGGCACGTAGGTCAGGTGAATGTTGATCGCATCACCTTGAGGTACTTCCAGTCGCAGCTGGCGGATGGACTCCATAAAGGGTAAACTCTCTATGTCACCGACCGTGCCGCCAATTTCGACGATAACGATATCTGTGCCCTCACTGGCTATTTTTTTGACACCGGCTTTGATCTCATCAGTGATGTGAGGGATAACCTGAACCGTGTTTCCTAAATAATCGCCTCTTCGTTCTTTGTTAATAACTTTCTGATACACACGGCCAGTGGTTATGTTGTGCATCTGGGTGCCCTGCATTTGAGTGAATCGCTCGTAATGTCCGAGGTCGAGATCGGTTTCAGCACCATCGTCAGTGACAAAAACCTCACCATGCTGGAACGGGCTCATGGTTCCCGGATCGACGTTGATATAGGGGTCCAGTTTTTGTATGGTTACACTGTAGCCTCGAGCTTCGAGGAGAGCTCCGATGGATGCTGCAGCCAGGCCTTTTCCGAGGCTGCTGAGTACGCCTCCTGTGACAAATATAAACTTCGAACTATTGGCTTCATTTCGGGTTTGTGATTCCATTTTCCTCTCCACTGGATTGCGACGTTTTGACCAGGTGCTTGTTTTTCTCGATGTCGCAACGCGGTTAAATAAAAAAAACGCGTTTTGCCCAGATTGAGGGGCCCGATAACGCGAATTATTTTGTGACTCTGCCGGTCAGCCTATTGTAGCTTTCTTAACTGGAACCGTCAATTGATCAATGGAATTTGGTTTTTTACCAAACTTAGGTAAAATAGATAGGGTGAAAAGGAAATGAAGGGATTGATTCAAATAAACGAAACCAGCAGCTTACCATGCGGTAACGATATTTTTCGGGGCAAATGGAGATTCTATGAACAGGCAGCATCCTTTTAAAAAAATAGCGGTTATAGGGGCCGGAAGCTGGGGAACAGCTATTGCCAACCTACTGGCAAAAAAAGGTTTGACCATTCACCTGTGGGCATTTGAACAGGAAGTCGTTGAGAGTATTAACACTCAAAGAGAAAACAAAGTCTTTTTGCCCGGTATCGATTTATCTCACAATCTCCTTTGTGACAGCAATTTAAAAAAAACAGTCAGCGATAAAGATCTCATCATACTGGTGATACCATCCCATGTGTTCAGAGCCACCATTGACAGGGTGGCAGAGATCATCTCCCCTGATTCCGTACTGGTTACGGCCTCCAAAGGTATTGAAACCCATACTGGAAACACCATGCACGGTATTCTCTGTGATGTGGTTCCACAGGTTCCCTCAGAACACAAGGCTGTTCTGTCAGGACCAAGTTTTGCCAGGGAAGTGGCAAAGGACGTGCCTACTGTGGTCACGGTTGCTGCCAAGTCCCACGAGGTTGCGGTGGACATTCAAAACCTGTTCGCGACCCCATTTTTTAGGGTTTATACCAGTACGGATATTGTGGGACTGGAGCTGGGCGGCGCGGTCAAGAATGTGATTGCCATTGCTTCCGGCATAACCGATGGCATGGGACTGGGTCTCAACACAAGAGCCGCTTTATTGACAAGAGGCCTGGCGGAAATAAGAAGGCTGGGAGCCAAGCTGGGTGCTCATCCCGATACCATTATGGGGCTGGGTGGGTTCGGTGATCTGGTGCTGACTGCCACAGGCAGTTTAAGTCGAAACTACACATTCGGTCAAAAGATTGGGAAGGGACAATCGGCACAGGATATTCTGGCTTCAAGCAGAATGGTTGTGGAGGGGTTTCACAACGCCAAAACAGTTTGTGAGCTCGCGGAGAACTGCGAGGTTGAAATGCCCATTTCCCATGCTGTTTACCGGATTCTCTACGAAGGACTGCGCCCCAAGAAAGCCGTCATGAGCCTCATGACACGAGAACTGAAACCCGAAGTGGATGCGCTCAGATCATAGTTCTCAATTGAATGAACCAGTTCACCATTAATCCAAGCCCCACAAGAATTAACCCGTAATCCAGCTTTTTTCCTGCTTTGTTAATTCGTGGCCGGGCCGAGACAAGAGTGAGCCACAGGAAATGGCGCAGGCATTGCAGGAAGGCGTAAAGCAGAACAAACCACCCCAATCGATGGGACTTTAAGCTGTTTTTGAAGTTTAAATTGAAAAGCTGAACCCAGGAACGCGACAGACCGCAACCCGGACAGGGCAGACCTGTTGAACGTTTCATGGCACAAGATTCCGGTAAGGTGAAACTGCCTAATTTGAGACGAGCCTGTTCAATTTGACCGCTGTCTGCATGAGCCTGATCTGGCTCGAGTAAGAGCGCCAGTGTGAAAAGGCTCACGCAAAACAACAAGATCAACAGACTGGGCAGACCTTTCCACTGCAGGATTTTCTGAATCATTTGTCCTCTTTTAACGCAGCAGACAGAAGTGAATCAGAGATGTGCAGATTGCTGGAACTACAGGGGGCTTGTCCCCGGCCAGAGGGTTGTCTGGCTGGGGTTCCTGTGGATATCTGTTTGCGGCCTGACGTCATTTAAATTGCGTGTTCTGTCTGAAACCATCCTTAACGTGGTCGTCGAGCAGTACAATTAACGCCCAAATACCAATAGGCATGCCTATACAGCAACAAGGGCTGAGGCAAGGGACGATAGCCAGGATAGAGGCCGCCAGGGATAAACCCCAATTTTCGAGCTTCTTCATTTTCAAGCCACCATAGAAGACGATTCCAACCATGATGAGACCAAAAACGGAAGAAATAATGCCGTAGACACCTTGCTGGTTAAACAAGGGCTCATACATTTCAGGATTGATGTCCCAGCCCATTTGGCTAAAGGCTTCATTCATCTGTTCCATCACGACTTCCGGATCTTGGGAAGATACCAGTCTTGTCAGTAGACCGATAACCTGCATGCAGAGTCCAACTGCTGCTGTAATGATAAGGGCGACAGCGGGAGGGCCTACTTTTTTCTTCACTGCCTCCAGAGGAAGCTGCGAATACCCCGGTTGGGAAGGCGTATCCGTTTGCGGCTGCGGTGGGGGTGGGGGGAAGTTTGAACCTTGTGTCATAGTTCACCTCGAAAAAAAGATGTATGGCTCATTCTGAATTACCGAGTTCCATTTTGTCAAGTGCTGAACAATCTATCTCAATAACAGAACAATGAATATCGTGATATCCGAATGCGGCAGTTGAAGCTGCAGCGAGAGCTGGCAGAGAGTTTGAATTGCCGGGCTGGGGACTGGAAAATGAAAGCGACGTTTTTCACTGAAATGGATGCCACAGGTGTTCCTTCAAGTTGGCTTTTACCAAGACCCAGCGGCTGAACACAAAGAACGCATCGCTCAAACGGTTTAAATAAATGAGCGCTTTTTCGGGAACGTACTCTGACTGTTGTCCGGCTGGTTGTTCAGTGGGTCGGATACTCTGTGCCAGTCGTTCAGCCCGTCGGCAGATGGTTCTGCAAATATGGAGTTCTGCAGCCAGCGGACTGCCTCCTGGCAGGATGAAAGAAGTCAGCTCCGGTAGCTCCGCGTTGTACTTGTCTACACTCTCTTCGAGAAAAGCAACGTGTTGAGTGTCGATGGAGGGCTTACGGCTGGAGGGATCTTTCGGCATGGATGCCAGTTCGGCGCCCAGGTTGAATAGATCGTGCTGGATACGAATCAGCATTTGAATGAAGTCTTCATCGCCCAGGGCGGTCTTTGAAGTTTCAATGGCTTTTCCCAAAAAGGCGTTGAGCTCATCAACGGTTCCGTAAGCTTCAATTCGGGGGTGCGTTTTGCTGACCCGCTGGCCTGTTGCGAGCGAGGTCATGCCTTTGTCGCCGCCTCTGGTTACGACTTTGTTGATCATTATGCGTTCTTTTCTTTTAACCTTTTTTTTATTTGTCATGTTCTTTTCCTTTTTTTCGGTAACAAAATAGCATCGCTTATTTTACGGAGATAGAGCAACAGTGTGAAGTGATAGATGAAGGGGATGAGTTGAATACAGAATAGAATCAATCTGAATTGGGTTTCAGATATCAGAGCAACTGTCGCCCGGTGCGAGAGATAGCTGGAGAGGTAGAGACTGCAAATACTTCCCACAGCTGTGAGTAAATACAGCGACTTTGGCAGGAGACGAAACAGATCCTTTAGCGAATCATTCCACAAGGTACAGACAATGCCCGTGTATACCAAGATCTGCAGAAGCGGAACCCACAGAAGGGTCATGGCTGGAATGAAGTGGTTTGCGGCTAAGGCAGCTCCCGTTAAAATGGCGTACCAGCCAAAAAAAGTGAAAAGACGCTTTACCACATTGACAGCGGGATAGGGTCTGCAGATCATGGCTCCTGCTGTCTTGAAAACAAATAACGCGGCCAGTTGAAAGACAAACAGCAAGTGATGGGAACCCCACAGGAAAAGAAAACTGTGAACAAGGGTAAACAGAAGGGCTACTGGAACCAGAGCCATTGTACATTTTGCCATAATCTTTCTCGTTTCCTGTTCTTTTCCAACGCCTGTTTAACCGTGTTTTTGGGGTGCGCAACAGTTCCCTGAAGAGGAAAGGTGAACCCCTGATGCCACTTGACGACTGGATCTGGGTAAACAGCGATCGCTTGACGGGGATTTTTTCTTTGAAAAAAACGACCTGTAGCCGTTTCAAGGATGAGGCTGCGGCAAAGCCTTGCAGCGGGGTTGAACGCATAGACGTATCCTTCCTCGCTCAACTCTTTGAACTCGATGTGTATGTTGCCTGCACTAGAGCTGTTCTCCAACCCGAGAATGTCATCCAATGTCTTTACTTTACAGAGATTGCGCGCAATCCAGTCGTCAAAGAGCCGGATTTGCTTCTGTTTGGAGAGGTTGGAAAAATAAGAATAAAAACGCGAACAATTGGAATGATGATTAAAAAGAGTGGGTGTCAAGTTAAATGAAAAGAGATGCTTGCTTCTCGGGTTCACCATCATCCGGGCCATATCTTCATAGGGGTTGAGTTCGGGAGATGAAACAAGGGGGTAGAACATTTTGAGAATCATTTCAAAAACACATGCCTCCATGTCCGACAGTCGTTCAAATGAGCACAATCCCCAGCCCGCGTGTTTGGCTCCTTTGATGAGGGTGATGTGAGTCAGTGTCTGGAAACCGATTTTTTGGGAGACCCTTTTTAGGCCTTCAGCAAGGTCTTTGCTCAACCATTTTTTGGAGTGATCAATTTTGATGCCGTTCCAGACAAAGGATTCCAGGATATCCTGAGAAAAAGCAATGCTGCAGCCGTTGACAGCCGGGGGCATATTTTCCCTTGCTCCCCTGCGGTACATATTGGGAATCAGAATGGGATCCACGGCACTCGCCGTTGTTATGTGGCAGGTTCCGTAAGGGTAGATTACGGAGTGTTCAGAGGGAATCAGCCATTGTTCCCGGTACCGTATCGGTATTTTGGGGAAGAAATGAGTGAGAATGGTGTTAGGCAACAGCTCTTTCAATTTATATTTAAAGGAAAATGTTAAGTGCAGTTTCGTGCCGGAATAGAGTTTTTTGGGTAGTGGAATTCTGAAAGTTCTGTCGGGCAGCCATGCACTGAATTCAACTTTCGAGTCGTCCAGATAGCTATGGGTGATGACTGGTTGGAATTCGGGGTCCAGTTCAGCGGGTGCTTCAAAAACCAGGGCAAGCGAATCCGGTGAATGGCTGCCTCCTGCACCTTGATAGGTCCAATACAAATCCACATCCATTGTAAGTAAACCCGTTGATTGAACCTCCGTCAACTGAACTTTTGAATTTGAAGTTCTTTGAACTATGGGAAAGGAGTCCAGTGCCACGGCAAACTCTGTTAAAGCACTCAGGCCGAGCAGGGATGTTACATACAGCAATATAAGTTTGCTGCCGGTTATTAATTGAAAAGGGTGTTTCAGCATGCGTGTAAATCCTGAGCTTTTGGCGGCTTCCAGGTCGATAGCAGTTCGTTCCAAATAGCAATTCTAATTGCAAAGACAGCTGTCATCCAGACATCCCAAAAGGAG
The DNA here is from genome assembly GCA_002747255.1 of Acidobacteriota bacterium. Lineage (GTDB taxonomy): Bacteria > Acidobacteriota > Holophagae > Acanthopleuribacterales > Acanthopleuribacteraceae. Next base: position 2,054 of record PDUC01000038.1, on the reverse strand, counting down.
CGCCGTTTGGGATGCCGATTTTGTGCGGTCTGACCGGGAACGGTTAGAGAGTGAAGCTCTGAAGTATTATGCTTTTTCAGGGGGTGCTTTTTCCTCTGACACGGAGTGAGGAAGCAGAATTTCTCTTACTTTAGTCTCGATTTCATTGGCCAGTTCGGTGTGTTCTTTCAGGAACAGGCGCACATTGTCCTTACCTTGGCCTAATCTAGTTCCTTGATAGGAATACCATGCACCGCTTTTATCCACGATGTTGTGCAAGACACCCAGGTCGATGAGTTCGCCCTCTTTGGAGATCCCCTGTCCGTAAATAATATCGAATTCTGCCTGCTGGAACGGCGGTGCGATTTTGTTTTTAACGACCTTGACACGCGTTCTGTTGCCCACGGGTTCGTCACCTGATTTCAGGGTTTGAATTTTGCGAATGTCCAGACGAACCGATGAGTAGAATTTCAGCGCGTTGCCGCCGGTCGTGGTTTCAGGATTGCCGAACATGACGCCGATTTTCATTCGAATCTGATTGATAAAAATCATGCACGTGCTGGAACGGGAAACTACCGCAGTCAATTTGCGCAGGGCCTGGGACATCAACCGCGCCTGCAGTCCCACGTGAGAGTCACCCATGTCACCCTGCAATTCCGCTTTGGGAACCAGTGCTGCTACCGAGTCAATGACAATTAAATCGACACCGCCGCTGCGAGTGAGCATTTCCGCTATTTCCAGGGCCTGTTCACCTGAATCGGGTTGAGAGATTAAGAGTTCACTGACGTTGACCCCGAGTCTTTGCGCGTATTCAGGGTCGAGCGCGTGTTCCGCGTCAATGAAAGCCGCCGTACCGCCTTTCTTCTGGGCTTCTGCAATGATGTGCAAAGTCATGGTTGTCTTACCGGATGATTCAGGGCCGTAAATTTCGACGATTCGCCCGTAGGGAATACCGCCTATTCCCAATGCGGTATCGAGCGCGATGGATCCCGTGGGAATAAATGGGATTTTTTCAATTTTTTTGGAACCCATTTTTTGAATGGAACCTTTGCCGAACTGTTTTTCAATCTGACTGATGGCCAGTTCCAGTGCTCTTTGTTTTTGTGCCTGATTTGGGGCTTTCATAGTGCTTCCTCCACCACATTTTAAAACGATGCATGAGTGTATCACATGCATGGAAAACTGAACAGGGGGCAACTTCGGTTAATCGGTGTTTGAAAGCAAAATCGGTATGCTCAACCTTTCCACAAACGCTGTCACCATGCGAGTCTCCAGGTGAAGATATTCCTTGTTGCTTGAGTTCCCGTTTCTTTCTCTTTGCTTTTAGGAGCAAATTCTGTTAGCATAGCGGTCTTTGCGTCTGCGGTGTGCCAACATCCAGGCCAAAAATAAACTAAAAACAATAAAGGGAGCATTGAATGGCAACATACAGAGCACCAAAAGCTCGGATGATGCGTCGCTTCGGGGAAGCTATGTTTCGCTCTCATAAATACCACGGTATTCTTGAGAAAAGGCAAACCCCTCCAGGCCAACACGGCCCCAAGGCAAGACGTGCGAAAAAGAAGAGTGAATACGGCAAAAGACTGGAAGAAAAGCAGAAGTTGAGATTTATCTACAACGTTCTTGAAAAGCAAATGAGAAGATACGTCAAACGCGCATTTAACTCAAAGGGCGTTTCGGGTCACGTTCTGCTGCAGATTCTGGAAACCAGGCTCGATTGTGTGGTTTACAGAATGGGTTTGGCCAATACAATCTGGGCCGCAAGGCAATTGGTTAGCCACGGACACATCCTGGTTAACGGCAAGAAGGTGAACATTCCTTCTTATGAAGTTAAAGTTGATCAAGAAGTAACACTTAGAGAAAAGATGAGAAACAACCTCCAAATTCAGGAAGCTCTCAAAGCTTGTCCTGTTGGCCTGGTTCCTCCCTATCTCGAAGTGAATCGCGATACCTTCACAGGGAAACTGCTTTCATTACCTCAGCGTGATGACATTCCCGTGAAAATTGAAGAGCAGCTGATTGTTGAATACTACTCCAAGTTCGTGTAAGAAACAGACGAATGCAATTCAAAAAAA
>PDUC01000037.1 GCA_002747255.1 Acidobacteriota bacterium | reverse complement strand
AAAAAGGGAAGAATCGGGTTTGCCCGCGTGATAAGCCAGGCGATCCTGAACTTCCGAATGTCCCTTTCCCTTTTGGGTAATGCAGTGAAGAATAACCGGTCTTTTGAAACTGCGACAAATACGAAGCGCCTCCAACAGCGTGGGGATATCGTGACCATCAATGGGCCCGTAGTAGAAGAAGTCCAGCGTTTCAAATAGGTTGCGTGGCTTGAGTTTGGGTATGAAGCCGTGCATGTACATCTTGAGCTGATTGTAAACATCGTTGGCAATCTGTCCCAGGCGGGAGGATTTGCGCTCCGCCTTTTTGACAAAACGCTTCAGTCTGCCGCGGGCAAAGCGATAGATGGATCCCGAACGAATCAATGAGAAAGACTTGCTGAGCGCGCCCACAGCGGGGCCGATTCCATGGGCATTGTCATTGAGAATAACCACTAACGGCAGTTCTTCCAAGGCTCCGCCGTGATGCAGTGCTTCCAGTGCGACGCCCTCCTGAAGGGCGGCATCACCGATTAAAGCCACCACCCGGTTGGACTTCAATTCAGGATCTTTCTGCATGGCAACGGCCATACCGATCGCGGTTGAGAGACTGGTTCCGCCGTGACCTGTTTTGACCCGATCGTATACAGACTCATCCGGGTTGGGAAACCCCGATAAACCATCTTTCTGGCGAAGTGTTCGCATGCGCTCTCTGCGGCCAGTCAGTATTTTATGCGGGTAGCACTGATGCCCAACATCAAAAATCAGGTGGTCTTTCTCTTCAAAATCGAAAATATAGTGTAACGCAACGGTCAGTTCTGCCACTCCAAGACCTGAACCAATATGCCCACCTGTGTACTTGGTGGTCTCGGTAATGAAGGCGCGAATTTCAGAAGCCACTTCCGGCAACTCTTTTCGATTCAGTCTTTTCAAATCATTCGGATGATCGATGCGGTCAAGATAATTCAAGAGACCTCCCATCGTACTGCCAATCAGCGCCTGTTTACAATTGTTAGCCCGTAACTTTCGCCTCTTTTTATGACAGGAACCGCAGGCTGGTTTCACGCAGGCAATTGGAATTACCGGGATGACGTAATCGCTTGTCACCAGAATAAGGGCAAGCCGCAAAAGAGCGATGAAATAGACGGGTTGAAATCACGACGCTATTTACATACCTGTTTAAGATAACACAAAGCGCGCTCGCTCTCCAGCCCTCAACAGGAAAGAATGCCAAAAACGAGCTCCTGTGCTGGAGTGAATGATGGTCTGTTTGTTAGCGAAAAGAACCTCTCTATTGTGGGAAATCCCGGCTCCGGCTTCCCAATGGAACGAGCCCGATACAGCTGCTTACCTGGGACACTTGAAACAGGGATTTTTCACCTTCAAAGGTTTAATTGCTGATGGAAAGAACAGGGTTCAACTTTTCCCACAGCTGATCCTGAAACACAGCAGAAGTTACAGATGGAGTGGGTTGACTTCCCATGCGCACCATCACGAGACCCAAACCGGGAACAACGTTGATCAGCTGGCCATTTTTGCCCATCGCGGCGATCATATCGTCTGGAGCGTGTGGGCAAATCATACCGGAAAAAACATCTTGAAGACCGGGAAGCATGTAACTGGACTTTCCATTTAACCACCACAAGTAACCGTAAGATTCGTTCAACGACTGGGAAGTGTGAACCATTTCTTCATAAAAGGCGGGATCCAAAAGAAAAGGGCCCGCTTCCCATCTGCCCTCGTTCAGGATCAAGAGCCCAAATCTCATCATCGAGCGCGGCTTACTGTAGTAGACATGGTTGTACTCGCTGTCATACCACTGTCCGTCCATGCCGATGGGATCTCTTATTCGGCTGTTAAAATAAGCGGTGAAACGGGAGCCTGTGGCCTGTTCCACGACATCGTACAGTTTGGTATAAGCCGCATTGTGATAGGCCCAGCGCGACCCCGGCTCTGCAAGATAAATCAGACATTCCGGATCGGTGCAATTGGGATCTCCCACTCCATCATCCAGTCCCGTGGTCATGGTTAATTGATGCCATACGGTAATGGCATCTTCCTGGTTGGTATTGAGGCTGGTCCAACCTGAACCGAGATAGTCCGAGCTGGCATCTTCCAGACTGAGTAAACCTTCCCATTGTGTCACACCGACCAAGGTCGCTGTCAGTGTTTTACCCGCCGAAGCCCAATACCACCAACTATCTTTATTAAAAGGCTGTCCGGAGAGATTTTCACCCCAGTAGTATTCCAATACCAAACGACCATGAATTGTCAGTAAAAAGGCCCGAGTCTCATGTTCTTCCAGAAATTGAAGTAAATCAGGTATGGCATCAACATCCCAGCCCAAGTCAGAAGGTGCCACGGTTTCCCATTCTTCAGAGCCCACTTCAGGAAAATAAATTTCCGGGTCCAAACCGCATTCATCCAGCAGGTTGATGACATGGTATTCATGAGGCCAATAGGGGAAAAGTCTCCCACAGTCAATGGACACATGCGTGACAACGGGATCAACAAAACCCAGCAATACAAAAGCTAAAAACAATACTTCAAACCTCATCCCATGAGTGGTACGACAAAAGTAACGGACAAGCCAGCCAGGAAAAAGGTTGATTAAAAATAGAGATAAAAATAAAAAGAGGCGGCTGTGAGCAACCGCCTCTTTTCTTTATTTCTGTTTTTTCAACAAGTCTCGAGCCATGTCCTTGTGAACCATGATGTTCATCATTTTCAGTTTAATGTAGTCTTCATGATAGAAGTAATAGCCTTTTTCATTGCCGTTGCGGGAACCGCTGCCGCTGTCTTTGATTAAATACCAATTCTGACCATTGAGCTCAGCGGCACCAACGCAGTGAATACCGTGGTCATCCGTCGTCGAATGGTTGCTGAATCGGAATTGACGCGCGTATTCATCGATGTTGGCTGAAGGAATGTCGTAAGAGGGAACCATGGCCACATCACTCAGAGGCAGGTAACCCGATTCAGAAACATCGCCACCCAGACAAATGGAGTAGCCCTCTTTCATGCTCTTTCTGAGAGTCGCCATAAAATCATCCAGGGTGATGTTGTAGTATTTACTGCCTTTCCACCAATTATCGGGAACATCGTATCTTGTGTATTCATACAGTGGTTTCTCGATCAGTGAGAGCAGGTCGACGTAATCGTCTGTATTCAACTTGACCACTTCACGGTAAAAGGATTTGGGCGTGTACGTCTTGCCCTTGTATTTAAATTCGGTTGGCGGCGGTGTGATGTATTGATCGAGAATGCTTCGAATGGTAGCCAGTACCCAGGCTTCATTCCAGGCGTTATCCCTTTTAACCGCATTCAGAAAATGCTTCATTTCCCGGTGCATTGCCTTGTGATGATGGAAGGTCTGACCTTCTAAAAGACCGTCATAAGCTTCCAGTGGAACAACTCCGTGCCAATCGAGTATCCTCAAAACGGCCTGACTCTGAGAGCCCTCTTCAAAAATAGACTCCCCTTTGCTGCGAACAAAGCCGCGGGCTTTCTCAACGTACTCCCAGTACGCAATGTATAATTCCGACAAGTTGATTTTTTCACCGTGCAGTCGATACACTTCGCTTTCCAGAAAGGAAGTCGTACTGAACGACCAGCAGGTACCTGTATAGCCCTGAGAAACAGAGGGGAAATGCCAAATCTGCTTGAACTGGGATGCCGAGGTGGGAAGATCCTTGCCTTCCACATCCAGCCAGAATTTCTTCTTGAGAACATCCGGCTTCTTTGTAAATTCTGCATGAGAATCCTCTATTTTTTTTAAGAAGGTGTTGGTGTATTCCACCATTTTACCTTTATCCTGACCCATAACCTGAATAGCGAAAAGAGCGGCTAACACCAAAGCTGTTTTCTTGAATAAGTTCATGCTGCCTCCTGAACAGTGTTTTTTGGGGAGGAATTCATCTCCGTTCCTCCCAAGCGGTCTGCTTATTTTTTTCTTGAACTTAAATACGCAACCGCGCGACTTGAACCTATTCTACATGGGAACAAGGTGAAATTGGACTCTTTTCACCTTAATTGCTGTTGAGACAGGAAACTAAAAAAAGGACAGTGTAAGAAAGACTGCTTGTATTTTTCACTTATCATTTCACGCCAAATCGTCCCTTTTGACTCACGTGAATCCATTATGCATGTCTTACTTAACGCAACTAACGCACTATGACAAAACGTGAAAGATAGCCGGATCAATATGAAAACAGGTTTATAAAAATCTTCCCCAGTTGAGTTCAAAGAAAAAATCAAGAGGTTCAGTGCTTTAGCCCTTTGCAGCGGACTTTGAATATCAGAGCACAAGCTGCTTAAACAACACAAGACCAATCACTTAGAGTTATTTCCGTTGATTTATTGTTTTTGGTATTCCGTTTCAAAACAAGAAGGGACAAAAACGTTTCATCTTGTTATGATAGCGGTGAGCCAAAACGCTCACCATTGTCAGAAACGCGTGAGAATCCCCATGAAAAAAACGGATCCAAGATATCAAAACTACTTAGACATTCTCAAAGAGGAACTTGTCCCAGCCATGGGCTGCACGGAGCCTATCGCTGTAGCCTACGCCGCGGGAAAAGCCAGGCAGGTGCTCGGCCAGCCCGTTGAACGAGTCCACGTTGAAGCCAGTCTTAACATTATAAAAAATGTCAAGAGCGTGGTTGTGCCCAATACGGGTGGTTTAAGAGGAATCGAAGTTTCCGCTGTGGCGGGCATTGTCGCCGGTAACCCGGATAAAAAGCTGGAAGTCATCTCGGAAGTCGATAATGAGGGCAGAGAAGAAATAAAAGCCTTTCTGAAGTCCAAGGAAGTGACGGTGGTACCAGCCCAAAGCAATCTCATTTTTGATCTAACGGTCACCGTTTGTTCTAAAGATTCATGCGCTTCGGTCAGAATCGCCAATTTTCACACCAACATCGTTGAGATAAAAAAAGACGGCGCGGTGATTTTTAAACAAAGTGGCTGCGAGGAAGTTGAAAATCCCGTTGAAACCGATCGTTCCATGATGAATGTGGCCGATATTATCGATTTTTCTGAATCAGTTGACATCGAAGAAGTACGGCCCGTCATCCAAAGACAGATTGAATACAATACCCGCATAAGCGAAGAGGGCCTTTCGGGAAATTGGGGAGCCAACATTGGCTCTATCATTCGCGATACCTGGGGCGATGACATCAAGGTCCGTGCCAAAGCCAAGGCCGCCGCCGGATCGGACGCCAGAATGAGCGGCTGTGAATTGCCGGTTATCATTGTCTCCGGCTCCGGCAATCAGGGTATCACCGCTTCCGTACCCGTTATTGAATACGCCAGGGAACTCAATGTCGATGAAGAAACCCTCATCAGGGCGCTGCTCATCTCCAACTTGATCACCATTCACCAAAAAACCAGCATCGGACGCCTATCGGCCTTTTGCGGTGTCGTCAGTGCAGGCGTGGGAGCCGGAGCGGGCATTACCTGGCTTAACGGCGGTGGATTCAACGAGATAGCTCACACCATTGTCAATGCGCTGGCCATCGTTTCCGGCATCATTTGTGATGGGGCAACAGCATCCTGCGCGGCAAAAATAGCCTCTGCTGTGGAGGCGGGAATCCTGGGCCACTGCATGTACCAACAAGGCCAACAGTTCTATGGCGGTGATGGAATCGTCACCAAAGGAGTGGAAAACACCATCGCCAATGTCGGCCGAATCGGACGTGACGGCATGAAGGAAACAGATAAGGAAATTATTCGCATTATGTTGGGAATCAAGAACTGAAATCACGGTCTCAAAAACAGGTGTTGCCGCCTTGAACGCATTCTGTGGTATGCTATTAATTGCCATGAACATCCCATACCCATCGATGAACATTCAGCTCATGCTGGTGTTTTAGTGAATGGATCCGTGACACTTTTGACACTCATTAAAATGCAAAAACACACATATTCGTAAACAAAAGATAAAAAACATTTTAAGCCAACCATTTCAAGAGAAACACCTAACTTCCCACTGTTGAATTTGTGGTCACCAAGGAGCGCATCATGAACAAAAAAATAGGCTTGAAAGAAGCTATTTCCATTGGTATTGGCGGAATGGTTGGAGGTGGGATTTTCGCCGTATTGGGTCTAGCGGTCTCTCTGGCCAAGGGGGGAACACCGGTTGCCTTCTTTTTTGCAGGCATCCTGGCTTTAATTACTTCCTACAGCTATGTCAAACTGTCTATGGCTTTTCCCGACCGAGGAGGAACGGTCAAGTTCATCAACCAGGGGTTTGGCAGAGGAGTCTTCAGTGGAGGCATTAACAATCTGTTGTGGATAAGTTATATCATTATGCTGTCTTTATACGCATCGGCCTTTGGTTCGTACGCACCCAACCTTTTGCAAATTACCCACAATAGAAGCGTTGATTTTCATCTTTACGCCAGTTCCATCGTGATACTGGCGACGGCCATTAACTACTACAGTATTGCTGTGGTTGGCAAAATAGAATCTTATGCCGTTATGATCAAGCTGACTATTTTGCTTGGCTTCATCGCTGTTGGTGCCTACGGACTTATCGGCAACCCCAACATTTCTCAGCTGGCCATGTCTCATTGGGAAACGCCCGTCAAACTCTTTGCCGGTGGAATGGTCATCTTTGTTGCCTATGAGGGTTTTGAACTGATTGCCAACGCCACCCCGGACATTGCAGACCCCATAAAAAATATTCCAAGAGCCTATTATTACTCCGTTGCGTTTGTCATTGTTCTCTACATTATTATTGCCGTTGTTACCGTTGGTTCACTGCCTTTTGACAAAATCGCCAAAGCTCAAGATTATGTCTTGGCCGAAGCCGCCAAGCCCATCCTGGGGCAAATTGGCTTCTCCGTCATCACCATAGCAGCCTTAATCTCCACATTTTCGGCCATCAACGCCTCCTTGTATGGAGGAAGCAAGGTCAACTATGAAATCGCCGAAGATCACGAGCTCCCACATCATTTCCTCGGTAAGCTGTGGGGACAGCCCGTCGGATTGATGATTACTTCAATTGCTACGCTTGTTATGGTCAACAGTCTCGACCTGGAAAGCATTTCTACCGCAGGCAGTATGGGTTTTTTACTGATATTTGCAATTGTCAACTTCGTCGGTTTTAAACTGTCCAAAGCGGTGAAGGGTTATAAACTCATACCCTTTTTGGGCTTTCTTTTATCCATACTTGCCCTGGGCATCTTGATCAATCAGCAATACCAAACGAATTTGACTGGTATTGTGATCGCGTTTGCTATTCTCTTGCTCTGTTTGATCATGGAATGGCTGTATAAAAAGTCATGTCAACGGCAAGAGCCTTAAATCACCCGACACCGACTTACAACAAGGAGTGCTTTTATGAAATACGAATGGCGAAAAGCAGAAAAACACATCTACTTGCCACCTAAAAAGCCTGTCGTCCTGGATGTCCCAACATTTAAGTACTTCACCATCAGCGGCAGCGGGAATCCCAACAGCGCCTTTTTCTCTGAATGCGTTGAAGCTCTATACGCCGTTTCTTACGCGATAAGAATGTCTCACAAGAAAGGTCTTCAACCTGAACACTTCTACGAATACACAGTGTATCCGCTGGAAGGTGTTTGGGATATCTCGGAAAATGCAAAGCAGTCTCTTACAGGAACCCTCGACAAAAATGAATTTGTTTTTACCATCATGATTCGTCAACCAGACTTTGTGTCAAATGAATTTGCTGAATTGGCAAAGGAATGGGCAAAAAAGAAAAAATCCAATCCACTCATTCAAGAATTAGCCTTTCGCGAACTATCAGAAGGAAAATGCATACAAATGATGCATCTCGGCAGCTATGACAGCGAACCGGCATCCTTTGCACTTATGACTGATTTTGCAGAGAAAAATCAGTTCAAGCGAAAATCCATGCAACACAGGGAAATCTATATTTCAGACCCCAGAAAAACAGCACCGGAAAAACTGAAAACCGTTTTACGCTTTCAAGTCGAGCCTTAAGTAACACTTAAAAAAACACTTAACAGTGCTTGTTCACCTACAGGCTGTCTTTTCATTCAACCAGTCAATCTATCCAGTGAACTTTTAAACTCCAACCATCAATAAGACAAAAAACAACTTCACGAATCAAATGAACAGAAATACCAGCGGGCTTTGGTGATTGGGGATTAACTCAATCGCGACAGTCCACTGCATGAAAGAGACCGCAAGCAGTCAAAGGAGATCACCCACAATGAACGTGAAACACACCCTCAACAAACAAAAATCCATGTCCTGGCCGGCTTTTCAACTCATGAGAATGGTTATGAATATCAAAAAGCGGTTCAGGAACATAGAAGAAGAAATCCATTTAGCGGGAATTGAAAAGGGCTTCCAGGTCCTTGATTTCGGCTGCGGTCTTGGGTTCAATACCATTCCCGCGGCAAATGCGGTAGGCAAAGAGGGACGGGTTTTCGCCCTCGATATCAGTGAGCTGGCCATAGCAATCGTGAAGAAAAAGACCGCTAAAAACAAACTGAACCATGTTGAATTCATTCAATCTGATTGTGATACGGGTTTGGAAGACAAGAGTATCGATCTGGTTTACCTGCACAACACCCTGCCCTTGGTCAAACAAAAACTACAGGTCTTAAAAGAAATAACCCGGGTCATCAAAACGGGAGGAAAGCTGTCCTACATGAGCCGTCTCGGTTCCAGAATTTACGGAGAAAACACACTCAGCAACTCGAAACTCAAGGAACTTTTAAGTCCCGATTTCACGCTAAAAACAGAAAAAGATGGACACTTCATTTTCGAGCGAATTTCCTGACACCCCGCAACATGAAGAACACCTTCAACCGGTTCGCAACCACCAAAACATCACGAATCTATTGAATTGGTTTCAAGCCACCTACTGACATGCCTTTTTCTTTGATTCTCAGACGGTGCGTTCTAAAAAAGGAAAGGGTTTCATTTAACAATCTGAGGTGTCATATAGAGATGTTTTGTGCTGAAAACTCAGGGCATAATTATCTTTTTTTGAAGAGTCACAGATTATAACCGCCGGTTTCCTATAAATCGGGAAAGGATTTTTGTTTTTTTTCAGGCAATATTAAAGCTGCAAAAGAATGGGAGTATTATTGGATGGATCAATGTTTTGCGGGAAAAAAGAATGACGACAAATAACTAAAACACGGTTATTTTTATTCAATAAGTCGTTTCACCGGACTCATTTCACTGGCTGGTGAACTCTGCATTGAACAGGAAAGAGGAAAATATGCAAAAAAAAGTGACCAAGATTCTGGCAATCGCGACAGCAATCATCTTCTCTGGATGTTGTTTGAAGGCAGGCGCGCTTGACGAAACGATCGTCCATGAAAAGCCATCGTTGAATGAAAACAATAAGCACTACTGGATGACGCGCGCAGTGACTGCTCCCCACGTTCAGCACAATGCCTTTGACGTGCTCACAAAGCTGGGTTCTGAAAACGGGGCCTTCTATCATACCGCTCTGGACTTGGGAGCCAAGAAGGCTGAAGGAAAGACCCGGTTGCTCGCCTTGGGTAAAGCCACAGCCGTCGACCCGTTCAAGCAACAGGAAAGATCCAGAGCAGCGGTAAACAAGGTTGTGAACGCTGCGAAGGCCTTTCAACCTGATATGGTCGTGGACAAAATTGCAGAAAACGTCTTGAGTAAAGAAGATGTCCGCCGAGGGGTACCGGAGCATGTCACGAGCGATCTGCTCCGGGAGCGCCTGAAAAACCTAAGCAGAAACGCCTCACCCCAGGACACCGTCATCATCTATACGCATAGTCACGGCCGAAAGGCGGGCTTTGAGGCATCTCAGCCTCTGGGCGGCATCGTCATGGACCTGCCAGTGCGGAAACCGGAACACCGTGGCACGCTACTCTGGGATGAATACGTCGAGTTAATTCTGGAAATTCCGGCGAAGAATGTCGTGGTACTGACCATGTCATGTTTCTCCGGTGGACTCGTAGAATACATGAACACGTCTAAGGTGCGGACGCGTTGGCATGACCGGCAGAAGCAGGGCCGAAATCTGATTGTCATGACCTCGCAGAACAAGGAGTCGCCGTCTAAACCAATTGTAAAAGATGGTGAAATCATCAATCCGTTTACTTACGCCGTGGTAAAGGCATTTGAGGGCGAGGCCGATGGCTTCAAACTGGAACATGGCCAATACACCAAATCTGACCACAAAGACGACCATTTGACGGTTGGGGAGATAGTTGACTACATTCTATACACCACCGAAAACGTCCACTCGGAGTCGGCCATACCGCAACACAAAAATACCGCAAGACCACAGGTGACAGGCAGCTTCAATCGCAAGGAAGTGCTATTGACCAAAGGCAAGGTCACCAGCAAGCGTGACGAAAATAACAATTCTGCCCAACCAGACACTGAAATAAATGGGGACAAACTGCGCTGATAATATTATTCTTAAACACTGGAAAAGGATCAAGTGTGTAGGAAAATATGGGGGCTTGACCACCCCAATAACTGTACTGTGAGATATGTTAGAATTCTTCCTTCAAACAAGAAGTGAATTCCTTGAAAAACAATTGAATGAAGAATAAATCATTCAAATTATTCATGAAGGAAAACGTCAAGGAACTCTCTGAGAGGTATGCCAATAGAAAGGCATTACGTAGCATGTTTTTTCTCAATTTTCCAACAGTTTATGTAATAACATAGCGTATTGGTATTAGTATTGAGTGTGCTTTTTAGCTTGATTTATGCGAAAAGGCTACTTCTTTTCTTTGGCTTTCTTGACCAGCACCAGCAGCATCTTGAAGGGCTTCAGCGCGGCTAGCGCGTGGGGAACACCTGCGGGCATAACGATCATTTGCCCCGCTTCAAGCCGATACTTTTCGCTGCCAATGGTGATCTCCACCTGCCCGTCAAGGACATGTACCATGGCATCACCGGGCGCTGAATGGGTGTTCAAGCCCTCACCCTCATCTATGGCAAAAACGGTGACACCCACTCCGGGCTGTTGAGTCAGGGTCAGGCTTGCCACCTTGCCTTTTTCATAGGCAACCAGATCTGCAAGTTGATAAACTTTTGCGTGGTCGATATTTTTCACTAATGGTTTCATTACATTCTCCTTATTCATTGACGGTTATTTGCAGCATGCTGAAGGCCGAGAGACCTCCTACCGCGTGTAAAACGTGACCGGGAACAGCCAGCACATCGCCAGCTTTCAGCCGATCTTTCCGGCCGTCTCTGGAAATGATGGTCTCTCCCTCCAGCAGGTAGTAGATGGTAGAGCCGGCGTACTCCTCTTCGCTAACCATCTCCCCGTCCGCAAAACTGAACAGGTTGATATGAACATGTTCGGAATTGGAAAGCGCCATACTGAGAACCTGATTGGCTCGCGGTGTGATGAGCGCAGCCAACGGCTCTGGCGTTTCTGTGGAAATATTTTTAACGGTTTGCTGGGGCATGTTCTCTCCTGCTTCTTGTCGAGCCGTTGCGACTTCGACGTTTTAACTGGAAAATCAAGACGATCATCAGGGTTCTCATCATACATTCAAAGCGGATGCAAAAGCAAAAGAAAAAGCCGTTTCGATTTTCACCACGATGGTTCACGGTTAAAAAACAGGTGGCGTCCACAAATCAAAGCGGCTATACTGATGTCAAATTAGAAAACTCTTTTTTTTCTGCGTAACCAGGACACCGAACACGTACATGATTGATTCTGATTTTACTTTTGAATTAAGAGGTTGGCCAGGCATTGCGGTTGCCGCGGGGCTACTCGTTTTGGGCTTATCTGTTAATTATTATATTTTTCGCTACAACCCGAAACACGATGCGCTTGTAGAGTCTTTGCAGTCGGACGATCCAGCCGTTATCGGCCAGGCTCTGTACGAATCGGGCAAGTTTACAATGGGAAAGGGTCACAAACTCATCCCCTACATTCTACCTCATCTAAGTGACCACAGAGATTTACCTGAAGAGCTGAAACAGAAAATTATCAGCGAAATTCAAGCCACGCCTGGCAGTATTCCGGGTATAGAATCGGAAATGGCACGTGTTTTGAGTATTGGGTACACTGCCGCCCTCACGCTTCAGAGTTTGGTCATCAAAGACGTGGAAAGCATGCGCTGGGTCGGCGGGAAGTATCGAGCCCGGATTGTTGAATATGTTCTCGATGAGATTGGGCCCTACAGCGATGAACTCACGGTGGCTAACGGGCTCTGGTCCGTTACTCAGATTCACGACGAGAGGCTGGTTCCATTCTGGTTCCAATGCCTTGAAAAAGATTCAGAATCCATTCGAACAGCAGCTCTTTCCGGGTTGTCATTCTACATTCACGACAGAACTCATGGAATCCTCACATGGCACCCGGAAAAGGAAATCGACGCAAAGATGATTCAAAATCTGCAAGCTTGCACTGCCGATCATCGCGGCCTTGTCAGCAACTCGGCATCGCATGTGTTGGATGAGTTAGCTAAGGCGGGACTGGATGCAGAGCTTACAGACGACTAAAGCAGCGGCATAGGGAATCAATATGAAAGAATTTCCAGATATAACTATTGAGCCGAATCAACTTTTTGATTGGCAATACGGCATTGTCAAGGGACAGATACTGATGACCGCAGTCAAGCTGAACGTATTTTGTTACACCATTGAGCCAACCACTTCCGGTGATGTGGCTCGTGCGATCGGCACGCATTTGCAAAACACAGAACTTTTTCTCAATGCGCTCACAGCAATTGGCTTGCTGGTAAAGCAAGATGGAGCCTTCCATAACACGGAACTGGCCGACACATTCCTTGTGGAGGGCAGGGAAACGTATCTCGGAGGCTTTCTTACCTTCAACGAGATGTTTCTATTCAAAAATGTTGAAGACATGAAGACCGCCGTTGTCAACGGCCCTGCCGTTCACGAAGTGGGAGAAATCGATGAAGCTCAGTACCACACGACCATGCTGATGCGCAATTTTGCTCGCAGCGGACCGTCTCAGGCTGTCGCCAAAGCCTTGGCCGAACTGCCCGAGTTTAACAGCTTTGCGAAGATGCTCGACCTGGGAGGAGGGCACGGACTTGACGCCATCGCGACCGTAAAAAGGCACCCGTCAATGGAGGGCATTGTTTTTGACAAAGCGGCAATTGTCAAGGCCGCGCAAGATAACATTCGTGAATACGGCCTGGAAGATCGGATACGTGTTCAATCTGGAGACTACCTCATCGACTCCCTTGGTTCCGGCTACGACCTGATCCTTGCCAAGGGAACACTCAATTTTGCAGGCCCCCACCTCGAGAAGGTGGTGCGCAAGATTTACGATGCCCTGAATGAAGGCGGCGTTTTCGTCTCGATCCACGATGGCTTGACCGCGGAACGCACCAATCCCGAGGCGATGGTTTTAAGCTGGCTGCCCTTTGCCCTGAGTGCCATCGATGTCACCCTTGCAAGGGAACAGATTCCCGATGCCATGACCGCAGCCGGTTTTTCGGGCTTGGAGACTCGCCCGCACCTTTTCCCTCTTGGTGGCAAGCTGGATATGGTTGTGGGGAGAAAGGCGCAGGTGAAAAACTGACCCGCAAGCAGGCTCTTTCTCGATTCAACACCATCTGTATGACGTCAACTTTTTTTAAAGTTTACAATATTTTTCTCGGCTTCAATAATGGGCGACTCCGGTCCATGTTTTTATTGATGAGTTCCATGTAGATGGACGTGTCTGGTTTATATTCACCATCTTGATAAACCCAGATGGTATCGTATTCCAACAGCGTTGAATGGATAACCCCTCTGTCCATTAAGCCCTGCCAATCAATGTAATGTCTTTTGTCGTCTGGACAGAACAGATCGTGAACATTGCTGATATACTGCGCATAGGGAACCTGTGAAAACAACAACTTGTCAGGATTTTCCAGATAAAACGCTGCTTCTAACTTGTATGCAATTCGCAACTTATCTATTTTATTTGACATACTCACCGATCCGGAAAGAAGGCAGAGCAACACAGCCGTTGATATGGCGACTTTTAGTTTCCTGTTGGACAATTCTTTTATCGAAAAAACGGTGCCGATGACAAAAACCGTATTAAATAAAAACACTAGTCGATACCATGTTTTCATTTGATGGTCACTATCCAGATGTTGAATAACCGGCATCAGAGGGAATAAAAGAGTGAAAAGGCCTCCCAAACATACAAGCCATGTTATCGGGGGATGCTTTTTAAGAAGGATGACCACGTTCATTATCAGCACAACAATGAATACCACCGCACCCGCATGATTTCCCGAAAACGAAAAAGGCAAAACCTCAAACCCCAGCAACTGACTTGGTGAAAAAACCAGAGAACTGCTGCCAAGACCGCCAAAATACAAGAACCGATGGCCGAGATACAAAAGGCCCGTCAAGCACAGAAAGCCGATGCCCACGTAATTTTTCTTTTTAATGAAGAGGATTGAGATCATGTAAAAAGTGAAAGTAACATAGATCTCTTTACTAATCGCTGATAAATAATAGAGCAAGCAGACACATAGGGTATAGACAACACCTTGCAGCGGCTGGCTTTTATCACCCGTTTTTTCTAAAACCAATAGGGCAAGAACTGAGAAAAGCAGCCCCTCTAAATAATGTCGAACGGCTGTCCATTCAGATATTAAAATGGTTGACGGCAAATATATCCACAAACAAAGGGCTAAAACAGCATACTTAACAGGAAGGACTCTTTTTAACCAATAAAACAGGAAGAAAGAGGTAAGCGCAAAGGATACGGTATTGTGTAGGTTTGAAAAAACAGGTGAATACGGTGCTAAATGGATGTCCAGGTATTCAGAAAATGCCAGCCAGGGCACAAAGGTTCGACTCATGTCAAACGCGAACATCTGATGACTGTTTGTGAAAATAGTGAGGGGAGAGTCTAGAGATAAAATGAAAGCCCTTTGATAGACATCGTCTTCCAGCCACCAGTTGAAGAAGGGCCAGGTGAAAAGAACGACACATAAGAATGCGATAAAAGGAATGATCTTGTGGTACTTCTGTGCTTCTAACATTTACTTTTCTTCACATACCAAACGAAATCCAAGAAAAATGGATTTATAGTCAGCATCAAATCCCAACCGGGATTGACAGAGGTTGGGGTCCCCGTGAAAGTGACCTCCTGTGTAAACCTTCCAACCTGCTGCTTTATCAGCAATCTTTAGAGAACGCTCTTTAGCGCAGCTGGAATAGGTCTCCTGACACCATTCCATCACATTTCCAAGCGTGTCGCAGATCCCGTATCGGTTTGGCGGTAAACTGCCTACCGGATGATGCCTTTTCCCTGAATTCAGACGGGTCCATTCATGACGTCGAACATAATCAAGCAGGGGTGTTTCTTCTATATCCGAAAAGAGTTGCCATTCCCAGGAATATGGAAGTCGATATTGTTTCGCCGAATCAAGTTGATTCAGTTTTGCAAGAAACGTTTGAATCTCATTCCACGAGACATTTTCCACTGGATGTGACGCTCCCTTTTGTAAACTTGGATTGAAACCCATCACGTTTTCCCATACCTGTTGAGTGACTTCATATTTTGACACCCAAACCCCCTTTTTGAGAGAAGCCGATGCATGGTTGTCAACGGGAATATAGACAAAGGAGATATTCATTTCATTTAAAAAGGTATTTGGTAGCGCAGGTTTTAATTGCAGGTATAAAAAGAGGATCCAGCTGAAGGTCATCGTTGTTTTTATCGTCCTTTCCATGGTTTACAGTAAAAGTAAATGCGGAACAAGTCAAAAAAGGCTCCAAGCAAGGAACGAATTTTCAGCTTCGATCCACCTACATCATGCCATGATGAAAGTGGATACTCGTACACGCTTTCTATTCCATGCTGTTTTTTGATTCGATACAGTAACTCCACATCAAACAGCCATTTTGACAAAAATTGTTGTTGAAACAGGGATGCAGCCAACTCTCTTTTGAAGATCTTCGCACCACATTGTGAATCGTATACTTTTATATCAAACATCAAGCTCACCGCTGTGGCAAAAAGTCTGCCTAAATAATGCCTAAGCCAAAATCTCTCAATATCTGCTCCCAGTCTGCATATGCGAGATCCTATAACGACTTTAAGCTTATTCTGTGTGGCTAGAGTTTTCAGAAATCCATTTATCTCTTTTAGAGGTGTTGCAAGATCGGCATCCCAAAAGGCGCAATAATCACAGGATGAGTTTTCAATGGCGTGTAACATACCAAGCCGCACGGCTTCTGCTTTTCCTGTATTTTCCGTTAAGTCGAGAAGATCAACCTGGTTCACGCAGTGCTTGTTTATTTTTTTCAGTATCTTCAATGTTCCATCTGAGCTGCCATCGTTGACAAACAAGAGCCCCTTGTCTTGATTGAGTTCTAAAAAACGCTCAAATTCACTTTCTTTGAGACGATCGCTTTCATTGAAACATGGAATGACAATCACTGTCTTTGTAGATGGAGAAAACATGACAACCCGGGAAGGAATATTTTAAAACTTGCAAGGAACCTGCACACTTTGTAATCTAGAATCAAAACAAATACAACTATTGACGTCAAGTGACGATTTATATGCCAGCTGCTCAGTGAGGTGCTCTTTGGTTTGTTCTTTTTGAATTTTCCCCAAATAGCCTGAAAGGCTCGCGGTACCAGGAGGGAGAAAAAAAAGTAGCCCTTGTGTCTGATTTTCCACGAAACGCTTTTTGAAATCAGCCTGCTTAAAGATGATAAACTGTATCTTCTGTAGTGTTTTAAAAAGTCATCTCTAGGAGACCATAAACACTGGAAGGAAGGAACCGTTACGAGAATTTCCGCTTTATTTGAGAATTTGACATGCTTTAACAATTCCTCAAGAAAGGTGGCATCATCATCTATGTGTTCCAACACATCCAACAATAAAAGCACGTCTACTGAAGATGCGGTTGAACCTTGCTTTAGATCGTCAATAAACTTTAAATTCAACGGTCTTTGGCTCGCCTCTGCAACTGAATACAAGCCCTTCCTTTCTGGATCGAACCCGATAAATTGATGGGTACTGTACTGTTCTGCCAGCTCTGTCACCAAATAACCATCCCCACAGCCGACATCAAGTACGGTCATGTTTGGTTTTGAGAGTTTCTCCTTGAGGACATCTCGAACTGTATAGCTGCGCGCACGCTCCCAGGGGTGTCGTTGTCTTGAGGTTCTCACTGCTGATTCCAATACATCCACTTTTGCTCTCCGTTTAAATACCGAATACGCTGTCTGTTGCTTTGAGTATGAAGCCATCGCCCATTACCAGGATATTATTTCACGAACTGGCCTCAACTTGGTAAGTTTAACTTACTAAACTAACCCCAACCAATAATCCACTTTGTTAATAACATAACGCCAAGAGTACTCCCGCCAATGCTTAAAGCTTAATGAGCTTAATGTGCCAGCTTAATGTGCCTGTCTAACTATTTTTGTTTGTAACGCCAAGAGAATGCCTGCTTAATGTGCCTGTCTAACTATTTGTTGAACGAAACCGCTGCGCGGAGACAGCGGACACCGTATTTTTTATCGTCACCCCATTGTAGCTTCCCGCTTTATAGTAGTCTATTCAAACGCCTAATGCGCCTAATGTGCCTGTCTAGTCTATTAATTATCTATTTATGATTTTCCTGGCTTTATTTGATTGTTAGCCTTATATTCTATGTAACCCCAATTTAGTTTCTTGTAACTCTTCTATTGCCAGGAGTTAGGAGGTTTCATGGCTATTCCGCGAAAACGACAATTTGATAAAAAGAAAATCAACACCTTGCACATTTACAATCGAACCGTTCGACACGCTTTTCTTATGCGTAAAAACGATGAAGATGAAAATCACTGTGTTCGTAAATCCATTTATTTGAACAGGTTCAAGTTTCTGCTCAAGGTCTTTAGTATGGAGAGTTTGAGTTATTGCATTATGGATAATCACTACCATTTGATTATTCGCACGCGCCCTGATCTGGTGGACTCGTGGTCGCGGGAAGAGGTTGCCAGACGCTGGTGGCAGCTTTACCCCAGGAAAAGAGATGCGCAAGGACATCCTGCTGTTCCCACACAAGATGAACTGGATTTGGTCTTTTTTGACCAAACTGGCCGTCAAACACCCGAGCAGCGCTGTGAGGTGCTGCGCGAACGCCTGGCTGATGTTTCCTGGTTTATGAAGAGCTTAAATGAATACGCATCAAAAGTTTACAATAAACAGGAAAATTGCAGGGGCGCCTTTTGGGAGGGTCGGTATAAGAGTCAACTGTTGGCAGATCAAAGTGCCGTCCTGGCTGGTTCAGTGTATGTTGATCTCAATCCCATCAGGGCGGGGCTTGCCGAAACACCTGAGGAATCGGCTTATACCTCTGGTCAAGTTCGCTGTCGCAGCAGAATAGCCAAGCGCAAGCTCGAAAAGCTGCGCCAGAAATGCAGGAGGAAAAAGGAAAACCAGGAACATCGCCGTGAAATTCAGGAGCTGAAGAATCGAATAGAGAAGGAAGCCAATGAAAGCAAGTGGCTTAGCCCCATGAAAGCGGCGGATTTATCAAAGCCGTATGTTGGAGTAGGATCCCTCTTAAAAGTAGACGAAGAAGATTACCTCAAATTGCTGGACTGGACGGGAAGACAACTGCACAAGGGAAAGGTAGGGCGCATACCCAAGGATTTGGACTCCATTTTGACACGAATGGAAGTTCAAGCGGAAAACTGGCTGGAAACAGTGCAAAAATACGATCACTGGTTCTATCGCTTCGTGGGTAAGGTACAAAAAATCACCGAGCTGGCCAAGGAACGCGGTAAAAAGTGGCTAGCCGGAACAACAGCCGCCAAAAAAGCGTTCACAATACCCTGAATTAAAAGCCACCAACACCCATTTTTTAACCTCCCCCGAAAGAGGTGCGCCTAAAACTGCCAAACGAACGCCCTAACCACGCCCGTTGCCCGAAATAAAACATAACTCCCCCAAAAAAGAAAATCTAAAGACCATTTAAAGCCATTCTTACCTCGCTTTCTCTTCTTATTATCTATTTCTTTTAAAATATGCCTGTCTAATGTTCATTAATGTTCATAATAACAATAACCTACAAATGTGCCTGTCTAATATTTATGCCTGCCTAAAATATGCCTGTCTAATGTTCATTAATGTGATTAATGTTCATAATAACAATAACCTACAAATGTGCCTGTCTACAAATGTGCCATTCTTACCGCGCTTTCTCTTCTTATTATCTATTTCTTTTAAAATATGCCTGTCTAATATTCTTGATATTAATATTCTTGATATTAGAAGAACAAAAGGCCATAGAAATTCTAAAAGAAAATGGATTTCTTGAAAAATAGACTCAACGAGTGACGATTATTTTGCCCCTTTTTTTGAATGAATTGAGATCATTCACTTAGATTTCTACTTGAAACAGGCCCTTGAGCGAGAAGGTAAAGATAAGTGTGAGCAGGAAGAACAGGACAATCCAGTGAATTTGAAATCCGGCAAGGGACAATTCAAGATCGGGGTAGCTCACGGTGATTTTTTGAACTCCTGAATCGGCCTTCAAAGGCAATTCGCCGGGATAAAGCAAGAAGTCGCCCAAGGTCGCTGTTCGCATGGTTGACACTTCCCCCTGTGAGCCACCCACCAGTAAGTTTTTCTCTATATTCTGCTCGTCAATGGCAATGGTCAGGTTGTATTCGCCCGCTGCTTTTGCCCTCACACGCCAGGCCACTTCACCAGTACTAAAAGCCCGAACGGCAGGTGTCTCCACCTCAACACCTTCCGGTGCGATGAGTTTTATTTCACGTACCTTCTTCAATTCATCAGGTGTATTGAAAAGAACTTTGACCAAGGAGCTTTCACCGGGACGGAGCGGTTGCTTGGCATACCTCAAGTTCAGCTGGGCGAGCAGAAGAAACAGCGGCACCATCAAGATCAGAAAAGGTGTGAGGTTATAGCGCAAATAAACCGCCAAATCTTTTAAAAGCGCCAATTGAATTTTGAAGAACACACTGAGATATTCGCTAAAAAGTCTGATAGACAGAATGTGCGCCCGCAGCAGGTTCTTGGTTTTTTTTATTTTTTCCTGATTGGAAATCTTGCCGAACACCGGCAAAAGCAAAAGGCTCGTTATCAGCGCGACAAAGGTAAGAGACCAGAAAGGAGAAAACAGTTTAAGGGGAAAAACCAATACATCAACGACCACGGAGCTCAGGTAATTGAGCCAGTAAACTATAGCAATCATCTTTCCATCCCTTTATTGTCTGTCCTTTTCATCACGTCACTCTTGGCGGCACGGTCAGGAAATGTAGCCTAACCCCTTCAGCCTTTTCTTGATTTCCTCTTCAGAGTCGGCATCTTCAAGCTTCGCCAACTCCTTTTCCAGCGCGTAGGTTACAAACTCATGAACCGAGGAATACCCCGCAATTTCGGCGTATTTCTTAATTTTATCGTATAAATCGCGATCCAGTTTGATCTTGGGTTGAAACATGCGCATCCTCCAATTATTGTTTTTGAGTCTCCGAAGAGTTTCTTGGTGCCAGGCAGTCTTTACCGATCATCTGCTCAAGGGGCTTGACACCGAATTCATCCAGTATGGCCACTGTCAGGTCGTAAAGAGCGGGAGTTTCCATACTGATTTTTTGATTGGTAATGAGCACGCCGGGAACAATGCTGTTGTCAATACAGTGGTCGCCGCTCCAGGCTTTCATATTGGGAATAAAGACCTCTTTCGTGAACTCACCCAGCGGATTCTCCCAGGAACTGCGATAGCCCCAGCTGTATCCGACAATGATGTCCGGTGCGTGTTCGGTATTGGTTCCCTTGAAATCTCTCCTGGTTCTGGTCACTTGAGAGATGGGTTTTCTGCCTGTTGCGGGATCCACGATGGCCAGAAGATCCCTTTCCAGTTCATCGAGCAGCGAGTTGTATTCTTCTTGCGAAACCGCCCCATGTTTCTCACGTCCCTTTAAATTCACATAAAGACCGTTAAGCCCAACAGCGTACGCTTTGGTTTTTTCCCAGTTCACACCGCTGAAATACCCGCCCCGGCGACTGACCAGATGTTTATTTCGACTGAGATAACCGTTCTCTGCCAGCCAGGTATTGAGATTGACACCCCAGTAAAAGGGTGCGAAGCCGTGGTCCGACATAATAATGAGCACCGTATCGTCGTCAATGGACTTCAAAACCGTTCCCAGAACATCATCCATTTTTTGATAGATGTTCCGGATCCCGTTGACGAGAAAGTCATCCTTCACGTAGTTGGGATGCTGTTCATCCATGAAGTGCCAAAGCATGTGACAGCCCTGGTCAACCGTTCCAAAATAAAAGAACTTCAATTGACTGGGATCCGTTTCAAGTATGAACTGGAGTGCTCGGCATCGCTCCTGGAAGACCAGCATGGATTGATCCCAGAATTCTCTTCCGGTAAACACATCACAGAAGAAGGCCTTTGTGTCGTGAGGCAATTCCTGAGTGTAGAAGTACCCCAGGCACTTGCACAGGTCACTGGACCAGCTGGACGGATTGGAAATGGGTAAGATGGGATCATCGGGATTGATTTGCAGCGGGCTGACGTAGAGTTGAAACGTCGGTCCAATTTGTTTTAAGTAGAAACGACATACGGCACTGAACTCAACCAGCCAGGGCACGGCTTCAAATTGAATGGGAATCCACTCGCTCCATTCTTTTTCCTTGAGAATGAACTCCTGATCGCCCACGACCATGCGAACTGCGCTGGCTTCCTGATCCACAAAGACCGTAAAATCCGCTGTGCATTTGATTTTTTTGTACTCTGTTTTCTTTTTATTTTTTGAAAATCGCGATTTCTTTTTGGCAACCCGACGGTAGTCGTTGGTTGGACCGTAGAGTTTGGCATCGATGCGGCCGTCTTCGATTTTGACTTTATAGGCCTTGCCACCTGAAATTTCTCGGTAGTTGGATGGCAGTTTAGTGGTGTAAAATGAAAAGGTTCCCGGTGTTCCCAAAATATCGGGCGTCCCCATTCCCGAAAGGGAGTAGTTGCCGGGAACTTCAACGGGCGGAAAATTAACGGGAATGCGAAAGATAGTTGTGGAGATGCCCGCTTCACCTAGAATTTCCCAAAACGCCTTGCCCTTTCTCAACAGGGTTGTTTCCGGTGAGGAGAGGGGTATGACCCACGAGCCCACTTCCCAGGTTCTTGCCGCGCCTTCTACTTTTGACATGGAAAATTCGAGCATCATGCTCTCGGGGTCGCGGTGAATGAAATCGTAAATGCCGTGTCCGCCGGGATCCATTCCGGTAATGAAATTGGACCATGCAATGGGGCTTTGTGGCGCGCGACTTGTTTGCAGCGGCCTGAAATCACCCTGGGCAATGAAGTCCTTAAAATGCGGCATTTTGCCCTCAGCCATGAACTGCTTCAGCAGATTGGGATCCAGTCCATCGACACCCAGAACCAGGACCCTTTTTTCTCCGCCATAGCAGAATAATCCCAATAAAACAAACATTCCCAGCAGCCACCATCTTTTCTTCATGATGAAACCCCTTTTGAGGATTTTTTTACAACCGCTTCAGAGGGTATGACGGATTTTCCGTCGCAGTATTTTGGGATCGGCACACCGAAGAGATCCAGAACCGTTGGCCCAAGGTCGGTTATATCCGGATTCTCCACTGCCAGTTTTTGGTTACAGAACAGCATACCGGGAACATCCGGCGGGTTCATGTTGTGATCCCCTGCCCAGGGTTTGAGATTATCCTGAATAATTTCACGGTCTATGTTACCCGTTACGGCAGCCCAGGCAGCTCGATAACCCACTTTGAAACCGACAAACAAATCCGGGGCGTCTTTTACATAGGGACCGCTATAGACTTGCCGTGTGTCGTAAACTTCTTTAATGGGAGCGTCCTCTCCGTCTCTCAAGCTCAGGAGCTTTTCTGCGATTTCCTTTTTCAGCAGGTCCATCTCCTCACCCATACGGACTATGCCGTGTTTTTCCCTGTCCCTGACGTTGAGATAGATACCACCAAACCCCACGGAATAAGCCTTTGTTTTCGACCAGTTGATGGCTTGCAGGTAGTCGGTACTGTCATAGCTGTCTTTCAGTGTTAAATAACCGTTTTCCATGAACCAGGTATTTAAGTTGATTTCTCTTCTAAACGATTTAAACCCGTGATCAGACATGACCATCAGGGTGGTGTCCTCATCCAGTTTCTCCATTACCCGGCCGACCAGGTCATCCATTTGCTGGTACAGATCCGGGATAACCCGCGCTATTTCATCGCTAATTTCCGGGTGCTCTCCGGTTTTTGCCAGTTCATAGGTATTGAGGAACATGTGTTGAACCCGGTCGGTAATATCAAACACGCAGACCACAGCACCCCTGGGTGTTTTTGAAAGGGCATCGAAGAACATCTCTTCTCTTTCCTGGTGAATGAATTGACACTGTTCGAAGAAAGCCATTTCATCGATGATATTTTCATTGAGTCCGGAAGTGTCCTCGGCAACTCCGAGCGTTGCAAACGGGCCCTGTCTTTTGGCCAGATAGATGGAGTAGGGCGCGGGATAGGCAATGGGAAAAGCCGGTTTTTCCGGATCCACCTGAATGGGCGTGACGTAAATGCGCAGATGGGGCTCTCTCTCCAGTAAAAGAACTCGGCAAAGACCACGCACTTTTTTTCCCAGACCCGCTTGGAAGTCCAGGGGAATCCAGGGCGTGTAGACCTTTTCACTGAGTTCGTATTCATCCTTTTCTATGATGAGCTTGCACGGTTTGTCTTTAAACATGTGAATCTCAAAAGGCAATTCCATATCCGGGTTGTCCTTTTGAAACTGGTTCTCCGGCCCTGAAAAAACGCCGCGAGCGACCGAGTCCTGAACCTCAAGCGGAAGCATCACGCCGCTGGACAATTGTCTGTCTTCTTGCGGGTTACTGGTGTAATAGAAGAAGGTGCCCTGAGAACCTTTTAAATCGGGCAGGCACATGGCGGAAAGAAGCACGCCCCTGAATTTTTCAGGAGGAAAAGTGATGGGCACTCTCAGTATGGAACTGAAGATGCCGTAATCGCCGAGTACTTTCCAAAAGGGCTGGCTCTTGCGTCCCACTTTAAAGCGCGCTTTTCCTACGGGAATACGGTACTTGCCTATCTTCAGGGTTTTAGGCGAGGTACTAATGGCTGCGGAAGAGAGTTCGGGCAGCAGCGATTTTCGATTGGGCACTAAAAAATCGAAAATGCGATGCTTACCCGGATTGCAACCCGTTTGAAAGGATGACCACGCGACGGGCGATTCGGCGGGAAGCGTTGTCCCCAAGCGGTAGAACCCGCCCTGTTCCCGTAATTTTGAAAAGTTGGGAAGCATGCCCTTTTGCATAAACTCTTCTGTAAGCTCGGGATCCTGACCGTCGAGCCCCACGATGACCACGCGTTTAACGCGGCTCTTGTTCATACGTTTCCTTCGCAGGACTGCTTTAAACAGGAACTTGACCGGCCATGTGAGTAACGTGAGTATGGCGAGTCCAAAAGCAACCAGGAGTGTGAAGAAAGTCGATGCAATGGCGAAACCGGCTCCTGGACCGACATAGGCCAGAACGGAACTGGAGTAGACAAGTATGAGTGCTAAAATCCACAGGCGCAATAACTGTTTGCTCGTTTTCAACTTGCTTCTCTCCTGTTGCGATACAATCTACTGTCAATCACCTTTGCCATTTCCCCGGTTTTTTCTTCCATACCCAGGAAACGCGCCAATTTGCGAGCCCCTTGCTCAGGTTGCTGGAGCAGTTCTCTGTGACTGAGAAACAGCGTACTGAAATTGGGTGTGTGCTTCAGGAAATACTTGGTTCTTATGAGGTGATCGCGGTAATTTTCCCGCATTTTCTCATCTGGAGGACCACCATCTGTTTCACCGCGCTGTTGCAGCATTTTAGCCTGAGAAGCCAGAACCTCGTGGAGATCTCTGGTCATAAAAACGACTTTGTAATTCAAATTAAGCGGCAGGTCCCGCAATAAAAAGGAAATAATTTTAATGACGCGATTGCGATGTTCACCCAGCCAGCTTTTATCCCCTTCTTTGTCCAGGGTTTTGACCTGTTCTAACTCGTAATATCCCTTTGGGTTATCGGAATCGGCCTCTCGCTGATGATCCGTAACCACCTCCATACCGCCAGCAGACAGCATCTGCATGGCCATAGAAGTCCCGGATCGCGGTAGTCCCGAGACAATGATGACAGGTGCTCCGTAACGCATGCGGAGCCATAATTTACGCAGTAACAAGTGTTTCGTTTCCCCATGATACCAAAATAGTTTGCACGGCTCTGGCAGCACTCCAGCCAGATAAGACGATCTTAGGACAACAATCAAAACATTGCAATAAGCATCTAGTGTATTCCATGTTTTCCTGTCCGGGTTGATCTCGACAGAATCGGCTTGAACAACGTCGGAAATAAACAGGGCATGGAGAGATCCCGACCTGCCAGCTTATTGCTGTTAAAAAGCAAGCGTTAAAAGCAAAAAAGGCGGGTAAAAACCCGCCGTTTTTCTTTTCAGAAAGATTCAATTAATCTTCTTCGACAGTAAAATCTCTCTCATAATCGACCAGTTCAATAAAGCACATTTCGGCTTGATCGCCCAGTCTTCTGCCTTTCTTGATAATACGAGTGTACCCACCGGGACGTTCTTTGTATTTTTCGGCATATTCGTTCATGAGTAATTTCACAGTTTCCTTGTTCTGGAGCTTGGAAAAAATGATGCGATGCGCAGCTGGAGTCTGCTTCTTGGCGTGAGTAATCAGCCTCTCTGCATATCGTCTCAATTCTTTCGCTTTCGCGAGCGTTGTTGTAATTCGCTTGTGCTCAAACAGGGAAACAGCAAGCCCTTTCAAAAGGGCCTTTCTTTGATTGGTATTTCGGCTGAGGTGCCTGTATCCTTTACGATGTCGCATGTAATTCCCCTTGTGTTTTAATTCTTGAATAGATTTTCTAGCTGCATTCCCAGAGTCAAACCGCGTTCCTGCAGGATTTCCTTAATTTCATTAAGTGATTTCCTTCCGAAGTTTTTGGTTTTGAGAATTTCCGCTTCCGACTTTTGAACAAGCTCACCAATGGTTCTGATGCTTGCATTCTTCAGGCAATTGTGTGATCGAACTGAAAGTTCCAACTCATCAACAGACGTATCGAGTTGTTCCTTCATCTTTTCCTGTTCTTCATCTTTCTCTTCTGCTTCCGAAATTTCTGTACTCACGTCAAAGTGGTTGAAGATGCTCAAGTGATCTTTCAGTACCGTGGAAGCATAGGACAAGGCATCGACCGGACTGATGGACCCATTGGTATGGATTTCAATTTCGAGCTTGTCGTAATTGGCACTTTGTCCCACCCGGGCAGACGTAACCTGGTAGTTGACCTGCTTGATGGGATTATGTGAGCTGTCCAGTGGAATAAAACCGATATCCAGATCCTCATCGAAATTCTCTTCAGCGGGAACATAACCGCGGTTCTTTTTGACGATTAATTCCATTTTGAGATGCGCATCTTCATTCAGGGTGGCAATATGGACATCGTCCTGGAGAATATCGACCTGAGCCGAAACTTCTATATCCTTACTCGTCACCGTTGCAGGCCCTTGTACGTCGATGTACATGGTGACCGCTTCCGGGTCATGCAACCTCAGGGGAACGCTTTTCAAATTGAGAATGATATCGGTTACATCTTCAGCGATACCTGGAATCGATGTAAACTCGTGTTTAACGCCGTCGAGCTTGACAGCAACAATGGCTGCGCCTTCAATTGAAGAAAGCAAGGTCCGTCGCAGTGCATTGCCTATTGTTGTCCCAAAACCTCGTTCAAAGGCCTCAGCTGAAAATTTACCGTAATCATCCGTCAGCTTTTCCCTGTCAAATTCAATGCGTCTTGGTCTTTGGAATGTTCTAATATGAAACATAAAGAGTAACTCCCTGTGTGTTCAATTGTTACACACGTCTTCTTTTTGGTGGTCTACAACCATTGTGTGGAATGGGGGTGACATCACGGATACTGAGAATTTCATATCCGAGCGCGTGCAGGCCACGTACCGTTGATTCTCGACCAGAGCCGGGACCCGAAATCTGCACATCGAGGTATTTCAACCCGTATTCCTTAGCAGCTTCGCCGGCTGTCGTCGCGGCAACCTGTGCTGCAAAAGGAGTTCCTTTTCTCGAGCCGCGAAAGCCCTGTCCGCCTGAGGACGCCCAGGCAATAACATTACCATCCTGGTCAGAAATCGTAATAATCGTGTTATTAAAACTCGCTTGAATATGGGCAACTCCGTGCGTAACCACCCGGCGAATTTTCTTTCTCTTTCGAGCTTCTTTTGCTTTACCTTTTCCTTTAGCCATGAATCGTTCCGCCTCTTACTTTTTCTTTCCGGCGATGGCAATACGCTTACCACGCCTTGTTCTGGCATTCGTATGTGTTCGCTGTCCTCTGCAAGGCAAACGTCTCTTGTGACGTGTTCCTCTGTAACAGCCAATCTCCATCAATCGCTTGACATCGAGTGTGTTTCTCTTTCTGAGATCACCTTCGACCTCAATATCGGATTGTACAATTCTTCTGATTTTGTTAGCTTGTTCTTCCGTCAGATCTTTTACTTTTATTGCAAAATCAACGTCAGCTTGAGTCAAAATTCTTTGAGCCATCGACCTTCCGATTCCATACACATAGGTCAAGCCAATTTCAATTCGTTTATTGAGTGGAAGATCCACTCCAGCAATTCGTGCCACTCTTAACCTCCGGCTTTCATTGTCTATTTATAGCGGTAAATAATTCGACCGCGATTTAAGTCATAGGGTGAAAGTTCAATTAACACTCGGTCCCCTGGCAGAATTCTGATGAAGTTTTTCCTCATTTTACCAGAGATGTGCGCTAGAACCTGATGTTTGTTGCTGTCTACTTCCACCTTGAATGTTGCGTTAGGCAGTGTCTCTAATACCGTGGCCTGAACTTCAATTGCATCTTCTTTTGACATTCATCCTCCAGGATTTACCACATACCCTCAAGGCGACTCGAGCCGCCTTGAGTCATTGTGAGGCAAAATCTTCGCATTCTACCATAACTTACAGTTTTTCTAAATGATGGATCACGCATAACGTCTTGTCTTCGCGCGATCACGACTGGATTTATTGGTAAAGCCCTCGTATTTGTGCATTACCAACTGGTTTTCTATCTGATTCATGAAATCGAGTGCGACACTCACAACAATGAGCAGACTCGTTCCACCAAGTGTCGCCGCAAGCATGACACCTGTACCCGTATTCAACATCTCGGGAATAATGCGTTCGAAAATATCACCGCCTAACCATCTGGGCAGCGTATTTAACTGCAGACCCGACATGATCCAATTGGGAACAAGACTGACCATACACAAGTAGAGACCTCCCCAGAAGGTCAATCGCTTTAACACGCCCTCGATATACTTTTGTGTTTCCTTTCCAGGTCTGATACCCGGAATGAAGCCACCGTGCTTTTTAAGGTTTTCTGCTGTATCTTTTGGATTGAACAGCATTTCCACATAGAAGAAGGTAAAGAACATGGTCGCAATGAAAAAGATCAACATGTTCAAAGGTCTTCCATAGTGAAAATGGGAGAGAATTTGTACGGCCTTCCCGTTGGGATCCATAAAACTCTCAATCATACTTGGGAACTGCACGATGGAGGCAGAGAAGATGACGGGAATAACACCGGCTGAGTTCACCTTGAAAGGCAGGAAACTGGTTCCTCCTGCCTGCTGACCACCCGCACTGATTCTCTTGGCATAGTTGATGGTGATTTTGCGTACACCCAGTTCAAAGAAGACAACAAAGATAACCGTTCCAAGCACTACAGCGATTATGACCAGCATGACCGGTCCTGAAATAGCCCCGGAAGTTAACTTTGAATAAACACCCATCACTGACTGCGGGATACGCGCAACGATACTCGCGAAAATAATTAACGAAATACCGTTTCCAATTCCCTTTTCCGTAATCTTCTCACCCAACCACATGATGATAATGGCACCCGTGGTCAAGGTCGTCATCACAATAACTCTGAAAAAGAAGGTATTGTCAATGGTGATGACCTTGGTGCTTCCCTGATCCATACTCAACAACAGAGTGGTAATTCCATAGGAGTGCAAGATTCCAAAGACAACGGTAAGGTAACGGGTATAGCGATTGATTTTCGACCGCCCCTGTTCACCTTCTTTTGAAAGTCTCTCCAGATAGGGCACCGACTTTTGCAGAATTTGTAAGATAATGGAGGCGGTGATGTAGGGCATGATACCCAGTGCGAACACCGCGGCATTGCCCAGGGCACCACCACTGAACATATTGACCATGCTCAGAATACCATTATCGGCTAGTTTAAAATATTCGGCGATTGCCTGACTATCCACACCCGGTACCAGCACGATACAACCAAGACGGTAAAGTGCCAAAATAAAGAAAGTAAAAATAATTTTCCTTCTTAAATCGGGTATTTCAAAGGCATTCTTAAATGTTTGGACTATTTTTTCCATGTTTTACTCTTTGTCTTTGGAGTTACTTGCAAACAATGCATTTGCCGCCAGCTTTCTCGATTTTCTCCTGAGCGGTTTTTGAGAATTTATGAGCGTGTACCGTCATGGGTTTATCCAGCTCGCCAAATCCCAAAATCTTGATGCCGTCTTTCATGTTCTTTGCAAAACCGAAATTTTTGTAATCTTCCAGTTTAACTTCATCAACATTGAAAGTGGCGAGATTCCGCACGTTCAACACCACGTATTCCTTTCGGAAAATATTGGTGAAACCGACTTTCGGGATGCGACGTTGAAGAGGCATCTGGCCGCCTTCAAAGTGACGCTTCCTGGAATAGCCGCTTCTCGATTTTTGACCGTTTTCACCACGCCCGGAAGTTTTTCCCAGGCCTGATCCCGGACCACGGCCAACACGCTTTCTTTTCTTTGTTGCACCCGCATTGGGTCTAAGTTCATTTAACTTCATATTAGCCGCCTTTACTCTACGATCTCTACCATGTATTCAACTTTCTTGATTTGACCGCGTACTTCGGGTACATCGGGCAACTCGCGAACCTGGTTGACTCTGGAGAGACCAAGTGATTTGACAACCTTCCGATGCGTTCGAAGTGTGCCTATCATACTTTTTTTGAGTCTTACTTTAATTTTTTCCATGTTATGCCTCACTGATATCTCGTCCACGAGCCTGCAGGTATGTCGTAGGATCGTGTAGATTCTCAAGGCACCTGAATGTCGCCTTAACAATGTTGATCTGGTTATCGGACCCCAGTGATTTGGTGACGATATCCTTAATTCCTGCGGATTCCACCACTGCGCGAACCGCGCCGCCTGCGATAACGCCCTTTCCTGGCTTGGCCGGTTTCAACAGAACCCTGCCCGCGCCAAAGCGTTCATTTACCTCGTGCGGAATGGTGAAATTGGTGATGGGAACCTTGATCAGGTTCTTTTTGGCAGCATCGGCGGCTTTTTTAATGGCAGCGGGAACCTGAAGCGCTTTGCCTTCACCGTATCCCACGTGACCTTCACCGTCGCCCACGACAACCAAAGCTGAAAAGGCAAAGTTCTTACCACCTTTGACAACTTTAGTAACACGGCGAATGCTGACCACTCTGTCTTTCAAATTAAGTTCATTGACATTTAAACTCTGTACCACAACTTTACTCCTTAAATGGTCAATCCAGCTTTGCGAGCCGCATCTGCCAGTGCCTTGATGCGTCCATGGTGATGAAAACCACCGCGATCAAACACTGCTTTCGTTATGCCCTTCTCAGTCAGGCGTTTGCCAATGAATTCACCGATCACGGTGGCACCTTCCATGTTGCCGCCCGTTTTTCCTGAATCCTTGAATGCCTTCTCCAGTGATGAAGCAGAGGCAAGTGTGTGGCCATTTAAATCGTCGATTGCTTGCACATAGATCTGTTTCAAGCTCTTGAAAACCGCTAACCTGGGACGTTCAGCAGTGCCAACGACCTTTTTGCGAATTCGATTGCGAATTCTCTTTCTTCTTTGCACTTTGTTGAGTTTCATTTGAACACCCCTTATTATTTACCGGTCTTACCGGCTTTAAGCTTGATGTGCTCATCGAAATAACGAATACCCTTTCCTTTGTAGGGTTCGGGTTTTCTGAGTTTCCTTATTTCTGCAGCGGTTTGACCAACGAGCTGTTTATCAATACCTTCAATTGTGAGCATAATGGTTTTAGTCGCTCGATCTTCCTGGGATTGAGCAGTAATGCCTTCAGGTAATTCATAGGAAATGGGATGGGAGTACCCCAGGTGTAATTCAACGGTTTTGCCATTGACATTCACCCTGTATCCAACACCTTTGATGGAGAGTTTCTTTTGGTAGCCCTCTGTTACTCCGATCAGACAGTTATTGGCTAACGCGCGAGCGAGGCCGTGATAGGCTCTGGCTTGTCCATCGTCAGCACTTCTTTCAAACTGCAAAGCGCCGTCCTTTTGCTCCACTGAAATCCCCGGAGGAATAGGTGAGTTCAATTTACCCTTGGGCCCTTCGAAATAGACCCTGTTATCTTCCACTTTAAGCTTGACTGCTGCTGGAATGTTAATTTGCTTATTACCAATACGTGACATGTTCTTCCTCCTTACCAAACTTTACAGAGGACTTCACCGCCAACGCCTTCGCTTTTAGCTCTGCGATTGGTCATGACACCTCTGTTGGTTGTAAGGATCGATATGCCAAGTCCTTTCAGCACCTCGGGAATTTCATCTTTCCCGCGGTACACCCTGCGTCCGGGCTTTGAAACACGCTGCAGTCCGTTGATGAGCGGTTTGCCGTTGGGCTGGTACTTGAGGTAGACGCGAATGATAGGGAACGCTCCCTTCACATCGATTTCCTTAAAATTCTTGATATAGCCTTCTTCTTTCAAAATGCGAACAATTTTGTACTTGAGCTTTGAAAAAGGAAGATCTACTTTCTCATGTTTGGCCATGTGGCCATTTCTTATTCTCGTTAAGAGGTCCGCAATGGGATCAGTAACACTCATGGTTTCTCCTCTACTTAATTCTGTTTCCGGAAAGGAAACCCAAGGCCAGTCAACAAAGCTCGCCCATGTTCATCAGTCTTTGCGCTGGTGACAACGCAGATGTTCATTCCCCTGGTGGCATCGACTTTACCAAAGTCGATTTCCGGGAATATCAGTTGATCCTTTACCCCTACGGTGTAGTTTCCACGACCGTCAAATGACTTCGGTGAAATACCTCTGAAGTCACGTACTCGGGGTAATGCGATGTTAATGAAACGCTCCAAAAATTCATACATTCGAGGACCGCGCAGTGTTACTCTGCAGCCAATTGCCATTCCTTCTCTTAACTTAAAATTGGAAATGGACTTCTTGGCTGTCGTGATAACTGCTTTCTGACCTGCCAGGCGGGTCAATTGTTCAACAGATTTTTCAAGTGCAGCCCGGTTTTGGATAGCCTCACCAACACCCATGTTGATAACCACTTTCTCAACCCTTGGGACCTGCATAACGTTGGAGAGCCCAAGCTCTTCCTTTAGTTTCTTTACCAAGGTTTCCTTGTATTTTTTTTCCAATCGCATTTTATCTTCCTATTTAATCTAACTTGTTTCCAGTTGCTTTGGAAACGCGAGACTTCGTGCCGTCTTCATCGATAACGAATCCCACACGTACTTTTTTGTTGCTGTCAGGATCGACCAGCATGACATTGGAAATATGAAGGGGTGCTTCTTTTTCAACAATACCAGCTTCCTGCTGGCCTCCGGCTTTAACATGTTTTTGAACCATGTTCAAACCTTCAACCAGGACGCGTTGTTTAGCTGGATAGACTTCAAGGATCTTTCCGCGATCCCCTTTATCTTTCCCACAGATTACCTCGACCATGTCGCCTTTTCTTAACTTGCTTGCCATTGCCATGCCTCCATTAAAGTACTTCAGGAGCCAGAGAGACAATTTTCATGTACTTTCTGTCACGCAGTTCACGCGCAACAGGCCCAAATACACGAGTGCCCACAGGTTCACCGTCAGGTTTTATGATTACGGCGGCATTTTCATCAAATCGGATGTAAGATCCGTCCTTACGACGGAATTCCTTTCTCTGACGTACGATAACCGCTTTAATTACTTTCTTCTTTTTGATCTGCCCATTGGGAGTGGCCTCTTTGACCGAAGCCGTAATTACATCACCCAGCTGGGCGATTTTACCCACTGACCCACCGTCAGGGCGGATGCATGCAATTTTTTTGGCTCCCGAATTATCGGCGACATTCAAAATTGTTCCCATTTGTATCATGTCGTTAACCTCTTTTCATTTAATTTAACAGTATTAGAGGACCTTGACCAGGCGCCAGCGTTTCCTTTTGGACATGGGTTTGGATTCAATGATCTCCACCAGATCCCCAAGTTTCGCTGCGTTGTCCTCGTCATGGGCAACATACTTTTTAGATTGTTTCAATGTACGCTTGTACAGTTCATGCTGAATCTTTCGTTCCACCATAACGACAATGGTTTTATCCATTTTGTCACTGACGACCGTACCTGTTCTCGTTTGTCTATGTCCCATGTTACTCACCTTGTTTCCGTTCTAATTCACCGAGAATCGTCTTCATTCTCGCAATGGTTCTGCGCTTATGGCGGATTTCCAGTGGATTCTCAGCGGTACCGATACGGTTTTCCATTCTCAAATGCATCAACTCTTTTTCAAGGGTGTTGATGTCGTCGAGAATGTCTTCCGCTTTCATTTCACGCACTTTTTCTGCTTTCATCTTATTCATCTCCCAACGAATGTCTGCTGACAAATTTGGTCTTGATTGGCAGCTTCATGGCTGCAATCTGGAAAGCGGCTTTGGCCAATTCGGGTGTGACACCTTCCATTTCAAAGAGAACCTTGCCAGCATTGACGGCGGACACCCAATGATCCACTGATCCTTTCCCCTTACCCATACGCGTTTCGGCGGGCTTGGAAGTGATTGGTTTGTCAGGGAAAACTCGAATCCAGATTTTTCCCTGTCTCTTGATGTGACGGGTCATGGCAACACGGGCTGCTTCAATTTGCCGGCTGGTGATCCAACCGCACTGCATGGCCTTCATGCCGTACTCACCAAATGAGACATTGGTTCCTCTGGTGGCTACTTTTGACCTGACTTTCTTCTGTAACTTTCTGTACTTTGTACGATTTGGCATTAACATCAGAATACTCCTTAGTCTTTATTGATCCAGACTTTAACGCCGATAATACCGTAAGTTGTATTGGCTTCACTAAATCCAAAATCAATGCCAGCTCTCAGGGTCTGGAGAGGCATCTGTCCCGAGAGAAACTCTTCAGAACGCGCGATCTCAGCCCCATTCAGACGACCGGAAATTTTGATTTTGATTCCTTTTGCTCCGAATCTCAATGCGTTTTCTTCGGCTTTCTTCATAGCACGACGGAAGGACATCCTTCTTTCGAGCTGATTGCAGATGGATTCTGCAACAAGCTGTGCTTCAATTTCAGGCTTTTTCACTTCTTTGATGTTAATGGTAACATCTTGAGCGACCTGATCGCCGATCCATTTTTTCAGTTTTTCAACTTCCATACCCTTTTTCCCGATGATAACACCCGGTCTGGCTGTAATGATGTTGACTTTCATACGATTTGCAGCACGTTCGATAGTGATATCTGAAACGTACGCATGCTTTAAACTTCTTTTTAACTCTTCCCGCAGACGCAAATCAGTGTGAAGGAATTCGCCATACTGACGCTTGGTTGCAATCCACTTGGAATTCCAATCCTTCGTTACTGCTAATCTGAAGCCGACGGGATGAACTTTTTGACCCAAAACTATCCTCCGCTCACTCTTCTTCGTTATTACTTATTTCAATTGTAATATGATTAAAACGCTTGCGAATGCGACCCGCGCGGCCCATCGCTCCCGGTCGAATTCGTTTCATGGTTGGCCCTTCATCAATCAAGGCCGTGCTAATGAAAAAGTTGTCGATATCCGCCATGCTGTCTGCCTGGGTGGCATTGGCGATGGCCGATTTGAGACATGTTTCAATGGGCTTAGCCGCTCCTCGCGGAGAAAACTTGAGAACGCTGAGAGCTTCCTCGACATTTTTTCCCCGAATTTGATCGATAACGAGGCGGGCTTTACGGGCAGAACCCCGGATGTACTTTGCTTTTGCCCTTGCAATCATAGAACTATCCTCCCTTTACCTTTTAGAACCCTTGAGGTTGCGCTGACCAGCGTGGCCTCTCCAGGTTCGCGTTGGCGAAAACTCACCGAGCTTGTGTCCAACCATGTTTTCCTGTACGTAAACGGGAATGAACTTGTGACCATTGTGCACGGCGAAGGTCATACCGACCATTTCGGGCAGGATCGTCGATCGCCTGGACCAGGTCTTGATCACTTTGTTTTTGGGATTCTGACCTGCATTTTCAACTTTCTTCATTAAATGATCATCAATGAAGGGTCCTTTTTTCAATGAACGTGGCATAACTTCTCCTTACCGCTTATTTCTGATACCGACGACGAACAATCATCTTATCGCTTGTTTTCTTGCGTCGCGTTCTGTAACCCTTGGTTGGTTTACCCCAAGGCGTACAGGGATGACGACCACCGGAAGATCGGCCTTCGCCACCACCCATGGGGTGATCGACCGGGTTCATCACAACACCGCGGTTGTGTGGACGGAAACCCATCCAGCGTTTGCGGCCCGCTTTTCCAAGTTTGCGATTTTCATAGTCCAGGTTCCCCACCTGACCGATGGTCGCGCGACAGTCCAGATGAACCAGTCTCACTTCACCAGAAGGCAGGCGCAGAGTTGCGTAGGGCTCTTCTTTACCGAGTAACTGAGCGTAGCTGCCGGCACTGCGTGCCATTTGACCGCCTTTCTCAATTTTCAGCTCGATATTGTGGATAATGGTACCAATGGGAATATTGCGCAACGGCAGCGAGTTACCAGGCAGAATGTCCGCTTCGGAACTGGAAAGCACCTGATCGCCTTCTTTCATACCGTGAACCGCCAGAATGTAGCGATATTCACCATCAGCGTATTTGATGAGTGCAATGTGCGCGTTTCTGTTGGGATCGTATTCAAACTGAACAACAGTTCCGGGCACATCGAATTTGTTTCTCTTGAAATCAATGATTCTGTACTTCCGCTTGTGGCCGCCGCCCCTGAAACGAATCTTGATTCTTCCTTTATTGTCTCGACCACCTTTGGAAGAAAGCCCTTCAACCAGACCCTTGCGGGGACCTGTTCCAGCCAAATGATCATTGACCGGCTGCTTGAGCTGTCGTACACCTGGTGACGTTGGTTTAAATGATTTCATTACCATGGATCATCTCCTCTTAGGTGCCTTCGAAGTAGTCGATCTCTCCCGAGCCAGGAGCAACCGTTACATAGGCTTTCTTAAAGTCGGCTTTTTTGCCCAGGTGGCGGCCGACTCGCTTGGTTTTACCTTTAACATTGACTGTTTTCACATCGGTTACCTTGACATCGAACTCGCGTTCAACGGCAGCCCGGATTTCCTGCTTGGTGGCAGCTCGATCCACTTCAAAGATGTGAACATTGTCATGCTCTTTCACATACATCCCCTTTTCCGTCAAGAGAGGTGCTTTTAAAATTTTATTCATTCTTGTATTCATTTGCTGAGTACCTCCTGAATTTCTTTCACGGCTGCCTCTGAAATGAGTACGTTGTCGTACTTGAGAAGATCGTGGATGTTGATACTGAGAGAAGGCGTAAATTTAACGCTGGGGATGTTCCGCGAGGCCGCTACCAGATTACTATCGTCCCGCGTTCCAACCAGCAGAACTTTCTTGTTCAGTCCGAGGTTGTTGAGCTGCTCGATGAAATGCCTGGTTTTATGCGATTCCAGACCAAAACTGTCGATAATCTTGAGACTGCCTTCATTTAACTTCAGAGAGAGAGCGGAACGAATGGCTCCTCTTCTCTTCTTCTTGGGAAAAGGATAGGCATAACTGCGGGGCTTGGGACCGTGAACGGTACCACCACCGCGCCATTTGGGAGTTTGACCATCCCCAACACGCGCCCGGCCTGTTCCTTTCTGTTTCCACATTTTTGCACCGGAACCGGCGACTTCCGATCGCACTTTGGTGCTGGCTGTTCCATCCCTTCTTACGGCCAGGAAATGGTTGACAGCTTCCCACATCAGGTGTCTATTAACGGGAGCCTTAAACACCTTGTCAGCCAGCTCAAGTTCGCCAACTTCTTTGTTTTCAAATGAATATACTTTCACATTTGCCATTGTTAAAACTCCTTAACTCTTCCTGATGGTCAGGAGTGTACCGCGAGAACCGGGCACAGCGCCTTTGACGAGGAGTAAGTTCTTGTCCTCGATCACTTTTACCAGCTCGAGATTCTTCACAGTTACATTCTTGGAGCCCATATGTCCGGGCATCTTCTTTCCGGGAAATACACGCCCCGGAGTTGCGCATTGACCGACAGAACCGGGCGCTCTCTTGAAGTGAGAGCCGTGAGTGGCTCGTCCACCGCCGAATCCATGTCGCTTGATGACCCCCTGGAAACCTCTGCCTTTTGTTTTACCTGTAATGGTCAGCATTTCCTTGGGCTCAAATGTGGTCACAGGAATGCTGTCACCCACATGGACTTCTTCACCATGGCCCACTTTAAATTCTTTCAAGTGTTTCATGGGAGCAAGTCCGTTTTTCTCCAGATGCCCCTTTTCAGCTTTACTGAGCTTCCTGGGGGATTTTCGTTCAACGAGTCCAATTTGCACTGCACTGTATCCATCTGTTTCCATTGTTTTAACCTGAGTCACGACACAGGGGCCGGCTTCCACAACTGTTACGGGAACCACTTGCCCTTGATCGTCGTATACCTGGGTCATTCCGATTTTTTTACCAATTAAACCTTTAATCATTCCTAGAACTCCTCTGAACTCTTTGGGAGAGATTATTTATCTTTGCCAAAGGCTTTGATTTCTACGTCAACACCAGCTGGCAAATCGAGTCGCATCAGTGCTTCGACGGTTTGGGAAGTGGGTTCGAGGATGTCCAGCATCCGCTTATGAGTCCGCACTTCGAACTGCTCCCTTGACTTTTTATCAATATGGGGAGACCGCAAGACGGTGTACTTGTTGATTCGTGTGGGCAAGGGAATAGGACCCGCCACATCGGCTCCTGTCCTTTTCGCTGTGTCCACAATTTGCTTCGTTGATTGATCAAGGATCCTGTGATCAAAGGCCCTTAACCGAATCCGAATCTTCTCATTAATCATGATTTGTTCTCCTGTACCTTCATGTCCTAAGGAAGCACTTTAGGTGCAAATTTTTCTTGAATTTCTTTTGGAGCAATACCGTAATGGGAAAATTGCATACTATAGGACGCTCTTCCTTGCGAGACGGAACGCAATGCCGTCGAGTAGCCGAACATTTCCCTCAGGGGAACATCCGCACTCAAGATCTGCGCGTCCTGGCGTGCCGTCATATTGAGGATTTTCCCTTTACGAGTCTGGAGGTCGCTCACAACGCCCCCCATGTAATCCTCTGGTGTAACTACTTCCACCTGCATTCGGGGTTCGAGGATAACGGGACTCGCATTCCTCAGCGCCTTTCTCAGGGCAGAAGTAGCAGCAACTTTAAATGCCACTTCCGTGGACTCGACTGGATCGTAGTCCAGCTCAGTCAATCGTACCTGCAGATCGATGACTTCAACTCCAGAGAGTACTCCGCCCTGCAGGCCCAATTCAATACCTTCCTCGATGGCTGCCACAAACTCTTTAGGCAAGTCTGTCATCACCTCTGAAAGGTCAATTTTTAAACCCGCTCCTCTTTCAAGAGGAGCCAATTCCAGTGAAACGGAAGCAAATTGTCGCTTATTGGCAATAACGCGGTCAAACGTCTCTTCGCCCGTGCCAAGCGCTTGCACTGTTTCACGATAAGCCACCTGTGGCTTACCCACGTTTGCGGCCACCTTGAACTCTTTCAGCATCCTGGTGGTCAACACTTCCAGATGAAGCTCACCCATTCCAGAGATGATTCGCTGGCCTGAGTCGGCATCCACCCGCACCTTAAAGGTGGGGTCTTCAATGGCAAGCCGATCCAGAGTCTGCATGAGCTTCTCTTCATCGGCCTTCGTCTTGGGCTCGATGGCGATGTGAATAACCGGCTCTGGGAACGTCATGCGTTCGAGCAGAATGGGCTTGTCCGCGGAGCAAATCGTATCGCCGGTAACAACGGATTTCAATCCGGTTACAGCGACAATATCACCCGCCACCGCAGTCTTGATTTCCTCTCTCTTGTTGGCATGCATTCTCAAAAGCTTTGGCAGCCTGGTGCTCCTGCTCTTGTTGACGTGATAAACACTCTCGCCGGCCTGAACCGTTCCAGAGTAGATGCGCACATAGACAAGCTGACCCACGTAGGGATCGGACGCGATTTTAAACACAAGCCCGGTCAAAGACTCCTTCTTTTCGAGCTTGCGTGTGATTTCACTTTCGCCATCCACGCTGAGCCCTACCACCACGCCAATATCCTTGGGTGACGGCAGGTAGTCCACAATGGCGTCCAGCAAGGGCTGAACGCCCTTGTTTTTAAAAGCCGAACCGCACAGCACCGGAGCCGCCTCACTTTTCAGGGTGAGCTCGCGAATGCCTTTTTTCAGGTCATCGGCGGAAAGATCGCCTTCTTCCAGGTAGAGATCCAGCAGGTTTTCATCGCTTTCAGCAACGAGCTCCAGCAAGGTGTGACGTGCCGCTTCGGCAGCTTTGGCCAGATGTTCAGGAATGGCCACCTTGTTAAAGGCCGCATCCTGATCGTCACTCTCCCAAACCCAGGCCACGTTTTCCACAAGGTCGACGACACCTGCGAAATCGGACTCGGTACCGATTGGCAACTGGAGTACCAGAGGTTGAGCTTTAAGCTTGTCCTTCATCATCCGAACCGTGCGCTGAAAATCAGCTCCCGCCCGATCCATTTTATTGACGAACGCAATTCTGGGAACCGCATAGGTGTTAGCCTGACGCCAAACCGTTTCCGACTGGGGTTCCACACCCGCCACAGCGTCAAAAACGGCAACGGCGCCGTCCAGAACCCTGAGCGCACGCTCCACTTCAACAGTGAAGTCCACGTGTCCGGGTGTGTCGATGATGTTGACTCGATTTCCGTTCCAATAGCAGGTTGTGGCCGCGCTGGTAATGGTAATCCCGCGTTGCTGCTCCTGCTCCATCCAGTCCATCGTGGCATTACCATCGTGCACTTCACCGATTTTGTAGTTCACACCTGTGTAATACAATATCCGCTCGGTCGTCGTGGTCTTACCGGCGTCAATATGCGCCATAATACCGATGTTTCTCATTCTTTTTAACGGAAAATTCTCTGTCAACTTGTCGTCTCTCTACGGCTAATCACCGATCAACCTGCTTATTTATCCAGGTAAGATTCCCAGATTGCTTACCTGTGCTCTCTGTTGGGAGCTCGCTCGACGGATGTATCAGTCTGACGATCCGCCGCGTCTATCCATTTACCAACGGAAGTGGGCAAATGCCTTGTTGGCTTCAGCCATTTTGTGAGTGTCTTCTCTCTTCTTGACTGCGTTACCGCGGTTGTTGGCCGCATCCATGATCTCAGCTGCCAGCCTCTCTCTCATGGTCCTTTCGCCTCGTTTCTGCGAATAGGAGATCATCCAGCGAATGGAAAGCGATGACTGTCTCTTGGGTGAAACCTCAATGGGTACCTGATAGGTAGCACCACCAACCCTGCGGGATTTCACTTCCACCTGAGGCTTGATATTGTCCAGACTCTTTCTGAACACCTTGAGGGGATCTTCACCTGTTTTCTTTTTAATGATGTCGAAAGCACCGTAAAGGATTCCTTCCGCGACAGATTTCTTGCCGTCAACCATTAAATTGTTAATAAATTTCGCCAGTAGCGTTGAATTGTACACCGGATCGGGAATAATTTCCCTGGGTGGTATCGATCTTCTTCTAGGCATTCCTCACCTGTCCTACTTCTTTATTTTTGGACGTTTTGTCCCGTACTTGGATCGCCCCTGAGTACGGCCGTCTACACCGACAGCATCAAGAGTTCCGCGAATGATATGATAACGAACACCAGGAAGATCCTTGACCCTGCCACCTCTGATCATGACGATCGAGTGTTCCTGCAGGTTGTGTCCAATTCCGGGAATGTAACTTGTCACTTCAATTCCGTTTGTCAATCGAACCCTGGCTACCTTTCTCAAAGCAGAGTTGGGCTTCTTGGGTGTCGTCGTGTACACTCGAGTACATACGCCTCTTCGCTGAGGACATGCGTGGAGCGCTGGTGACTTTGTCTTACTGGTCTGCTTACTGCGACCTTTTCTGATTAGCTGATTTATCGTTGGCACTGATTTCTCCTGCCTCTTTTCGATTACCTGAAGAGGAGACCTTTCATCTTTCGATGTGCCACAAGCACATCCTCCGATGCACCTCACGGCGAGCCTCTTTCAGGCGCAAACCAGCGGATGTTAGCACAGGCACCCAGGCGTGTCAAAAGATTTTATTGCAGTTTACCTTTGTTTTTTCTTTGAGTGCAAATCGCCTTTTGTTGCTAAACACGCTAAACGGCCGTATTCAGGCAGAAATAAATCTACATGTTGTGGTGTAAATCCATAATTACACTATTTATGGGGGTTGTACCAGGGCATGAGCCGTTTTTTTTAAATCGCTCAGGAATCCTTTTATCTCTGTGGAGCAGCTGCTGAGCGCACGCTCATGGACACACGCGGTTCTTTTGGACTCATGGAAGCAAGATCGCAAAAGCACCTTGACTCCGAGAGAA
This sequence comes from Acidobacteriota bacterium, assembly GCA_002747255.1. Classification (GTDB taxonomy): domain Bacteria; phylum Acidobacteriota; class Holophagae; order Acanthopleuribacterales; family Acanthopleuribacteraceae. The sequence goes on along the minus strand of PDUC01000037.1, from coordinate 37,408 downwards.
GCTGAGGTGAAAAAGGCGTAAAAGTGGCCGATCAGGAAGAAGGGGGATGTGGAAAGAACTCCAGCCCTTCAGCATTGGCAATACATTGATTCATGTGCCATTCATTGCGGAAGAGGGCGATGGGGCGATCCAGTTCATCGTGCATGACTTTAAAGGAGTGCAGCTCCTCTCTCTCCACCTCTGCACTCATCCACCTGGAAAAGGTGTACTCCAGAGGCTCAAGTCGGCATTCACAGCGGTACTCTTTCTTCATGCGCTCCTTGAACACTTCCAGCTGAAGCGTTCCAACCGCGGCCAGAACAGGCAGATTCCCCGATTTCTTCTTGTCTGTAAAGACCTGAACGACACCTTCTTCACCTAGCTGCTCGATGCCCTTCCTGAAGCTCTTGTTTTGCATCTGGTCCAAAAGATAAACGCGCGAGAAGAGTTCCGGCGCGAACCGCGGAAAAGGCGGCAGGTTCACGGCACCACCGGTGGTCAGCAGATCGCCCACATGAAAAAGGCCAGGATTTACCAATCCCACAATATCACCGGGGTAGGCCTCTTCGACAATTTCCCTTTTCTGACCAAACAGGCGGTAGGAGTAGCTCAACTTAATTTTCTTGCCGGTTCGCAGATGCTTGACACTCATGTTCTTTTCAAACACGCCCGTAGCCACGCGGATAAAGGCCATTCTATCCCGGTGATTCGGGTCCATGTTGGCCTGAAGTTTATAGACAAAGCCCGAGAAGTGCTTGTGGTCTGGCGCAAGAACGCCGTCCACGGTTTTCAAAGGCGCCGGACAGGGAGCGAGCCGGGTGAAGTTCTCGAGAAAATGATCGATACCGAAGTTGTTGATCGCGCAGCCGAAATACACGGGAGTCAGTTCTCCTTCGCGAAAACTCTCTTCGTCAAAGGGGTGCAGCAGTTCTTCAACCAGCTCCATATCATCCAGAATACGCTGGTGATCCGAATCGCCCATCAGCTGTTTCATCTGAGGGCTGTCAAGTGAACCCGCCGACACAGGAGCCTGCCACTGTCCGCCGCTGGTGCGTTCATAGAGCAAAGCCTCTTTTTTCTGTCGGTCGTAGACCCCTTTGAATTCGCCGGGCTGGCCGATGGGCCACGTCATCGGAACGGCCAGAATGCCGAGCACATCTTCCACTTCTTCAAGCAGATCGAAGGGGTTTTTGCCAGCCCGGTCCATTTTATTGATAAAGGTAAAAATGGGTATGCCTCGCTCCCGGCAAACCTTGAAGAGCTTGATGGTCTGAGGTTCAACCCCTTTGACGCAATCGATCAACATAATGGCCGAGTCAACTGCCATGAGCGTTCGATAGGTATCTTCCGAAAAATCACCGTGACCGGGTGTGTCCAGTAAATTGTAGCACGTGCCTTGCCAATCAAACTGCAAGGCACTGGATGTAATAGAAATACCGCGATTCTGTTCAATATCCATCCAGTCTGAAACCGTATGACTCCGGTTCACCTTTTTGGTGACAATTCCGGCCTTCTGAATGGCCTGCCCGTAGAGAAGCAGTTTTTCACTCAAGGTGGTCTTACCCGCGTCGGGGTGAGAAATAATCGCAAAAGTTCTTCTGCGCTTGATCTCTTCGGATAGTGTTTGTTTCATATTTCTTCCTGTCATTCACTTTCAAGGCCATAACCTGATCGACCGTCACGGCAAGCCGCCATTATGCTTTTCCACCGTTTATTTGTCAAATGTTGCAGCCATGCAGACCAAATTGACAGGTAACGAGACAGACTGACATCAAGGATCTGGTGCTCCGCGATGAATGGTGTCTTTCGTTAACTACGGATAATGTCTGAATTCCATGACCAGGTACCGCATACGTTCGCATGGGGATCTATGGGAATGCAGAACCCTGTGTACAAAAAAAGTGGACGGGCAAAACTCGTCCACTTTTTCTTTGGATATGTTTGCAGGCTTCCTTTGGGGGTTAGCCAAAGATACCTCTGAGTGTGTAGAAAAAGAAAGCGGAAAGGATTCCGGCCACGGGCAGTGTAACAACCCATGAAGTTACAATTTTTGCAATCACTCTCAAATCCAGGGCAGCGATACCTCTCGCCATTCCCACGCCCATGACAGAGCCGACCAGAATGTGGGTGGTTGAAACGGGAATACCGGTTCGGGATGCAATAACTACCGTGGTGGCAGCAGCCAGTTCAGCACTGAAACCTCTGGTTGGCGTCAGTTCTGTAATTTGCTTACCGATGGTAGCCATAACGCGATACCCCATGGTAGCAAGACCAATCACGATACCCACAGCACCGAGGAGGAGGATCCAAATTGGCAGGTCGGATTTCTGCAGAACCTGACCACCGGATTGAACAATGCTGCTTATTGCGGCCAGCGGTCCCACACCGTTGGCAACATCGTTGGAGCCGTGAGCAAATGCCATGGCACATGCCGTTACAATCTGGAGAGGGATGAATACTTTTTCGACGGAAGCGTATTGGAATTTCTTTTCGCCTTCCTTGTCGACCTTGATACGGTCAATGAATACTTTCCCGATTCCGCCAACAATAACGCCAAACACAACGGAAACCACCACACTCATTGGCATTGACAGCTCGAGTTTCAAGTGCTTGAGGCCTTTGAAAAGCGTAACCAGAGAGATGATGAAGCCAACCAGGAAAAGATAAACAGGAGCCCATCTCTTGGCACTTTTAAAAGGCTCATCTGTATTCAGAATGAGTTTGACGATGCTGATGGTCAAGAAAAAGGCGATCAATCCACCCATGAGAGGTGATGCAACCCAGCTGACGACGATGGTACCAATTTTTGACCATTTAACCGAATCGACACCAATGCCGGCCAAACTGAAACCAACCAGCGCCCCTACAATGGAGTGTGTTGTGGAAACAGGCCAGCCTTTTGCCGAGGCAATCATCAGCCAGATAGCCGCGGCCAGTAAGGATGCGAGCATTCCGTAAACCAGCACCTCCGGATTGGACGTAATTGAAGTGGGGTCGATAATGCCCTTTCGGATGGTCTTGGTAACATGACCACCGGCCAGAATGACACCTGCAAATTCAAAAATAGCGGCAATCAGGATAGCCTGTTTGACTGTAATGGCTTTGGATCCAACCGAAGTGCCCATGGCATTGGCCACATCGTTTGCACCAATACCCCAAGTCATGTAAAGTCCAAAGACAACTGCAATACCTAAAAACCAAGGCCCGTATTGTGCAATAATATCCATGTTCTTCCTCCCTACTTGGCAACCATTAAACGCAGCCTGTTGCCCGTTCTCTCTGCTGAGTCCGCCAAATCGCCGATCCACTCAATTAATTTATACAAGAAGATAACGGGAACCGGATCCATTTCGCTTTCCATTTTAAAAAGCATTCTGAACACTTCGGTTTGTAGTTTGTCTGTTTTACCTTCGTCGACATTAATTTTTTTCAGCAGCTTTTCAACCTTGGTCAGTTCTCTTCCTCTGAAACCTATTTCAAGAAGTTCATCGAGCTCTTCGATGACAAGTGAACAACTGTGCACCGCTTTGATGCTGGCCTCAACAAAGGCGTTGGCTTTTTCTTTCAGGGGTTCGGGAAATGTCATCCTGCGTTCAAAGACGAGTTCAGCGATATCTTCTGCGACATCGGCAATGGCATCCTGGTGACTCAATATGGAAAGAAGATCTCTGCGATCGACGGGCATAAAAAGCCCTTTCGGTAAATTTTCCCGCAGAGCGTGCTTAACCCTGTCCGCCTCTGATTCCAAATCGGCAATTTCATTTTTAATTGCCTCTGCATTCTCCCATTCTTTATTTGAAATGGCTTCAAATAAATCTGGCAATTTATTGACACATTTTACAACGAAACGCATGTGTTCCTGCAGCGCTGTAAACGGAGATTGACGTAATATACTACCTAACGGATTTGTGACCATTTACTTCCTCCTAGAACAAGATTCAAGGATCCCATATTAGCACATTACTAACCGTTCCCTTACACGTTTTTAACGCTTTGCCAACATTATTGACACTGTGCTGTTTTTGATAAAACGCGACATGACGCACGGTACCTGACACTTGTTTTCATGCTGGTTTGCGTTGTGTATTCGCTCCTTACAAAAAGTCCGAACAGGTGACACAAAGAGCCTGTCAAAACTCCCCAAAAAATTATTTTTTTATCTTCAGAGCCGAGACAGAACACTTCTGCCGTTACTCAAATCCAGAAGCGCTTTTTCAAACGCGCTGTATTGATCTTCGGGCACTGTCAAAAGGTATTGAACACGGTCGCTGAATACTTCCTCTTCAATGGCTATGCCGTATTCTTCGACACGCTTTCTGAACAGGGTCTGAATCTGGTAGTCGATTCCGGTCTCAACTTGAACAGAAGGAACGTACTGCGATCGAGGCATCCTTTTTAAAACCGCTTCCACCGCCTGACTGTAGGCTTTGACCAGGCCACCGGTTCCGAGCTTTGTTCCACCGTAGTAGCGGGTCACGACACAGGTAAGTTCGCCGACCCCACTGTGCAGCAAAACGGTCAACATGGGTTTCCCTGCCGTTCCATGGGGCTCCCCGTCGTCACTCAGCCCGACCATGCGTGTATCGCCAGGCGGACCGGCAACATAAGCCCAGCAATTATGGGTCGCATCGGCGTACTGATCTTTCATCTGTTTGATAAAAGCACGGGCATCATCGGCTTGCGGCGTATGCGCTATGGAGCCGATGAAACGACTGCGCTTTATTTCGATCTGTTCACGGTGAATGCCTGGAGCGGGAATGGTAAATCGCGTCATAAGATTATTTGAAAACCACAGGATGGGTTCCCTGTTCCTTCACTCTCCCAATTTGTTCGGCCAGGGGAAACCTGGGTTTCAAACAAGATAGAGCGTGATTGGCTTCCTCCTGTGGAATACAGAGCAAAAGGCCGCCTGACGTTTGAGGGTCGAGGGTCAGCCAATAGCGGGCATCGCCTTCCTTTTTATAGATCACTTTTCCCGCTACATACTTTTGATTGGTGCGGTGGGCTTTGTTGAGAATCCCCTTTTCAAGAGCCTGAAGGGCACCGGTAATACTGGGTAGCTTCTCCGTTTCCATCTCAAACGACTTCTCGCTGGCCAGTGCCATTTGCATGGCATGTCCCGCCAGTGAAAAACCCGTCACATCGGTAGCGGCATGAACGGTGTGTTCTTTGAGCAAAGGTGCCGCATCGTTCAATTTCGTCATGGATTCCACGGCCGCGTCAACCCATTCCAAAGGGACTTCGCCGTTTTTCAAGCCGCTGGTCAGGGTGCCGGTTCCCAAGCCCTTTGTAAGAATGAGGGCATCACCTGCTTGCGCACCCTTGTTGCTCCAGTAATGATCTTTCCGCACTTTTCCCGTTACAGCCAGCCCAAAAACAAGTGCCGGATTTTCAATGGTATGTCCGCCGGCAAGACAGGCACCTGATTTTGAAATAACACGTTGCGCTCCCAAGAGGAGCGGCTTAATCAAGTCGAGCGGTAAATCGCTGGCGGGAAAGCCCAAAATACAGAGTGCCGTTTGCGGTACGCCTCCCATGGCATACACATCACTGAGTGCGTTTGCCGCGGCAACAGCGCCAAAATCAAACGGATCATCCACAATGGGCGTAAAAAAATCCGTGGTGTGGATTAAACAGGAGCCATCACCCTGATCCCACAGCGCGGCGTCATCCATGTCACCCATGCCAATCAGAAGTTCTTTGGGAGATTCAAGGTGAATTCCGGCCAATACCGTTCTGAGGTCTGTGGCGGGAAGTTTAGCGGCACAGCCGCCTTTACTGACGGTCTGGGTCAACCTGACAGGTTTTTCTGGATCCATTGTTTGCATGCGGCAAAATCTCCTTTAAAGAGAACGGGTCTGTTATAGCGTTCAAGTCCATAACGGTACATGGGATCATAGTAGACTTCCAGGAGAAGTGCAATCCATTGGCAATGTTCAGCCCGTCCTTCAAATGCGTCCATCATCATGCTCTGTATTTCGCTTTTCCTCTTTCCGCCGAGTCTTCGTTCAATGCGGTTCAGGTGTTTCAGTGTAAAAGCTCTGAGGCGGTCCCATTCAACACCCGATGCCATGGGTTGCTGGATGTATTCCTCTATAATGTGCCGCACGCGTTCATCCATAGTCGCTTCCAGAATTACAGTGGAAGCACTTGCCATCTTCTTCCGAATGGCATCGGGTAAGCGGATTCTGCCGATGTGCGCGCTTTCATCTTCCAGCAGGATCTTTTGTTCCATCAACATCAGCTGAAAGGCCAGTTCATTTTCAAAAGTGACCTGTGCCGGCTGACTTTCGTCCATGAAGCTGCCAAACGAACTCCCGCGGTGTTTGGCCAGCAACTCCAGATCGACTTTGTCAACCGTGCAGGCGTTCAACAGTCCGGTCTTGTTGACCCCGGTCAGCCCCGACAAGACGACGAAGTCCCGCTCAACCTCCAATACATCGAGATAATGGTTTCTGAGGGCTTTGTATCCGCCCGCTACCGTATAGGTTTCAAGGCCGCGTTCCCGCAGCCAGTTTGCAACCAGGTTGGACCTCATCCCGCCCCGCCAGCAGCAGACAACCGCCTTTTTATGGCCTGCAAGGGTCAGCCAATCCTGAATTCTATCTGCCAGCAGAGGTGAAACCAGTTTCTCACCCAGTTCAATGGCCTTGGCCTGCCCTTTTGCTTTGTACTCTTTCCCAACCAGGTGCCGCTCCTCGTTGGTCAGCAACGGTCGGTTCCTGAAACCGGGAGAGGCCGCTTTAAGCCATTCTCCTTCCGAGCGGACATCGATGAACGCGTAGTTTTCAGATTCCTGCTTCATTTTCAATATGGTTTCTGCGGCTGAAAGCGCGGGCACAGGCATGGTTTCTCCAAAGTTCAATTCCATATCAAGCGTGAATATCTCAATCTGGTATGACAGACAGTTCAAGCGAGAAGTTTCCGCTACCCGAAAGATGGCGGTTCCCTTCCCATGTTTCAGTCTACATGAATGCCAGATATTTGGAAGTGTATAATGATCCTCTCCACCAGAAACAGGATTGAAACAACGACAACCTGTCACCCGGAGTTCATCAGGGGTTTGCCGTGGGTGAAATAACTGATATGATTTCCTTTTAAACAGGCTTCTCCCCTGAGCTTCGCACAAAATGGAGTCCACTGAACAAGATGAAGACATTAAATCTGAGAATTGGAGGCATGTCATGTGCCGCCTGCTCCAATCGCATCGAGCGCAAATTGGGAAAAACCGGGGGCATTGCGCAGGCTTCTGTCAATCTCGCCACGTCAAAGGCGCAAGTAGATTACGATCCCAAGGTCATTGCCGTCTCAGAGATCATCCAACTCATTCAAAAAATGGCATTTGAAGTCCGTTTAGACGAAGCGGAATTCCTAATTTCAGGTATGAGCTGCGCGGCATGTTCAGCCCGGATAGAGAGAAAGCTGGGCAGGCTCCCGGCCATAGTGTCTGTTCAGGTAAATTTGGCCACTGAAAAGGCAAAAGTAGCCTACCTGCCGGATATGATCACCACTTCCAAAATTGGAAACACCATCGATAAAATGGGTTTCAAGGCGCGTCTGCCTGCGGCATCCTCCCCTCAAACGGCCGAACGAGCGCTTGAAAGCCAATCCGAGCGTTACCTTCTCACGCGCTTCCTCTTCTCTCTTTTGCTTGCCGTTCCCCTGTTCCTGACGATGTTTGCCCACATGTTTAACTGGAGTTGGTATCCCAAATGGCTCATGCGGCCCGAAACCCAGTGGCTGTTGGCCACTCCGGTTCAATTTATCGCGGGCTGGCCTTTTTACCGTGGAGCTTTCAAGAACCTGAGTCAAGCTGCCGCGAATATGGATGTCCTGGTTGTATTGGGAACCTCTGCGGCCTATTTTTTCAGTGTCTACAACATTTGGGTGGACGGTCCCATGTACTTTGAAACCTCCGCCGTGCTGATTACGCTCATTCTTTTGGGTAAAATACTGGAAGCCAGAGCAAAAGGCAAAACAACACAGGCCATTCACGCCCTTTTAGAGTTAAGACCCGATACAGCGCGCGTGATAAAAGACGGTAAAGAAACCCTCGTCCCGTTAAACGAGGTCCTGACCGGCGACCTGCTCCGGGTCAAACCCGGTGAAAAAATACCCGTTGACGGCGTCATTCTCAGCGGGGAAACAACCATTGACGAATCCATGATCACAGGTGAAAGTCTGCCCGTTGACAAAAAAGAGGAAATGACGGTCACCGGTGCCACAATCAACCTATCGGGTTCCTTCACTTATCGCGCCACCGCGGTGGGAGAAGAGACCGTCCTGGCCCGGATCATTCACATTGTCGAGGAAGCTCAAAGCCAAAAAGCACCCATCCAGCGGTTCGCGGACACAATTTCCGGTTTCTTTGTTCCTGTGGTAATTGGTCTGGCTTTCCTCACCTTTATAGTATGGATCACATTATTGGAACCGGGTGACTTTACCCAGGCCATTATCAACATGGTTTCTGTTCTCGTGATCGCGTGCCCCTGCGCGCTGGGTCTTGCCACACCCACTTCCATCATGGTCGGCACGGGCAGAGGCGCTCATTTCGGGATCCTGTTCAGAAGCGGTCATCACCTGGAACAGGCTCACAATCTGGACACGATGGTATTTGACAAGACCGGCACATTAACGACCGGTCAACCCGCCCTAACCGACATTTTAGCAAAAGAGCCCCTGTCCAAAGATGAACTGCTGCATCTGGCGGGTTCTCTGGAGTATCATTCTGAACACCCGTTGAGTCTGCCTATAACCAGACGAGCTCAAGAACTGGGAGAGCTGGGAAAAATTGATTCCTTTGTGGTTTACCCGGGTAAAGGGCTCAGTGGCAGCATGGACGGTAAAAAGTTGACAATCGGCAATCAAAGGCTCATGGCCGAAAACCAAATGGATCTATCTCATTTCAGGGCGGACATCGACCGTCTTGAAGGTCAGGGCAAAACGGTTATCGCGGTCGCGGACAGCCAATCCGTTATCGGTATCCTGGCTTTGGCGGACGAGATTCAACCTCAAGCGAAACAGGTTGTGGAGGATCTCACTGATCTTGATCTGAAGGTCTACATGATCACCGGAGACAACGAGCGCACGGCCAAAAGCATCGCGGCATCGGCGGGCATTCAACATATCTATGCCAATGTTCTTCCGGAAGGCAAAGCAGAAAAAATCAAGGATCTCAAAGCATCTGGACACATCGTCGGCATGGTGGGCGACGGCATTAACGACGCACCCGCTCTGGCGAGTGCCGATATCGGCATTGCCGTTGGAACCGGAACGGATGTGGCCATGGAAACAGCTGACATCATTCTCATGAACGGCGAGCTGTCGCGCCTGCCTCATGCCCTGAATTTGAGTCACGCGACCATGAAGAACATCAAACAAAACTTGTTTTGGGCTCTTTTTTACAATATGTTGGGCATTCCTGTCGCAGCCGCGGGCTTCTTGAACCCAATGGTTGCGGGCACAGCCATGGCGTTTAGTTCCGTTTCCGTTGTGACCAATGCACTGAGACTGCGAAAATGGACACCCAAAAGAGAACCTTGATCATTAAGGCATGTTGCTATAATACGCTGTAACATTAAAACAGGAGAAAAAAAATGAAAGTAGCAGTAACAGGTGGAGCGGGTTTCCTGGGAAGTTTCCTTTGCGAGCAACTTCTGGAACAGGGAAACGAAGTCATTGCAGTGGACAATTTTTTTACGGGTTCCAAGAAAAATGTTCTGCATTTAATGGATCACTGCAACTTTGAACTGATAAGACACGACATCGTTCATCCCCTGTTTCTCGAAGTCGATCAAATCTACAACATGGCATGCCCGGCCTCGCCTGTTCACTATCAGTTCAACGCCATTAAAACCATTAAAACCAATACCATCGGAATGATCAACATGCTTGGTTTGGCAAAACGCGTCAAGGGGCGTATCTTTCAGGCGTCCACTTCGGAAGTGTACGGTGATCCGGAAGTTCATCCGCAACCCGAGGAGTACATCGGCCATGTGAATTGTCTCGGCCCAAGAAGCTGTTATGATGAAGGCAAGCGAATCGCCGAGAGCCTCATGGTCAACTACCACTTAAAGGAATCGGTCGATATCCGCATTGGACGCATCTTCAACACATACGGTCCCAGAATGGCCGTCAATGACGGCAGAGTGGTTTCTAATTTCATTATACAAGCACTTAAAAATGAACCTATTACCATCTACGGTGACGGATCCCAAACGCGTTCATTCTGTTTTGTCACCGATCTGGTGGAAGCGATCATGAAACTCATGGCCTGGGAAGCCCCCTACACCGGGCCCATCAACATTGGCAACCCGAAGGAAAACACCATCCGCGAGCTGGCAGAAAAAGTGATCGAGTTGACCGGCTCCAATTCCGTGATCACCTATCACCAACTTCCCGAGGATGACCCATTGAAAAGACAACCCGATATTTCCAAAGCCAAAAAGTGTTTGAATTGGCAGCCCACGACGGACCTGGAGGAGGGATTGAAAGCAACTATTCATTATTTTGACAGGCTGCTGAGTGAACAGCACGGAATAAAACCATGACCAAAGATCAACTCTTTCAAAACACGCAGCCTTTGTGGGGCAGCTTCCAGTTTGATGACAGTGTGACGGGTGTTTTCGACGATATGTTAAACCGATCCATTCCCCAATACCGTGAATTGCAGGATATGATCCTGGAACTGATCCGCATCTACTATCAACCTTCGAGCTGTATCGTGGATCTGGGCTGCTCACTGGGAACCCTTCTTGCCAAAATTCACTGTGCTATGGGAGATCGAATTGCCAGGCAAATAGGTGTTGACAGTTCACCACACATGATTGAAAAAGCCAGAACACTTCTGAAAGAAAACATACCGGAAGCACCTGTCGAATTGTTATGCCGGGATATCCTTGACTACAATCTGGAAAACACATCTGTCGTCATTATGAATTACACACTTCAGTTCATCAGACCCATTCAACGCGAAAAACTCATGGCCAAAATATGGACCCAGCTCAAGCCTGGCGGAATTCTGATCCTCTCTGAAAAGGTCCTGGAGAGTGTTCCGAAAATAAGCAGCCAATTCCACGATATCTACTACAACTTCAAAAAGAAGAACGGATACACTGACACCGAACTGGCCAATAAACGAGCCAGTCTGGAACACGTACTGATACCCTACAGCGTCAAAGAATACGAGGAACTTCTTGAAAAAGCGGGATTCCAGTCATCCCATCTTTTTCATAAATGGTTTAACTTCGCATCCATCCTAGCCATTAAAGGCACGGCATAACAAGCACACGGAGAAAAAATTGAACACACATCAAACCGTATTGAAACAATTAGACCAAATTGAAGCCAGTTTTAAACAACTTCTCGAGATGATGAGCGACCCGGAAATCATATCGGATAACAAGCGCTACCAGGAGTTAGCCAAAAAGCACCGTGAACTGGATGAGATCGTAACCACATACAAAGAGTATAAAGCCATTAAAGCGGAGTACGACGAGTACCAGGAAGTGCTGTCATGCCCGGACGAAGAGCCCGACATTGTTGAACTGGCGAAAGAGAGTCTGCCCGAAGTCAAGGCCCAGCTGCCCGTCAAGTTCAAGGAACTTCAACGGCTTCTGCTGCCCAGGGATCCCAACGACGGCAAGAGTGTTGTTCTGGAAATACGGGCGGGCACCGGCGGAGATGAAGCCACCCTGTTTTCAGCTGAAATGTTTCGCGCCTATTCGCGGTTTGCCGATTCCCAAGGCTGGAAAACGAGTATCAGCAGTATCAGCGAAACAGGCGTTGGCGGGGTAAAAGAAGTAACCTGCGTCATCGAAGGTAAAAATGTCTACAGCGCCCTTAAGTTTGAAAGCGGCACTCACCGGGTTCAAAGGGTTCCGCAAACCGAAACGCAAGGCCGGGTGCACACTTCCGCCATCACGGTAGCCGTGCTGCCGGAAGCGGAAGATATCGATATCGTCATCGACCAGAACGATTTGAGGATCGATCGTTTTCGGAGCTCAGGAGCGGGAGGTCAGCACGTCAACACAACGGATTCCGCCATTCGGATCACTCATTTACCGACCGGCTTGGTGGTGAGCTGTCAGGATGAAAAGTCCCAGATTAAAAACAGGGAAAAGGCCATGAGAGTTCTGAGATCGCGGCTGTATGAACTGGAAACCCAGCAGCAGCACGACAAGATTGCCGCGGAACGGAAAACACAGATTGGAAGTGGAGATCGCTCCGAAAAAATCAGAACCTATAATTTCCCTCAAGGCCGCGTGACGGATCATCGCATTAAGTTCACACTCTACCGCCTTGAGCAATTCATGCAGGGTGACATGAGTGAAATGATCAAAGCCTGTCGATCCGCCTTCGAGGCCAAACGCATTCAGGAGCAGTTCCAGGAATGACCCTGACTGAGTTCATCCAGCACTGGAGTCGACAGCTTCCCGGTGAGCATTTCCCTCATCCCCGGCAGACAATTCGCCATTTAATTCTTCATTTCACGGGACTCTCGCAACTTGAAATGCACCTCAAGCCCGAAAGGGAACTGTCTCAGCAGGAACTCCGCGACTTGAATCGAGCCGCACAAGCCCTTAAAAACGGAAAACCCCTGGCCTACATACTGGGTGAGATCAGTTTCCTCGAGTGGGATTTCAAGAGCGATTCAAGGAGTTTTATTCCCCGGCCCGAAACAGAAGCCCTGTGCGCCATGGTCCGCGAACGCATCAGGATCCAGCAAATATCGACCGATTTCATTCTGGATATGTGCTGTGGATCAGGCGTTATGGGGTTGAGCCTCGCGCTGAGCTTCAAAAAGTCCCATTTAGTTTTAGCTGACTTATCAGAAAAGGCTCTCTGTCTTGCGAGAGAAAACACCGTTCGACATCATCTGCGTGAGAGAGTGGAGCTCGTACACTCCAATCTCTGGGAACAAATCCCGCCAGACAGAACATTCGACATCCTGCTGTGTAACCCTCCCTATGTCGCGGGTTGTGAGCATGTGGATCGGCAGGTTCTCTCGTACGAACCTCACATGGCGCTCTACAGTGAGGATCGCGGTCTGGCCCATGTCAAAACCATATTGAGTCAACTCGACGAGCATTTAAGGCCTCGAGCGCTGGCAGCCTTTGAGCTGGGTCATTGTCACTCCACACTCCTGCAACCGTGGCTGGATGCCAGGCGGTTTGAGGGCAATTTCACGTGGGAAAAAGATCCCTTTGGCGTTGAACGCTTTCTCTTTTATCGCAAACTCTAGCTGATAAAAGTTAAAACTTGGATCCGATCTCTCCAAGGCTCCTGAACTGGAAACTCAATCGATACCATTTTTTCGTTTCACTGGTTCCCGCTTCAGGTGTTTCATTGTAAGAGATCTGCATGCCCATACACTGGCCGAACAGCTTGTAGGCCAACTGCTGACTCTTGAATTCGTTTTTCAAGAAATCATAATCGATGGCAGCGTGTAAACCGGATTTCCATCTCGGCAAAGTCAAGTCCGTTCTCAAAATAATACTGTCCTGATCCGCCATATCAATCTGACGACGGACATAGCCCGCGTAGCCTTTCCAGTTCCCCTTTTTCGCACTGCCGTAAAAAGAGAGAAGGTCAAACTTGCGCTCATCTGTTTGATATTTAATAAGGGAGTTGAAATGCAGGCCGTAAATTCCGGGAACCCGGAATGCGATTTCAAGCGGGGATTGCCTGGTATCGGTATTGACCTTCTTTCTCATTTCTATTTCCAGCAGAGAAGAATGCGATTTAGAAGAAACCTTGAAAAGCGATGACCTGATAAACCACGATGTATCGAGGCCTTTAATCTGTTCATTGAAAAACACGTCGTTTTCATCAAATTCAAGCAAAATATCGAAATCCCGAGAGTCTCGAAAGTTGTAACGGCTTGAAAAGCCGTAGGTAAGGTAATTGTGCAGTGAATCCGAGCGATAGGATTTGTAGAGCTTGGGGCCCACCATCTCCAGCGTTCCGGCCACAAACGAGGTGCCGGACCTTTTGTCTTTATTGTCATTGTGAGAGGAAGCGAGAAGAGAAAGGCCGTAGTTCATAAAAATATAAGGACCTATTTTGCCTTTCCTTTCAATAGCGGCATTCAGCGAATAGTGCACCGTGCCCTCTGCCTGCTCGGGCAGAATTTCACTAAAATCGATGATATCCACATGGGCGTTGCTCTTGAGATAGAAACCCTTGCCGATATGCTGCGAGGGGACAAGCCAGTTGAGAGAGGGCAGTCGCTGTATCTCACCAATACCCGACTGATCCGAGAAAATGTATCTGGAATCATTGGCGCAGATGGAAAAATACTGATTTTTCCATTCACGGCCGTACCATAAATCGTAATAATACGATCTGATTCGGCCCGAATTGATGTCTTCAACAAAATCCCACTCCACCTGGTAATCGGACCCCTGTTCCGCGCTCAACAAGAGAGCGCCTTGTTTCATTCTCTGTTGATGGGAAAGGCTGTATCGGTAGCGGTTGGACGACACTCTTTCTCCTGCCTCATACACTGCCATACCTTCTTTGATGACCTGATCCTGCATAGCGTAACCGCTGATCTTTCCCTGCTGAAAAGGTCTGGTATGATAGCGAAACTCAAAATCGACAACGGGTCCGGAAACATCGTAATACCCGGGAGTCAAGGTCATGTCCCAATTGGGTTGTGGGGCAAGGTAGTAGGGTATTTTGAAAAAAGTACCATTCCGCTGTGAGTGTCCCGTATCGGGGATCAGCAAACCGGATTGACGCCGGGTCATGGTTGGAAGAATTAAATACGGAAAGTAAAAAACCGGCACTTTTTTGAGGAAGAAGGTGGTTCCCTTGAGTCTGGAATACCCTTCGGGAACGAGAATGGCTTCCTTTATTTTCATGGACCACTGAGGCAATGCCTGATTACACGCGGTTAAAATGCCGTTAAAAAAATGGTAGTGACCGTTTTCATGAAGTTCAATCCGCTCACCCGAAAAATGATAATCTTCTCCGAATTGCACGGCCACTTGATCGAAGATCCCCGATCTCGTTTTTAGATTGTAAACCACATACTGCGACGCTATTTCTATGAGCCCCGCATTGGAATAAAAATCGACTTTAACATTTCCCCTCAACTCGGCAGCGCCCTCTTCGTTGGTATAAGACGCTTCATCAGCAGTCAGCAAGTACCTGCCCGGACTCTGAAAACGGACGTTGCCGCTTAGCAGGGTCACTCCCTGGGAGTGTTCAGTCCGGGTTGCCTGAATGCTGATTTCTTCATCTGAAAAAACAGGAGCCAAAAAGGAGCAGCCCGCCATGAACGCGACACTCCAAACAGTTTTCAGAAACCGCCTAACGTACGGTGTCACGACAATGCAAACAGATAAAAGCACCCTTCCAGCACCCGTCAAGAGCACGGCGTTCTTAAAAACAGGGTTTGGCGCATGGCTAAACTTCACTTGGTTGAACATGATTTAAGTGTGATTTGCCCTTTTAATCTGTAATCTTCCATTCCCACATAAAAATGATAGATGATGAAATCAAGGGTTCTCAGGGGAAATGACCCTCCAAGAGGCTGAAATGTTAACACACGTCGCCTGGTTTCACCGGCAGGAACTTCGATACCGCTCTTGTCAAACAGTCCGCTGAATGCCTGTAAACCTGATTCGGGTTTATCTTTTTTAATTGAAAAAAAACCCGGCTCCAGTAAATTTCCCACAGGTCTGTTGTTATCGACGATCTGTATGTGAAGCGGGTTTAAAAAAATGGCTTCCGCACCCTCATTGACAACCGTGCATTCAAGTGAAATCCACTGATTAAATAAGGCTTTCTCTTTCTTCAGAATGGCCTCGGATAAACCCTTATCCTTGCATCGCATTTGAAATTCTCCCGGCGGAAGAAACCTCAATGTCACGGCAAAAGACTTGTCAGTCATCATCAATGTGTCTTTCTTACATATTAAATTCTGGTCTTTTGCACTTTGTGCAGGCAAAACACAAATGGAATCTGACAAAAAAATCGAACCACATAAAAACAGAAAATAAAACATCTACTACCTCATTAATATCCACCCGACGTATTTTCTTCAATAGAGTGAAAGAGAATATACAGGTTTCAATTTACAAGTTATTGTAAAATATGCTATCAATGGAACAAAGAGATTTTTCAGCTTGTGATACGAGGCACTACGATATATGAGAAAAAAATGCAAACTGCTTATTGCGGATTCCGATGAACAACACCTCAACACCACAAGTCGCTTTTTCACACAGAACGGTTTTGCGGTCATTAAAGCACAAAAAGGAAAGCAGTCTTTTCAATACGCTTTAAAAGCCGATCCCGATATCTGTCTCATCGATTCACAACTGGAAGACATCAACGGTTTTACCGTTTGTAGATCGATCAAAAAAAGAAGACCCGACCTACCCATTCTTGTCTGTTCGTCTGTCTACAAGGGCCAACAAAACAGAAAGAAGGCCAAAGAGAAATTCCTGGCCAATAATTTAATCGAAAAACCCATATCACACACCGAACTGCTTAAATTGGTTCTAGCTGAAGTTCCAGCGGAAACAAACATCAAGAAATCTCATTCCATTGAAGAGAAACTGGAACAAACGCTCAGCGGTCTGGATCTATCGGGAAAAACCAAGAAGAAAAAGCCGGAGTTCTCTCTCACTTCAACCATCCAGGTCAATACCGAAGAACTGAAGAGAGAACTCAATAAGTTGAAAACCGAGAAACGGCGAAAACAAAGCTCAAAAGATCAGGCTCTTTTTAAAGTCGGAGCCGTTGAGTCCAGCAGGAAAGATCGCAACAAACTCTCTTCCAAAGACATCTTTGGCGATTTGATCAGCGACATTGAAAAGGGAGTGGGACGCAAAAAAACAGCCACTCCAGCAGGCCCTTTTAAACAAACAGATTTATCTGCTGCATCTGTGAAGGTAACGAAACCGTCAGCTCCCAAAGAAAAACCTCTGCAAGATAAAGCCCAGAGTGACGCTCAGCCAGACTTTAAAGCGAGTACGGCACAAATGTCGGAAGCAATGAACTCCAAAGCAAACGATTACGAACTTATCGAGAAAATAGCCACTGGAGGAATGGCCGAAGTCTGGAAGGCGAGATTAAAAGGCGAAAAGGGCTTTGAGAAAATCGTCGCCATTAAAAAAATTCTCCCTCACCTCTCTGACAACGACGAATTTGTCACCATGTTCATTGACGAAGCAAAAGTTGCAGCCAATTTAACCCATCCCAACATCGCGCAAATTTATGAACTGGGCAAATTCGGAGATACCTTTTTCATCGCCATGGAATATGTGGCTGGTAAAAACCTGAGGGCCATACTCAACTACTGCAAATCCGTCAACGTTGTCATACCGCCTTCTATCGTGATGTTTATTGGCGTGAAGCTGTGCGATGCACTGGAATACGCCCACAAGAAAAAAGACCACTCCAGAAATCAACCTCTGCACCTTGTTCACCGCGATATTTCGCCACAAAATATCCTGATCTCCAATCAGGGCGAAATCAAATTGGTTGACTTTGGAATTGCCAAGGCCAGCATTAAAGCGGCCAATACGGTTGCCGGATCTCTCAAAGGAAAACTGCTCTATATGTCTCCGGAACAGGCTGAGGGGAAACCCATCGATCACCGCTCCGATATCTTTAGCCTCGGGAACTTACTCTATGAGAGCCTGACAGCGAAGAGGCTGGTGGACGGTGATTCCGAGCTTTCCATCCTCAAGAAAGTCAGGGAAGCAGATTTCACCCAACTGCGAGCTATCAATCCTGCCGTTCCCGTCAAACTCGAGAAGATCATTCTCAAAGCGCTGCAGAAAGATCCGAACCAAAGATACTCGACTGCCCGCGAGTTGGAACTTGAGCTTAAAAACTACATGAAATCAGAAAAAATCCACGTGACCGAATCCGATGTGGTTGATTTTATGACGTATATAGACGCGAAAGACAATCAGAAAATATCTGAATTTGAAGCAAAACGATCACATGCAGAAAAGGCACCTGATAAAGATAAAGCCCCCGTCATTCTTCCCGACAAAGATGATGTGGAAAAACACAAGGAAGAATCCCTTCAGGGTCTGAGCAGCAAGAGAGCGATCCCCTGGGTCTGGGTTGCCATCCTTATTCCCATCCTTGCGGTGATCCTCTATTTCGGTTACAAGTTCCTGGGACCTCAAGCTGAGGAACAAGAACCGAAAATCAGTCAAAAACCACCCATTGAACAGCCCGACCCTGGCATGGAAAAGCCCGTACAAGCAGTAGAAGGCGACCTGCCGGCCGTTGAAAGTCTGCCAACAGAAGAAAGCCCTGTACCAACAGAAGAAACACCATCCGGTCCGGAAACCATGCCTGAGAAAATGAATGAAAAGACTGCCAATGAACCTGTCCCATCTCAAGAACCGGTTCAACCGGCAGTAGCTGAAAGCACAGATGCTTCCCAACCGGAAAATCAAAATGCCGAAACCGAGAAAAAAGCGGATGGCACGTCCATAACCGCAAACACAGAAGTGAAAAGCCCTGATCAGCCTGAATCCATCGATGAATTGAAGGCGCGACTGAAAGAACTGCAACAAAAGAAAATCGCCAAGAAGAAAAAGCTAGAGGAATTCAAAAAAGCGAATCAACTGGAAGATGACCAACCACCTGTTGATCAACCCGAAAAGAAAGAAAAAGGAGAATGACAATGGACAGTGAACGCCAAGCCAGATATGAAAAGTTAAAGGACGAAACCCGTGCGGAAATAGACTTAATTGACCAGGAAGTGGAGGTTGAGCTCAATAAAATCAAGAAAAAAATCGCTGAACTCCAGCAGGCTAAGGAAGCTCAACTGAGTATTTACGGTGGCTATTGCAGTCTGTTGGGTGTCCCCAACGATCTGGAAGAAGACGAGGAATTTGAAGAAGAACTGGAAGAGTAGAACAAAGCGATCGTTCTACACTGCTTTCAGAGGGTGAAACAGTGGGCTGCCCTTTGTTCCACTACAGCGCAGAATGCTCGGAAAAGATAAAGATAGCGTCTTGATCTTTTTTTTGGTAGTATGCTGCGTTACGGCGTTTGTCGCCTGTTAAAAATAAATACGTATCAAGGCAAAACCAACTGGCTTGCCTGCGAGAATAAGTTAGAAAGCATGAAAAAAACAAAGTATTACGAAATCATGGTTTTTAATGGTAACCATGAAGCTTGCCGGCAGTTCCGATTGCCTAAAGCTCTGGTAAAAACCGTGATAGGAACTTCGTCCTTCGTCTGCATAGGCGCTGTGTTTTTATTGACCCTGTTCATACGAAACGGCCTGGCGATCGAGAAACTACAGGAAGCTCAAACCAAGAACAGCACGCTCATTGCGGAGATCGAAAATTACCGGGAAGCAGCCATTGAATTTGAAAACAAGCTGCAACTGTTTGAAGCTAAATCCTCCGAACTGGCTCAACTCGTCGGAGCTGAAGACAGCGGGCAGCAGAACGTAGGTTTAGGCGGCCCTGAAGTGAGCAGCGACATGGATGCCTCTCCTGAATTGTTTAACAACGAATTGAACAGCTACATGAGAAGCGATCTCTCCATGCTCAACAGAAAGGCGGAGTTAGTCGAGCAGCGGTTGAGCTCTGTTGAGGAAACCTATAAAACCAAAAGGGACATGCTGGATGCCATTCCCTCCTTGTTACCTGCCAACGGATGGTTTGCAAGCGGATTCCGGCACCGTAAAGATCCCTTCACCGGAAAGCGCACGTTCCACAAAGGCCTGGACATCTCGTGTGACCACGGAACACCTGTCTACGCTCCTGCAAGCGGTGTGGTAACCGGACGAGGGCGAAATGGCGGATTTGGAAAAATGCTGGTCATCAATCACGGCAACGGCATTGTCACCAAATACGCTCACCTCTCGAAGTTCAATGTATCCAAAGGGCAACGCGTGAAAAAGGGTGACCTGGTGGCTTATGTCGGCAGTACAGGACGCTCGACCGGACCGCATTTACACTACGAAGTTCACAAGAACAAGAAAGCTGTCAACCCTATGAAATACATTATCAAAGATATACGACCGCTCTAACGGTTTTTCCTTGGGTCATTCAACCCCGGTTTTTACCGGGGTTTTTTTATTTTCTGTACAAAACAACAGCCACCTATAACCCTTACACCTGCCTTTTCCGTAAAAGAAACACAGCCCCTGAAAGAATTCAAAACAAGCTAGGGGTTTCAGGTTTTATCCTCATGTAATAGAATAGCGTCATTCATTGCGGGGTGACGACGAAGAACAAGCCGGAGACAACATGTTAAAAGCCATAAGCAAAGTATTTGGAAATAAAAATTCCAGAGAGTTAAAAAAACTCCAACCTCTTGTCAACAAGATCAATGACCTTGAAGACTCGATTAAAGCTCTCTCTGATGAGGAACTCAAAGAGCAAACCGTTCAATTCAGAGAGCGCTTGAATCAAGGAGAAACGCTGGATGACCTTTTACCGGAAGCATTTGCCACGGTAAGAGAAGCAGCCATTCGCGTCCTGGGCATGAGGCCCTTCGATGTTCAGTTGCTCGGTGGAATTGCTTTAGCCAAAGGCACCATTGCTGAAATGAAAACCGGTGAGGGTAAAACACTGACCGCCACACTGCCTGTCTACCTCAATGCGTTGGAAGGCAAGGGTGCTCATGTTATCACCGTCAACGATTATCTGGCCTCCCGTGACTCGGAATGGATGGGCAAGCTCTACAAATGGCTGGGTTTGAGCGTTGGCCTGATCGTCCACGGCTTGTCGGATGAAGAGCGCAAGAGAGCCTATCAGTGCGACATCACCTACGGCACCAACAACGAATTCGGTTTTGACTATCTCCGGGACAACATGAAATTCACCACGGGCAGCTTTGTCCAAAGAGGTTTCAATTATGCCATTGTGGACGAAGTCGACTCCGTTTTGATCGATGAAGCCCGTACACCTCTCATCATTTCCGGACCTTCAGAGGACAAGATCGGCAAGTACTACGATGCCAACGAAGTCATCAAGAAACTCAAAAGAGATTTGCACTTTACAGTCGATGAAAAAGACTCCCATGCCCTTTTAAACGAAGAAGGTATTCGCGAAGCGGAAAAAATACTGAGAATATCCAATCTTTACGATCCCAGCAATATCGAAATCCTGCACTGCATGGAACAGTCCCTCAAAGCCCACTACCTCTTTAAGCGAGACGTGGATTACCTGGTTGGCGACAGTAAAGAAGGCGGCAAGGAAGTCATTATCATCGACCAGCAGACAGGTCGGCAAATGCCTGGCCGCCGCTATTCTGACGGTCTGCATCAGGCCCTGGAAGCGAAAGAATATGTCAAAATTCAGCAACAGTCGCAAACTCTTGCCACGGTTACCTTCCAGAACTTCTTCAGAATGTATAAGAAACTTTCGGGTATGACCGGTACCGCTGAAACAGAAGCAGCGGAATTTCTGAATATTTACGGTCTGGAAGTCCTCGTCATTCCCACCAACCGACCCAACCGACGGGTCGATCATCACGATCAGATCTACAAATCCACCGCCGAAAAGTTTGCCGCCATTATTCAGGAAATTGAAACCCTGCACCAAAAAGGCCGGCCCATTCTGGTTGGTACCATCGCCATTGAAACTTCGGAAGAGCTCAGTGAGAAATTACGGAAGCGGGGCATCAAACACATTGTTTTAAACGCCAAATATCACGCTATGGAATCGGAAATCGTCTCACAGGCCGGCCGATTGAATGCCGTAACGGTTGCGACCAACATGGCGGGTCGCGGTACCGACATCATACTCGGCGGTAACGCTGAAATGCTGGCCAAAACAGAAGTAAAAAACAATCCCGACCGGGATTACAACCAGGTTCTGGCCAAGTATCAGGCGGTCTGTGAAAAGGAAAAAGAACAAGTGCTGGCTCTGGGCGGGCTCGCCATTCTGGGTACGGAGCGCCACGAGTCCAGACGAATTGACAATCAGCTTCGCGGTCGTTCAGGTCGTCAGGGCGATCCCGGTTCCACCCGTTTCTTCCTGTCTCTGGAAGACACCCTCATGAAGCATTTCGGCAACCCTCGCATGCAGGGACTCATGAAACGCTCCATGGAAGAGGGCAAACCCATTGAACACGGCATGGTCAATAAAGCCATTGAAAGAGCCCAGAAATCGGTGGAAGGCCGCAACTTTGAAATCAGGAAACACTTACTTGATTATGACGATGTCATGAACAAGCAGAGAAACACCTTCTATGCGCTTCGAAGAGACCTGTTAAACGGCTCACCGCGTGATTACCTCTTCGACCGCACGACAGCCATTGTCGATTATCAAATTAACGCTTTTCTGGAAACAAAGGTCGGTTTCAACAAGGACAATCAAAAGAAATTCCAGGATATTCTTTTCGGACAGTTCAATTACAAGGCCGAAAGCGAATTGCCCTTTGAAAAACCAGAGGCACTCAAAGAACAAATTATCCGGGATCTCAAAGAAAAATACTGTGAAAAGTGGGACGTGCTGGAGTTACCGGCAAACAAGGTTACCGATCACGAACGCTTCATCCTGCTTTACCTCATCGATCAACAATGGAAAGATCACATGAGAAACATGGATTCGCTCAAGGAGGGCATCAGTCTACACGGCTACGCTCAAAAAGACCCACTGATCGAGTACAAAAAGCAGAGCTTTGAAATGTTCAATGAACTGCTGGATCGATGCGATGAAGAAGCCACCAAAACACTGATCTTCATGCAGCCTCAAATCGGTGGAGAATCCATCAATCGCATGAAATCACAGAGAAAAGAAGAAGCCAAAGCCATGAAAATGGCCAGTAGAGATGGTGATTCCAAACCGAAAACCGTTCGCCGGAATCAACCCAAAATAGGAAGAAACAGCCCCTGTCCCTGCGGAAGCGGGAAGAAATACAAGCAATGCTGCGGAAGAAAATAGCGAGGAGTCGACCCATGTTAAAGCACCCTGTCCTTGAAGGCCTGACATTTGATGATGTTCTTCTAATTCCAGGATATTCAGAAATCCATCCCAATCAAGTCAACCTGAAGACAAAGCTGGTAAAGGATATTGAACTCAATATCCCCATTGTTTCTGCAGCCATGGACACCGTCACTGAACACCGTCTGGCAATTGCCATCGCGCAAATGGGAGGACTCGGCTTCATCCACAAAAACATGCCCATAAACCGACAGGCCGATGAAGTTGACAAGGTTAAACGATCGGAGTCGGGCATGATTGTGGATCCCATCGTCATTAGTCCGAATGAGCCCATTCAAGCAGCCGAAGACATGATGGCGAAATACCGAATATCAGGTATTCCCGTCGTAGGCAAAGATGGCACATTGGTTGGAATCGTTACCAACAGAGACCTTCGCTTTGAAACCAATTACAGCCAACCTGTCTCCAATGTCATGACATCAGGCAGAGATAAACTGGTAACTGTCCCCGTGGGAACCACCCTGGACGAAGCTCAAAAGTACCTTCACAAGTACCGCATCGAAAAAGTGTTGGTCGTGGACGACCGGTATCATCTCCGGGGACTCATCACCGTCAAAGACATACAGAAAAAAATTCAATACCCCAATGCCTGCAAAGATTCGCAAGGACGTCTGCGGGTAGGTGCCGCGCTGGGAGTTGGCGACGAACTGATGAGTCGAGCCCAGGCACTTGTGGATGAAGAAGTCGATGTCTTCGTTCTCGATTCTTCACACGGCCATTCAAAAGGCATTATCGATGCCATTAAAGACATTAAAAACGCCTTCCCTAACGTTCCTCTCGTTGCTGGCAATGTCGCAACGGGCAAGGCCACACTGGATCTTATCCAGGCTGGAGTCGATGCCGTTAAAGTCGGCATAGGGCCGGGCTCCATTTGCACCACAAGAGTGGTGACAGGTGCCGGCATGCCTCAAATTACCGCCATATCAGAGGCATTCGAGGCAGCCAGAGCCACCAATACGCCCATCATCGGGGACGGAGGAATCAAATTCTCCGGCGACATCACCAAAGCCCTGGCCGCAGGTGCCAGCAGTGTCATGATCGGCTCGCTTTTTGCCGGAACCGATGAAAGTCCCGGCGAAATTGTGCTCTATCAGGGCCGAACCTATAAAACCTACCGGGGCATGGGCTCCATCGGCGCCATGAAACAAGGCAGTGCCGACCGATACTTCCAGGAAGAAACCGCCCGCCTGGAAAAAATGGTGCCAGAGGGCATCGAAGGTCAAGTCCCCTACAAAGGCAACCTCTCCGGCGTTGTCGATCAGATGATCGGCGGTATTCGGGCGGGTATGGGTCTTTCAGGCTGTCGGGAAGTCCCTGAGCTTTGGGAAAACGCGCGCTTTGTAAAAATTTCGCAAGCGGGACTCAATGAAAGCCACGCGCACGATGTCATGATTACCAAGGAAGCCCCAAATTACCGATTGAAACAGTGAAACCGCTTTTCTGTGGTATTTTGAATCTCTAACTCCAGACCAGCAGCCCTGAAGCCATTCTGCGTCTTTAATTGTTGAAAACACAAGCCGGATCTCATGCTGCAACCTAAAGAATACAGACCCTATACAACCAGGTAAATCATTCTTTATCATACGGTCCTGCATACAGCTCTTCCAGTTTGTGTCAATAAATGCCCAAGCTGAAACAGACCTGTTTCAAGTGCTCGCATCCACTGTGCCATTTACCCTGTCCATGACGCAAAAGACACGATAGTGAACTAAGCGAGCCGCTTTTCTTTTTTTTCTTGACATGGCAATCCAGAGCAGGTAATATCTGCTTGCTTTTTTTGAGACTGAGTCTCAATTGCCAAGCACAGGAAGGAGGAATTGGAATGTTTTTGGAACTACTATTACTTGTATTTTTAATGAATGAATCCAATGAAGCAGCAGAGCAAAAAGACACAAACGAACAGACAGTAAGCGAAACCATTCAAGTAACGGCCAGTGGGTTTGAGAGCCTGATAAGTGAAGCGCCCGGCGAGGTAACCGTTATATCTCAAGAGCAAATAAAGGAAAAGGGTGCTACCAACTTAATCGAGGCCATTCAAGGTCACGCGGGTCTCTTTTTCAGCGGAGAAGGTGTTGGCGGACGTAAAACCATCACCATCCGCGGTCTTAACGACAAACACGCACTCATTCTCATAGACGGAAAGAGAATCGCGGCCAGTAATGCCGTTATGGGTCACTCTGACTTTGAATACAGCTGGATACCTGTCAACAGCATTGAACGCATAGAAATTGTGAGAGGTCCCCTGTCGGCCCTTTACGGGTCTGAAGCCGTGGGCGGTGTCATCAACGTCATCACAAAAGAAGCCACACCATCGTGGAAATCATCGATCGAATTGGGCGGCGGTGTCCGCGAAGATGATCGCGGCGGCGAATCCACCCGGGTTGGTTTCTACACTTCAGGACCGCTTTCAGGTGACAAGGTTTCACTACAGGTGGCAGCCACCTACTCTAAAAACGAATCCGTACCCTTCCAGGATGTTCCCTATTCCGAAATAGAGGGCTCCGAAGTGACCTCCGTCAGCACGGGTCTTGACGTCACACTCAACGAAAACCATTTCATCAATTTCGATGCCACCTTCACACAAGACGACCGCTGGCGTGACGCCTCGAGCAGAGGCAAGGAATACCTGGGTGAGTACGACCTTGCAAAGCAGCAGTTCAGCCTGGCCTGGAAAGGCATTTTTTCAAAGGTAATGGCCGACGTCAAACTGTACTACTCTGAAATCGACAAAGACGCGATCAGCACGTATAAAAGCGGACGCGTCAAGAAATCTACCGATCTTGTAAGCAACCAGGTTTTGGAAGCGCGCTTTTACTCCGAAATGGGCAGCCACCGGTTATCCTATGGCGGCGAACTGCGTAAAGAACATCTTGAGTCAGCGACCTTGACAACCAAGGAAGACGATGCTCAATACCAGGCACTCTTCATTCAAGACGAGTGGTCAACCGGAAAGCTGTTACTGACAACAGGCATTCGAATGGATGATCACGAATTTTTCGGTTCAGAAGTTTCGCCCAGAGTTTACGGTGTTTACGAACTCACTGAAAACTGGAACCTGAAAGCCGGTTACGGCGAAGCGTTCAACGCGCCTACCCTCAAGCAGATTTCACCTAACTATCACGCCAGATTTGGTCCTCACCAGTTTTTCGGCAACCCCGACCTGAAGCCTGAAACGTCTAAAAACGCGGAAGTGGGATTCCATTACCAAAGAGCACGTATCCATTTCAGAGCCATCTACTTTGACAATAAAATCAAAGACATGATCGCCTGGAACAAAATCGGGCAGGAAGGCCATCAGGCTATTTACGAAGGAATCAATATCGACAAGGCTTCCACAAGCGGCGTTGAACTGGAATACGATTATCATCCGCCCTGTGGTTTCCAGATGAGTGGACAACTCACCTTTCTCGATGCCAAGGACGACACAACCGATGAAGATCTTCTCTACAAGCCTGAACAGTCCGGAAACATCAGATTGGCTTATCTCTTCAGCGGCATGAACATGAAATTCGGTATCAACGGGCGTTATATCGGGAAGCAGTTAACCTCGGGTTCCGAATTATCAACGGTATCTTTGCCGTCGTATTCCATCCTGGACTTGTTCGCGACCAAGCGCTTTAACGATATGTTTGAAGCCCAGCTCTATTTCAAGAACATAACCGACAAGTACCTTTTAGATGAGTCCGATGATTTCGGCTATGTAGAGCCCGGACGCTCATACGGATTGATTTTGAGAGCGTCTTTCTAACCCTGACAATTTAGTTTCCAACTCCCACAGAAAAGGCCCGAATGTATTTTCGAGCCTTTTCACTATTTAACAGCGCAACAAGCAAAAAAAATCAGAGGAAATCAACATGAAGTTCAAAAAATTACCTGTCCTTATCTTAATAATTTTTCTAGGAGTTGGATTTTTTGTCTATAAATCTTTTTTAGAACCAACCCGAGTAGCCCTGGTCAACATGAGAGACCATCAGTATGCTCGTTTCTTAAAGGCAGATGACTCCTATCTCTATAAAATTGATCGCATTATGCCGGAAAACGGCATTATTCCCGAGCTCAAGGGTTACGACGCCATCTACATGTTCGGTCACGCCATTCGCATGACGGATGACATCAAAAACACCATGGTTGCTGCGGGTAAAGATGGCGCCAAGGTACTGGTTGTACGCGCCAACGGCAAGGTCTACCCCATGAGTAACCTGACAGAACAGGAGCAGAAAGATGTCCTGCCTTACTACCTCAATGGCGGCATCAAAAACACCCGGGAACTTTTAAACTACAGTCGCCGGGTCTTTGACGGCAAAAAAATCGGAACCCACCCCGTGCTTCCCGCCGAAATTATCCCGAAACACGGTTTTTATCACCCTCAAATGGATGAGGTTTTTGAAAACAGCGATGAATTTAAAGCCCATCAAATCAAGAACGGGTTGATGAAAGAAAACCAGGCCAACGTCGCCATACTCACCAACTACACCTATCAGTTCAGTACCAACGCGGAATACATCAAGGAACTGATACAGGCACTGGAAGAACAGGGTCTCAATGTTTTCCCTCTGGCCTTTCACCGAAACAAACTCCAGAAACTACTGGAGGCGGATGCCGATCTGATTATCTGGAACGCTCATGGTCGTTTCATGATGGGAGAAGGTCAAAAAGCAGTCAACTGGTTTAAAGAGCACAACATCCCCATTCTGGCGCCCTTGAAAGTTGTGGAGCCCTTTGAACAATGGGACGCCGATCCACAGGGTATGACGGGTGGCTTCATGAGCCAGAGTGTTACCATGCCCGAACTTGACGGCGGCATCGACCCCTTCACGCTGAGCGCTCAATATCCCAACGAAGACGGTCTGTTTATCAATCGATGCATTCCCGATCGACTGGATACGTTTGTTTCACGCGTCAAAAACTGGATCAGCCTGAAGCGGAAGGACAATAAAGACAAGAAAGTGGCTATCTTCTACTACAAAGGGCCGGGAAAAAACGCCATGGTGGCAAGCGGGCTGGAAGTAGCCGAGTCTCTTTACGCGACGTTGGTTCACTTAAAAAACGCGGGCTACGACTGCGGAGACCTGCCAGAGAACGCCGAAGCCTTTTTTGAACGCATTCAAAAAGAGGGCCCCATGTTTGAACCCTACGCGGAAGGCCGGATAGAGCAGTGGATCGAATCGGGCAATCCGGAAATAATCGACGCGGAAGAATACCGTCAATGGCTTGACAAGTACTTAAACCCCGACTTGATTCAGGAACTGATCGCAGTTAACGGAGAGGCTCCCGGCAATTACCTGAGCGGTATGGAAAATCAAAAGCCGGTTCTCTATATTCCCCGCGTTCAGTTTGGCAACATCGTCTTACTGCCCCAGCTCATGTCGGCACTGGGAGAAGATGAATACGTGATGACACACGGTGTGAAAAAAGCACCCCCTCATCCCTACGTGGCTTCCTATCTCTGGACGCACGAAACCTTCAAAGCGGATGCCCTCATGCACTTCGGCACCCATGGCAACCTGGAATTCACACCCTGGAAGCAGGTGGCACTGTCAGACAGAGACTGGCCTGACCGCATGATCCTGGATAAACCCCATATCTACCCCTATATCGTCAATAACATCGGTGAAGGCGTTATCGCCAAGAGACGATCCTATGCTGTTTTGACCACGCACCTTACACCTCCTTTTACCGAAGCGGAACTGGTTCATGAACTCAAGCAGCTCAACGACAAGGTTCACCGCTACAATGAGGCTTCAGACGCAGCCATTAAACACACATACGCCAAGTCTATTTTTTCTATCCTGACCGAAGAGAACATGTTGGAAGAACTGGGACTGGCTGACGTAAAATCTGCCAAGGATATGGGCACAGAACAGATTGAAAAAGTGCACCGTTACCTGCATGAACTTTCCCATACCAGAATAACCGATGGACAATACACACTGGGCACGCCCTATACACAGGAAGAAGCCCAGGAAACAGCCCGACTGATTACATTGGAACCCATTGTGTACGCGATCAATAAACTGCGTGAGCAAGGCATCGAATGGGGCCCCAAAAAATACTACAATCAGGTCAACAAACAACACCATCATCACAAGGATGATGCCGTACACGAAGACTTCCTCATAAGAAGCGTCGCCAAACACGCACTGGAAGAGGTTGCCAGGAATCAGAATGTCGATCAGTTTTTCACGAAAGAACAAATCCAACTGGTCCGGCGTTTCAAGGAGAACCTCGTCCCCGGACACAGGATGGATGGCAAACTCCTGCAGGATTTAGAAGAGGAATTAGGGCCTGCCGCGCGCTATCTTGTGCTGATTCACGATTCCTTGTCTCAGCTTGACCATTACAAAAGGCTGCTCATCGAGTCCAACCATCTGGAACTGGCGGCGATTGAAGATGCGTTAAATGGCGGCTACATTGATCCGTCGGCCGGCGGCGATACGCTCTCCAACCCGGAAACCCTTCCCACTGGCAGAAATCTCTACAGCATCAATGTCGAACAAACGCCAACCAAGGAGACATGGGAACTGGCAAAACAACAGGTTGACGCCCTTATTCAGGCAAAGAAAGAAAAGACCGGTCAATTCCCCGAAAAAATTGCCTTTTCTCTCTGGGGAGGTGAATTCATTCGCACACAGGGTCTGGATGTGGCAGAAATTCTCTATACGCTGGGTGTCGAACCCGTCTGGGGCCGCCATGGCCGCGTCCTGGATGTCTCTCTCATGGAGCAAAAGAACCTGGGTCGTCCCAGAATAGATGTGGTGGTTCAAACGTCAGGCCAGTTCCGCGATATTGCCGCCAGCCGCATCGAACTCATCAACAAAGCGGTTAAATTAGCCTCCCAAGTTGAAGAGGAAGGCGACAACTTCGTTAAACGCGGTTCCCTTGTAGCGGAAAAAGTCATGAAACAGAAAGGTCTTGCGCCGCAGGACGCCAGAGAATTCTCGTTCGCCAGAGTGTTTGGCGGAGTGAATGGCAACTACGGAACCAGCATCATGGGTATGGTGGAAAAAGGCGACTCATGGGAAAGTGAAGATGAAATCGCCAAGCAGTACATTCAAAACATGGGTGCCATTTACATGAAAGACCACTGGGGCCACTACCAGGCGGGTATTTTCGAGGCAGCTCTGCAGAACACGGACACCATTATTCACGGCCGATCGTCCAACACCTGGGGACCGCTGTCACTGGATCACGTCTATGAATTCATGGGTGGTCTCAACCTCGCCATTCAAAAGACAACCGGAAATGATCCCGATGCCTACTTCAGCGATCTACGCAACAAGTACGACCCCAGAGTTCAAGGTGCTTATGAAGCTATTTGGAGTGAAGCGAGAACCACCGTGCTGAACCCCCAATTCATTGAAGCTCTCACCGATGAGGGCGGCATGTCCTCCGCAGAGGGTTTTGCCGAAATATTCCGGAACGCCTTTGGCTGGAACACCATGAAAGCCAGCGTCATTGACAACGAACTTTGGGATCAAATGAATGAAGTCTACATTGACGACACGTATCAACTGGGACTTCGCGAGTACTTCAAGGAAGTAAACCCCTTCGCCCTGCAGGAAATGACGGCTGTTTTACTGGAATCCAATCGCAAGGGCTTTTGGGATACAGATGAAGAGACCCTGGAGAACATTGCGGGCATCCATGTGGAGCTGATCGAGGAATTCGATGCTGGCTGCAGTGGTTTCGTCTGTGATAACATGGAACTTCAGGATCGTATTGCCGAATTGGTAGATCCTGCCAAAGCTGAAGCGTACAGGAAGGCTCTGGACGACGTCAGGACAGGCAATCTTGAAGAAGCCGTTTCCGGACAGGTACTCGTCAAGCAAAACGAGTTCAGCCTGGAATCGTTGAAAGAGTCGCTCATGGATAACATGACCGCGGTCATCGGCGTTTCAATACTCATTCTGATCCTGGCGGTTTCTGTTATTATGGGTGTCATTAAAGGACGCGGAAATAACTAATTATGTGGATTTTGTTCCTGATCCTTTTTACTTTCGGTGGCCTCAGCACCATTGTAAAAAGTTCACTGCTGGATGATTTTAAAACCCGGTCTGCTTACTGGGCAGTCATTTCACTCATCGGTTTTCTCTCTTATCCTTTCATGAAACAAGTCAGTTTCGTGCAGATAGAAACACTGTTGACCCAAAAGGAATGGCTGGAGCGTATGGCCGTGTGGCTCGTATTTGAGTCACTGGTCACAACCCTCCTGTCCTTTAAAATCATCCGCAGTCACTTTGGGCTCAAGATCAAGAAATGGCAGAATTTGCTGTTTTTTATGCCCAGCCTGGTGGTCGTTGCCGGTTTCATACTGGGCAACGCCTCCATGTTTTACCTCATGGATGGATTGAGCTTTCTGAAAGTAGCAACCTTCACTTCGCTTGGCTGTTTTGTGATTGCGCTCTTTTTGACAGCGGTGTTCAGGTGGCTTTTCTTTAATTGGAATCTACAGTTCAATATTCTGATTTTTATGGCTTTTTTCCAGCTTTTAGTCGCCATGTTCCTGCCTCTCCTGCTCAGAGAGTCCTATGAGAAAACACCCTTTTTCATTGTTGAATTACAACCCACCCTCTTTTTCCTTGCCGGCAGCCTTTTCTTTGGCGTAACAGGCTATTTATTATTCAATACCATCAGGAGGTTGAGACATGCAAAGTCTTAGTCAAATTCTATACTGGATAACAACAGGAATGCTCATTCCCGTTATCGTCATTCTTTTGTGCCTGTTCATAGCCGCATTGGTAACCATTGGTTCCTTTTTCGGTCAGTTCATCCAACGCATGAACCTCAAGACCGTTCTGCTCAAATGCAGTGAAAAATTGCAGACCACCACGAAATTCGACCCGGATTGGATTAAGGATCAGAAAAGTGGATGGTCGGTTATCCAGTCCATCGAGCTGATGTCCAAACTGGACTGGCATCCGGTTCGCTGTGAAAAGGTCATCGCGGATTTTGAGCAGAACTGCATCAAAAAGCAGGAACTCACCCGAACCATGATGCGCATCGGGCCCATGCTGGGACTTATGGGTACGTTGATTCCCATGGGACCGGCCTTACTGGGTCTGGCTTCCGGTGACTTTAATTCCATGGCGAGTAACATGCAGGTTGCCTTTGCCACCACCGTTGTGGGGATTTTCATCGGTGCTATCGGTTTCATCATACAAATGGTCTACCAGCGCTGGGCCAATGAAGATATTAACTTTCTGAGTTACGCCTGCGAGTTGTGTCAGGAAGGGCAGGAACAATGAAGAAAAGGCGATTCAAGAACCGACAGTTCCATGGATCCGACGATGATCCGCTCTCCGGAATGGCCAATTTATTCGATCTGGCGATGGTTTTCGCTGTTGCCTTGATGGTCGCCGTCATTTCTTCCATGCACTTGACCGATCTGCTCAAAGATCAGAAAACCACGGTGGTCGTCAACCCCGGACAGCCCGACATGGAAATTATCGTCAAAGACGGAAAGAAAATCGATAAATACAAATCGGCAGAACAAAAAGGCCAGGGAAAAGGGAAAAAGGTCGGCACGGCCTACCAGCTCGCCACAGGTGAAATAATCTATGTGCCTGAATAAGCGCGTTCGCCGGTTCCTTGCCGCACCCACAGGTCTTGTACGGTGATGTGGGCCTGGACGAAAACCGAACCAGCACGGCGCCTGTTTCACTGGTGCCGCCTGATTCATGTCTACCTCTCCATTTTCTTCCTGACCCTGTTGATCTTTTTCTGCGTCACGGGCATTTTTCTCAACCATCCAGACTGGTTTCATGACAAAGATCGCTATGATCAGGTTCAACACAAACTGCCTGAAACCTTTGCATTGAATCTCACAGCGAATCGCAATCCCTCCATTCCGAAACTGGAGGAGTACATTTTTTCCATTTCCGGCTATCGCCACCCCCGAAATGTGGATATTGATTACGAACAGGGTGAAATCATTTTGGACTACCCTCTTCCAAACGGATTTGCCACTGCTGTGGTTCTGGTTGATACCGGGTCCGTTATCATTGAAAAGCAAACCGGATCCATGATCAATCTTATGAACAACCTGCACAAAGGCCGCCATTCCGGTCGTGTCTGGTCCATGCTGATCGACCTTTCAGGTCTGTTCATCAGTTTCATGTCCCTTGCCGGATTGGTGATATTATTGCAAAAGAAAAGCTGGCGTCTGCCCGGCCTTTTACTCATCACCCTTGGTACACTCATCCCCTGGCTTGTTTATGCCTTTTGGGTTCCCAAATAAGGAGACTCCGTGTTTTATTATCTCATTCTCATGCTCTGCTTCTCCGATTCCGTTCCCCAGGAACAGGAAATTGCCATCACCTTCAGTTTACCCACCATTTCCACAACCGTTTATCATCGCCCCTATGTCTCCATTTGGCTGGAAACAACCGAACGCAGGGGCATTCAAACCCTGTCGGTCTGGAGCGCGGATCCCGAATGGTTGAGGGACTTGCGGCAGTGGTGGCGCAAGCTGGGTCACAAAAGCCTTGAAAAGCTGGATGGTATTTCGGGGGCCACGCGAAAACCGGGTAAGTACATCATTCACTCCAAAATCAGGCGCGATGACGGTGAGCCACTACCGCCGGGAAAGTACCTGCTGAATTTTGAAGTGGTGCGCGAAGAAGGCGGTCGTGAGTATTTACGCCAGGAAATTGTCATCGGTTCCACGGAATCACAGCAATGGATCCTTCACGGAAAGACGGAAATTGGCGGCATCACCATCAGCATACCCGCCAGTCAGTCTGAGCATCAATAACCGAGCAGGAAGGAGTTCAGTTGGAAAGTGCGCTTAAACAGCAACCCGGCCATGGACAAACGCGTGCTGATGTTTTGATATGGACATAAAAGACCATTAAGGGGATTACAATGAAACTTCTTCTCATTTCAATCTTACTCACCTGCCCAGGCTGGAGCCAGGATGGTTCAAAGGGCGATGAAATCGCTGTGCGGGAGACCATCAGGAAAATGAATGAAAGTGTGTCCAACAAAGATCTGCAAGGGCTGCACTCCGTCATTTTAGACGATGCCGTTAAGCTCAACCTGTTTCCCGCCCACAAATACGGCGAGGTAGCCGACGACAATTTCAAAATCACCACAGCGCCTCTCAAGGGCACGTGGACAACCGTAGCAACGCTTTTATTCAGAGGCACCCACGTCTACAAAAGGGACATTGTACACATGGACATCCATATCAACGGCGCCATGGCAGTCGCGTGGGTTGAGCTCCAAACCGAGACCATCCGCCAGAAGGGCGACCCACCCAAACGCAACCACTTTCGCGAAATCTGTGTCCTGAAACGAATGGGAAAGGAATGGAAAATCGCCATGGCCACCAACAACCGGCATGATATGTAGGCTATAAAAGGGTTTAAAACAAGGGACACCCAAGCCTGTAAGAGCACTGCAGACAGCCATCCCCACTTAACACGAGTCCTTTTTTAACCACGGATGGACACGGATGGACACGGATCTTTTTTAACCACGAATGAACACGAATGGACACGAATGTTATTCAAGACATCCGTTTTGAGTATGGAACACCCAGATAAAGGGTTTTTATTTAACGGACCACGCACTGAACCTCAAATGCATTACCCATGTTTCTGTGCGTGACTTTCTGATATGCAAATCTGTGTTTATCTGTGTTCATCTGTGGTTCTTTTTTTTAACCACTGATGGACACAGATGGACACGGATGTTTTTAACCACGAATGGACACGAATTCACACGAATGTTTTTCATGGTATTGTTCGTTTCACGTCTTGCTTGAAATGGATTGGTAATAAAACGCTAGAGAAAAATGAAAAGGCGCATGTCCGGTATGGTGCGAACACCCAGAACCTCCATTACACAAACAATCATTTTATGCGTGACTTCCTGATATGCAAATCTGTGTTCATCTGTGTGCATCTGTGGTTTCTTTTTTTTAACCACTGATGGACACAGATGGACACGGATGTTTTTAACCATGAATGAATCTGTGGCACCCAAATGGTGGTTTTTTAATTAATGAATATCGTTTAGAACCTCCAATACACAAACAATCATTTTGTGCGTGACTTTCTGATATGCAAATCTGTGTTCATCTGTGTGCATCTGTGGTTTCTTTTTTTTTAACCACTGATGGACACAGATGGACACGGATGTTTTTAACCACGAATGAATCTGTGGCACCCAAATGGTGGTTTTTTCATAAATGAATATCGTTCAGAACCTCAAACGCATTACCCCTGTTTCTGTGGGTGGCTTTCTATATGAATATCTGTGTTGATCTGTGTTCATCTGTGGTTTCTTTTTTTAACCACGAATTATTGTTCAAAAAAGAAGCAGGCCAAGGATTTCTTATACTCTCTGAGATTTTGATTGGGGTGGGGCCCCTTTTACTCTATGAATACAAACGTTTTATCTCGAAATCGTACCCTAAAGACTTGTTGAAACTGAAATCAAAATCTAATTCGCGTCAATTATACGCAAATAATTATTTTTGGTGTATAATTGATTATACGCAATATTGATTGGGAGACGTATAATGAGACCTCTTTCAAATTCAGTTCAACTTCTTTATTCAGAACTGTTTGCAGCAAAGACTTGCCACACAAGCGCAGGGCACCAAGATAGGAGCCTTTGTTTCCAAGCATATTAAAGGTCAAACATACTGGTATTTTCAAACCTCTATAGGCACCAGAAAGACACAAACCTATCTGGGCAAAGAGACACCTGAAATGATGAACCAGATTAATCGCATCAAAGCCAATTGGTCGAAAGCAGAACCAGCCTACAGGGAAAGGCAAAAGCAGGTTGCCATGATTCGCGCGGGAGGAGGCATTGTTCCCACAACGGGTGAGGCAAAAATTCTCGAGTTACTCGAACAGTTAAGTGTTTTTGACTCCGGCGGTGTTTTAATCGGCACGCAGGCCTTTACCATCTATGGCAATATGCTGGGTGTGCATTGGAACACGGCCTATTCAAGAACAAGTGATATAGACATAGCAGATGATGCTATGAAGGTTGGCATCGCACACATAGGTGATCTGGAAACCCGACTAAAAAACTCCGAGTTGGATCTGCAGCCCATTTTGAATTTGCAAAACCAACCCTCTTCAAGTTTCCATTTCCAAAAGGAACAAATTCACCTTGAGTTTTTAACCCCAATGTATGGACCTGAAAGAACCCCGATAATGACCGCCAATTTAAAAATCAGGGCAACCGGATTGCGATTCCTGGACTTTTTACTGGAGGAAACAGAGCCAGCTGTGGTAATTGCCAAATCAGGTATACTTGTTTCAGTACCCAATCCCGGCAGATTCGCCATTCACAAACTCGTCGTTTCAGAACGCCGCAGAGCTTTTGAATGGAACAAAGCTAAAAAAGACAGGATTCAGGCACAGTTGCTGATAGAACACCTCCTGAAAGAACGCCCGGGAGACTTACACTTGGCAATGGAAGCAGCCCAGAAGATGCCGAAAAAGTTTCAGTCGCAGCTGGCCAAGGGTTTACAAACCATGCCGCCGGATCTCATTGCCGGAATCATGTAATCGCAAAAAGTTAAAAACTACCTCGTTCCGCAATTGAAATAAATACACATTGCAAGGAAACAAGGAATGTGGGTGTCCATTACTTCAATTACTTTTTTTAACCACGAATGGACACAGATGGACACGGATGTTTTTAATCATGAATGAATCTGTGGCACCTAAATAGAGGTTTATTAATTAATGAATATCGTTCAGAACCTCAAACGAACAACCAATGATTTTGTGTGTGACTTCCTGATATACAAATCTGTGTTCATCTGTGGTTTCTTTTTTTTTAACCACAGATGGACACGAAAGGTCAGAAATCAACCACTGAAACAAGAAACAAGCGACACCCCAAGATCAACGGCTTGAGTGTTTTATGTTATGTTTTATGACTTATGTTGTAATGTTTATATTTCATTAAGAATTTTCAAAACTTTCTTTTTGCTGAGCTTTAATGAATCATTCAATGATTGTGCAACAACTAGTTTTCCCTCACTGGAAAAGGCTAAAAAGTATGGATTGTCAGACAGATTAAATTTAGACTGAATTAGCCCTTCTTTATCCCAAAAGAAATCAATATCTAAATTATCATTTTCCATTATCAACAAAAAGTAATTAAAATCTCCTTTTTTGTTTCTATAAATGCCAGCAAATTTTTTTTCAGGATATGTTTTTTGTAAAACAGAAAACTCTCTCAATATGCTATAACACACCATACAGTCAACTTCTGGATCAAAATATACAAAAACAAAAGGCATATTATTGTCATTGAAAGCAGGCATTAAGGAATGTTTTAAATCGTTATAAATAGATGGATTTGGGGAACTACATCCGATCAAAATAATAATTAAAGACAGTAGAAACGATTTCAAGGGAGCCGGTACTTCTTTATAACATAGTAGGGGTCTGCTGACTTCTCATCATCCCAATCGTAAAAAACAATGAGGCTTTGATTGCTTGCTC
>PDUC01000025.1 GCA_002747255.1 Acidobacteriota bacterium | reverse complement strand
ATTAGTGGCTACATTCAATATATGAAAAATAAGGATAAAATATATTATTTCAATTAATTAGATGGCATTTTCATGCCTTTTTTTCCGGAAGATCCGTTGCAAATGAAAAGGTGAAACCCATGACGTGCGATAAACTTCGCATCAGTTCAACATGGCCGTCTTCAGTTCGGAACCTCTTTCTCGAGTCCAATTCACTAGAAGCGCGCTTTTCCGTGTCGAACAAGCGACGCTAGCTGGCCTTCCCTTCTTCAAGCACTCCGCTTATCTTTCCGGACGTGCGTATTTCCAGCGAGCTGATGTGTTTTTCGTCCGCTTCCCGCACGATAATTTCTACTGGCCCAACGTTGATGATCTTTCCCGGGCGTGGTATTCGACCAAGTTGAGCTATAACGAAGCCGCCCACTGTTTCATAGTCACCGGAATCGGGCAACGAAATGTCCAGTTGGTCTTCCAAATCGTAAATGGACAAACGGGCATCGACTTGATAGTGACCTTCCCCTTTTTTTCGAATCATGGTTTCGTTGAGGTCGAACTCGTCGCGAATTTCTCCAACCAGCTCTTCGATAATATCTTCCATGGTCACGAGACCTGAAGTCCCGCCGAACTCATCCACAACAATCGCCATGTGCAGGCCCTGCCGTTTCATATCGGTCAGCAGCTGATTGATCTTTTGCGTTTCCGGGACAAAAACCGGCGAGCTTCGTATCAAGTCACTTGCCGTTCCCGTCTCCTGATTGCCCTTTCTCATACATGACAGGAGGTCTTTCGCATAGAGAAAACCCTGAATGTGATCCAGGTTCTTCTTGTATACAGGGATCCTGGAATGGCCCTTTTCAATGACCATATCAATAGCCTCATTCAGAGGGCACGATTGATCCAGACCAAAGACATCCGTTCGCGGAACCATGACTTCCTTGACCATGGTGTCCACAAAATCGACAGCGGACTTCAGCAGTTGACCCTGCCTCACTTCTTCAAACACATTTTGATCGACACCACGGCGAATGTGAAATTCAATTTCGTCTTCTGAAGCAAACGATTCAATATCCTCACGATTGGAAATGAGACCGGGAATATGCGAAAGCGTGGATGAAACCGGATAGAGAATTTTATCGACCACCCAGACAATGCGCATAACGGGTACAACCAGAGTTTCCGCATAACGCAAGGCCAAGCTCTTTGGCGTAATTTCCGCAAAAATAAGGATAATCAAGGTTAAGCCGAAAACCGAAATGGCCTCGGCATAACCCTTGAAAAAATAAAAAGATACGCGATAAGCCAAAATGGAACAGAGAATGTTGACTAAATTGTTTCCCACCAGAAGAGCTGCCAAAATGCGGTGCCTTGACTGAATCCAGAGATTCAAAATACTGTACCTTTTCGGTTCTTTTTCTATCAGCATCATGGCCTTGGTATCTGAAAAATGGGTGAGAGCGGTTTCGGAGCCCGAAAAAAACGCACTGCTGATCAGACAGGCTACAATTCCAATCAATTCAGCCAGCGGGAAGGTCAATTCTAATTGTTCCATTTTTATGCCCCTTTATGGCCCAAGCGGTATTAAACCGCAGCAATAATCTCCATTTCAACCAGGCCATCCAAAGGAAGCCGTGCAACCTCAACAGTTGAACGCGCGGGTAAATGGTCACTGAAGAACTGGCCATAAAGCTCATTGACTTCACCAAATGTATTCATGTCCTTCAAGAAAATGGTTACTTTAATAACCGCTTCCTTACCAACTCCGGCCTCTTTCAGCAAGGCTTCCAGATTCGCCAGAACCTGTTTGGTTTGGGAAGCGACATCATCACCCGCAAAGGAACCCGTTTCCGGATTGATACCAAGTTGACCACTTGTAAACAGAAAACCGTTGACCACTCGAGCCTGAACATAGGGACCAACAGCAGCTGGAGCATTTTTTGTTGCGATTATCTTCATAATTAACACCTCTATAATGAAAGTTCCTGTAGAATATAAGTTTGAAAAAGCAGTTTGATATATAACCGCTGACTAACTAATGAAAAGGATGATATCATGACCGTTAAAGCCTTGGAAGACTTGAATCTCGCGAATAAGCAAGTTCTTGTTCGAGTTGACTACAATACACCTATTGCCGATGGCAAAGTAGCCGATGATTCGCGCATAAAAGCCTCTCTTCCCACCTTGAACTACCTTCTGGAGCAAAACTGCTCTGTCACTCTTATGTCTCACCTCGGCCGCCCCAAAGGGCAGGTTAAGCCCGAATTCTCCATGCAGCCGGTGGCACAGAGACTATCGAAACTGATCGATCACGACGTCAAGTTCATCAAGGAACTGGAAGTTCCAGCCACCAGAGGTCGCGTTGAACTACTGGAAAACCTCAGATTTCATCCAGGTGAAACCAAAGGCGACATGGAGTTAGCCAAAAAGCTGGCCCGGTTCGGTGAGGTCTATATTAACGACGCTTTCGGCACAGCTCACAGAGCACATGCATCCACACACACCATTGCAGCCCTTTTCAAGGAAAAAGCCGCGGGACGTCTTTTAATGAAAGAGATCCACTATCTCAGAGACACGCTCAAGAATCCCGATCGACCGTTCCTGGCCATTTTAGGCGGCAGCAAAGTCTCGGATAAGATCAAACTCATCGTCAATCTCCTGGACAAAGTCAATATGATCGCCATTGGCGGCGCCATGAGTTACACTTTCCTGAAAGCACAGGGCTATGAAATCGGCATCTCCAGAGTGGAAGAAGACTTCCTTTCCGAAGCAAAAAAATTGATCGGGGCCTGCGAGGAAAAAGGCATTAAGCTCTTACTTCCCCTGGATCACATGGTGGCCAAGGAATTTGACAAAGAAGCCGAGGCCAGGATTACGCTGGATCAGAACATGAATGCCGATGAAATGGGTCTCGACATTGGCCCTGAAACCATCAATCTGTATTCTCAGTCCATTTTAGAGGCGGGAACAGTGGTCTGGAACGGTCCCATGGGTGTGTTTGAGTGGCCCACCTTCTCCACCGGCACCATTTCCATTGCCGACACCCTGGCCGAGTCCGGCTGTCTTTCACTGGTAGGCGGCGGTGATTCTGTCGCGGCCATCAATCAAGCGCAAGTTGCAGACAGCATTACCCATATATCAACCGGTGGCGGCGCGTCACTGGAATTGCTGAGCGGTTTTGAACTGCCCGGTATCAAAGCATTGGAGGAATAAAATGAATTTCTATATTTACGGGAACTGGAAATCAAACGGAACAAAAGAGGCTTTTGCCACCTTCCAAAAGGAATGGGAAACCCACCAACACCCTGAAAAGGAAGGCATCCATGTCGGTTTGGCTCTGCCCTGGCATTTACTGCTGGAAGAACGCACGGCTGATCTTCATATTGGTTCACAGAACGTATCCGCTTACGGAGCCGGCGCCTACACCGGCGAAACACATACGGGTATGTTAAAAGAAATGAAGGTCGGTTTTTCACTGGTCGGTCATTCTGAAAGACGTCATATTTTTGGTGAAACTGTGGAAGACACGCGCAAGAAACTGGAGAACCTGGTAGCAGCCGGCATTTTCCCCATGCTTTGTATCGGTGAAACACTGGATGAGAGAAAAGCCGGTCGATTGGAAAAGGTACTGGAAGATCAGTGTTCCGCGCTCTCCGCCATCCCCGCAGGGACACCCTTTGCACTGGCCTATGAACCGGTCTGGGCAATTGGAACCGGTGTGGCCGCGACGCCTGACGATGTAAAAGAAGCGCATGCCTTTATTCGACAGCTTATGGAGAAAAAAGGTTACGGTCATGTCCCCACCTTGTACGGCGGCAGTGTCAAGCCAGGCAATGCCGGAGAACTGGCAACCATTGAAGATGTGCATGGATTCCTGGTTGGCGGTGCCAGTTTGAAAGCAGCCGATTTCCACGGCATTTTGGATGCTTTTGCCGCTTCCAAATAACAATTCATTGTCTTTCATAAGGAAACAGGGCCGTGTTCGCGCATGGCCCTTTTCTTTTTAGAGTTGACTTTCTTGGCCTTTTGGTGGACGGATAAAACATGACACCTTTGAGCAATGATACCTTGAAAGCACTGACGATTCGGATCAGGCAGCTCGGTTGGAGTGAAACACACGCACAAGAGCTTTTCAGGCAAATTCATCGCTACGGTGTGCATTCAACAGACGGTCTGCCCGCTCGCCGCCTGCCCGATTCCATGCTTAACTGGCTTCGCGGTCAACGTTTTAAAGAAGATCTCTCATGGGAATCCCATCAGTCAATCGATGGGAGTGTTAAATACATCCATACGCTTTCAGATGGTTTTCGGGTGGAATCCGTTTACATGCCATCTTCTCATCGCGATACAATCTGCCTCAGCTCGCAGGCGGGATGCGCCATGGGCTGCGGTTTTTGCGCTACAGCCAGAATGGGACTGAAGAAGAACCTGCGGCCCAGTGAAATCATCCATCAGGTTGACACGGTTGTGCTGGATCAACGCATTCCGGCAGGCAGGCAGAAACGGCTTAACCTCATGTTCATGGGCATGGGAGAACCCCTGCACAATCTGAACCTCGTTATGCGGGCTTTTACCATCCTGACTGATCGACACGGCCTGGGCATTCCGGAAAAAGACATCGGCATCTCCACATGCGGACTGGTTCCAGGTATCAGGAAGCTGGCACAATATGAAAAACGACCCTGCCTCATGATCAGCTTGGGGGCAATGGACGACACAACGCGCACAAAGCTGATGCCTGTCAACAACAAGTGGCCCTTAGAAACACTGCTCGACTGCCTCAAACAGTACCCACTGCGCAAAAGGGAACGCCT
Source organism: Acidobacteriota bacterium (assembly GCA_002747255.1). Taxonomy (GTDB): domain Bacteria; phylum Acidobacteriota; class Holophagae; order Acanthopleuribacterales; family Acanthopleuribacteraceae. The sequence goes on along the minus strand of PDUC01000025.1, from coordinate 172,013 downwards.
GATGTTGAGCTATGTTTTGATAAAGGGGCAGAACGACACCCGGGAAGATGCCGTCAGATTATCTGAATTTGCCGGAGAATTAAACTGCCTGGTCAACCTGATCCCCTACAACGCACACGAACTTGCAACGGATTTAATGGAACCGGAAGAACAGACCATACAGTTTTTCTACAGGACGCTTTTAGAGGCAGGGGTTTTCTGTACCATCAGAAGAAGCCGTGGCCGGGACATAGCCGGTGCTTGCGGTCAACTGGTGCAAAGAGTACCCAGAGAATCTGCTTGAATGACCTTCTTTCATGCGATGGATCGACCTTTCTTGCTGACATGGGGTGCGGCGTCCATGGAATGGCTTTAATCGGAGCGTCGCTTTCACCAAACCGCTGGAAACCCGAATTTATCGGGCTGGTTCATCTCAAGCTGTTCTTTTCGGATTCAAACGATTCCTTTTAAATAGGCCTGACGTTTTTCTTCCGGATACTTCTCGATGGCGTAACGCAGCATGGTTCTCGGCATCTGGCGGTAGTGTGTTTTCAGGAATTCATCTTCCGTTTGTAAGTCTCTCTTGCCAACTTCCCTCAGCATCCATCCAATGGCCTTGTGCATGAGGTCTTCAGGGTCATGGAGAAGGATGGCCGCTAACTTGAGGATATCGTCATACGAGCTGTGACGAATGAAGGTGAAGCAGGCCAAAACGGCGATCCGTCGCTCCCACAGCGAGTCCGAATCGGCCAGGCGGTAAAGCAGCGAGCGGTCTGTGTGAAGCAAATGCGTGCCCAGAATCTGGGGAGCAGAGCCATCGACCAGATCCCAGTTGTTGATGTACGCGGTGTGTGACAAGTAGAACTCAACAAGCTGCTTTTGTGTATCCGGGTCAGAACTCTTGTATTTCAGCACCATGATAAAAAGAGCCAGTTGTCGATCTTCGTGGTATGCTGACTTTAAAAGGCGCAAGGTGTCATTAAGAGACAACTTCTTGTACTTTCTTGACAGCTGCCTGATTTTGGGAACCCGTATACCTCTGAAGAGATCGCCATGACCGTATTCTCCGGGTCCTGTTTTAAAGAATCGCTGCGAATGTAAAGCAATCTCGGGATTGGAGAGGGCCTCCATTTGAGTGGTAATTTCTTTCAAGTTCATGGTTCTAAGCCAATTAGGGAACGATTCGAGTTCCTATTTCGGAAAAAGTGCCCTTTTTCAGCGCTTCGGCTGTCGTTATCAGCACTTCTTTGCCTGTTTTCTGAACGAAGGCGACCGCTGCCTGAATTTTCGGGCCCATGCTACCCGGCGGGAACTGATCATCGGCGAGGTGCTTTTCTGCTTCCGCGATGGTCATGGAATCGATCGCTCGCTGGTCGGGTTTGCCGAAGTTGAGAAACACCTTGTCGACATTGGTCAGAACAACAAAAACATCGGCATCGATCTCCTGAGCGAGCAATTCCGAGGTTCGGTCTTTATCGATAACCGCTTCTACACCGACCAGAAACCCGGAACTGTCTCTTATAACGGGGATACCGCCACCGCCGCATGCGATCACAATGTGATGGTGCTCCACCAGAAGCTTAATGGCGTCTCTTTGGACGATGTGACGCGGAAGCGGAGATGGAACCAGCCGCCGCCAGCCTCGGCCTGAGTCTTCCTTCATTTTCCAGCCTTTTTCCAGACCAAGACGATTGGCCCGGAAGGATTCATAGAAAGGTCCTACGGGTTTGGTTGGATTCTGAAAACCCGGATCATCGGCGTCCACCACCACTTCAGTCAAGATGGTGGCCACAGGAACTTCCAAACCGTGGTACTTGAGCATGTTTTCCAGACATCGCTGTAACATGTAGCCCACTGAGCCGTGCGACTGCGCTCCGCAAATGTCCATGGTGTACTGAGGCACCTTATTGGCGGCCTCCTCCTGCTGAATGAGGATATTACCCACTTGCGGCCCGTTCCCGTGAACCAGCACGGGAAGGTATCCCTGCCGATAGGTTTGAACGACCATTTCAGCGCAGTCTTTCGCGTTCTCAAGTTGTTCTCTCTGCAAGCCGCTTTCGTTTCCCTTAATGAGCGCATTTCCGCCAAAGGCAATGAGTGCACGTTTCATTTTCAAACTCCTATTTCTTCATCCTCTTGAGTGGCATGGTCATGCAGCGCGGACCTCCGCGTGCTCTGGACAATTCGTTTCCCCTGATCATGACGGCGTATTTGGAACCATCGAGAAGATTGATGTCGTACTTCAAGACGGATTCCGCTTCCCTGATTTTAAAGCCGGCGGATTCCAGTTCATTCATGGTCTTTGTGTTTCGGTCGTACATGAGAATGACTCCAGGAGCGAGGCAGAAGGAGTTGGCTCCATCTGTCCATTGCTCGCGCTCCTGATCGATGCGATGATGTCCGCCGCAGAAGATGGGATTCAACGGAAAGCCCTCATCTTTGAGTGCCTGCAGCAAACTCGGTTTCAAAACGATGGACAGCTCCTTTGAGGACAAATCCATTTTCAGTGCCGGCAACACTTCCGAATGCGATGGATCCAGGTAAGGTGGAAAAATAAGACAGTTCTCTTCATCGACTTGTGTAAAAATGGTGTCGAGATGCATGGCCGACCGTTCGTGCGGCATGAGCACGGCAATGAGTGTCTTGAATTGACTTCTCTTTCTGAGCTGTTCGGCCAACATGGTAACAGTGCTCTGCTTGGTCCGGATACTGATTCCTATGGCAACGATTTCATCTGAAAGAACCAGGATATCGCCGCCCTCTATGCTGTGATGAGCTTCCGGATGCCCTTCGAGGTATCTTAGCGAGGCATCAAACCAGATTTGAGACTCGCGATCAACACCGTAAACCGGATGGTAATGCATCACGGACTCTAAAATAATTGGCTCTGTGTTTCTGGCATCTGTAGCCATTTTATTGATACTGACGCCATCGCCAATAACGGAACACGGATCGCGCATAAATAACAAGTTGGGAGTGGGAGGCGTGATGAATCGGTAGCGTTGACCTTTGTCAATTTCCTTAAACCAGCCGCCTATGACCTTTGCGGCTAACTGCTCGGGGGCCATATCGTTCAGTAAACCGATCTTTTTATCCGTCAAGTCGTGCATCATCTTGAAACGCGAGAGGAAGTGTTTCCTGGCTTCCTTGTTTGCAAGGGTCTCTACAAAGAGATCCTGAATATCCAAAACGCGGTTGGCCACTTTCGCCAGAATCTTCCTGAATACTTCGTGCTCCTGTCGTGCTTCGTTACCAAAGAGAATATCGTCAAAAAGCAGATCATGCATCAGTGAAGGTGTCATGTGATCGACTTCGGGCCCCGGGGAATGAATAACCACCGTATCCAATTGGGCTATTTCAGAATAAACAGATAATTGTGTCATGCATGCTCCTTTTTTTGCCTGTTGTAGAGATGTGCTCTGTCAGATACGCTGGCTGAATTTGTGAAACACCGGTTTTGTCTCGCACAATTTGCAAGTGACAAATCGGTTTATTGATCTTCACATGGTATTAAACAGTTGACGAACCGCAAAATACCTTCCGTGATTCTTTTAAAAAAAAGACACTTTTGATGGTCTTCAACCTAAGCTGTAAACATCTCGTAACTTAGCCGTATCTTTCCTGATTGAGACCGGCTACTCGTCAGGGAGACACATTTTACACGAAAAAACGTCTTAAAAACAGCTTATTGATTGATATACCTTATTTGAGTTGAATAAATCCTCCACGACAACTCAGATTGGCAAAAGAAAAATCATTGCTTATTTATAAAATTTAAGATACCTTTTATAAGGTAGGAATTCCATTTTCCTCAATTATCTGATACCTGCTTGATACACGCTTAGTGGATTGCGTTACGGTCTTTTAAGAGTTAGCTCATGAACACACGGCCGCCGCATTCTGCACCCTTAGCAACCATGCGCGTTACTCTGATGTCTGTATCTCGATTCAATATCATTCAGTAAGACGCAACTGCAGAAGAAAAAACAACATGCTTGGAGGAATTGTGAAAAAACAATTGAACACACTCATTTTTATACTGCTTACCGCCCTGCTCTTTTGGGGTTGCAGTGACAGCGATGACAACCATGAAGCTGGTGAATATACGCCTTATGTCTCTGAAACCATTGCTAAATTTGACCCATCAACCGGCAATCCGGCGGATATTCCCATTCCGAATAACATCCTCAGAAACCCCATGACAGGCCAGGTGGCCATCCCCAACTCTGCTGAAAGTCAATTGATTGCCGATGTCAACACGCTCCATGGTTTTTCAACCACAGCACCTATTTTCGTGCCCTTTGTAGGTCCAGTGGATGCCTCTACTGTCAACGAAGAAACACTGATGGTTCTGGATGTCAGTACGTTTAAGCCCGCGGCAGTCAGTTACGAGGTGTTGACCCATCCAGAATCCGGCGACAGCACCGTCATCATGAAACCCATCCTCCCGTTAAAGCCCTCCACTACCTACAGCGTCATTGTCACGCCCTTTGTAAAAGGCATGGACGGACTAAGCGTGCAGTCTACAGGTCTTCTGACTCTTTTGAAAAGCGGCGCTTCCTTTGTGGATGAAAATGGACACTCCACACAAGCATCTTTGGATGATGCCACAGCAGCTGCTCTGGAGCCCCTGCGACAAGCTTATCAAGGTGTTTGGAAAAGGGCTGAAACGGCGATAGGTGTTGGCCGGTACCAGCTTTCTGTGGTCTTTGAGTTCACAACCCAACCGTTGTTGTCGACGTTACAAGCCATGAGAACAACCGTTCAGGGACTTGAGCCAACTCCAACGATCCTTCAAGCTCTTCCCACACCGGAAGCGGTTGACGCATTTTTTAATTCCATCGGTCTGGGAGCCGCTCCCCATAACGCCATAGGCGCTATGTATTACGGCAGCTTTGAAGCGCCCAATTACCTGCAGCAACACCCCGCCGGTCTGGGACCTGTTGGCCCCTTCGTTGTCGAAAACGGTCAGTTACAACAGCTCGGAACCAGTCACATCACTTTCTGGGCTGCTCTGCCTGTTGGTGCACAGGGTCCCGTTCCCGTCATGATTTTTCAACACGGTATCACCCGCATGAAAGAAGATATGTTTGCCATTGCGAATACGGCTAATTCGCTGGGAGTCGGTATGATCGGTATCGACATTGTTCTTCACGGCGACCGCAGCAGTGACTTTTTCAATAACGAGACAGGTGAATTCGGCCCTGACGGTGTTCCCGATCCATCGGGAACCGGATTCATCAACCTGCTTCACCCACTCATGTCACGCGATGCCGGCCGACAAACAGTAAGCGATCTCTTTACTCTCACACGAATGATCACAAGTGGCGCTACAGACTTTAACGCAGACGGTACGCCTGAATTCGCTCCTGGCGGTATCACTTACACTGGTATCTCTCTAGGCGGCATCATAGGCTCGGTGTTCACCGGTCTGGAACCCGATGTCAGTCTGGCTTGTTTCAGTGTTCCCGGAGGCAGGATGAGCAATCTCCTCATCAATTCGGTATCCTTGAGCGCTTCCATCAACCCGGCCCTGCAAGCTGCTGGAATCATGCCTGGTACACCTCAGTATTTTCAGTTCTGGATGCTGTTTCAAACAGCCGTCGATAATGCGGATCCCATCAACTACGCTCCTTATTTATCATCAGGCGTGCTGGCTGGTGATGTTCCCACAACGGTACTTGTACAGGAAATGCAAAATGATCTAGTTGTGCCCAATGTGGCAACACAGGACTTGGTCAGGGCCATGGGAATTCCACAGGTATCAGCTAAATGGGAGTATCCTGGCATGGAACAGGTTGACGCTCCTTATACCGGTTCCGGCCTTTTCCAGTACACAGATGGAGGACATGGCTTCCTGCTTGATCCCTCTCAAGGACCAACCGTTCAGGCTCAAACCCAGGCAATGACTTTCCTCTTACAGGGAATTCAGGGTAACCCTGTTATCATCGATCCCTTTGCTGCCAAGGCGAAGGCAACGGTAACACCTCACCTGATGTCCAGGCAATTCCAGATGAATATGAACTTTGACTTTTTGTTCAAAAGCTTTCAGTAAGCCATAAAACCCGTACTAAGAAAAAAAGCCGATGCACCCCATCGGCTTTTTTTTATGATTACAACCTTTTGAAAGAGTTGATTGTCAAAAGGCGATCCTCTTTGAAATGGGGCTCTTTATCAGGACAGGTCTCTTCTTCTGAAGAACCAGTACCCGATACCGGATGAGAGGAGGCCAAGAAAGGCGGGATACAAAAGAGACCAGATGATATAACCTTTCTCTCCAAAATTATCCAGGATTACAAACGCAGAAGGTCCGAGAAGAACTAATTGTGGATCAAACAGCATCATGGCAGCGGTTCTGAAAGTTTGAAGCGGATTGGCTAAAGCGATTCCCACAGCCGTTTCAGCGGGAAGTCCCTCGCGAATCAGCGTGCCTAGAAGAATGAGGTCCAGAAACAAGAGTAAAACCAACCAGAGGATGAACGCGGCTCCCTGTGCAACATCGGTTGATTTGGCCAAGGTGGAAATGAGCATGGCCATACCCATAAAACAAATGATGAGTGAAGCCAGTAACCCCGTGTAGACCAGGACCTGAGTCCAAGGAATGGCTACGCCTTTGAAAACACCCCAGGCAAGACCCAACACCATGGCCAGCAGTACCGGCATGAAGATGATGACAAAACGCCCTAGAATCCTTCCCCAATACCAGGCGGAAAGGCTTATGGGCAGGGACAGCATGTATTCGTAAACGCCAGCTTCCCTGTCCCCCACCAAAGAACGAACTGTCGTAATGAGCATGAAAAGCGGCAAAATGGCCATGGTAATCTGGATGTAGGTCACCAACAGTCGTGACAGACCTGTGAATCCCATAATCCTGGATTCGGACAGACCTGAAACGATCAGGCCAACCATGATCCCTCCAAAAATAATGCTGTAAACTAAAAACCATCGAGCGCGAACGGACTCGCCGATATCTGCTCGTGCCATGCGAATTAATTGTTTCATTGAAGTTCCTTTTGGTTAGAGTGTGTAATGTCATCCTCACCGGTCAATAACCTGTTGTGAATTTGCTCACTCATTTTATTTTGCTGGAAGAGTCGCGCAAACAAAGCCACAAACCGCCTTGTGTCTGAACGCTTATTTTTCACGATTCACTTCCTTCATTTCAATATCTTTTACCAGGCCGGCGTAACGGGAAATGACACCGAGAAACCGCAAACGGTCAGGCCCGGCCACTTGACCGTTCCACAATTGATCCTTGAATTCAAAACCCCAATCGCCAATCGCCTTGTTGAAAGCTTCATTTTCCTTGGCAAGCCTGATGGAGCAATTCAGGAGACTGTCGAGATTGACAGCATCATCAACATGGTCATCGAGCACAATCTTACCCATATCCAGCTCTACGACGCGGTTGACCAGAGGTGCCACTTCATCGAGGCGGTGACTTGAAATAATCATGGTCACCTTTTCGAGCTTTTCAGCGAGAATATTAAAAAAGACCTGACGAGCTTCCGGGTCCAAGTTCGCTGCGGGTTCATCCATAATCAGCAAATCAGAGTCCCTGCCCATGGCTATACCGATCAGGAGCTTCTGCTTCTCACCACCGGACATCCTGACAAATATGCGGTTGCGAACTTCATCGATATTTAAGCCGAGATTCTTGGCGACATGGAACATTTCCCGAGGGTCGGCCTCACATAAATCGGCGGCAAAATGGACCAGCTGGTTGACCGTCATTTTCAAAGGAGGTGGAAGTTGCGGAACAAATCCAATTTGCCGCAACACTTTCCGCCTGTTATTTCTGGGTGAAATACCATTAATCAGCACTTCCCCTTCATGGGTATACTGCCCGAGGAGACATCGAACAAGCGTCGTTTTACCGGCACCGTTTGAACCCACCAGGGCAACACGATCCCCTTTTTCCAACGTCAGGTCGATCCCTCTCAGAATTTTGGCACCCCGAAAGGTCTTTTTCAGTTCCTTTAGTTGAATCATTTACTAATCCCTTTAAATTTGAATTTCAGTGATTTGGTTGGACATACTTCAACACATCGCCCGCAACGTGTGCAATCGGCTCCGATATCGACGATGGGTTTAACCGCCCGTCTGGCTTTGGTCACGTCCAGTACATGGGGAACCAGACACACTTTAATGCATTGTCCGTCGTGATAACAGGTATCCAGATGTAACTGAACCTGCAGGGGTGAAGTCAAGCCAATGACACCATACGTCAACCCAATAGGACAGGCGTACCTGCACCAGGCGCGTCTGGAAAAGAAAATCTCGAAAAGCAAGATGAACAGAACCCAGGTCAGCGCCAGGCCGGGCCCGTAAATAAGGGCACGACTGATAATGCCTGTGGGTGAAATGGTTTCATAAACGGTGTAACTGGTAACAAATGCCAAAACAGCAAACAACAGCCACAGGTAGGTGCGTGTGCGTCGATCGAATTTGATATCCATGGCCAGCTTTTTCTTTCTGAGTTTAAGATGAATGATTTCGCCCCATTCTGACAGTAAATGGTAAGGACACACCCAGCTGCAAAAAGTCCTTCCACCCAAAAGCCACCACATAATTCCAATGGTAACGGTTCCTATCAGCAGGTTGATCAGAACATGCTTGAAGGCCAGCATAACCTGCAATGTGGCATTGAGGTCAGCCAAGTGAAGGCCGGCAAAACGCGACCCGGTCAAAGCACCTTCAAGAAGCTGGATATCCAGAAAATAGGAAGCAACAAAGAGCAGATTGACGAGAATAAGCACTGTCCACCTTTTCCGACGCCAATTGGTGTTGGTAAAGTTCTCTTGTTTGGCTCTTCTCCTGATTTCAACCTCTTCCTTGGGCCTTTTTCCTCTGTGTGCTTCGTGAATAGCTGCTGCTTCCGGGGAAATTTCTTCGGGTTTAGGGCGTTTGGATTTACCACCGAGCAGCAGGAGAAAGGATTCTTTTAGCGAACTCATATAACCCTCCCCGAGCCAGGATAACCTTCCATAACAATGACTGGCGGCTCCATGGGGCAAATCATCATGCAAACCCCGCAACCAACACATCCACTGAGTATTTCCGGTATAAAGGTCTTTACGGTACCACCTGATTCTATTTCTTTCATGCGAATAGCGTGCTCCGGCGGACATTGTCTCTCTTCACCTGATGGCGGCGTTCCCGCCTCACACATGGCATATCGTATTTCAATGGGACAGGTTCGAACGCAGAGATCACAACTCTCCAGATCGTAGGGGTGGTCTGCCACAGGTATGGGAGTCCAGCGATCGATTTCGTTGTATCGAAGTTTTCCCCTGAAATTCGGTCCCCGGGCGGTTCCTTTAAAGCCCTTGCCCTGAACGGCCAGGCAGCGCTCTGGCGCAACGACTTTGGCAACAGCCATTTTTGCTTCATGAGCGTAATTGATATGATGGGTTAAGGCTCCGGTGGGACAGGCAAGAACGCACTGAAGTCCATCGCACGAAAAATCACAGGCCTGGCTGCGCGGATCGATGTAGGGTGTCCCCACACCAAAACCATCGCCCATATCGGCCAACTTGATGGCCTGGACAGGGCAGACTTGAACGCATTGACCGCATTTGATACACGAAGCTAAAAACTCACCTTCATCCAGAGCTCCAGGCGGTCTCATTTTTTTGACCCAGCCTTTCAAAACGGGCACAATTCCCATGATGGCGGTTCCTAAAACACCCGCCCCCAGAGCCAGGTTCTTCAAAAAACGCCGTCTTGTTCCTGTCAAAAAACTCATAGTTCCCTACCTCTCTAATGATCACTCGAGGCGACCTAGAATCTAGGACGTGTATCCTTTGGTTGCGTTTGCTTCTGTTCTTCCAATAGTTTTAACAGTGCGTTGGTGGTATCTTTAGCTTCCTCCAGATTTATTTCAAGAGGAGTCATGCTGGGTTTGGGGTCACGAAGGAGAAGAGTTGGCTCGGACAACGGCGCCAGTCGCTCCATGAAATCCAATGTTTCCAGCATGGGAGTTCCCTTGAAAAACTGCGCGTCATCGACATTCTGCCAGAGTCGGTCGGCAAAGCGATACAGTTCAAAAGGCGTATCCCCAACCCCATCCTGATCCTGATCAAAACCCTCGTAATCCGACCAATAATTGCCTTCCCAGACATGACCGTTCGCGCTGCCAGCACCGCCTACGGCAACTTGAGTCATATTGGAGACAAACTGGTTCTCAAGAAATTCATTGCCATGCCATTCATTTAAAAAACGGGCACCGATATTGTTAAAAGCGATTAAATTGTGTTTGAACCGGTTCGTGGTATCCGGCTGAAATGGCGATATATCGATGTACAAGCCGCTGGCACAATAGAGAATCTGATTGCCCTCGATGGTCAGGTCTGAAGTTTCCTTGAACCCTATACCAACACCGGTCGGCCCGTCGGCATGACCGATGTAATTGTTCCTGACAATAATCCCGTCGCTGTACATCACAAAAATACCAACAGCATTGTGGTAGTAGCTGTTGTTTTCAACTAAGTTGTACCGGGAATACATGAAGTGCAAAGAGTATCGGCAATTCGTTCCGCTGTTTCCCCGTATGATATTATCGGCCGAATACCACACCACCATATCGCGGGAATTAATGACCTCGTTGTCTTCAATCCGGTTATTGAAACTGTACCAGAGCCTGACCGCATCGCCTCTCTGGCCGAGCCCGTGCTCCTGAGAGGAGATCTTGTTACGCCTGACAATGTTGTTGTTGGATTGTTGAAGATCCACTCCAAAGAGGCAGTTTTCGATAATGTTATCTTTAATAACATTGAAGTTGCCTCGAACCTGAACACCTGAGTCAATATCATTGTGAGATTCGCCTGAGTTGATCAACTTCAACCCCTTTAGGGTCGCACCGTCGGTATCTATAAAAACGACAGAACCTTTCCCGCCGGCATCGATCGTAACCCGATGTTGACCATCGATGGTGATGGGAAAATCGAGGATGAGGGGTCCTGAATAGATGCCTGGCTCGATGACAATTGACGCGTGTTCTTCTGCCTTGTCAATGAGATCCTGAATAGGCGGATACCCTGCCAAGAGAGGGGAAATGGAAAAGAGAAGCAAGCTCAATAAGCCAGCTATTCTGGATTGATTGATTTTTCTTGCCTCTCTTCCTGTTGGAATGTGAAACATCTTCCTAGTCTTCTCCAGATTTTTTCCTTTGATTGATAAACGAGAAGCCCAGCAGAGCACTGGAAAGAAGCATCAGGAAAAAGCCGATATGCGGATAGGAATTGGTTGTAAACTGGGCGACTTTGCCCTGACCAAAGACCGTTGGCATAAACGCTTTCAAGGTAAACGCACCCATGTCATTCATGTTGTGCCCGTACCAACTCAGCCATACCGCATAGAATACGACAAAGAAGACAGGCAGTGCCATGGGAACCAAAATAAGCAGTTTGTAAATGAGGCTGTCTGTTTTGCGACTTCCTATGACCAAAACCGCCATAATGATGAGAATGAGTACAAAGGCAACGTGAGTCGCCAACTGTATTTTTTTAACCATGGGGGAGATTTTGGCGGGATCGTTGAAGTACCGGGCCAGATTGGCTCTGTAGTGCCAGCTGAGAAGCTGAGCACCACTGCCATTCCACTTCTCCTGAATGGCCAGTCGAGTCTGACTGGTCTCGAAGGCATCTTTTAAGAAGGCTATATCTTTTTCTTTCTTACTGAGTTCTGCCTTCTTTTCACCTTCAACTTCCACACCACTGGACTCAAGAGATGATTTTAAGCTGGCAATAAGCGCCTCTCCGGGAGAAAGATCTTCGGATATATCCGAATCTTCCTGACCCAATGCGGCCACACGACCTTCCAGGTATTTTGAAGTTTGATATTTCAAACCGCCCGGTACGTAAAGTGCCAGGATCATCCAGATGACAATAATGGAAAAACCGACAATTTGAATAAGCATCCTTCTCTTTGAGTCGTCACAGGCATACGAAATCAGCATGACAAAAGCCAATGCGATTAGAAAAACTGAAAAGGCGACTTCAACAGCACCGCCAGCGGCAATGGGGTACATGCCGACGTAGTGGTTGATGGTATCCATTTCGTGAACACAGTCCAAACTCTGATCCTCGTGAATCTCATCTTTTTCAACTTGCTTGCAACCGTTAAAAACACCGTTGAAGTGGAAGTGAATTTTCACGCCATCGGGAAAAGCTTCTTCCGGGTAGTTGGGAGCCGTGAGAGACACCCACCAAATGGGCAGGTTGTAAATAACGATCATTAATACAGCCGCAATAAGAACCGGCAACTTGCTAATAATTTTGGATTTCATTTTACTACTCTTATTTTGTGATCTTTACTGTTGAGTTTCTTGCCAGGGAGGACCTTAAAAGGTTAGCAGTACTTTAAACGTCTGGAATGCACTCTGTTCAAATCTGTCACGCTACCACGAGACATCGGTTTCCGTTTTCCGCTTTGAGCCACGAAATACCTCGAACCGGAAAGTACCCTGCCTTTTTTAAGATCCTCCTTGTCACAGAAGACTCTGAAATTGAAATTAAAGGCAAACCCTCTAATCGAAATCTGGATTCATCCAATCCTTGCTTGGAGCCAGTTTTTCTTTCGGAACGGGAATGCGTGAGGTGTAATTGATCACCATTTTCATGTCTTTATCCGTGAATTTAGCAATCTGTTTAACCATATCGGGGTTGGCATTACGCCTCTTGCCATCGCGAATCCACTCAAACTGTCGCAGCATGTAGTTGTAATGCTGACCTTGAATGAGAGGATAGAACTTCTCGGGATCCCCTTCGCCTTGTGCACCGTGACACTGTGTGCAGTTTTCTTCATAGAGCTTTTTGCCCTGTTTAAATTCAGGTGTTCCAGGTTCCCATTCACCCTTACCATTGTCGGGGTTCATGGGTAGTTTTTCCATATAGGCAACCACATCGGCAAGGGATTGAGCTCCGCCAATGGCCCTAGGCAGTGCAAAGGGATACATGGTAGGGTTGTCTCTGTTTTTTTCCCTGATATCCGCTAATTGCTTGATGAGAACAGAGGCGTGCTGCCCTGCTATTTGAGGGAAGGTTCCCTCCTGGGTACCCCATCCTTCAGGTAGGTGACATCCACTGCAAACTTCATAAACATCCAGCCCATTTTCAAGATCCGGTTTTAATTGCAGGGCTTCTTCCCGCTCTCCGCCCTCATGCATCCACTCTCTTTTGCCTTCAGCGGCATCCTGGGCAAAGATAAACAGTCCAGTGATCAATACTGATAAAAACGTCATTATTTTTTTCATGGTTTTTCCATCCTCTTGTGGTTTCTACTTAAGCGTAGATAAGTATGTTGCGAGGATTTCAATTTCCTCATCCGTTACCAAGTGCATGATTCCTTTCATGGCGACACTCTGGCCATTTGCCCGTGTTCCAGACTTGATGTCTTTCATTTGCTGAAGAGCGTATGCTTTATTCTGACCTTCAATTTTTGGGTAAGTGGGTAAAATGGTTTTCTTGCCGTCCATACCGTGACAGGTAAAGCAGGTTTTACTCTTAAAGAGTTTGGCACCTTCAGAACCTGTTTCCAGTTTGCCGGTTCTTCTTGGCAGACTGGCCAGATAATCTGCCAGTGCTTTCATTTCATCATCATTGACAAGGTGCATAATTCCCTTCATGGCAGCCGTAAGACCGTTGCTTCTTGCGCCTGACTTGATATCTTTCATCTGCTGCAATGCATATTCAGCATTTTGTCCAGCGATATTTGGATATAGCGGCATAATAGGTGTTTTTGCATCTGCACCGTGACATGTAAAACAAGTCTTGCTCTTATAGAGCTCTTTTCCCTTGCTGAGATCTTGAGCCGCAGCATGTCCGGTGAACAGAACGGCAAGCATGGTGCAAAAGAAAATCGCAGTCAGTTTATTGTATTTTTTCATTGTATGCTCCAAATTTTGTGGTTATGAAAATGCTGATTAAGCATTTATACGCGGTTAACTCCCTGTTGCAGCCAAAAACTGCGACAGGGAGTTTTTGAGTTCTGAAAATTGATTGTAAGATCCGTGCTTACTTTTTCATCTTCTTGGCCCCGTTTTCATCCAGGTGTGTTTTCGCACGCAGACCGAGATCGGCGGTTTTAACCTGATACTGCCACCACTGGTTGGCCCAGAGCATGGCATTCTGGTAATCACCCTTGGCTGCCGCTTCTTCAGATTTCTTCTTGGCCTCACCAGCGAATCCCAGCTGATCGGTGGCATCTTCTACCAATGCGACGACCGTTGGGAAGTCTTTGTAGTTGTGGCTGGTAATGTAGCCAACCACCTGATCGATTACGGCTTGTGTTTCGAGGTTAACTTTAACCTGCTTCTCGTAATCAGCCTTGGTGTATTTGTGACCTTCGACGATTTCTTTCTTGGTTTCCACGTACCCTTTGGGTTTGACCAGGAGATAACCCTGCATTTCAAGGTGAAGTGCAGAACAGAATTCAGTACAGTAGTAGGGATAAACACCGGGCTTATCTGCGGTGAACGTAGCCGATGCTGTTTTACCGGGTTCAACTGAAAGCTGAACGTTCTGACCGTACATGGCAAAGCCGTGAACTTCGTCTTCCGCGCGTTCCAGGTTGGTCAAGTGGAAAGAAACCACATCGCCTTCGTTGACCTCAACGATTTCAGGGTTAATGTGCGAGCGAATCAGGGTTCCGTAAATTTCAACTTTATTGCCATTGCGCTCGATTCTCTCGCGTCCGGCCCTTGTCTTGTATGGAGAGCGCTTGTTGGCCCGGCTGTCCCATCCGGACTTGTAACGAACAGCAGGCTTCAACTTACTGGCACTGATAGCTGCCGCGTAGTGCGGTTCGCCCAGAGGAATTGGCAGGTCGTAAATGAGCTCCATTTTATTACCGCTAATGTCAATCAGCTGGTGATTCTGGGGGTGAAGCGGACCAACAGGGTTGAAACGGTCGATTGAAAGCTTGTTCAATGCAACCAGGTATTTACCCGCTGGATTCTTGGTGTCGCCTTCCATGGTCATTAAGTGACCCACATTGTAGTGAATGGGGATCGAGTCCAAGACTTTACCTGTTTTGTAATTCCACTTGGTGATTTTAGAATCGACATAGATCGAGGTGTAGACAACACCGTCTTTACTGTCAAACTGGTTGTGCAGAGGTCCGAGACCAACTTGAACAGAACGTTCGAGAGCCGTCTTCAAAGAGATAATGGGAATACCGTATGCATCGCGGCCTTCAAATGTCTTGTTCTCGATGGCTTTCATGATTTTATCGAAGCTGTAAACCCAGGCATGACTGTCGAGCTTACCGGCAACAATAATGTGCTTGCCATCGGGTGTTACGTCAACACCGTGAGGGCTCTTGGGTTC
Organism: Acidobacteriota bacterium; assembly: GCA_002747255.1. Classification (GTDB taxonomy): domain Bacteria; phylum Acidobacteriota; class Holophagae; order Acanthopleuribacterales; family Acanthopleuribacteraceae. The sequence continues at coordinate 156,705 of PDUC01000025.1, read as the reverse complement.
GGGAACGAGATAGAGAAGCTCATGCTTGATGGCATCGTCGATGGTAATCAGGTATTGACCTTTTACCTTTTTAATTTCGCCGGCTTTTACTAAGTCTTCTGCTTTTTTCCAATTGGTGATGTGTAAAAAGTCCGTGTCTTTAGAAGAACAGCCCGCTTCAAATGGAGGTCTGCCGCTTTCAATACCGCCAATATAGCGCTCCGTACAGAATGAGTTGGTGAAGCCCCAACCGTAGCTGGGTCCTTTACCGGCATCACTCAAGTCCTGACTGTAAGGAGGGAATTCAAACGTGAAGGACTCTTCCGGAACCAGTTTACCTGCCTCCCTGTTGAACTTCCAATACGTCAAGCCACCGCGATAACTATCGTTAAAATCTTCAATGGGTACAAAGTCTTCTGCATAGGGAGCCGCATATTGACTGGCTTCCATAATGTACTCTGTATTTGGTGTAGCAAAGGCGCCACCGTGATCCGACTTAAAGAAAGGATTGACAACAATCTGCTTGGTCTCAAAGTCATGCAGATCGATAACAGCTAAACGAGGGTTGGCTTTATCGTTAATAAAGGCGTATTTACCGTCGTAGTTGCCATCGGTTTCGGAAAGAGCTGGATGGTGTGTGTCACCGTAGGTAATGTCTTTACCGCGAATACGACCCTGTTTCAGTACCGCTTTGGATTCATCGTCAAAACCGTATCCCTGCCAGGGCTCTGGAGTGAAAACAGCGACGTACTTCAGAATTCTCATAGAGGGAATACCGTAGACAATCACTTGACCACTCTGACCACCTGAACAAATAACGACGTACTCATCCCTGCCGCCGGTAGGTGTATAGGTTTTAGCAGCAGCGAGAACGTCTTTTTCAGTTAAGCCTCTTTCCTTCATAACCTTTTGAAGGGCATCCTGAGACCATAGTGTGGTTGTGAGACATAGGCATGCCATGACGGCACTTATCTTCTTTAATGCTTTTTTATATTTGAAAGTCAAAATTACCTCCTGTGATGTTGGGCAATAGATAAATTGATTTAGAAAATCTCTCTTTATTTTTGTTTTATCCCGTTGAGTATCGCGTCAAACACAATTTTGTTTGTCTCTGTCAAACCGTTCAAAAACAGTGTCTGGAGAGTCAGATCCACTAACGGAGCATAATGACATAACTATGAAAAAAGTCAATCATTTATTAATTTTTATTTTAAAAAAACTGCCTTTTTTCAGATTCATTACGCACATGAACCAAAAAGCATCCAAAGCATAATTTTAGAGTTTTCGATCCGATACTAATCTTACACGGTTTCCAATCTGAAAACAAGGTTTAGAAAAGTCGATTTATACTTACTTAATGGATATAAAATGTATGCTATGGAGTTCTATCTGGTAGGCAACTTGTCATCAGACAAGCAAAGGTAGAGAGTATCTTCAGAACAGATACATGACTTCCCGTTCAAGCAAAAGGCGGTATTTTTCCTGTACTCTCTTCTTTAAAAGGCGCTCCAATTTCAAAAGATCGTCTGCCGTGGCCGAACCTGAGTTGACGAAGATATTGGCATGGCCTTCAAATACGCGCATTCCACCGATAACGGTTTCTTTACTTCCCACAGACTCCAGGTATTTTGCAGCTGGAATGGGCTGACCTGCTTCGTCTTTCAGGTTCTTAAAGTAGGAACCGGCCGTGGCGATGTGTTCAGGTGGAAGTTTCGCGGCTCTCATGGCCAATATGTCCTTCACCTTGTGAACAATCTTTTCCCGTGCCCCTTTTTCAAACGCAAAGTCCGCAGACAGGACAATACCGCGATTGCGTTTCAAAGACGAATCCCTGTAGGCAAACTCAAAGAAGTCACGCTCAACAGAAAGAACCGATCCATCGGGCATGAGAACAACGGCCCCCATCAGGCATTGTCCGATATTCTTGCCATAGGCGCCCGCGTTACCGAAAATGGCGCCGCCTATGGTTCCCGGAATGCCGGATGAAAATTCAAAGCCGGTCAAGCTGTTTTCAACACACCAGCGGTTGAGCGCGCTGAGTGCCATACCGGACTCACATCTGACAGAAGTCTTCCCTGTTAATTTCATTCCCGTACAGAAGTTGACAATAACCAGACCCGGGAAACCCTTGTCCGAGAAGAAGACATTACTGCCGTGGCCCAGCACGACGTAGCGAATCTTTTCACGGATGCAATGCCTTACCAGCGCGATCAAGTCTTCTGTTTGATCAATTTCCGCCAGATACCTGCCTGGACCGCCTATGTTAATTTTCGTGTAGGCGCATGTTGGAACAAACTCTTGGACGTTGTATTTGTCGGGGAACATATTATTCCTTGACCCTTTCAATATGCGCGCCGATTTTCTGGAGTTTCAGTTCCAGGTCTTCGTATCCGCGATCAATTTGCGAAATATTGTAAATGGTACTTTCACCTTTTGCGCACAGGGCCGCTATGATTAAGGCCATGCCCGCGCGAATATCCGGGCTCCTCAAGACACTGCCATAGAGATTTGATGGACCGATGACGACGATCCGATGAGGATCGCACATGACAATTTGAGCGCCCATGGAAATCAAGGAATCGACAAAGAACATCCTGCCATCGTACATTTTCTCAAAGATGAGAACAGCGCCATCTGCCTGTGTGGCAGCCACAATCAGAATACTCATTAAATCAGTGGGAAAGGCCGGCCAGGTCCCATCGTCCAGTTTGGGAATACAACCTGAAATATCGTTTTTTATTGACAGCTTTTGATCGCCAGGTATGTAGACTTGGTTTTCCCCAATCTCAAATACTATGCCCAGTTTATTGAAAGCCAGTTGGATGGGATGCAGATCGTCGGTGTGGACCTGTTTCAGTGTCAGCTCTGATTGGGTAACGACGGCCAGAGCGATATAGCTGCCAACCTCGATGAAATCGGAGCCAACGCGGTGAGTTGCTCCGTGCAGCTTTGAGACCCCTTCAATGACCACGGTATTGGATCCGTGTCCGCTGATTCGGGCGCCCATGGAGTTCAACAAGTTGCCCAAACCCACCACATGGGGCTCGCAGGCGGCATTTCTAAGGACGGTCTTGCCCTCTGCCAACACCGCGGCCATCATGGCGTTCTCCGTAGCGGTAACCGATTGTTCATCTAAAAACACATCCGTGCCGATCAATTTGCGGGTCTGGATGTGAAAGTCACTGTCGATGTGAACCTCTGCGCCCAATTTCTCAAAAGCGAGAAAATGTGTATCCAGCCTTCGACGGCCGATCACATCGCCACCCGGAGGGGGCAGAACGACCTTTTTGAATCTGGCTAACATCGGGCCAGCCAGCAGAATTGCCGCTCGCAGTGACCTGCATTTATTTGAATCCAGCAACTTTGGGTTGACATCTTTACAGCAGATAACCACCTGACCCGATTGCTTTCTATCGACCACGGCACCTAAGTCTTCCAGCAATTCAATAAGTGTGAGAACATCGCCTATATGAGGGACGTTCTCCAGGCAAACCTTTTCCTCCGTCAGAATGCAAGCCGCAATGGCAGGCAGGGCTTCATTCTTGTTTCCGGATATGGTTACGGTGCCGTTTAGTTTGAAACCGCCTTGTATGGTGAATTTTTCCACGGTACGCTCCATTTGAGTTGAATGACATGTTCATTTGTTGACAGTGAAACAAAAAAATGTTTGACATTTTTCCGAGTATTTCTATTCTGCACGAACTGGGCAATTGATTGGGTAAAAATATGGACAAAGTGCCGCAAAACTGACCTGCGAAATCTAAACCCTTTGCTATCACCTTCTATTTATTGTATTTTGCTTGTGTAAGCAAAAAGATGCATAGTCGGCAAGGAGAAGTGCCATGATCAAGCTCAAAAAGATCCATTACCTGCATTGGGGGGTGTTTATTTTAGCAGCGGCAGTCGGTCTGTTCCTGTTCAGTAAACCCGCATCGACTTTTTCAACAGAATGGTCCGGGTTCATGCAGCTGATCCGCTCCGCTCTCGTTATGGCGGCTCTTTTCCTTCTATTTCAGAAGCTGTTCAAAATGGAGCTCCACGTCAAAATTGTCCTGGGCATGCTTCTCGGTGGACTGGCCGGCTTCTTTTTTGGCGGTGAAATCGTCGAATTAAAGCCCGTTGGTACGGCCTTCATCCGGCTCATTCAGATGATTGTGGTTCCCCTGGTTCTGACATCACTCATCAGCGGTACCGCCAGCTTGGGCGATATCGGCAAAATGAAGCGCATTGGTTCCAAAACACTGGTCTATTACCTCTGTTCAACAGCCGCAGCTATCAGCCTGGGTTTGCTTTTCGCCAATATTTTCCAGCCAGGAAGCGGTATGTCGCCCGATGTTCAGGCGAAACTGCTTGAAAACTATGGAGGAACAGCCGCGCAGAAAGTAGAGGCCGCCCAGGGAAGCATTTCCGTTATTCAGACATTCCTCAACATGATTCCCAAAAACCCCATGGAAGCTCTGGCCAATGCGAGTATGCTGCAAATCATTTTCTTTGCCATAATGACGGGCATTGCACTGACCCTGCTGCCCTACAAGAAGGCAAAACCCGTCATTGACTTGTGTGACGGCCTGTTTGAAGCCATGATAAAAATCGTGGTGCTTGTAATCGAGGTTGCACCCTACGGCGTTTTTGCTTTAATCGCGGACGCGGTTGGCAGCTTTGGTCTTGAAATTCTGCAATCACTGCTTAAATATACCTTTGTAACCGCTTCCGCTCTTCTTTGCGTGCTCATGATCTACCCCTTCATCGTTAAACTGTTCACCGGCATGAGTCCGCTGGTATTTATAAAAGGCATCAGACCAGCGCAGCTGGTGGCATTCAGCAGCAGTTCCAGCGGCGCGACCCTGCCTGTCACCATGGAGTGCACGGAAGACAATCTGGGCGTATCCAAACAGGTGGCGAGTTTTATTCTGCCGCTGGGTGCAACCGTCAACATGGATGGCACAGCACTTTATCAGGGTGTGGCTACCTTGTTCATCGCGCAGGTTTACGGCATCCCTCTCGATCTGGGTGCCCAGCTCATGATTGTCCTGACGGCCACCCTGGCTTCCATTGGAACGGCCGCGGTTCCGGCAGTGGGTATTCTGATGCTGGTCATTGTGCTCAAACAAGTGGGCATTCCCCTGGAAGGCATTGCACTCATCCTGGCCGTAGACCGCATTCTGGACATGCTGCGCACAGTCATCAACATCACCAGCGATTCAGCAGCCGCGGTCATCGTCGCGTCCAGTGAGGGGCATCTGGGCAAAGCCCCCATGAAAAGCAAAAAAATGTGATTGGAAACATTATTGAATTTTCAACGCACAGATTCAGTATTCAACAATTAAAAAAGCATTGAAAAAACCATTCCTTTCTGGATTACAAGCCGTGCCCTCTTATATAGAGATAAAAGATCCTGTATTTGATAATGAAAAAGGGAGTGGAAAACACCCAATTTGCTAAAATAGAGTCGAGAATGCAGGGTAAGTGAATCTCAGTCAAGCGATCATTTAACCGCATCCATACATAAAAAAAGGATCATGACAGAGTCCATATAAACAGATAAAACACCCTATCCCGAAAATCACGCTATAACCCTTTCCCAAAAGAACCGGATTATCATACCGCTCAGCTATTGGCAATGATCACAGCCAAATAGTGCGGTTAAATGATCACTTACCATTCTTCCTTAGTTTCGCATTTGCTCTGTTATTTCGGCAACATAGACCAGATCATCTACAATTTGCAGGAGCAATTCGCGTGAAAGGAGATGGGAGTGAAAGGGTACAGTGATTTGATCTTCCACAATGACAACAAAATTAGCAAAATGAGGCCCTGTTAACCGAGCAAAGCGTGCCGAGGCCTCTTTCCCGATTCTTCTGCTGATATCTCGCTGATCCTGAATGGGCACCCCATCGACAATAGACATGGATAGACCGCCCCTTTTTTCAACTCGAATGAAAAATTGAGCGGCAGCTCCATGTGTACGGCTAACATAACCCGCATTTGCCCCGGCCCCGTATCGGGCAATGGATTGAATCTCTGCAAAATCCACAACCGTTACCTTCCTCCCCCGGATATTCCCAATCCATTTTCCACCTGCCCCAAGCTTATGATATTGAAAACCCAAAGGTCTGAAAGCACTTTCGAGAATAGCGATAATAGGGCGTTTACTGCGTTTATATCGAAGAAAGTACACGACGAAAACAATCAAAAAAATGCTGATACAAAACATAAGTACAATGAATATCATACTTGCTACGATCAATTGAAACTCCTTTGAATGATTCTCTCTTATGCCAATAAAATGGACCATCCCATTTTCTCAGGACACGATTGACGATCTGACCGGATCCACTTATTCCAGCCCGAATCCATACGCGGTCAGCCGAGAAATTCACCTGATTCCATTTGCCGCCGAGATTCTGTCCTGAACGAAAAACACAATGCACTACCTCTCCTGGAAGCCTGTTACTCTCTCCCAAATGCATGCCTCTTGAGAGCTCTGTAAATGAATCTCAGTTTTTCCTTAAAGGGAAATCTGCCTAAATTGACTTTAACTACACCCTTGGTCAGCCTGGTTTTTCTGGAATAGTCGATTTGCACATCGACCAGAACCGTTTCTCCCTGATCGATGTAGGCCATTGCCTGGCTCATGACATCTTCGATGTGATGATCGTGCTCCATTTTCAGGAAGCGGCAACCAACAGCCCGGGCGATTCCGCTTAGGTCCAGGTCACCTAAAACCGTGCAGGTTTTCCGGTTGAGCGGGGTTTTCTGGAACTGGGAAATCTGGCCCAATTCGCCATCGTGAAATACGAAAATGGCCACCGGAGCCTGATAATTGACCGATGTCATCAACTCCAGCCCGGTCATGAGAAAGGCGCCATCGCCGACAATTCCGACCACTTTTTGATCGGGATTCCCCAGTTTGGTTCCTATGGCCGCCGGCACACAATAGCCCATGCAGTTGAAATCGGTCGGGGAAATGAAGTGCCTTGCTCGATGACATGGCAACAGTTCGGCGGTAAGAAAGGTGTGTTTCCCATCATCCACGACCACAAAGTCATCGTCACTTAACGTTTCCCTCAAAGCACGAAAGAAGAAGCCCGGTGACACTTTTTCGGACTGCTTTTCTTTAAGCCAACCGGACAGGTATTTTGTTTTTTCTTGTTGAATAAGCTCTTTTAGTCGGGCGTTTTCCTTTCTCGGCTTTAGTTTAGAGGCTATTTCAGCCAATGCCAATTTGGCATCGCTTTCAATGGTCACAACCGCTGGGTAGTTCTTTTGGAAGACGTCTGGATTGATATCGATATGAATGAGTTTTTCTGGAATCTCCATACCGTAACTGCCTGTAGCCAGCTCTGAGAACCTCACTCCTGCAGCCAAAAGACAGTCGCAGTTTTTGAAAGCTTTCATCCCGGCAGGAACCGCGGAAGGTCCAAACCCCACACCCGTGTGATGAGGGTGATCGGCGGGAAAAGAACTCAATCCCTGAAGGGTGGTAGCCACAGGTGCATTCAGCTTTTCTGACAGCTCGATAGTGGCCTCCATCGCATCAACAGCTCCCCACCCCACATAGATGCCGGGATTGGAGGATTTCTCGAGTATTTCAACAGCTTGATCGATAAGCACTGAGTTGTCTGCACGCATGCGCTCTGCTGAACGATAAACAGGCATGTCATCGACCTCTCCCCTGAAGAGCTGCAATTCAACAGGAACCTCGATAAAAACAGGGCCCGGTTCTCCTGAAGTAGCGGTTCGACAGGCATCGTAAACAGTGGGTATGACGTTGTTGTGCTTGTCTAACAGATAATACTTCTTGATCATTCCGCCCAAGAGTTTTTCCTGATCAATTTGATGAAGCTGATAGTGCCGACCGCTGTCCCGCCGGACACCTCCAGAGATCACCAGCATGGGAATGCCATCCAGATAGGCCTCGGCTATACCGCTCATGGCCTGTGTCAATCCCGCTGCAGGGACAATCACCAGAGTTCCCAAACCATCCGTTGTTCGAGACAGCCCGTCCGCCATGAAAGCGCCTCCGCCTTCGTGAGTAACGAGAACCGGAGTAATTTTATGCGAGTCATTTAAAGCGTCGTAAATTTCCGTGTTGTGAACACCTGGAACACCAAAAGTATGGGTTACCCCAATCTGTTCAAGAGCATAAACCAGCAGTTCAGCACCTGTTTTCTTCATATTGCCTCCGTTTCGTGAGTCGTGTCATAGTAATAAACAAAGAGTGAAGAGTTAACCCTTCAGGATGGATTCCGCAGCATGTCTGCCGGTTAAAATGCAGCTGCCCAGGAAGGTTCCTTCCAAAGCGCGCATACCGTGAATCCCGCCGCCGCCAAATCCAGCAGTCTCGCCAACCGCATACAGACCACTCAGCGGCTCGCCGTATTGATCGAGAACCCGGCTCTGGAGGTCGGTCTGAATGCCGCCCAGACACTTCCGGGAAAGCGGAAATACCCGGATGGCCATCAAGGGCATGGCTTTTGAATCGAGAATGGCCTGGAACTTACAGGTTCGCACCCGATCACCCCTGTACTGTCTCAAATGAGCAAGTCGCCTCAATTGATCGTCGTTGTGGTATTTGACACCTCGTTGAATCTGTCCATCGTATCGCTCTATATCATTTTTCAGCAGCTCACCGTCCACTTTCTGTCCGGATCGCTCGGTCATTTTGGCAACAAGCGCATCCAGATTATCAGCGATAACAAAATCATCGCAGTTCTGAACCAAATCGTCGACCAGACTGACATTCCCAAACAGAACAGTCTTTAAAAAAGCGAGCAGTTTCCTGTCTCGAATGGCATCATTGAACTGAGAACCCGAAACGGCCAGTTCCTTCACCGCTATTTTCCTGTTGAGAATCAGCCAGGTGTGTGAATCCGGCAGAGAGGTGGTTTGTTGCACCAGGTAATGCGTGTCAAAGGAAGTCATAAGAGGTTGCGGGCCTATTCGTTTCCCGCAGGCATCGACCCAGAGAGCGGATCTTGGAGGAACCAGACTGAGTCCGTGAAGGTCAAACTCAGGTCGAGGGTGATGAACACCGGCGGCATAGAGCCACATTTTGTTCATATTCACAGTTCTCCCGCCCACGGCACAAGCGGCGTGATGCAGCTTCCCGTCCGCTGATGGATGCGTACCATTGAGGATGATCTTTGGTACTTTCCTACTGTACCAATGCTTTGCAACTTCATCGGTATTTCCGCTAAAGCCACCCGCCGCCAGCACAACTTGATCGGCTTGACAGTGAAAGCCCGCTTTATGGGCTTCATCCTCACCGTCAACACCCGCAATGTGGCTGCCACGTTTCTGAAGGGCATCCACTCGATGATGATACTTGATGGTCAGGTTAGAGGCATTGGGATGCTGTTTGATCTTTCGGATGAGGCTGTCCATTAACCCCGAGCCCGTACCCCAGACCATGTGGAACCTGGGCACCGAATTACCCGGTTGATACAACCCCCTCTCAACCCAATGAACAACCGGAAAATAACCGACTCCGGCTTCTTTCAGCCAGAGGTAAACTTTTTCGTAGTTCGTGTAAACATAGGTCTCGGCCCACTTACGCTCAAGTATTTGACTTTCTTCAAGTTCACCAAAGCGTATCCAGTCTTGCAGAGCCAGTTCGGGTGAATCGGCAATTCCCAATCTCTTCTGCTGTGGTGATCCAACGAAAAAGATTCCTCCAAAACTGTCCACCGCCAAGCCGCCAAGGCGTTCAGGTCCATTGCGATCGAGAACCATTATTTTTTTAGAACTGTCCATTAAATCCAGTGCCGTTGTCAATCCGGCAATTCCCGCTCCAACAATGACGACATCTGTTTTGTATTGCATGCGCTCTCCATTGACTGTTTGGATCTATTGTACCTCTATGTGCCATTGAAGTTGACACTTTTGTTCCATAGAAACATTCCGACTTTTCCATTTCAAAAGGTATCGACATCGAACGGTCTTATAAGTACCAGTTGATTATCGTATAATGGAACAATGTCATCTGGAGGTAAAAACATGACTTCAAACAAAGGAACCCTATCCATTTTAATCGTTCTCGAGGCACTTTTACTAAGTGCCATGCTCCTACCCCTTCAAGCTGCGGATCCTTCAATTCGCATGATCAACCATATTTCAAAAACATCGGGTGGTTTTGATCCGGGCTTGATTCTGTCCAACAACAGTCAAGCGTCCTTGTATTACACCATGACGGCTTATTCTGCAGAAGGTGACATCCTCGTTTCACTCACCAAGAGTATGGAGCCCAACAGGAAAACTTACAAGACGCCGCAGGAGCTATTTGGTTCCGATCGTGTCTCTCATATTGTCATTTCGGGTGACCCTGGAATCGATTTGACCACGACTTATACCTCTGTAAAAGAAGGCAGTTCCCCGGCTCATGTGGGTGAATCCAAAGTGCAGGCCAAGAAATGGCGCGTCTATCCCGGTGACTGGAGTCAAGTCTGGGACGGTCTGGCCATTGTCAACACAGGTAAGGAAGCCTGTAACATCACCATCAGCCAACGCTACTGGAGTGATTTCGTCTACGACAGTAAAGTCATTGAAAACGTAAGCGTTTTCGAGAAGAAGCTCGTCGTTTTGGGCGACCTCTTCCCTGAAAAGTCCATCGCTCACTTTACCATTGAGTCGGACCAACCGCTGGCTGTGATGGCTTTGCGTGGAACTTACGCCGACGCACCTACCAGTTACCTCTGGCAGAACGACGCCACACCTGTCTATGAATACGGTCAGCCGCCATCTGGATCGGGTTATCACTTTGCGGAACACGCGCCGTGGTATGAATGCCCCGAGGAACTACCCGAAAATGCCGTGATCGTTCCCGCTTTTGAGCAGGTTTATCACTATTTTGGAGCTGAAAACCACCGCGAAATTGAACAAACTGTGGTCTTTCCCAACGAAACCAATTGGGAACAGGTTGGCCTGCAATTCACTTTAGAGTGTCCTGAAAACGGGCTTTGTGATCACTGGGACCGCTCGGGCAGCATTCAATTGGTTCTCAACCCGGACGAAGAGAGGGAAAACTGGGAGTATTTGGAATTGACGCGCTTCATCACCCCTTACCGCATGGGCATGTGTCAGTTCATCGATGTCACGCCCCTGGCGGCTTACCTGCAAGGTGAACAGAAATTGGTCTCCTGGATCGATACCTGGGTTGGGCCCGGACATTCGGACGGTGAAGGCTGGCGGGTTAGTGCCAATCTGGTCTTCTTACCTGGGCAGAAGCAAGGGCCAAGAGAGGTCATCAACGTCTGGGGACGTCGCAACCTGAATCTGGGAAACCTGGAAGAAGGACACGATATTGCCTCCCAAATTACACCGGTTAACATCGACATTCCCGACTGGGTCACAAAAGTGGAAGCCCATCTGATCGCGACAGGACACAGCTTTGGAAACACCTACAACTGCGCCGAATTCTGCGAGATGCGAAACGACATTATCGTCAACAACATCCCCTTCTCTTCCATCCCCTGGCGAGGCGACTGTGAATTCAACCCCGTCAGCCCACAGGCAGGTACATGGCGCTACGACCGAAACGGCTGGTGCCCCGGAGCCATTGTCCTCGGGCACCAAATAGACATCACTCAGGCCCTGCAAACAGGAGCGGGCAATACGTTTAACTACAACGTACTGATGGCCAATGGTGAGCCCTATGAAAATACCCAGACCAACAATGCAACCCCGTATCAAATTCTCTCGCTAAAGCTCTATTTATACGAGTGAAACTGCAACAGCACTTTGTACAGGCGTATGACACCGCGTTGTAACGCCTGTATAAAGGCTGTTCAATCCTGAATTGAAATGCGTGGCGAGTGGCGCGGAAAAAGAAAGTGACAAGGATTTGATTGTCTGACAAAAGGCAATGGACTTGGTGGGAATAATTGATCGGGTTACACGCAGTTCTTCAAAAGAAGAGTTTGATGGACTCACCAATCAACTTCGTCGGGCTGCGATTTCGGTTCCATCTGCTCTAACTGAAAGGCATGCACGAAATTCCACCGCACATATTGGCAACTTCTTTCCATCGTTCGTGGATCATCAGCAGAAGTAGAGACTTAACTGATCATAGCTGAGCGCTTGGGTTTTCTGCAATCTGACCAACCTACTCCAATCTTAAATTGATAAATTGAAGTAACCGGTCAGGGCATTGATGAAGAAACTCACCACTAACAACTTGCCACTAACTCCATCTTCATATCGTCATCCCAATTTTTTGAGCAATTGTCATTGCAAGTTTTCTAAAGTCTTTTTTGGCATCTTGAGCGGCGTTGGCATGGCTGCCAATAGCTCCATCTGCCGAAGTGAGATTGAAGATAGGTTTGCGGTGTTCCTGAGCCATGGGAATTAAGCTGCGGTAATGCTTAACAGTAGCTAGACAATAGGGATCATCCTTCTGCAAAAAAGCGATATTTGAATCTTCATTCAGAACAGCATTCCGATAAACTTTGGGAATGCGGTTTACCCATTTGTCGTAAGCCTGTACAGGGCGGTTGAGTCGCACACTGTGCTGCTGGCAAAGATAGCCAATGGGCTGCATGTTACCTTTAGGAAGCTGGAAATCAGGATATTCATTTTTTTCAGAGCTGTTTTCCCAATTATCCATTCTCTTTTGCCACAGATTCTGCCAACTCCTCAATGTTGGCCCAAGGTTTTCCAAGCCTTGCAGAGAAAAAATGTCTGCCCCAAGAGGAATTACGACATAGTCTGTTGCAATTAAAACGGACCGATTGATTGCACCTAAATTGGGGCCAATATCGACCAGAATGATATCGGCATCAATCTTCAACGCTGCTTTCTGCATCACCTGCCAGAATGAGCTCAAAATGCGCATCGGACGGTAAAGGTTATTGTCTCCCATGCTGTTGGGCCATTCATTTGATAACGTGTCCTCATATCCCGAGAGGTTGACATCTCCAGGAATCAGATAAAGGTTGGCTGAAATATTCCTGAGAACAGGTTGCGCAATGTCTCCAACACCTGTCAGGGGTTTGACACAGTGATATACCGTTGAGCCTGCTTCACGTTTTGTCCAGATTTCTTCAATTGTGTTTTCATTGAGAAACGCTGCGGTTAAATTGGCCTGGGGGTCAAGATCCGCAATGATAACCCGTTTTTCAAGAATGGCATACATCCAGGCCAGATGATAAATCAGAGATGTTTTTCCAACACCACCTTTGTTATTGAAAAATGTCAATATCGATTGCTTCATGGTTTTCCTCTTAAAGTGCAAACAACTGCACTCTGGTTCGTTTCAAATTCAATCTCAGGGTTTCCATTTGTTCGCATCTCTTTTTGAGCCGTGGCAATGCCCCTGCCGAAGGCCTGAATGAAGCCAAATGTTTTAAGTACATCTGCAATATTTGGATTGCGATAATCCGTAATACCTGGTTTACCGAAATTTTCACTGGTTACATTTCCATAAGGCCCACCAGGACTATTTATTTCTATACGATCATTAAACCAATTAATTCGAACCGGAGCATTTGTACTTTCATAGGTGCGATGCAGCACCGCATTGTAAAGAATTTGCTGAAGTGCTGCCGGAGGAAAAGGTCTGTTGATCCGGTGAGTTGCTGTTGACGTAATATCAATAGCCGTTCGATTATGCGCTTTTAATTTTTCTTCGCAACGACGCAATATTTCTACAAAACCGCCTCTTATACTCTCTTCGTCAACGACGGGATCTGCCAGTTCTGTTCCATTAATACGCAGGAATTGAATATAGGCACCCGGTATAAAATCCTGCGGTGTCTTTCCCATGGACAAAAGACCCAGCACAGTAGGAGTGGTATCCTCTGGCGAAACAATCATTTTACATGAGGCGAGCCGTTCTTCATGGGTACGACTATTCTCTTTAAGTACGTCTTCAGCAAAAGCTGAAGGAAGATATTCATTTTCAAAGATTGTCTTGGAAAGATCTGTAATCTTGGCAGACGGTACGGGATAAATATCGAATGGTAGATTTTTGTACCTTCTTTTTTCTATCAGTATTCGTTCTTCCTGTTCATTGGCTATGGAACGACGAGATCCGGTACGAACCCAGATTCTTCCTGCATATTTAACAGGCGGCATATCAGAAGGCATCACCGTTACCACAGCCATTTCAGAGCCTTTTAACATGCGTTTTTCTACTGAAAGTACGGGTAGAGGCAAAATGTTTCCGTCCGTTTTTATATCGGCTAATTTAAGCAACAACTCATCTGTAATGGGTAGATTGGTAGGTGTTCCATTATCCTTGGCCCCTATAAAAAGCACTCCCGGTTTATTGTGATTGGGTAAATCATTGGCAAATGCGCATATTGCCTGGCGCCCTTTTTTGGGATTGTCTCCTTTGAAGGATTCTTTTCGTTCTGCTGTGTCGGACTCCAGATCGTTTAACAATGATTCCAGTTCCAGGTCAGAAAAGCGTTTCATTTTAATTATCTCCTATACTAACACAGGTCTTGCCAGCACCGCCTTTCCTGGCTATCAACATGAGAGGGTGTCTTTGTCAACCCCGGCTTTTTGCATATTTCGCCCTATAACAGCCAAAAACGGTCTGTTTCTGCCTTATTTCACACTCATTTCAAGAACTGTTATAGTTTGGCATGACCTCAGTGGAAGCAATCAGGAAATGCTGAGGACCCATCATCTCCACATTAACTCATCCTGCCAATATAGTGAATGTGAAAGTCCTAAGTCAAATGTTCTTTGCCGTTTTAAGTCGATTTTATTTTGTTGTGTTCAACACCAGCGTTCACCCGCGTAAAATGGCAACACAGATTAACGTCATGAACAAGGCTGTTTCCCTCCATCTTACCCAACTTCATTGCCTGAGCTGTGAAACAAGGTGTCTTTCTGCTAGAATGAATACCTAGAGGAGTTAATATGGAACGTATTTTTTGGGTTGATTTAGAGATGACGGGTCTGGATCCAGACGAAAACGTCATTATCGAGTTTGCTTCAATCATCACCGACCTGGACTTCAAGATCCTGGACCGCTATGAAACAGTGGTCTTTCAGCCTCAGGAAGAGCTCGACAAGATGGACGAATGGAACACCAAAACACACGGAGATTCCGGTCTGACTGCCAAGGTTAAATTCGGTAAAAGCCTAAAAGAAGTGGAAGAAACGGTTCTCAAAAAACTGGAACGCTACTTCCCCGACGAAGCTCCTGTTCTGGCTGGTAACTCCATTCACCAAGACCGCAAATTCATTGATAAGTACATGCCTGATCTTTCAAAAAAACTGCATTACCGCATGCTGGACGTGAGTTCCTTTAAAATCATTTTCAAACATAAATTCAATCAGGGTTTTGCCAAGAAAGAAACTCATCGCGCACTGGATGACATTGAAGAATCCATCCTGGAACTCAGGCATTACCTCGACTTTGTAAGCACAGCCCGTATGAAAGGAAAGAAATGAACAGAAAACTGCGCCTGGCTGCCAATTACGGTTTTGCCAGCATCATCTCTCTTTCCCTCCTGCTGCTGGTTCGGAGCGAGATGAGAATACACGAAGTCCTGGTTCTCGGTTTCCTGATTCCCTCTCTCTTTCTGATGTTCGCAGGACGCCTGATCGACAACCTGAAGAACCACTTAAACGCCAAAATCTGGGCTCTCACTCTGGCGAGCATATTGGTTTTGGTGTATTACTGGACGGGAATTTTTCACTTCCTGAGTGTTTCCCTGATTTTGAGTTTCTGGGCAGGGCATCTCATTCACTACGAGTCCAGCAAAGATCAGGATGACAATCACTGGCCCACTGTCATGGCTCTCTGCCTGGCTCTGCTGCTTCTGCAAATACACGCAAGAGCACCGCATAGTGCGGCCTTTTTCACACAGACCCTGTTAATCATGAATCTGTGTTTCTTCCTCTTTCTGTCCTTCCTCACCACGAGAAGAAAAGTGGACACGGTTCCGAAAAGGAGTCCGATACCCCAAAGAGGCGAGTTTAAAGATTTAAAGGCTCTCACTCTGCTGCAGGCACTCAGCTTTCTCATGGCCGGCTACATGGTTGGTTACACCTTGTTTTGGCACAAACCCAGTTGGATTTGGTACGTGGCGACAACAGCAATGGGAATCTTTCTCTCTCAGCTCAATATTCAGTATTTGGGATTTAAGCGCACTCTGGCGCTGGTGTACGTTCTCTTGCTGGGACTCTTCATCCTCAACGCTAGCCATCTGGATGCCTCTGAGCAGCTTTTTTTCATCTGTTTCTTCTTCACCTTGTTTACCATGGAGCGATGGGCAACCGTTTCCTTTTACAAGAGGAGCCTGCCCTCCGACTTCTCCGGCATCTTTACCGGAATGCTGATTTTCTCGGCCTGCGCGGGCCTGACTGGCGGATTTTACTTACACAGCCTGCTGCACAGTCAATTTGTTTTAATCGCCATTTTACTGTTACTGATTATCGTCAATCAGACCATTTACCCTGAGAGGGCTTCAAACGAAGCCAAAAACGAACCCATCGTGGAAACCAGCTGGGGAAATGCCTGGCTCAACTCCCAGCAAGACGCACCTTTATTCAGCATTAACACCTGGATGAAGTACCTGCAAAGAACTATTTGCGAGCTCTTCTTCGGTAAAATTAAAGTACGCGGCTTGGAACACCTGTCCGGTCTGAATGGGGCTCTCCTGGTTGCCAATCACCCCAATACATTTTTCGACCCGTTACTGGTTTCAGCGGTAGTGCCCTTTAAGCTCAAGTTCCTGGCAAAGAGCACGCTCTGGAGCATTCCTGTCATAGGTTCCCTGCTCGATCATTTGGGTCTGATTCCGGTTCAAAGAGCCGCCGATGGTCCGCGCAGCAGAATGAACAAGAACAAGCAGTCGCTTTCCAGGGCATCGGCTTTACTCAATAACGGCAAGACCATCCTCATTTTCCCGGAGGGTATTTCACAAGCCGGACTAACGCTCAAGCCGCTGAAAACCGGGGCCGCGAGAATCGTCTTTGGGGCCCTGACAGCTTCAGACTGGAAGAAAGATACACCCATTTTACCCATTGGTTTGGACTATGAAAAACCGTCCGTCTTCCGTTCTTCCGTCACCATTCGAATTGGGGCTCCTGTTTCACTGATCCATCTTCAAGAGGCGTATTCAGAAGAACCCAAAACTCAAGTTCGAGCCGTAACGAAGCAGCTGACAAGTAAACTCATCGAGCTTGTTCCCCATTTACAAGATCCGGAAAAAGAACAGCTCGTTCACCAGATTTCTTCACTTTACGGCACCCAACTCTGTCAGTTCATGAAAACCGATGATGCCAACGAAGCCAGACTCGCCATCAGCCAGGCGGTCAATCACTACTGTCAGACGGATCCAACCAGCGTGGTGAAATTGCAGGAGCGACTGCAGACCTACATGGATTCCAGACAACACCTTGAATTAAAAGCCAATCAGGCACCCATTACATTTAAAGATATGTGGGCCTATACCAAAGCGGTCTTCTCGCCTCACATGCTGGGTCTGGTTCTTCACTGGCTGCCCTACCGATTGACGAAACACATCGTTGGGTTCATGCCGCTGGATTATGTCTGGCAAGCAACTGCCAAGCTGGTAACGGGACTCGTTATTTATCCTCTTTACTATGTCCTTTTGAATGCCGTTTTCAGTCATTTTTTTGGCGGCATGATCAGTTACATCTTGATGGCGGGTACCGCCCTGACGGGTATTATGGCTCTGGGCGCCTTTCATCACTACGATTTCCTGTTCCAACCCATTGAAACACTTTGGAACGCGTTCTGGAGACAGGACGCGGAACAGGATTTGAGTTTCATGCGAACCCAACTCATACAGGATCTCGAGCGATTCAGAGAGGCCTATGCTTTCTACCTGGAGGATATCAATGGCAGTCAAATATCGAATTGAGCAATTCGGAGCAGGAAACCTCTCCCGCCGGGATTTTACACCCGGCCCTCTGCAGCCGGACAAGGTTCGTGTCCAGATAAAAGCAATCAGCTTGAACTATCGGGACTTGTTGATGATTCAAGGTCATTACAACCCAAAAATGAAACTACCCGTGATCCCCATTAGCGATGGAGCCGGGGTTGTTACAGAATGCGGCAGTCAGGTCACGCAATTTGAAAAAGGCGACCGAGTCCTCACCACCATGATCCCCGGTTGGGAAAAAGGTCTGCCCGAAAAAGGTATCCACTCGTCAACCCTGGGAGGTCCGGCCGACGGATGCCTGAGTGAGGTTTGCGATTTCTATCCCCGTGAACTTCTCAATATACCTGCCAACATCACTTTTGAACAGGCAGCCACGCTGCCCGTAGCGGGTCTAACCGCCTGGAACGCCATTCAAAAGCTGCCCCACAAGAGCGGCAAGTCGATCCTGCTCCTGGGAACAGGTGGAGTCAGCCTGGCCGCGCTGGGAATTGCCAAGGCTCACCATATGAAAGTGGCCATCACCTCTTCTTCCAATCATAAACTGGAACGCGCTCAAGCACTGGGCGCGGATTGCGGTTTGAACTACGTTGACGAGGTGAAATGGGGCCAAGCCATTCGTTCTTTTTTCCCGGACGGCTGTGATTTAGTGGTCGAAGTGGGAGGATCAGGCACCTTCAATCAATCGGTAACCGCCTGCCGGCTTGGTGGTAAAATCGCACTAATCGGCGTGCTGGCTGAAACAGGGCAGCGCATTAATCTCACCAAAGTACTCATGTCCAGCATCGATGTGCACGGAATCCTGGTTGGCTCCAGAGAACAGTTTAAAGATTACCTGCGGTTTGTAGAGCAAACAGGTGTAACCCCGACTATTGGTCAGCAATTTGAAGGAATTGATCAAATCGCCAACGCTCTTGAACTGCTGCAATCCGGACAACATTTTGGGAAAATTGTCATCAGTTTTTAGCCAAGACCAGAAGGCTTGTGCTATGATACCGAGTTTGCAATTGCGATCGCTGTCCTGAGGTTCGTACCATAATAGAATTCTTCACCTGCGATTGGAATGGCTTTTACGCGCTTGGATCCCCTAACCACGTTCATCATGGCGAAGATCAAAAGGCTCTGTAGTTTTTGTCGGCAACATCGCGACGACTTTACTGCCAATTAGAGTTCCATGTGATGAATCGATGAACCGGATGTTTAGTGTGATCGCGGAGGTGTTATTTGGCGCATCAACAGGAATTGATAAGGAATTTTTCCATTATTGCCCATATTGATCACGGGAAGAGTACGCTCGCCGATCGCATTCTTCAACTTTCCGGCCTGGTAAGTGAACGCGAGATGAAAGAGCAGCTTCTCGATGACATGGAACTCGAGCGGGAGCGCGGCATTACCATCAAAGCGCGCTCCGTCTCCCTGCCCTACAAGTCCAAAGACGGCAACACCTACATGTTAAACCTGATCGATACGCCGGGGCACGTGGATTTTGCCTATGAAGTTTCCAGAAGTCTGGCAGCCTGTGATGGAGCTGTGTTGGTGGTTGATGCGGCGCAGGGAGTCGAAGCCCAGACACTCGCCAATGTGTATCTGGCACTTGAAAATGATTTAACCCTGCTGCCAGTTCTCAACAAGATCGATCTGCCTTCCGCCCACCCGGAACACATCTGCGAACAAATTGAACATGTTATCGGCCTGGAAACCGACAACGCCCAGTTCATCTCTGCAAAAACCGGTGAAGGCGTTGAAGACGTATTGGAAGCCATCGTCAACACCTTCCCTCCACCGGAAGGCGATCCCGAAGCCCCCACCAAAGCGCTTATTTTTGATGCCTGGTTCGACACTTACCGCGGACTGATAGTACTTGTTCGCGTTTTTGACGGCTCGCTGAAGAAGAAAGACAAAATCCGCTTCATGGCCACGGGCAGTGAGTACGATATCGATGAAGTTGGCATTTTCTCGCCTAAAATGACCAAGTCGGATGTGCTTTACGCCGGCCAGGTTGGCTATATTATCGCCACCATTAAAACGCTGGATGAAGCCAAAGTGGGCGATACCATTACGGGTGTCAAGAATCCCGCAAGCGAACCGCTTGAGGGCTTTGAAGAGTCCAAGCCCATGGTTTTCTCGGGGCTCTATCCAGTGGAAGCCGGTGATTACAGCGATCTGCGCGAGGCACTTGAAAAACTGCAAATTAACGACACCTCCTTTCAATTTGAACCGGAAACGTCGGTGGCGTTGGGATTTGGGTTCCGATGTGGTTTTCTCGGTCTTCTGCACATGGAAATCATTCAGGAACGCCTGGAACGGGAATTCAACCTCGACCTCATTACCACCGCGCCCAGTGTGGAATTCCGCGTTACGACCAAAGACGGCTGTGTTCACATGGTGTCCTCACCTGCCAAATTACCGGCCCAAGGCGATATTCAGACATTTGAAGAGCCCTTCATTCGCGGTACCATTTTGACTCAATCTCAATTCGTCGGTTCGGTCATTAAGCTGTGCGAAGAGAGACGCGGCATTCAGAAAAGGCTTGAATACGTCTCAGAGGACCGGGTACTCATTGAATACGATCTGCCGCTCAACGAAATTGTGCTGGATTTTTACGATAAACTGAAATCGGTCAGTAAAGGTTACTCGTCTTTTGATTACCATATCGAAGGATACTGGGACTCCGATCTGGTGAAACTGGATATTCTGGTCAACGGTGAAGCGGTGGATGCACTTTCGGTGATTGTTCACCGCGACATGGCGTTCAACAAGGGTCAGGCCCTTGCCATCAAGATGAAGGAACTGATTCCAAGGCAGATGTTTGATGTGGCCATTCAGGCCGCGTTAGGAACGCGCATTGTCTGCAGAACCAATGTCAAAGCACTCAGAAAAAACGTTCTCGCCAAGTGTTACGGCGGGGACATTTCCAGGAAAAGAAAACTGCTGGAAAAACAGAAAAAAGGAAAGAAACGCATGAAAGCCGTTGGCAAAGTCCACATTCCACAAGACGCCTTCCTGGCCATGCTAAAGGTAGATGAATGACCCTGAAAAAACTCAACTCCAAACAAAGACGCATACTCAAACAAATGAGCCACCACCTCAAACCACTGATGCAAATGGGAAAAGATGGAGCCAGTCCCGCATTTATTCAAGAGCTGCTGGAACAGTTGGAACACCACGAACTGCTTAAAGTTCGCATCCTCAATAATTGTGAATGGGAAAAAGAAGCCATTGAACAGATACTTCGCGATGCCGAAATTACGCTTGTCCAAAAAGTCGGCCATATCTTGACCGTCTACAAAGAAAGTGAAGAGGCACCAGTAATAAACCTTCCGGAATAAGTCATGAGAATCTTAAACATACACCCTCAAAACCCCCAGGGAAGATTAATCCAAATGGCCATTGACCATTTGGAGCAAAGCGGCGTTATCGCCTACCCGACGGACACCTGCTACGGTCTTGGCTGTTCTATTTTTCAGAAAAAGGGTATCGATAAACTCAATCAGTTGAAACGTCACAAAAAGAACAAGGCCATGAGTATGATCTGCAGTGACCTCAAACATATTTCCGATTTTGGAATTGTCTCCAATACAGCCTATAAACTCATGCGGAAACTCCTTCCGGGACCTTACACTTTTGTTCTGCCGGCAACGAGGTTGGTACCCAAGCTCTTTCAGAACAAGAGAAAGCAAGTGGGTATCCGCGTTCCCGACAACAAGGTCATCACGGAACTGGTTCACGCTCTGGGACATCCCATTGTTTCAACCACCTGCCAATTACCCGGGGACGAATCTCCCTGTGCGGATATCTACGATATCAAGGACCGCTTTGGGAACTTTATTGAAATGGCGATCGATGGTGACTACCTTTACCCGGAAGTATCAACCGTCGTCATGGTGGAAGACGATCGTGTGGATGTCCTCAGGGAAGGAAAAGGCGATATAGCTCCATTTCGCGCCTACATGGATACAGAGTAAGGAAAAAATTATGAAAAGCTTATTAATTACAGGTGGTGCCGGGTTTATTGGCAGCAACATGGTTCAGAAGACACTTGCGAAGGGAATTAGAACTGTCGTACTGGATAAATTGACCTACGCGGGGAACCCCAACAACCTCGCCCACCATGAAGAAAACCCCCTGTACCGTTTCTACAAGGGCGATATAGGTGATTCCCGGCTGGTTTCAAAGATCCTGAAAGATCACGACATCGATGCCATTCTTAATTTTGCGGCCGAGAGTCACGTTGACCGCTCCATTGACGGTCCCGCTGAATTCATTCAAACGAACATTGTCGGAACCTTCAGACTGCTTCAAGCCACTCTGGAATACTGGCGTGAGTTGGGTGATCAAGACAGGGAAACATTCAGGTTCCTGCACGTATCAACCGATGAAGTTTACGGCTCACTGGGAGCAACGGGCTATTTCATGGAGAGCACACCGTATGCGCCCAATTCACCTTACTCCGCTTCCAAAGCCTCTTCAGATCACCTGGTCCGAGCTTACATCCACACGTATGGACTTCCATGTATAACAACCAATTGTTCCAACAATTACGGGCCTTACCAATTCCCGGAAAAACTCATTCCGGTCATTATCATGAAAGCACTGAAAGGCGATCCCATTCCCATTTACGGCGATGGCAAGAACATTCGCGACTGGCTCTATGTGGAAGATCACTGTGAGGGCATTTTAACAGCTATCCAGAAAGGGAAAGTGGGAGAAACCTACAATATTGGCGGCGATTCCGAACGCACCAACCTGGATATCGTTCACTACATCTGCCGCATTCTCGATGAAAGGTTCCCGGAGAAGGAAGAACACGCCAAGTTGATCACCTTCGTACCTGACAGACCGGGTCACGACCGCCGCTATGCCATCGATGCCTCAAAAATAAAGAGCGAGCTGGGCTGGCAGCCTTCCGAAAACTTTGAAACCGGTATGAAGAAGACCGTTGAGTGGTATCTGAAGAATTTGGACTGGTGTGAAACTATTTTGAGCGGCGATTACCAGTTGGAACGCCTGGGATTAAATTAATAAAGAGAGGAAGCATGAACGCAATTGAAACACTCAAGCAAAGAGGTTTTATTTACCAACAAACGCACGAACAGGAGCTAACCGAGCATTTAAACCAGAGCCGAACATTTTACATAGGTTTTGACCCTACCGCTGACAGCCTTCATGTGGGCTCCCTGGTTCCGATTATGGCCATGGTCCACATGCAAGCGGCAGGTCATATTCCCATTGCCATCGTCGGTGGCGGAACTGCTCGCGTAGGCGACCCCTCGGGAAAAACAGAGATGCGCAAAATGCTCTCGGAAGAACAAATCACTGAAAATGAAAAGGGCATTGAGGTCCAGCTCAAAAACTACCTGACGCTGGACGGTCAGCAAGGCAAGCTCATTAACAACAAAGATTGGCTCCTGCCTCTTTCCTACATCCACATGTTGCGGGAAATCGGTGCGCACTTCAGTGTTAACCGCATGATGACAGCCGAATCCGTTCGGCAACGCATGGAAACCGGTCTCAGCTTCCTTGAATTCAACTACATGATCCTCCAAGCTTACGATTTTTACAGACTCTTGAGCGATCACGATTGTACACTCCAAATGGGTGGTCAGGATCAGTGGGGCAATATCGTAGCCGGCATCGATCTCTGCAGGCGGAAAGAGTGCCAACAGCAAGCCTACGGAGTTACCTTTCCGCTGATCACCAACTCCAGCGGCGCGAAATTCGGCAAGAGTGAAAGCGGCAATATTTGGCTGGATCCCAGCCGCACCTCCCCACTGGAGTTCTACCAGTTCTGGAGAAACGTGGAAGATACCGATGTCAAACGCTTCATGCTCCTGTTCACGCTCCTGCCAGTCGATGAAATCAATACGCTTACTGAAAAAGGATCCAACATCAATCGCGCCAAAGAGATTCTGGCCTTTGAAGCGACTCGCATAACACACGGTGAACAACAGGCAGCTAAAGCCTTCGCCACCGCTGTCGCCAAATTCGGGCAGGCCGATCCAAAAGGTGTCATGCAAACCAGTTCCAGCATCGTCAAGGTTCAATTGGAAAAAGCGGTGGATATGCCGCGTGTTGCATTGGCACAGGCGGAGTTGGGAGAACTCACCTGGGCGGACCTGTACATTAAAGCGGAACTCACCAAAACGAAGGGCGAAGCCAAGAGGCTCATTCGAGGCAATGGCGGCCGCTACGGCGATACAGTCATACAAAAGCCGGACGAGTTCGTTGGTCTGGATCACTTTCAAGACGGGAAACTCATCCTGAGAGCGGGAAAAAAGCGCTTTAAACTGATTGAATTGATCAACTGACCATGAAACGAATCTGGATTGTCACCTTGGGGATTGCCGCCCTGCTTGCTGCAGCGGCATCCCCCTATTTCTACAAAATACACACCATCCGTTCAGTCATGAAAGAGAACATTCACATTATGGAAACCTATATCGAGGCCATGAAAAGAGCCTCCGACCCTGAAGCCATGGCAAGTGCCACACACCAGTATGCCGCGGATATCCGCGCCTTTGGTGGAGCTCTTAAAAAGGTCAAGTCACAATACCCTCAACTGACAGACCCCAACCATCCACCATATTTCCTGAAAGGTGTGACCGCTGAGTACGAAGAAAAAGTGAAACTTCTGACCATCGCGTCAGGTAAGACACGAAGGTTTTCTGAAAACCCAATAATCGCAGAAGCCAACGAGGATCTGATTCAGGCCTGGATTGATACCAGGTAAATGCTGTCTTTTCGATACCTGTTGCCGGCAGACGGTATGCAGGGATGGAATATGGCGCCAAAAGCACGAAACGAACGAGAAGCAGCAATGTGACAGTTCTTTCAACACAAAATATTCTCTTCACCGGGTTCGCGATTTGTGATAAAAAGCTTCACTCATGAGACCGATCATCGGGTGGGAGGAAAGAAATGAGCGCTTTGGAAGTAATCGGATATCTGGGTTCCATCCTGGTCGCGGTTTCATTGACCATGAATAACCTGCTTCGCCTGCGCTGGATTAACCTGGCCGGTGCGGGCACCTTCGCTCTCTACGGTTTTCTCATCAAAGCCTACCCCGTTATGGTTCTCAATAGCTTCATAACAGCGATTGATGCTTTCTACCTGATACGCATGTATCGGCAAAAGGAGTATTTTGATCTGCTTTGGATTAAGTACGCAGCCTCTCCCTTTCTCAGTCGTTTTCTTGAATTCTATGACAGCGATATTCGCCGGTTTTTCAGCGATTATCAGCGACCCAAGGATGCTGAAAAAAGCATGATTGTCTTTGTCATGCGCAACCTGCGTCCAGCGGGCTTGTTCATCGGCCAAATTGAAGGTACCACATGTCGGGTTACATTAGACTATGTCACCCCTGAGTTTCGCGACTCAAAGGGAGGCCATTATCTCTGGAGTGAACGCCAGTCCCTCTTTCAGGAAAAGGGAATCAAGCAAATATTGAGCAGCCCCTTTTGTCCTCAACACGAAGCGTACTTGAAAAAAGTGGGTTTTTCAGAAATAACGCAAGATGGTATGAAAGTCTACGAAAAAAGAATTGAACGCAATTAGAACAAGGGAATCTCGACACGGCTGTCGATCCATTTTTCAGCTGGAACATGGAACTGTTCCAGCCCGATATCTGTAAACCTTTTTACCCCTGTTTTGAGAGTCTTCCCTTGCATATTACCATACTCAGCTTTGGCGTTTCTGCTCTTTCGTTTTCTCCTTGCAAGGTCTAAGCGTTTAAGGATGCTGTTTGTTAAAAAACCAGTCAAAAGTAAGCAATGGTTGCCGTTTGTTGCCAGCTTAGTCCCCATCTTTCTTTTTTTTATACCATCCCTGCTCAGCATATAATTCATCCATGCACTTCGGGCAAATACCATGACTGAACAGTGCCTTGGAATGACTTTCAATATAAGTTTCTATCTGTGTCCAGGTACCTTCGTCATTTCGAACATCCTTGCACTTTGCACAAATGGGAATAAGACCGCGCAGCGTTTTCAGTTCCACTTCCTTTCTCAAACGAGCCAGGAGTTCCTGAGGTTTGAAGGGTTTGGTGATATAGTCTGAAGCTCCGAGTTCGAAACCCTTGACAATATCATCGGTTTCAACTTTTGCCGTTAAAAAAATAATGGGAATGTGGTTTAGCTTTGGATTTGCCTTAACTCTTCGACACACTTCATAGCCATCGAGACCCGGCATCATCACGTCAAGCAGAATTAAGTCAAAAGACCGCTTTTCAAGCCAGTCAAGAGCTTCTTCTCCATTCATGGCAAATTCAATGTGATACTTGTTTTCCTCTAAAAAAGTCCCCAGCAATTGAATATTCTTGGGCTCATCATCGACGATTAAAATACAAAAACAGTCTCGATTATTGATTTGTTTCATATTCTTCCCCTGCAGCGCTTTCCAGCATTGTAATTAATTCAGGAAATTTATCAAGCAGTTCCCTTAACTTCTGAACCTCAAAGTGGTCTGCAGCATGGCGCAGCGCTTTGCCATAGGATACCATAATCTTTAACTGAAAATCCCGACCAAGGTTCAAAATTTGTTTGGCGAACTCCCGAACCTCCTTAATGGGTTGTTGATTTTTATATCGCTTCCAACGCCCTATCAATCCATCATTCAAAATCCCCAGCACTTCAGGGATACCTTCACGGACCTCCTGGTTCAGATCTCCCATAGAATGAAGGCTCAAATTCAACATTTCATCTGTTATCTCTTGCTGAATGGGCTCAAAAACCTTCATCAGTTCGCTATGCAACTGCTGGATGTCAATGGGTTTTGAAACGTATCCATCAAACTCGTTTTCTAATTTCAACCGCTGCTTTTCATAATAGGAGGAAGCTGTTACTGCAATGATGGGAATATGAGCGCATTTTTCATGCATTTTTAATAACTTTGCAGCTTTATAACCATCCATAACGGGCATTCGAATATCCATCAGGATAAGGTCGGGCTGGTAATCAGGTGCTATGAGTGTCGACTCATATCCGTTTTGGGCTTCAGCAACCGTAAGATTCACCTTTTTCAAGAGCTCTCTCAAGAAAAGCCTATTGGAAGTCACGTCATCAACAATCAGCACCTTGCCTTTTTTAAACTGAACACGCAACGAGTTATTTCCTGAAGGTTGTTTTCTTTCTGCATCTTCATTTACCACAACATTGCTGAATGTAATTTTAAAAACACTACCCTGACCAAGAGTACTTTCAACAACGATCCTGCCTCCCATTAATTCAACCAGCCGCTTAGAGATGGCAAGTCCTAAGCCTTTACCTCCGTATTTAAAGCGGTCCTGACCTGTTTGCTGTTTGAAAGTCTCAAAAATGGTAGAAAGCTCTTCCTTCGCAATACCAATACCCGTATCTTCCACTGTAATATGGATCTTTTTCAATGACTTATTTGGTTGGTTCTCGATATCAACCGTCAGTTTAATAAAACCTTTTTCGGTAAATTTAACAGCATTGCCGACAATATTAAGAAGTACCTGCCTCAGGCGAACTTCATCCAGTTCCAGAGCGGCAGGGACTTTATCGGAAATATTCAAAATAAAGCTGATTCCCTTTTTTCTAATTTGCAACGTAAAAATCTGCCTGATTTCCTGAATGACTTTCTTTAAATTGACAACTGTTGTGTGAATACTCATCTTGCCTGCTTCAATTTTAGACAAATCGAGGATATCGCCTATGAGCAGCATGAGGTTTTTACCTGAACTTTTTATGGCTTCAAGGTAGCTTCTTTGTTTTTCATCGGTCACAGTCGAAGACAAAAGCTCACTGAAACCTGTGATGGCATTGAGCGGTGTGCGTATTTCATGACTCATGTTTGCGAGAAAATCACTTTTCGCCAGATTTGCCCTTTCAGTATTTTTCCTTTCCACAATGGATTCCCAAGTCTTTTCAGCGACCAATGTTTCAAGGTGTTCTCTTTTGTGCTCTTCACTTCGCTTCAGTTTTTCTTCCCTGTGAAAAGCGTCTGTCATATCATTGCCAAACCCAACAATTTCCACAAGCTCGCCACGTTCGTCTTTTCGAGTTGAAGCGTTCCATACAGTGACACGCTTGTCGCCGTTTTTACAGTTCAACGTGAGCTTGTAATTGCATACTCTTCCTTTATTGATCTTTCGACACAAAGTTTCGATCGTTGGATCGTTTTGCTGCTCATGGAACAGCTTCCAACAGTTCTGACCGATGAGTTCGGCTTTTGAAAACCCGGAAATAGCTTCAACAGTTGAGTTGACAAAGGTGATGACACCCTTCATGTTGACTCCGAGGATAAGACTGGGTGAATGGTTTATGAGATTGGATAAATAGTTTTTTTCCCGCTCCAAGGCCTGAAAGTGCTTGATATTCGCAATGGAAATCGCTGCTTGAACAAGTAAAATATCGAGTATACGAATCCGTTCCTCACTGAAAAGTTCCGCCCTTTTGTGACTTTCGAGATAAAGAACACCGTGTAATCTGCATTGATGGAGAATGGGCATGCACACAATGCCCTTTGGTTTGTTTTTCTTGACATACCCATCATTCTGGTAAGCCGGATCAGCCAAAGCGTTTTCTATGATCACGGGGCTCTTGTCTTCAACAACCTGCTTAACGATGGAAACCAGCAGGTCTTCACTCTTTTCAACCGACAGGTTTTGCATCGTTTGGTTGTCGTCAGGATTTGTTGTTTTCAATGCCTGGATTTTCATTGAATGACCGGTATCCAATATTAAAACACCCCTGTCGGCTTGTGTGTTTTCCATGGCAATGGATAGAATCCTTTCAAACAACGGCTCTAGTTCAACTTCTTTCGATAGTGCCTGTAATGCTTTTGTCACACTTTGCTGATACTTTCTAAAAGATGCAGCACATCTACATATTCCGCCGATATTGACCTCCCAATTCGTAAAGCACTTCCGACATCTGACCCAGTGAGCAGTAAACGGTGGCTTTCATGATGCGATCGAAAATATTGCGTTGATTGAGAACGGCGTATTTGACATCTTTAACAGACGCTTCCGCTTCACCTTGCCAAAAGGCATGGTAGGCTTCAAGATTTCTTATTTGCTGTTTCTTTTCCTCTTCAGTGGATCGCATCAGTTCCAGAGGCTGATCTGATTCAGCATTCCCCTCGGGGTTGAGGAACATGTTCACCCCGACAATGGGAAGTTTACCCTGATGCTTCAAGGTTTCGTAATAAAGCGATTCCTCCTGGATCTTACCGCGCTGATACATGGTCTCCATGGCCGCCAGTACGCCGCCGCGTTCCGAGATTCTGTTAAATTCGGCCAGAATGGCTTCTTCCAGAAGTTGAGTCAACTCTTCAATAATGAAAGAACCCTGCATGGGATTCTCATTTTTTGCAAGACCGAGCTCTTTGTTGATAATCATTTGAATGGCGAGAGCTCTTCGCACACTTTCTTCAGTGGGAGTGGTAATGGCCTCGTCGTAAGCGTTGGTGTGAAGTGAATTACAGTTGTCAAAAATGGCGTAAAGTGCCTGGAGCGTGGTTCGGATATCGTTAAAATCGATCTCTTTGGCGTGCAGTGACCGGCCGCTGGTCTGGATGTGATACTTCAGTTTCTGAGAGCGGCTGTTGGCACCGTAACGCCTTTTCATGACGATGGACCAAATCCTGCGGGCGGCACGGCCAATGACGGCGTATTCGGGATCGAGTCCGTTGGAGAAGAAGAAACTCAAGCTGGGAGCGAACTCGTCTATTTTCAAGCCTCTTGAAAGGTAGTATTCGACATAGGTTAAGCCGTTGGCCAAAGTCAGTGCGGCCTGCGTTATGGGGTTGGCACCCGCTTCGGCTATGTGATAACCGCTGATGGAAACCGAATAGTAGTTTCTGATTCCGTTCAACACAAAGTACTCCTGAACATCGCCCATGAGTTTCAAGGCAAATTCAGTTGAAAAAATGCAGGTGTTCTGGGCTTGATCTTCCTTGAGAATGTCCGCCTGCACGGTTCCCCTCACTTTTTTCAGTGTATCGGACTTGATTCTGAGATACGTATCCGGATCCAGAGTTTCCTGACCGGGAATGCCCAATAAACCGAGACCAAAGCAGCGGGGATGATCCTTTTTGTAATTCAGACCTTCATAGACGGGTAAATTGAAGCCCGCAT
Source organism: Acidobacteriota bacterium (assembly GCA_002747255.1). Lineage (GTDB taxonomy): Bacteria > Acidobacteriota > Holophagae > Acanthopleuribacterales > Acanthopleuribacteraceae. The sequence continues at coordinate 126,765 of PDUC01000025.1, read as the reverse complement.
CTTTGTATTTCTTTCTCCATTTCTTTCTGACGTTTATCAATTGACCTGAATCCAGCAGATACTTCTCAACCTGCTGATCCACCGCGGCATTCAGAAAGAAGCCCAGCATCATGGGTGCCGGACCGTTGATGGTCATGGATACGGAAGTGCTGGGATTCACGAGATCAAACCCCGAGTAGAGTTTCTTCATGTCATCCAGGGTACAAATGGAAACACCTGCATTCCCTATTTTCCCGTAAATATCGGGCCGAATATGCGGATCTTCACCATAGAGTGTCACCGAATCAAAGGCAGTTGAAAGCCTGGAGGCTTTCTGTCCGCGGGAAACAAAGTGGAAGCGTCGGTTGGTCCTTTCCGGGGTTCCCTCGCCGGCAAACATGCGTGTGGGATCTTCACCTACGCGTTTAAAGGGGAAAACACCAGCCGTGAAGGGGAAAACACCAGGCAGGTTTTCCATCAAAAGCCAGTAGAGAATATCTCCCCAATCGCGATAACGCGGCAGGGCCACTTTGGGAATTCTCAAGCCGGAAAGCGAGGTGGTGTGAAGATCATTGCGAATCTCCCTGTCACGAATTTTGGTGACAAGTTCATCTTGCTGATAAGCTTCAACGGCACTTGGCCACGCTTCCAGCATTTTTTTACATTCAGGAGCCAATGTGTGTGCAAGCTGTTCAAACTCCATGCGCAGCGTCTGACAGAGATGCTGATAATCGGGAGGCGATAAATCGAATTGAGCCTGACCAGCCTCTTGGGAGTTAATTTTGAGTTCCGACTGCTCCATCCGCTTGCGAAGGAAATCCATGCTGCCTTCAAGCTGGAACATTTCTCGGGCAATTTCACTCTGCGCCAGGGCCCATTTTTTGTACGCATGGACAGTATCGGCTATTTCTGAGAGGTAGCGCTGTCGATCGCTGGGAATGATAGGTGCTTTTTCGGGTTTTCCCTGGTTGGGGTAGTCGGGCACGTCCCAATTCAGTGAACATTTCTGATTGAGCCCCGTTATCAGGTTTTTAAAAAACAAGTTGGTGCCTGAATCATTGAATTGCGATGCAATGGTTGGAAAAATGGGGAGTTCTTCAGGTTTGACATCGAACAGGTTGCGGTTCCGCATAACCTGTTTCGCAATATCACGCAAGGCGTCATCTGAACCCCTTTTCTCAAACTTGTTGAGCACAACGATGTCCGCTAAATCCAGCATGTCAATTTTTTCCAATTGAGTCTGAGCTCCGTATTCAGAGGTCATGACATAAAGCGAAAAGTCCACCAAATCCACTATTTCAGAATCGGACTGACCAATACCCGCCGTTTCAACCAAAATAAGGTCAAAACCGAAGTCTTTATAGGCCTCGATAACCGACTCAAGAGCTCGACTGATACCGGTATTGGCGGAACGCGTTGCCAGGGAACGCATAAACACACGGGCGTGCCCCTCCGGGTTGGGTGAAGCAACGGCGTTCATGCGAATGCGATCACCCAGCAGTGCGCCGCCCGTACGGCGTTTGGATGGATCCACTGAAACAATACCGATGGTCTTGTCTGGAAAATGGTCCAGGAAGCGGCGCACAATTTCATCGGTCAGGGAACTCTTCCCGGAACCGCCTGTACCCGTAATACCCACCACAGGCACTTTGTTGGCAGAACGACCACCCGATTGATCGCCCATTTCTATTTCAGTCACACGCCGGGCCAGCCGATTGACAGCAAGTTTCTGTTCCTCAGAAGAGCCTGCAACTTCTACTGTCGAGAAATCGCTCTGCTTTAACATCAGTTGAATCATCCCAACCAGTCCCAGCTTGCTGCCGTCATCAGGTGAAAAAATCTTATCAACCCCGTAAGCCTCGAGCTCTTTGATTTCCGGAGGTGTAATCACACCGCCGCCGCCGCCAAAGACCTTGATGTGACTGGCATTTCTCTCAGACAGAAGATCAACCATGTACTTGAAGTACTCCACATGACCGCCCTGATAGGAGCTGAGAGCAATGCCCTGAGCATCTTCCTGAATGGCGGCATCGACTATTTCACCCACTGAACGGTTGTGCCCGAGGTGAATCACTTCGGCTCCCTCTGTTTGAAGAATACGGCGCATGATATTGATGGACGCGTCATGTCCGTCAAAGAGCGAGGCTGCTGTGACAAACCGAATCTGATGTTGATAAGAATCTCGCATGAACACTCCTTACTGCTGTTTTGACTTCTTATTCTACACGATTTGCGTGAATCTGTGTGCTTTGAGAACAAGTGAAGGGGTCATGGGGGTGGAAATGACCGCTGCCCAGGAAGAAAAAATAGTCAGGCACTTTGGACTCTGCGGTTTAACTGCTGCGGTGCGGCGTCAATTGTGGAGAATTGGCCCGTCTCAACCACCGTGCGGTTATGAGCAAAAGTGATGACGATTGCTTTTTATGAGTATCCCCTTCTGCATCTTTTATGATATGCTGAATGCAATATATCTTCCATAAATATGACTCCGCCATTTGTGAGTATTGACGGCACGCTATCCGCCAAAAAAGGATGGCAGGTCTTTTTCAGGCTGAAAAACAGAAAATTGTGTCAACGCGATTTTGAGCAGAAGATCTTTCTTGCAGGAGGAACGACCATGCTGAAAAAACAATCGGAACGCTTCATTCATGAGTTAATGGAGTCTCTGGACATTCAAATTGACGGAGACAGACCTTGGGACGTTCAGATACACAACCCGTTATTTTACAAACGCGTGGCAACTGAAGGCTCTCTGGGGCTGGGTGAAGCCTATATGGATGGCTGGTGGGACTGCAAAGCCCTGGACCAGCTGTTTTATCGGTTACTGAGAGCCGGAGTCGATAAACAAGTGACCCATGAGGGTCTCAAACGTGTCTGGCAGAACCTCAAGCGCTATCTGATCAGTATTCAAAATCAGATACAGAGCAAAACGAGGGCTTTTATCATTGGCAGGCATCATTATGATCTGGGAAACGACTTGTTTTCCATTATGCTCGATGCCGGGCTCAATTATTCGTGCGCCTACTGGTACAAGGCAAAAACGCTTGAACAGGCCCAGACCAAAAAGCTGGATCTGATTTGCCGCAAAATTGACCTGAAACCGGGAATGAAGGTGCTTGATATTGGCTGCGGTTGGGGCGGCTTTGCCAAATACGCCGCCGAAAATTACGGTGCAGCAGTAACCGGAATCACGGTATCACAGGAGCAGGCGAATTATGCGAGGATGGCCTGCAAGGGGCTTGACGTCAACGTTGAGCTGCTCGATTACCGGCAATTACACGGCAGCTATGACCGGGTCATTTCGGTTGGAATGCTGGAACATGTAGGCTGGAGAAACTATGCGTGTTTTATGGAAAAGATCCATCAGGTGATGGACAAAAACGGCTTGTGTCTGTTGCACACCATTGGCAGCAACAACTCGCTCACTGCTTCTGACCCCTGGATCGGCACGTATATTTTTCCCAACTCCATGATCCCTTCCGCCGCGCAGATCTGCCGTGCGGCGGAAAAGCGTTTCATCATTGAAGACTGGCACAGCTTCGGGCTCTACTATGAAAAGACGCTCTTGGAGTGGTATAAAAATTTTACAGCCAATTACCATCAGATTCAAGACAGGTACGATGAGCGCTTTTTCCGCATGTGGACCTACTATCTGCTTGTCTCTGCAGCCAGTTTCAGAGCACGCAAAAATCAGCTGTGGCAAGTTGTTCTCTCCAAGCGGGGGCTGGACAGGGTCTTTCGCAGCGAAGGCGAGTTGTTTCCATAGACCGTGAACCGTCTGCCTCCACTTAAAGCACGCAGCTTCAGCGTGACATGAAGAGAATGTGACGTTCAACCTGCCTGGTGGGGTGCGCGACCTTTTTTACCTCTGTTTTCATCTCCACCAGCATCCTGCCGGAACGCTTTAGTTCCTCGTCAATCACAGCCCGCCTGCCCTTCCACAGCATGAAATTCTTTTTGCGATAGCTTTTAGTCAGCTCAAGGATCACCGGCAGCGGTTTGAAAGCCCGGGCGATGACCAGTTGTGTTTTGTTGTCAATGCCTTCAGGAACAAGCCCGCAAACAACGCCAATATTGGGAATCTGCCGACTTAAAAGGCGGAGAAACTCCGCTTTCCTGACGCTCTTTTCAATGAGGGTGAATTGACGATTGGGATGACAAAGTGCAAGCGGAATAGCGGGAAAGCCGCCGCCCGTGCCGAGATCTGAAATGTTTTGAACATCGGGCAGTAAGGGCAGCCCCAACAGAGAGTCCAGCAGGTGCAGGTGCACCAAATCGCGCTGGCTCATTTTTCGACTGAACAGATTGAGTTCCGAGTTCTTCTGCCACAGGGTATCCAGGTAAAATTCCAGTTTGCAATAGGCCTCCAGGGGAACACACAGTTTTTCCAACTCGGGTAAAATCTCTTTAAAAGCATCCATCCTGAGCCCTTTACCCCTCTTCAATTCATCTGGATGATGTTGTCATCTTTGATGGTGCTGAGCACAACCCAGCTTTGAATGCGTTTAATCCCTTTAATTTCTGACAGTTGCTCAGTCACAAAATCTTTGTAGGTTTCCTGGTTTTTAACGCATACTTTAAGCAGAAAATCAAAATCACCCGCAATATGGTAACAGGCGAGGACTTCCGGCAGGGAATGGAAACGCTCTTCCAGTTCCTTCACATTGCCCAGTTGACTGACCTCCACTTCAATGCCCGTATAAACCTGAAAATTCAAACCCAGTAACCTGGGTTCCAGTGAAGCCTTGTAATTCTGTATCACGCCGCTTCGCTCGAGTTTCTTGACGCGTTCAAGAACCGTGGGTGCCGAATAGCCCACCATTTGTGCCAGTTTCGAATTGGCAATACGACCGTCTTTCTGCAGAATATCGATAATCTGATGATCGAGTTGATCGAGTTTGATGTTTTGACTCATGCTGATTCCTTTTGAATGCCGGTAAGGCGGTGATCTGTGAAAGTGGGCGCGGCTGAAAATTCACAAGTACAAGGGCCATTTTTTCCAATTGAACGTACCTTTAACTCATGACTCAGAAAAACCGGGCAAAATGGAAGCGATGCAAGGAATATGATAACGCGCCGACCGCTCTGACACTTACCCCGCATCAACAACCTTTAACGAGGTATCATTTCACAATGCAAGCCCGACTTCAATCACAAGCGTGTAAATATTACTCTTACAATGAGCATGCTCACCACTGCAGGTGTATATCTCCTTCGCTGGACAAATCAGTGCTCCGACCGGCATCCTTGACCCACCTCACTCAATCTGCCTGTCCATTTTGCCAGGCAAGAAGTGAATTGCTGACCGCCTGGTCTAATTTGTCGGTTGTCTCCCCTTCATGGGGTGCTGGGATCCAGCTACAAGGCCCCAACGATGCTGACCAAAGTGCCTGCCGGGGAGCACGAGCTGAAAATCAGGTACAAAGAGGTTGAATTCAGTCATAGAGTGAAAGTAAAAGGCAATCAGACAATGGAATACCTATTGACGCGTGAGCTTGTGCAGGCGGAAAAGAAACGAGTTCAGGTTGAAAATGACTATCGGGCTTTAGAATTTGCGCAAAAAGCGGAGACAGAGGAAGCGTTGCGGGAGTATATTGCCAGCTATGAACTGCATCAGGCTGAGGCCAAGAAACTTCTAGCTGAGTTAGAGTTACAAGCCAAAAGGGAGCAAGAGAAGCGCCAGGACAAAGCAGCCTGGTCAAGAGCGAAAGAAACGGATACAATCACCAGTTATCAGTCCTAAAACAAACGCCTGTCAAGGGAACAGGAAAATGATGTCTGTTATCTTATGCCAACCTGTTGTAATAGTCAGGTAGTTTTTTTGACTGCTCAGCCTTTGTTGACAAGCATACGGTGTATCGTGTATGCTTTGTGATGGCAATTGTATCAATAAATCAAAAACTATTTTCAAGTTGAAACAAAGAGAGCTGTATCTTTATGCGGACAAACATTTGTATTGTTTTTTCCTGCTTTTTTTACAGCAAGTGTTCCAGGACTTGTGATTTGCCGGGTCATTAGGAGGTCTTTCATACCATGTTGAACATTATAATCGTTTTTTCCATTCTGTTTCAATCTGACCAAAACATTAGAGTAAACGGCCAGTTTATAAAAGAAATCAATGAAATTAAACCGGCTGCAACACTTGCTGAACAAGCTCATACTGTTCTTAATGCCTTCCAGAAAGTTAAAGAATCAAAGCCCTACTCCAAAGAAGAACTTGACAATCTAAGGGGACGCAGCACAGAGCCCAGTGAATCCATTGTCGCTTTGTATCGCTATTTAAAAGTATCTGAAGACTATCTTGACATGTTAAAGAACGCTTTTGATAAAGGAACTTTTTCAGATTCCTACGGTGTCGTTGAGTACACTGCCACGCTGAGAAGAAGAGGCAAGGCGTTCGAAATTGCGGGGTTGCTTCCTAAAGCGATTCAGGAATACAAAATAATGCAATCCATTGCTGATGATACTTACAGGGAAATTATTGCCTGCCATCAGATAGCAAAATTATCAGTCATGATGAATGATTATGAAACGGCTATTGAGTATTTAGATTCAGCTTTAGCCAATCCTTACTTTTTTCATTTAACTCACATATGGTCTCTAACTACTCATCTCCAAATTCTTGAATACAGGTTTACTATTGCGTATCTTCTTGGCGATGCCGACAATTCAAAGTTGTATTTTGAAGATTTTTTCGAAACACTGTCAAGTATTGGTTTTGTACCCAACAATATAAAAAAGAAATACCTGCAATACAGATATTTATTTGAAAATGGGCTGGTTACACCCAATCAGAATGATATTACAGTAGAAATGTTTGAGAACTATTTAGACAGCGGAAGCAACAACCTTAATGAAGCCTATGACAACTATCTGATTCTAAACTGTATTGACGGTGAGGCTATTGAGGATGAAGGGAATGCGATTATGAAATCGAGAATATTGCAAAAGAGCTAATGCATCTCACTTCAGTCATACCTGTATGACGTCAGCTACTTTTACCCTTTGACGTCATACAGATGACAATCGGGAATTGAATTCCGGCACTGCACATGCTAGGGTTTTTCTGTCTGATGACACAGCAGGAGCACAAGCAGCAAATGGAAAACCGATTGGATGGATCGCGCAGACTGTATGGCACACCGGGATATGAATTCATTGTTCAAGCCCACATAGCAGTAGTGGGCCTGGGCGGTGTGGGTTCATGGGCAGCGGAGGCATTGGCCCGGGCGGGCGTTGGTCAGCTAACCCTTGTTGACATGGACGCCATCTGCCCGTCCAATACCAATCGGCAATTGCACGCTCTTACCTCCACTTTCGGCAAACCAAAGGTCGAGGTCATGGCGGATCGCATTGCAGAAATCAATCCCCGCTGCCGTGTTCACATCATTCACGATTTAATCTCAAAACACACGTTACATTACCTGCCGGAAGATCTCGATTACGTGATCGATGCCATCGACAGCGTCAAGCACAAAGCCGCCATGATCCATTACTGCAGCCGAAAGAAAATACCCATTATGTGTGCCGGTGGTGCCGCCGGAAAAACCGATCCCACCGCCGTGGCCATTAAAGACCTCAACAGAACACGCAACGATCCCTTGCTGGCCAAAGTGCGCTCTTTTCTGAGAAGATACTACGGATTTTCCAGCAATCCCAAACGCAGATTCGGCATTCGCTGTGTTTATTCCTGCGAACAGGTGCGTTACCCTCAGCCCGACGGCAGCATCAGCAGCAAGCGCGCGCCGGAAAAGGAAGGCACTATGCTGGGCTGTGAGGGAGGACTGGGCCAGTCCATGTGCGTTACAGCCACTTTCGGTCTGGTGGCTGCATCGTTTGCGCTGAACAAAATTGTGGAGAAGGGCCTGAGGGCAAAGACCCTCTAAACGAGGTGAATTCTGCTTAAATTGAACGCACCAGAAGAAACTCAACACTCTTTTTTGTTTTTTTGCGGAATAAATGAATAATTTTGTGTCAAACCCGGTAAGTTTTTTTGCCCATTGACATCTCTATAGGTGACTGCACGAAAACAAGGAGAGACAGCCATGAGAAATAAAACACTGCCTTATGATTACGAAACAGCTCAACTCAAGAAGGATCCCATTATGGGAGACCGCCCGGCAGACACCCTGAATTCAAACCAGCGCACACGCTTTCAACCTGCGACTCTTTTCAAGTTCCTGGCTATTTTTTTACTGGGCATCGCGGTTGGCATACTTGTTGACAGGAGCTTTAAAACGGAGGCACAGCATCCTGTCGTGAAAGAGGTTCCAACCAAAACAGTCACTCAAACCCATGCCGCTGCCACCCCGGAACCAGGAGAAGAGCCCGAACAGGATAAGCCTGTACCTGAAAAAAAGCCCATCCCGAATCAGCAAGAAAAGAAAGTTTGGAGTGATCATCCGGTCACACCGGGTGAGACACTGAATGTCCTCAGTGCAAAGTACGGTGTATCGGTGAAGGAAATTCTCGATCACAACGGCGGGAGATTCACACCTCGAGTCGGCAAGGTCATCAAAATGCCAGCAGCCAACTTTCAAACTCACCGGGTTGTCAAAGGTGAAACGCTCATCGCCATTGCAAAGAAGCACCGTACTTCGGTTCAGAACTTAATTCGCTTCAACGCCATCAGGGGCAACCGCATTAAGGTTGGCCAGGAGTTGCGGTTAAACTAAGTCTTTACGCTTGCACGAGGCGTAACCCGGTGGGGAAAAACAACCCGACTAACTCGAAAAACGCCATCACATCAAGCCCTTGGGTATCTCCCAACTATTGAATATCACTTTTCGGACTGGAACCTTTCAGATATGTTATGATTGAGCCACCATTCCAATAACTCAGCGGGAGTTGAACATGATTGATTCTTACAAAGCAAAAAAGAAAAAATCCCGATTTTCTACAGGAGGGCTATTTATGCAGAGTAAACAAGTTAAACGGTTTGTATCCATTTTTCTGATTCTTTGTTCCCTCTCTATCTGGGCGGGACAACGTGTTCAAACATGCGGGGAAAGTATTGTTCTCAACAAGGATCGCGCTTCAGCTCGCCGTTCAGCTCTGCTGGATGCCAGAACCAGGGCCATTGAAAAAGCAGTGGGCATTGAACTTGCCAGTGAGACCATTTTGCAAAACGAACTCATCGTTGAAAGCCTGCTGGAACTCAAAACTTCCGGCCACATCTCGAGTGAAAGAGTTCTCAGTGAACAGCAAAACGGCGAGCTCTACAACGTCTGTATCGAAGCCACCGTCGAAAAAGGCAAAGCGAAACTCAAAATTAAAGAGCTAATGGGTCAAACGCGTATCATCGTCTTAACCGAAGAGCGCATCGACGGTCATCTCATTCCACAGCAAATTGTGGGTGAAAGGCTGAAAGAAAAACTCAAAAAAGCGGGCTTTGATGTGCTGGATGAAACCCATTTCCAATCTTTCTGGCTGGCGGAACACGGCTCAAACCGGACAAGTGAACAGGAAAAACTGATGGCCTTCACCCATGCTCTGCTGGCCGGACTGGTGGTGGTTGTGCAGGCAGATGTCTCCCCCTCTAATACCTCCCAATCCATCAACCCCTATGGAATGAAAGAACTCAGCAAAGCCCATGCCGCCTCTGCTTTTGGAAGTATTCGCGTCTTTTTAGGTGACAGCGGGCTTATAGTCGCGGAAAAGTCGTTTGACCGTCTCTCGGGTTTTGACACCACCAGCCTGGACTCAGCATCGGAAAAGGCGCTGGTGCGAGCAGGCAAGGATCTGGGTCAATGGCTGACCCGGGCACTTACGAAATACCTCAGCAACCATCAGCGAAAGGTGGAATTAATCATTGAAAACACACCCAGCACCGCGTTTGTTGAAAAAGTAAAAGCGGCGCTGAAATTGCACCGTTGGGCCAACCATATTCAAATCGTAGAGGTGAACAAGTTTGGCCGCAGCAGACTAACGCTCTCTTACAGCGATCAAACCATTTATCTGGCTCACTTTCTGGAGGGATTGAGTATCCCCGGTGAACAAGCCCAGATTGCGTTTCCAGATCACACCCGGCGCGGCCCCAACATTCTCGTTTACCAATTCAAGTAAAAGAAAGAGGACATGATGACAGGAACTGAAATCCACACAAATTCACAAGACTCTCCATCTGCAATTGAAAAGGAAATACAACTCCTGTGGCCCGGCTTCCATCACCGGATTCTCGGTCAAATTGGGGTTGGCGGCTGCGGTAGAGCGGTGAAAATACGCTGGACTGCAACAGGACAACCCGCTGTTCTCAAGTATCTTCTCTCTGCCGTACAACCTGCCGTCACGGAAGACTCCAAGTTCCAGAATCTGACTCACGGTCAATGGAAGAAGTTCCTGGAACAGGAAGCGCGAATTATGGTCGCATTCAAGGAATTCGATGCAGCTATCGATGTGCTGGATCTGCACAGTAATTTCCAGGCTTTTATCATGGACTGCATCCCGGATGGCTCACTTTTAGATGCCATCTCACAACCTTCTGAATCGCCTTTTACTGAGTCCCTGGATTGGCAGGAAAAAATACGCCGGTTCCTTCCCGTTGTGGATCTGCTGGCAGCTCTTCAACAGGAAGGCATTTACCACCGCGATATCACGCTCGACAACATTTTAATAACCCATTCGGGTTCGCTGAAACTGGCCGACTTCGGCCTGGCCCATCATATCTATGAACCCATTGTCGAGGCCATTCCCGGAGGTAAGCCAGGCTATCGATACATCGAGCCGGAAAGACTTAGGGGAAAAGAGCGGTTGAGGAATGACCTGCAGGATGTCTATTCCTGTGTTATCTGCCTGTTGGGCTGGATCAAAGAACGCGATCCCAACGGTCTTGCTTCACCTTTGCAAACACTGGTTGAAGATTGTCCGGCCGATCTGCTGCATTCCATTAAGCCCATAATCATGCCATCGGGTGAACCGCCTTCCTTTTCCCGGGATTCGGGTTCTTTCTCTCTTCTGGCCAATAACTTACGTCGTGTCATCAAAGAAACCCGCACCATAACGACTTCTATTTCCTACCTGTCGAAAGAGGCAACTTACGCCTCTTTTCTTGAAGCGAGAAACGGCCTTCAGCCTGCTCAAGCTGTGTACATGGGAGAACCCCCGCCCTCGCTTTACGATTCGTTGAACTGGTTGGAAGAAGAAACCTTTGAGTACGCGTTCCCCAACATTGAAACGGTAACCCGTTTTAAAGAAACACAGACAAACTGGCCAAACGGGCTTGCAACTGAGCTGACTGCATGCGTGTACGCATCGTCCATGACCGCGCAAATTAGCTGGGAACAGGCGGCATTATTCGCTTCACAACTTGGCTTCCACCTTCCAAACAGAGAACAAGCCAAACACATTCAACTGCCCAACCCCATTCTTCAATTCTGGTTAAGTGAAAAGAAGACTGAATCACTGGCATTGATTGGACCCGGCCTCGGCGGGACAGAGCGATTTGAGCCCGTCAACAGTGCTTCGCCTTTCCGGATACTCTGCGTCATTCGTCCAAAAAGGGAGAGCAAATGAATTCCAAATCAACCAACACTAAAGAGCTTTTAATATCGAAGCTCTATCACCTCATGAAAAAAAACCGGTCCAGCAAAGTAAAGAAAGTTGCTGTCATTGTCCTTATCGCTTTGATTTTATGGATCTTGTGGCAGTTTTATGAATTTACCATGCTCGTCTTTTCCCGGCAGAACAGAACTTATCTCCTGAGAACGCTTCTTCAATCTGCCGAAGGTGTTTGGGGTTTTTATCTCTTCGTTCAGCTCTTCAGCCAACCTAAAAAGACCTTTGAAAAGAACATGCTGTTATCACTCTGGCTGTTGTTTGGTCTTTGGTACTGCGTTCAACTTCCGCTGGGTTTTGCCAGTCGTGATCCCCTTATTTTTTCCAGCCCCAATCTGCTCTTTTTCCAAAAGACACTGCCTTTCCTCAGTTCCTTCACTCAGTACATGCTTTTACTCTGGGGTCTGCTGGGCCTCATAACGCTTGGTTTTTACCGAGCGAAGAAAAGATGGGCCGATGTGGATGAGGTCTTTCTACCCGCGCTTTTCTTCCTGATTTACCAGGGCGTCTACTTTCTGGCGCGTTTGGGACCCGACAGACTGCAAGCCCAAAAAAGCTCTTTTAATCAGGTGGTGTATTTATTGCTCGGCGTGTTAGCCGGAACGCTTCTTTTTCACCCGAAAATCCGAAAGCGGGCAATCCAAATTCTGGACTACCCCTATTTATGCCTGATAGCCTCTGTTCTCTTACTTGCGGGAACCTTCTTTTTCGGAACAGCCGTGTCAGGCGGCCGAAAACTGTGGTACAAACTCGGCCCGCTCACCGTTCAGCCCATTGAAGGTGCCAAGATTCTGTTTATTTTCGTTTTGGCTGTTTTCCTGCAGAAACACGTTCTCACCCTGCAAAAGCGAGATTTAAAAGCCAACTTACTCACCCTGTGTATCATTTGCAGCTTGCTCTTTTCCGTTCTGATGCTCCAGAGAGATCTTGGTCCCTTGCTGGTTCTCTTGGCTGTGACACTTATTATGTTTTTGACCGTCTCAGGACGCTGGGCTCTCTTCTCAGGAGCTGTCGCCATGACCGCTCTGGGCGTGTTGATCAGCTTTTTTACGCGTTTCCCGAGCATGGTCTACCACCGCATTATGGACTTTTGGGATCCCCTCCATTACTCCGGGCAATTGACCAAAGGCCTTTGGGCTCAAGCCTCCGGAGGTTTGTGGGGAACAACGCCCGGCATGAGTCAGGCTTATAAAATACCCGTCATTGAATCGGATTATCTCTTCTCTTTAATTGTGGCGGAAAAAGGGCTCCTTGGAACGGCTCTCTTCCTGGTTGTTTTCTTTGTTTTTTGCTTCAGGGGATTTCAAACCTCGCGTTTTCTCATGCCGGCAAGTCGCCGTGATGCCACCGTTATACTGGGAATATTCCTTTTATTCGTGGTTCAGGGTGCTTTGATTATGGGGGGAAACATGGCTTTTCTTCCTCTCTCCGGTTTAACCCTGCCCTTTGTATCAGCCGGCGGCAGCAGCTTGGTCATCAACCTGCTGGCCTTTTGTTTTACCCTGGCTTTAGTGGCCTCGAGAGTTCGCAAAGTAACACCCACAGGAGATCAACCATGAAAAAGTCTCTGCTTCTCATCTTTACTTCCATTCTGTCGATCTGTTTGTTTTCCCTGCCAGCCAAGTCACAGGTACTTAAAGGTCTTGACCCCAAGGATGTCAAACATTTTGAACGCGTTTATTCTGTCAAACTCAAAAACCACACATTGAGAGGGTTGAAGCGAAGCGGCAGATTCATGCCTGCTATTGAGTCGGTTTTCTCGGAATACGGTATTCCCGCTGATATCGGCTGGATCGTGCTTGTGGAGAGTAATTTCAATGAAACAGCTCGTTCCCCTGCGGCAGCCTGCGGTCTGTTTCAGTTCATCGCTCCGACAGCGCGTGGTTACAACCTGTACGTTGACGGCAACTGGCCCGATTGGTTTATCGATGAACGCCTTGAATTCTACTATGCCTGTCACGCTTCGGCATCTTTTCTAAGTGAACTCTACAGTCAATTCGGCGATTGGGTCACGGCTCTGGCCGCCTATAACACCGGACCCGGAAACGTGAAAAAAGCCATGAAGCGCGCGGGCGGCAGCCGGAAATGGCTCGACTACAGAAAGTACCTTGCCAAAGAAACACAAGAGTACACCAATAGAATTGCAGCCGTTATCAATATCGCCAACAACCCGCAGAAATTCGGGCTCGACCCCGAATACCTGCCCTATATTCCCTTCACACTTTACATTACGCGAAAGCCAACATCCCTGAACGAACTGGCAGAGCGATTCGGGAAAGCGCACAGAGAACAGTTTAAGCACGACTTTTTAATTCTCAACAGGCAGTTCAACGAGAAGATTCTCAAAAGTGGACGCAAAATTCCCAAAGGCTATGTTGCCAAACTACCCGAAATCAGTGTCATCGCTCAGTCATCGTCTGCTGATCACAAGCAGACAAAACCCGCCACTCCCACTCCACAAGGAGGTTATCTTCACTTAGTTGAAGAAGGTGAAGACCTGGCCATGCTCGCTTTTATCTACCGAATCGCTCAGCAGGACATTGTCAAAAACAATCCCTTTATCGAGAATTACAAGCTGCAGGCGGGTATAAAATTGAATTTGAATCTTCCGGAATCTGTTGTTTCCAGAGGCCAGGTTGTTCAGGCCAAGGCCGGTGACACAGTGGGTTCCATTGTCATGCGTCTCAGAATCAATGGTTCCCATTTCGTCAAACTCAACAACCTTCACAATTCCAGACTCACAGAGGGAGAGCGTTACTATGTCCCGAAATAAAACGGTAAAACAACCGGGCGAATACGCCTGGTGGGCTCCAACCCTGTTTATTATTTTGACCTTTGCTCTGCTTTTTCTGGGTACCATGAGGAACACGCTCTACAATCCCTACGAAAAGGGTTACAGGGAAGACATCGGTCATCTTGAAAACATACAAAAACTAATCCATTCTGGTGCGTTAATCGCTGATCCCGGTGGAAACGTTATAGCCAATGAAGAGCCGCTGCTGGCAACGGCCAAAAGGGAGTACTCTTTTGGAAAAGCTTACGCGTGGGCCGAACAGCACCAGCCGCAAATCAAAAGAGAAGGATCCAGAGTGCTGTGGGGTGAAGGCGCTCCCAAAGACCAACTGGAAAGGCTGCTGCACAAAAAGTATCTGTCTTTCGACCAAGAGGGTGCTCTCCAGCTGCATCCCGATCAATTTCGCAAGGCGGTTTTGTCAACTTCGCTGGGCAGACACTTCAATTTGGCAAAAAACAATCTGGATCGCTTCAGCTACAGCCCTGAATCGGGCATTCAATGGGATTCCTTTTACTTCAAAGAAATGAACACCTTCTCTGTGAGGAGACGCATTCCTCGCGGCAGCATTTTCGACAGGAACGACCAACCCCTTGCGTCCTGGGAAAAAGGCAGAAGAGTTTATCCTGAAAACAACAAGGGAACGGCTCACATTGTAGGTTTCAGGAATTTGTTCGGGCTGGAACGCAAGCTCGGCTCTGAATTGCAGGGGAAAAGGGATTACGGTGTGCACGATTTAATCGGTCTGTTGGGTTACGATCGCTGTGGAACCGACATTAAACTCAGCATCGATGCCGACTTAAGTAAAAGCATTTACGATTCCTTTATCCGCAAAAAAGAAAGAATGCTCGGTGGGGCCGTCGTTATGGAAGTGGAAACGGGCCGTGTTCTGGCTGCCGTCAGTTCACCCGGTTTACATCCCGACCAGGCAGACCTGAAACAGCTTGAAGATCTTCCGGAAAAGCCGCTCCTCTTCAGAGCCATGGATGAAATCTACTTTCCGGGTTCAACTTACAAAACCATAGTCGCGCTTACCATGTTGCTCAATGACGAAATCATCGACGAACACAATCTCACCATCACCGATCCGGAATTACAAATCCCCGATGACAAGGTATTTAAGAAAGTAAAAAACCACGGCGGGCACGTTTCACCTGAGCCCATTGATATGTACAGAGCCTTTGCCATCTCTTCCAACACCTACTTTGCACGCCAGGGTGTCGCCCTTGGTTCGCTGGTCAAGACGACGGCGGAGGGCTTTCGCTTCAATCAGAAAATCAATGTTTTAGGGAACGTGAAATCCAGTGACTGGTTCTCAGCGGCATCACAGGCTTATAGCGGACCCGAGTTCGATTTCAACAAGCGAGGGGATGAAGCACTGGTGGCTCAATTCTCCATCGGACAAAATCAGATTAAAGCTCATCCCCTTCACATGGCCTGCATTGTACAGTCAATCGCCAATGATGGAGTTTGGATCGACCCCACTTTTGTCTCCCACTCCAGGAAGGGCAGCGTGGTCACGGATGAAACCAACACAAGAGCTTTCAGGAAGTTGAAAGAAGGCCCATCACAAAGAATTGTTGACAAGTCCATTGCGAAAAAAATGCAAGAGGCCATGTGGCAGGTGATGAACAAAAAGGGTGGAACGGGCTATCGAGCCTATCAAATTTATAAAAAGGGCGAAGATGAGCTTTATGAAGCACGCTTCAGGAACTCAAAGTGGAAAAAAGACCTCGTTCCGATGGCGGGAAAAACGGGGACGGCTGAAAACGGGAAAAAGAAACCGCATGCCTGGTTCATTGGCTTTGCGCCCTACAAAAACCCACAATACGCTGTTGCCGTTGTGGTTGAAAACCGCGGCTACGGAAGCACCTATGCGGAACCCATTGCGGTAAAGGCCCTTGCAAGAGCAATGAGTAAAAAGCAAGCAAAAGACTGAAACAAAACGGGAGGCAACATGACATATGATTGGGAAAGTTACCTGGACGGTTCCATGAATCACGATGAGCGAAAAGAGCTGGAACGGGAACTGAAAAAATCCGAAACCCTGCGGGAAGAAATGGCTAAACAACGGGAAATGGATTATTTGCTGAACTCGGCACAGCAGGCCTTCAGGCTGACGTGCCCACCTGTAAGTGCCCTTGCCGATATAATGAACGGATCGAGGCAAGCTTCCAATCGCGAATTGAAGCACCTGGGACACTGTCACTCCTGTCAAAACGAGTTAAAAGAGCTGGTCATTTTCAATGAATCGCTCAGTGAAGCAGCTGAAGAAGAACGCGATCCAGGTCAGGAACTAATAGAAAAAGGGCGACTTGTCATTAACGCTTTTAAGAAGGGCCTGGTGCAGTTATTGGAGCCCTCGCTGTCCAGTTTATCAGCACAGCCTGCCTTGTCCGGCGTTGCTTTTGCCCATCAGGAAAAAAACTTCCAGCTGCCCGGTCTTTTCATTGATTCTTCCGTGCGCGGTCTTTTGGTCTCCATTGAAAACGGCTGCCTGAAATTGGGCAGAGATGGCGGTGAGGATCAGCCTCTTGTAGTCACGCTTACCACGGAACAGGGCGAAGAAGTGCGGGAGTTCACCGCTCGTGGGGGTGTTGCCCTTCCTCTTGAAGGTGTCTGGCACATGGAAGTCCGAGCTTCTGACGCAGCAAAAGAGTGACCTTTATTGACTTCAGTTTGTTTCAAAAGCTTCCCTGAGTGTTTTCAGACAACTGAAAACATCTTCAGCCGTTTTAAAGTAGCTGTTCCATCTTTCGGGAACCATGCCCTTCAGCTTGTGGCCCTCCATCCAGTTGATAAAGGGGCGATAGTGTTCACCCAGCAGAATCAGGGGGTGCGTGCGCAACTCACCGGTGTTTTTAAGTGCCAAAATTTCCAGAACCTCATAGAGCGTGCCTATGCCTCCGGGCAAAGCGATGAAGGCATCGCCGTGGGTTAAAAGCTCGTCCTGTCTGGGTCTCAAACGCTTGAAGTGGACCGACTCATCGGCAAAAGGACTCTGCTCGCGCTCGTGTTTACCCAGTTGAACCGAAAAGGTGGCACCACCGGCGTCTTTAGCTCCTTTCAGCACTTCGTGCATGAGGCCGGGGCCACCGCCATTGACGACGCGATAGCCTGCTTCAGCGAGTTTGAATCCCAATTGGTAGCTCAGCTTCAATATCTCTGAATCGGAACACGAACTGCCGGAAAAAACAACCACACGTTTCAAGATGCACTCCTTAAAGCAAGCCTTACACGGCTGGATTGTAACATGAAATCAATCTCTGGATCATGCTGAAATAAATAGATTTGGCAGTGGGTGTCTCACCCGCTTGAACGTCATTGACATCACCGGGCATAACACGACACTGAAAAAAAGCAAAAAAAAGCGGAGGACTTGGCCTCCGCTTTTGTTTTGTAGTGGGCACTGGGGCTTACATCATACCGCCCATGCCGCCCATTCCGCCCATGCCGCCGCCCATGGCAGCTGCGCCCAGGTCTGGAGCATCGTCAGAAGGTGCGTCGGTAATGGTTGCCTGTGTGGTCAGCATCATACTGGCAACTGATGCCGCGTTGAGAAGCGCTTGCTTCACAACTTTGGCAGGATCGATAACGCCTGCTGCCAGCAGATCTTCAAAAACATCTGTGGCCGCGTTGTAACCGAATGGTGCCTCTTTGGCAACAACTTCGTTCACAACAATGGCGCCTTCTTTTCCGCAGTTACGAGCAATTTGACGCAGAGGTTCTTCAATGGCTTCCCAAACGATTTTAATACCCTGGTTCTCATCACTGTCGGAAACTTCCAGGTCACCGTGAGCCTGCTTGGCTCTCAGGAACGTGGTGCCACCGCCGGGAACAATACCTTCTTCCACGGCCGCTTTGGTTGCATGCATGGCATCTTCAACGCGAGCTTTCTTTTCTTTCATTTCAGTTTCAGTGGCTGCACCGACTTTGATCACAGCAACGCCGCCAACCAGCTTGGCCAAACGCTCCTGAAGCTTCTCGCGGTCGTAATCCGAAGAAGTGGCTTCAATTTGAGCGCGAATCTGCTTGACGCGGCCCTGAATGTCTTCACGTGCGCCTTCACCGTTGATAATGGTGGTGTTGTCTTTGTCGATGGTGACGGTTTTCGCGCTGCCCAGGTCTTCAAGCGTGACGTTTTCCAGCTTGATTCCCAGATCTTCAGAGATCATGCGTCCACCGGTCAGTACCGCTAAATCTTCGAGCATGGCTTTTCTGCGGTCGCCAAAGCCAGGAGCTTTAACGGCTGCCACGTTCAAAGTGCCGCGCAGTTTGTTAACAACCAGAGTTGCCAGTGCTTCACCGTCTACGTCTTCAGCAATGATGATGAAAGGACGAGATGTTTTGACAACCTGTTCGAGAACAGGCAGAAGATCTCTCATATTGGAGATTTTCTTTTCAAACAAGAGGATGTAGGGGTTCTCAAAGTTGCCAACCATGCGTTCCATATCGGTTGCAAAGTAGGGTGAAAGATAGCCGCGGTCAAATTGCATACCCTCGACAACTTCCAGTTCTGTTTCCAGTCCCTTGGCTTCCTCTACGGTGATAACGCCGTCTTTACCGACTTTTTCCATGGCTTCGGCGATGATACTGCCGATGGATTTATCGTTGTTGGCGCTGATTGAACCGACGTTGGCAATCATGTCGCCCTCAACTGAACGGGCCTGAGAGTCGATATAGGTCACGATTTCGCTAACAGCTTTATCGATACCGCGCTTCAGAGCCATGGGGTTGTATCCAGCGGATACCGCTTTGGCACCAAGGCGGTAAATGGTACGCGCGAGGATGGTGGCCGTTGTGGTTCCGTCTCCTGCTGTATCGGATGTTTTGGATGCGACTTCTTTTACCAGCTGGGCACCCAGATTTTCCAGTTTATCTTCTAATTGTATTTCCTTGGCTACAGTTACACCGTCTTTTGTTATGGTGGGGGAACCAAATTTCTTTTCAATCAAGACATTGCGGCCTTTGGGTCCAAGGGTTACCTGAACGGCGTCCGCTAATTTGTTCACACCTTTTAAAAGTCCCTGACGGGCTGTATCGCCAAAATGCAGCTCTTTTGCATCACTTGCCATTTTACATTCTCCTTAATTCTTTGCTAGCTCTTCGCTTAGCCTTCAACAATTCCTAATATTTCGTCTTCACGCATGATGATGTACTCCACATCATCGCTTCCTTTTACTTCCGTACCGGCATATTTTCCAATTAAAACAACATCGCCGACTTTCACAGTCAGGGCAACACGTGACCCATTGTCTGCCACTTTGCCGTCGCCTACGGCAACGACCTCGCCTTCCATGGGCTTTTCTTTTGCTGAGTCAGGAATAATAATCCCGCCGCGAACCTGCTCTTTAGGCTCTAACCTTTTCACAAGTACTCGATCGTATAAAGGTTTAATCTTCATGAAAAAACTCCTCGTCTTTTTTGGCGCCTCCAGGGCGCTTGAATCACTCGAACTGTTATTATAGGCAAAACTGAGTGCATGTCAAGCAAAAAATTTACACACAAACACAGATTATAAGTATATTATATAGTAATACTTACAAATAAGATCGACACGATCGTAGCAATTCTCAATAAAAAAATCTTAGTCAGTTTAACTAAAATATTAGCCCGCCACATTGAGAGGGAGCAGGTTTCCGTAAGTGTGTTCATAGCACTCTCGGGTTCTCTTTTTTTTACGGGTCTTATCAGCGGAGTGAGTGAGCGCTGGTGAGCTTTTTCAATGAAGTACCCCTTGCTTTCAATCACCTTCGGCTTATACTCATAATCGAACTCCTGATAGAATGGTGCCACAGGAGATTGTCTTGACTGCGAGTTTAAAGCTGACCGGGAAAACCAGATTGGAAATCAGAGAGCCATCCGGACTCTACTTCGATGAATCCAGCGGTGAACTTTGGGTGGTTTGCGACCGCAAAGGAAGCATCTACAGGCTGAAAGAAGACGGTCGCCCGGTGGAGACCATCGCCCTCAAGGGCGGCGATCTGGAGGGAGTGACCAAGGCCGGAAAGCACTTTTTTATTCTCAAGGAGGAAGGTGTTGTGCTGGAGTACAGGCCTTCCGACTTAAAAGGCGGCAAAAAAGATGGCAAACTCATTCGGAAACACCAGGTCGTTTTGACCAGCCCCTTCGGGAAGAAAAAGGAAAGGCGCTTCGAGGGAATCACCTACGATCACCACACGAAGACCTTCTACCTGTTACACGAAAAGAAACCGAGATTGTTACTTCAATGCAACCGGCAATTTCGGGAAATACGCAGAACACCAATAGAAAACGTCTCCGATTTATCGGGAATCAGTTACGACTCTCAAAGAAAAGGACTGTGGATGATCAGCCACGAATCAAAACGACTCTTTTTCGTAAACTTATCGGACCAAAGCACGACCTCGGTGGCGGAGCTGCCTGTCCGGCAAGCTGAGGGTGTTGCAGTATCCGGAAACACGGTTTACATTGTGGGAGACCGGGATCGAACGTTATTTCGTTTTGAATTGCCCATTTCGGAACACAAACGGTTATAATAGAGTCAAGACTGGCAAAGTCCCGCTTTTCTGAAGTTTTGTCGATACAAGTCTCTAACACCCAATTAAAATGGAGAAAGAAACATGGCTGCAAGTCGTTCAAACAAACACACGCCTTTGATGTCACCTGCACAAACCATCGTTGCGTTTATTTTCACCAACATTCTATTCCTCATTTTAGGTATTGCCATCGGCAAGGGTGACTTCTCAAGCCACGAAGAGCTGGTGACAACGACGGTAGAAGAGGAAGCCGTCCAGCCTGAAACAAATGACAGCATGGACGAATTCAACAGCCTGGAATCCACTTCTGAAAGAGACAAAAAAAAGCACATCGATCTTTCACTGCCCAAGAAGACAACAAAGAAAGAGAGCACCAACCCGGCTCCAACTCAACAAGAGATCAAGGAAGAAAAGGCCGTGGCCCAAGCAACCGAACCCGTGACACCGAAAGCAGAAAAGCCAGTCAAAAAAAAGCCCAGCAAAAAAGAACCGACGGCGCCAGCCCAGAACCAGGGTTCTTTTTATCTGCAGATAGTCGCTTCAAAAGACAAGGCCAAGGCTCACGAGTTTTCCGAGACAGTCAAGAAAAAGGGTTATCCGGTTCAGGTGATCGAGGAAGCCGGGTACTACAAAATTTTCGTTGGCCCTTACTCAACCAGAGAAAAGGCACAGAGAATGAAACCGGATATCGATCGCGTCCTGAAAGTTCAGTCCTGGATAAAAGAAAGAAAATAAGCAACCCTTTTCAAGAGAACGCTTCAGGCATCAACTTCAACGTTCAAGAAACTTTTCCCAAATGCCTGAACATTGAAACAAATCATTTGTTTTCTTAAATTAAGGCTTAAGGACGACTTCCTTCTGCTGGCGGCAGGGCTGGAGATCTGAAGGCATTCCCTTAAACCCGTATTGCATCTCTATTATCCTTAAAATGAGCCATTTTTTTTCTCAACAGAAACCAAAACCTGTTAAAATACCGGCAATAGAATTGATAGGAATCTGTATTTTTATTTTTGAGCAATTCAAGTAATGTATAAGAAACTATCAGCCAAAGATTTAACGTATTTCAAAATCTTGCTTGCTTCTCGATGAATAATCACTAAATCAACAATCTCAACAGGAACACCCGATAGTTTGAAGGAGAATCTGGTCGTAATGGATGGACTACATGTAATAAAAAGAGATGGGACTGAAGAAAAAATTGACCTTTCGATGATACACGATGCCGTCGAGTGGGCATGCGAAGGGTATGACAATGTTTCTGTTTCGGATATAGAGATAAACTCTAAACTGCAATTTTACGAGGGAATTACCACGTCAGAAATCCAAAAAGTCATGATTCGCTCGGCAGCGGATCTGATCTCCAAGGAGAAACCCAACTATCAGCATGTTGCCGCTAAACTGCTGTTAATGGATTTAAGAAAGCAGGTCTACAAGCAATTAAACCCCATTCCCTTTGAATATTTGATTAAAAACAACATCTACAGGGGAATCTACGACAAAATTCTCCTGAAAAAATACACAAACCAGGAAATTGTTTACTTCAGTAAAAAGATCGATTATGACAGAGACTATCAATTCACCTATGCCGGTTTGAGTCAAATGGTGGATAAGTATCTGTTGCAGGACAGAATGTCAGGGGAGCTGTACGAAACACCTCAAGAAGCTTTCATGCTTATTGGCATGTTCATGTTCATGAACTACGACAAAAAACGCCGCAGAGATTATGTTGTCAAGCTTTACAACGCTCTTTCGCTGTTCAAAATCAGCTTGCCCACACCCATTATGGCAGGCGTTCGAACTCCTTTGAGACAGTTTAGTTCCTGCTGTCTGATCGATGTTGGCGATTCCATTGAATCCATCATGAACTCCAACACCGCTGTAGGTTACTACACTTCCCAAAGAGCGGGAATAGGGCTCAACTTTGGCAGAATAAGAGGGATCGACGCCCAAATTAGAGGCGGCGAGGTAATCCACACAGGCCTTGTTCCCTTTTTGAAGATGTATGAAGCTACCACGAAATCCTTTACCCAAAACTCCATCAGGGGTGGTGGCTCCACCTCTACGATCCCCTTCTTTCACTGGGAGATTGAGACCTTTATTCAGTTAAAAAACAATAAAGGCAACGATGAAAACCGAGTGAGAAGAATGGATTACTCCGTTGCCCTGAACCGCCTGTTTAGAACGAGAGTTAAGGAGAAAAAAACCATAACGCTGTTCTCAAGTGAGGAGACAAGAGATCTTTACGATCTGTTCTACAGTTCCGACTATGAACAATTTGAGACAACTTATCTGCGATATGAAAAGGATCCCCATGTAAGAAAAAAAATCATCGATGCCAGAGAGTTCTACCTGGCACTTTTAAAGGAGCGATACGAAACAGGAAGAATCTACATCTTAAACGCGGATCACGTGAATAAACACAGCTCCTTTAAAGACAGTATCTACATGAGCAATCTCTGTCAGGAAATTACCCTGCCAACCACACCTTTGGAGGACATCAATCTTGACAAAGGTGAAATTGCCATGTGTATTTTAAGCAATATCAACCTCGGTAAAGTCGAAGAGATCGAGGAACTCGACGAGCTTACAGAACTCCTGGTGAGATTTTTAGATGAGCTCATTGACTATCAAGAGTACCCGGTCAAGGTCGCGGAAAAATCCACCAAAGGTCGTCGCAGCCTTGGAATTGGTGTTTCGGATGTTTTCAATTTCCTGGCAAAAAACAACCTGCGCTTCAATCAAAAAGAGGGTATTAAAACCGTTCACAGGTATATGGAACGATTTCAATACGGACTCATTAAAGCTTCTGCCGATCTGGCGAAAGAGAAAGGCCGTTGTAAATACTTCGCAAACACGAAGTATGCCGACAACATCTTCCCCATTGACACCTATGAGAAAAATGTCGATGAGATCGTACCCAATCAACTTTTGTGTGACTGGGACGAGCTCAGAGATTACGTGAAAAAGTTCGGACTCAGGAATTCCGCCCTCTCCGCCATTCCTCCTGCCGCTTCCAGCTCCATTGTATCCAACTCAACGGCTGGTATTGACCCTGTCAGAAGACTGCTTATCGCCAAAATGAGCAAATACGGACCTTTAAAACAACTCGTTCCGGGCTTTGACACCTACAAAGACAACTACCCCTTGGCGTGGGATATGGATAATGAAAGCTACATCAAGTTCGTCTCCATCTTCCAAAAGTTTATTGATCAAAGCATCAGCACCAACCTTTACTACAACACAGCCAGTTACAAGGATAACAGGGTTCCAATGAGAGAACTGGTCAAACACGAAAACATGGCCTACAAATATGGATTAAAAACCCTTTACTACCTTAACAGCAATGACAACTCCGGCGAAGAATCCCAATTGTTAGCACAAAAGGGCCAACATGAGCCTGATGTCCCAACGCAAAACATGACTGACGGTGATGAGATGGATGGATGTGAAGGCGGAGCTTGCTCTGTATAGACAAAAAACAAGACAGAGGTTGAATGATGGAAAAACGAGTACCAACTATTTACAGTGATGAAAAAATTGATTTTTTAAAGGAAAAGATCTTTTTTGGGAGAGGCAAGAACGTTCAGAGATACGATGTCCAAAAATACCCTTTCTATGAAAAGCTCTCTCAAAGAATGCTCAGTTTCTTTTGGAGGCCAGAAGAGGTATCTTTAATTAAAGACATCAATGATTTCAACACACTAACCGACCAGGAAAAATTTATTTTCACGGAAAACCTCAAATACCAAACACTCCTGGACAGTGTTCAAGGTCGTTCCCCCTTTATCACCTTTGGTCAAGTAACCAGTCTGCCGGAGGTAGAAGAAGCGATTATCATATGGGATTTCTTTGAAACCATTCACAGCATAAGTTACTCCTATATCATCAAGAATGTCTATACCAATCCCAGTGAAGTCTTTGACGACATTATGGTCAATGATATGATTGTCGAGAGAGCTCACTCCGTAACTAATCACTACAACGATTTTTACCACTATTTAATCAAGTACCAGGCAAAACAACTGGGTGTTCACATGACAGAAGATATCAATCTCGATGAGTTAAAAAAGAAGCTCTATCTCGCCCTGATCTCCGTTAATATCCTGGAGGGTATTCGTTTCTATGTTTCCTTTGCCTGTTCCTTTGCTTTTGCCGAAAACAAGAAGATGGAAGGTAACGCAAAAATCATCAAGTTCATAGCGAGAGATGAGAATGAGCATCTTGCCATTACACAGAAGATGATAAACACTTTAAGACGCAATAAAGAGGAGGGCTTCACCGATATCATTCCCACGTTAGAGGACAAGGTGTACAAAATGTACAAAGACGCAGCCGCGCAAGAGATAAAGTGGGCGGAATATCTTTTTAAAAATGGATCGATCATTGGCCTAAATGACAAACTTCTTATAAAATACATGAAGTACTTAACTGACAAGAGACTGAGAGGCATTGGGTTAAAACCTGTTTTTAACGAACCCAACAGCCCTCTTTCCTGGATGGATCATTGGCTTAGAAACGACAAGGTTGAAGTTCTTCCTCAGGAAACTGAGATTAGCTCCTATGTCGTAGGAGGCATTGACATGAGTGTAAAAGATGACGATTTTGATTTTTAGCATTTAGCCTAATTGTCACATTTTGTGTTGCTTAGGTTAAACTAAAATGACTTTCAACTAAAAGGAGGCGTTATGGGTTTATTAGGTATTTTGAGTTTTGCAGGCTTCACGACATTTGTCTGCTTGTGTATGAAAAGATGGCAGTGACCTTCTAATTAATCATCAAGCGACCATTTCATTGACAATCACCGATTTGCTCTTTCCTTTGCCTGCTCCTCATGCGGATCGCGAGGTTATGAAACGCCATCAAGAAGATGAGATTCTGCAATAAAACAAAGTGCCTTTGCTTTATTGCATATTTGCCAGTCTCTAACGGGCACTCTCAATCGTGGTATTGATTACTTTAGAGACATTATCGATTTCCTCGACGGTTCTGGCGAGCTGCTCTACAATTTTTCCTGTGGAGAGTCTTTGCTCTTTGAGAAGCTGGGTGAGTTCACCGGATGAGCTCTTGATGGTTTCCATTGTGCCTCCAATGACATCCATCGCCTGCAATGCTTGTTTGGATTTGCTTTGAAGGGAATCCACCTGTCGGGTAATATCCTCGGTTGCCGCTGCTGTCTGGGAGGCAAGCTCTTTTACTTCGGTTGCAACTACGGCAAATCCTTTGCCCACTTCTCCTGCCCGTGCAGCCTCTATGGTGGCGTTCAGGGCCAGGAGGTTTGTCTGGGATGAAATGTCTTTGATTAAATCAATAATATCACCAATCTGGTTTGCCGCCTCTTCCAATGAATGGATGATGGTGTTTGCCTGTGCAGCCTCCTTAAAGGCTGTTGCAATTTCATCAGCAGCTTTGGCTATTTTGGGATCCATTTCAGAAATGGACGCAGACAACTCTTCCGCGGCAGAAGCGACACTGGAAGAGCTTGAACTTGCCCGGTCCGCAACCACGCTGACATTGGCTTCAAGTGCATGGGTCAGGTCGGTGAGTTTTTGTTTATAGGCTTGTTCTGCCATTTTTTGTTCGTGGATGTCAATCAGTGAGCCACAAACTCGCATGGGGATACCGCTTGTGTCACAGGTTACGCCGCCCACAGCTTGAAACCATCGATAGTCATTGCTTTTGGTTTTCAGACGATATTGCGAGCTGGTCTGGCTGGCTTCATTTCTCAGGCATGCAGCAAAACCTTCAAAGGTATGTTTCACATCATCGGGATGCAGACGTTCTGACCAAGACTGCACAACGTTGGGAAATCCTTCGGTATCATGTCCTTGAAACCCGAGCAAACGGCGAAATTCCGGCGACCACTCCCACTTACTGCCTGGATTCATGGGATCACCCTCATGGAGAATGGCGTCCCATAGGCCCACTCCGGCATACTCGCCAAGCAATGCGGTCTGTTCTTCACTCTTTTTTTGTCTGTCAATATTGATCAACACTCCACAGGCCTGTTTCGGCTTTCCCTGCGTGTCACAGGCAACACCACCAACGACACGAAACCAGTGATAATCATTGTTTTTACTCTTGATGCGCTGTTGAACATCATAGCGGCTGTTACCACTTGTGTCATTGATAAACGCGGTAAAGCTGCTCAACGTTTTTTCCGTATCATCTGGATGGAGACGCTTAGTCCATGATTCTACTTTATCGGGGAAGCCCCTGGTGTCATCACCCTCAAACCCCAACAGACGCCGAAATTCCTGCGACCATTTCCATGCGCTTCTGGAATGCATGGGGTCTCCGTTGTGAATTTGGACACTCCACAATCCAACTCCAGCACAACGACCCAGCAAGTCGAGAATGGCTGAATTTTTATTTTCCTTTGATATTAGTGATACAAAGCTCATAACAATCCTTTTATCGAGATATCTTTCTATTTTGATAAGTCTGTGTTTACTATTTTCTTCATTGACGCTTGAAATGTCGAGAGGGTTCAATTTACATTAAACGACACCGTGCAGGACTGGCTATTTTTCCGCAACAAAGCTGATTAAAATATTCAGTCCAAAGTATTTTTTTCTGTCTTGTCCGGTGTATCTCTTGAGGGCAGCAAACCCGGTTTATCAGGGATGATGCGACACCTGTCGAAATTTCAGGATTCGAACCCTGGACTTATCTCTACACGTTCCAAGTCTAGGCAAAAGATATATTTTTGTCAACGGTCAATTAGGTCTGTGATTTGCCTTTAAAATGGTTTATTCATTGCGGTTTTTTCCAATGAATGAACCCTGTGCGAGAATATAGTACGAAAAAATGGAAAACATCGAAAAAAAATAACGCATTTAACATACTGTATACAACAAGCCTCGCTAAACCAAAACAGCATGTGCCTCTCTATTCTTGTCTTATGGTCTTTTTTCAACCCATGAGCTGGTTCAACATGCAGCACATCGCCACGCATTTTCCTTAATAATTCTATAAAGAAAATTTATAGGTTGACAAAAAACCGGACAGTCATTAATTTGATAATCAGATTACCGGTAATCACATTATCGGTAATCTGGTTTTGGGGTAACAAAGCGAGGGAACGCCGCCCTGGGAACTGACAGGCAAAGGAAGCATCATGTCAATAAGAGATACGAGTTTAGACCCCAGGATAATGGAAAGCGCCAAAAAAGAGTTTGTGAAAAAGGGCTTTCTGGATGCCTCGCTAAACACCATTTGCCGGAACGCCGGTATCACAACGGGTGCCATATACAGGCGCTTTAAAGGCAAAGAAGAGCTGTTCATTGCGGTAGTCCAACCGGCCATTGATGTTTTAAACACATTGTCAGATGAAACCTTTGAGGCTTACAAAACCATGGAAAAAGAGCACAGCCTGAAAGAAACCTGGGCGAATAGTACAGAGAACATAAAAAAATGGATAAAAAGGCTTTACAAGGAAAAAGAGTCCATCAAGATCCTGCTCTCTAAATCCGATGGAACCGTTCATTCCAACTTCATACACAATTTTATTGAGGAAAACTTTAGGGGTTCCTATCAGCTGATGAAAGATTTTGAAAGCAAAGGGGTATGCAGGGTAAGCCTGTCTTATGAAGAGTACCACATCCTTGTAACCTGTTACTGGACAGCCCTGTTTGAGATGTTTGTACACGATTTCACACTTGAGAACGCCCTGGCTTTTGCCTTAAAAACCGACAAATTCTTTGCCTGGAAGAAGTTCATTGAATTTTAAGAGACAGGGAGATTATTCACAATCCATTGCACAATCAATAAGATCAGGACAAAAGAAGGACTCAATGGGAACAATTTTCGTCATGATGGTAAGCATTTCAAGTTTAGCAAATAGGGCAGCAGACATGCTTATGGTTTCCGGCAAAAACACAAGCTGGACAATTGAGCGGGATATGTATCTATCCCAGTTGTCGCTAGCTGTACCGACAATATCCGCTATCTACTCCGTATACTCAGAACACATAATTAATCATTGGTATGTTTACAAAACTGGCTAGCCATGGCATATCGTTCCACCGAACTCTTTTCAGTCCATGGCGATGCGGAACATTAGCAAAGGAGACACAATATGGAACAAAAAATCAGTATCAAAAAAGGCACTATAGAAGAGACCCTTGTGCTGCCTTTATGGGGCAGGGCTTATGAAACGCAAAAGGAGAATCCCCGTTTAACAGATCAAAAAGCCTTGGAAATCATCGGGGTTATTGATTACGATTTTTCAGAAATCGAAAGAACTCAAGGTATGTCCCAACATGGATGGGTATCCCGAAGTCTGCATACGGATAAAACAGCTCGTCTATTTATCGAAAAACACCCCGAAGCCACCATTGTCAACATCGGCTGCGGACTGGATACCACCTTCAGTCGAATTGATAACGGTAAAATTCTATTCTACGAGCTGGATTTACCCGATGTAATTAAACTAAGAAAACACTTTTATGAAGAGAGTGACCGGCACCAGAACATAGCTTCTTCGTTTCTGGAAACAGAAAAGTGGTTTACAAAAATAAACGTGCGGGACGGGCTGTTGTTTCTGGCAGGTGGTGTATTCTATTATTTTGTGGAAAAACAAATTAAAGAATTCTTCGCAGCTACGGCAGAACATTTTAAAAACTGTGATATTTTTTTTGATTCTCTCTCTCCCATGGGGATGAAGTTTGCCAAAAAGGCCGTATTAAAAAAAGGCGGTATGGGCATGTCCCTTGAAGGTGGCTGGGGGTTAAAAAGCGCAAAGAGTCTGGAACAATGGGATGAGCGAATCAAGGTAATCGATGTGATTCCTTTTTCCAAAGACATGAAAAAAGGAATTCCCCTGAGCTTAAGAATGATCTCCATTATCACAGATATGCTAGGTATCAGCTCCATGGTCCATCTGAGAATTGAGTCGCCCGTTCATCAAGGCTGACTTTTTCATAAAAGAGAAGTCTCTCTCTTAATGAATCGTTTCACTGTACCCGCTGCACTTGCCGGTACACTTCCCGTTTTACACTGAAAAAGCATACCTGAATTATTGAAAACGCAAAATGCACCACCGTTACCTCACTAATCTGAAAGGCCTGATACACCCTATCAGGAAAGAGTCGGTTTTATAGCGGTTCTGGATGAGGGCAGAATTACAGGCTGTGGCACTCACAAAGAACTGTTTAAAAGCAATGAAAAATACAAAAAGCTCTGGAACGCGCTGATGAGCAGTGAAAACTAGACAATGTGATGCTCTGCCAAAGCTTTCTTTAGTAAAAACGCTTCACAACCCCTTCAGCGACAATTTGCAGGTGGAACTTGGCCTTTCACTTCTTCCTATGGCTCAATCCCAACGGGATAGAGCTTCCACTGCTGATCATAATAGGGTGTTTTTTCGTAGAACCAATAGAGACGCGCACGGCGATTGTTTCGGAAGGCTTCATCCTCCTTTAACTTTGTTTCAAAGGCCTGTTTGATGATGGGGTCCTTCAGCATGTCTTCGGCATGGGGAATGATGGCATAGGCCTCTGTATACTCCGTTCGCTGAAAGATCTGATTAAAAAAGCCCCATTGGAAAAAGGAATCAGGGAACCTGGGGTCGAGTAAATTCACGGCCAGATCACCCAGCGGTTGATCCAGAGGGACGCGAACACTTCCGGGCTGGAAGGTCATCTCCCGTTTAAGCTCAATAAAGCTGGCATTCACTCGGAAGTGGCCTTCGAAGATCGCTTTCCCGTATTCCGGCTGCTCAAAGCGATAGGCCGTCAGCGTTTGCGTCACCACCTTGTCGATCAATTCCATCTGGATGCCGTGTCTTTGCAATCGGTCTATGACATCATGCCAACCGGCGGGCACCCAGTAAGCTTTGGGTTTCTGGATGTATGCTACGGCCCGATCCCTATACCTGTACGGGATGGTGATCGTCTCGGGCTTACCAAGCCAGCGTGTCTCTTCTGTCCCTGTTATACGGGAATGATATTTCTCACTTTGGATGGCCAGGAACGCAATGGTTGGATTCTTTTCTCGAAAGTCGTACTTGAACGGCACGCGTTTTGTCCTGCGTTGTTGATCCTTTTGAATGGCTGTCTGAAGTTCATGACCCGTTTTTTGTAATTGAGCAAGGGTGGCTTCGAGCAGAATGTAGGTGCCCAAAACCCGTTGTCGATAGGGCTTCAGGGAGTGATTTTCAACCAGAACAGTGGGAACATGCGCCAAATCGCCGTATCCGGTGGAGTATCTGGGGCCTGCAAACCAGCGCACGATACCTTTGGACATGTCGTTTTTATCCGCTGCGAACACCAGAGGGCCGGGAATATGACCCCAGGATGCCAGTTCGGAACGAAGTTGAGGAAAAAGTGTACGGTAGAGATATTGACCGCTCTCGGGAGAAAAACCGCGAACACCGTTGCCGCCAAAAGTGATGTCGTATTGATAGTCGATACCGTCGGTGACATGGATGTCGTAGTACAGCACGGGTTGATAATCCCGAATGCACTTCAATACCGCGCGAATTCCCTCGGTATCGGCTTTGGCATAATCTCGATTGAGATTGAGATTTCCGGCATTGGTGCGCCAGCCCATATGCAGGGGACCGCGTTGGTTGATGCGGTTGAACTCCGAACGGCGCTCGTGACCATCCACGTTGAGAATGGGTATGAAAAGAACCACGATATCATCGAGGAGATGCCTTTTTCTGCCCGCGACGGTCATGTCTCTCAAGAGCATGAGTCCGGCATCTTTGCCATCGATTTCACCGGCATGAATGCCCGCTTGAATCAAGAACACAGGTTTGCCTGACTGTCTGATTGCTTCGGGTTGAAACAAGCCCTGATTGGATGCGATCACCATCCAGATATCGCGGCCTTCTCTCGATTTTCCAAGTGACCTCATCTCAAGGGAATCAGAAGCCGCTACCAGTTTTTTCAAATAGCGTGTGGTATCAAGGTAGGCGGGAGAATCCGTCAGTCCTGTCTGTTCAGCCGGAGTCATCCAGGGATCATCAGGTTGCGCCATCAATTCCAGGCTCTTTCCATTGAATTCAATAACCGGCGGCAGCTTTACCTTGCTATCAGCAACACTCCACGTCAATAAACTCCAGCAAAGAAACCCTGCCATTATTTGATTTTTCATCTTCATTCCCTTTTTTTCGGACTGCCTTCGCGCAGCGTCCATTTCCAAGAAACACCCGTTCACACAGGCCACCTGAAGAGAACTGTTCTTTTCTTGTGATATGCGGGTTCAACGCCATCGTACGGCTCCGTGATCGTTTCAAGTCAATGAAAGCCCGGTCCGCGTTGATCAGACCCGATTGAGATCAGGTTCCGAATCGATACTTCCCCGCAAGCTCAAAGCCCTCAAACTCCGGACTGTAGATACAGACTCCGCCGGCACATATTTTACCTTTCCTTCGGCTGCCCACAAAAAGGGTTGTATCGAAGTTCTTGCCCCAGCGGGCTCCGTATTTCAGTCCAATCCAACTCGTATTCTCTGAGTCTTCGGCAGATGTATGTTCCGCTATGAGCGACACAATGTGTTTGGGATTAAACGTAAAATCCACAGTCAAAGCCTGGCTTTGGTCCGATTCGTCCACCCAGATGCTTTCTTTCTTTTGAGCTTCGATCATCATGCCCATGTGATAAGACCCGATGGGAAGTTGGAACTCAAACCCGAAATTCTTGTACTGATAACCAAAATCTTCCTGAACACCAAGAATACCGAGTGTCTCAACCAGGTCAAAATCCCATTCCAGGATGGCAAAACTCTCTTCAAATACGTCAAAATCACTGTGTAATTCGGTGTGGTTGTGCTGCACGGTCAACATGCCACTGTCGGTGACGGGTGAATCCACTTTAAATGAATAACCCAATTCATCCCAGGCATTGATGACATAGGCGTGACGGTTCCAGAGAATGAAACGGTGTTCCTGAACCAGCGTCGGGGGATCGTTGTATAAAACCAGGCTATCCGCTTTAGCAAACTGCTCGTAATCTTTCCACTCACCCAGCACACTCACAGGGCCAATGAAGATGTTGGCGGAATAGTAATTAGCTCTGCCATCGCCGTTATCTTCAAACGCGTGCTCTCCGTAGAGGTTCATAAATGTGAAGTTCAATTCACCGTAGACGGAATTCCATTCGCCGTTAGGATCGTATTGCATTTCTGTCTCGACTCTGGAACCACCGAACTTGATGAAAGAGACAGGGTTCAAGGTAAATTCAAAACCCCTGATCGGATTGTGAGACTTGCGATCCGTTCCATAAATCTCCCCATCGAGGGCCTTGACCATGAAATGATCGTGATTGTATTCCACAAGAACACCTTCCAGTCTGCGGTCGAGACCTATAGCCGGATAGTCATAGGCCTTTAAAACCAGGCCTTTTCCAAAGGTGGTGTAAAAAGAGCCCAATCGAGCGTGAAAATTTCCCTTTTGATAAGACAGAAATTTATGCCAAACACCCTGCTCCTGATGCATCATAGACTGGGGTTTAGCGGGATCAAACTGCTCATACTTTACTCCCGCCAGCCAATGTCCGTACCTTAAATTGACATCGATTACCTGTTCAAAATAGTTCTCGTTGACATCGGTTTGACGGCCTGAATCTACAGTCCAGGTTCCATTAAACTGGATTTGGCCAAAAAGAACGCACGATAGAAAACTAAACCCGACAAGGGCTTTCCACTTACTCACCTTACTGCTCCAATAATTCAACGATCTTTGCTTCTAGAGAAGCGACATCTCCATCCCGATAGCCCTCATGGGAATAAACCACTTCGCCTTTTGAATTGAGTAGTATGGTGTGGGGAGGATGGGATATTTGAAAGATCCGCTTCACTTCGTGATTGGTATCCAAAACGACCGTATAGGGAAAGCGGCGGCTCTTGACGATTCCACGCACCTGACCAACCGTTTTCTGATCATCTATTGAAATAGAGACGATTTGGAGGCCCTTGCCTGAGTGCGCTTTGTACACTTTCTTCAGTTTCTTCATCTCTCGAAGACAGGGTCCGCACCAGGTAGCCCAGAAATTCAAGAGAACAGGTCCTTTGCCGAGCTCTTTGTGCAGTTCAAAAACACCGCCTTCCAGCTTGGGAAGCGTAAAGTTAGGGGCCTTTTTGCTCTGTCCTTCGCCGGAAAAGCCCATACTCACCATAGTAATTGTCAATAAGAGGATGCTGATTCTCTTCATTGTTCATCTCCATTTTGCTGCGTATCAATCTTTGGAGTCGAAATCGACTCTACACAGTCCTTTTTCCAGAAACAGATTACCACACTTGTCAATGCGTTTGTATGTTCTATTTTCCTAAATAGTCAACCGTGTTCCGGTACATGCATTTACTGACCCAATCAAGAGGACTCACGCCATTGCAATCAATGGCAGTGCCGGGAAAACCCTTATGCTTTATACATATTCCGAGATTGCAGGAGCCGTCCATTTTTGGTAATTTATAAACCTTTTTTGGGGGCGCTTCGATTTGGCAAGACACGTCTCGATGTTGAAACAAACCGCACACTCCATACAAACCCTGTTATTTAAACCATGCGGTTCCGTCGTGACCAATCCAAGAGCCTGCAACTGAGTCAATCCATTCGGACTCTCGTGGCCGAAACCTTTTTTCGGGTTATAATCCTTCCATTGCACGGAGTATGTGATGCCTTATTTAATATTGACCTCCCTGATTTGGGCTTTTTCCTTTCCCTTAATT
Organism: Acidobacteriota bacterium; assembly: GCA_002747255.1. GTDB lineage: Bacteria > Acidobacteriota > Holophagae > Acanthopleuribacterales > Acanthopleuribacteraceae. The sequence goes on along the minus strand of PDUC01000025.1, from coordinate 92,250 downwards.
AAAAAATACCTTTCACTCTACGACCCCTCCATGATTTCCTTTTTGCGCCTGTTCATTTCGTTTCTGGTCTTTCTTCCACTGACTAAGTTCAAAAACCTTTCCAGGAAACATGTTGTTAAACAGATGTTGATTGGTGTGGTTCAGTTTGGAGTTATGTATGTTCTCTACATCAAGAGTTATCAGTACTTGAAAGGCCATCAGATAGCCCTGCTCACCATCACCACGCCTGTGTATGTTGTTTTACTCGATGCCCTGTTCAACAGGAAATGGAGGCCGGTCTATTGGAGTGCTGCCTTTTTAACACTTGCTGGCTCCTACACACTGGTCGACAAGGGGGCGGGCAGCGTGTTCCAGTTAAAAGGTGTCCTGCTGGTTCAAGCGGCAAATGGCTGTTTTGCCCTGGGACAAATTCTTCAAAAAAAATGGCTGCATGGCAAGCTGTACCAAATTTTTGCCTGGTCCTATTTAGGGGGATTGGCAGTTCCATTGCTTACCTTATTACTTACCACTCAATTATCACCCGGAAAGATTGGTGCCCTGTTGCCGACAAAACCAATTTCCCTGCTTGTTCTAGTCTACCTCGGAGTCGTAGCATCCGGGTTGGGCTTCTATATGTGGAATCGGGGAGTTTGTATGAGTAATGCCGGAACAGTTTCAGTCATGAATAATTTAAAAATCCCAATGGCCATTTTGGTATCAGCTGTCATCTTTGGCGAACTGATAAAATGGCCCTCCCTCCTTATAGGTGGCAGCTGTTTTTGTCTTGCACTCTACTGGACATGGGAACACTGAGATGAGCTTCATCAAAAAGGTCTTATGCAAGCGACTGATGCCCTTCTTCATGGAAAGGGTAACAGAAAACCTGAAAATTAACCGTGCCGATATCCTGTCTCCCTGTGAGGGTCACGTTTTAGAAGTCGGCATTGGAACTGGAGCCAATCTGCCTTTTTATCCCGACAGCGTCGCTAAGGTATCGGGACTTGATATAGACGAAAATCTGCTTAAAAGATGTCAGAGGAAATGGGATCAGATTCAGGGAAGGAAACCCGAGTTGGAGCTCATTAAAGGCAATATAGAGAACCTGACTTTTCCCAGCCAGAGGTTTGACACGGCTATATCCTGCCTTGTATTCTGCAGTGTTTCCGATGCTGCCAAAGGAGCCCGGGAATTGTATCGCGTGTTGAGACCGGGCGGTAGAGTCGTTTTCTTTGAGCATGTGCTTGATTGGGATGATACAACGGCAAAATGGCAGAGACGCCTCAATCCGCTTTGGAGCAGACTCTCGTGCGGATGCCAAATGACACGCCAAACCAATCGGGTTTTTGAAGAAGCCGGGTTCCAGTTTCAAGAGTTGGAGTCTACCTATTATAAGTCGCTCGGCAGACTCTTTTCCGCTGTGATTAAGGGCATTGCCCTCAAGCCTTAGAAGTTGTTGGATTGCGATCTGTACGTTGTATCTTTTATCCCCATTGTATCTGTCGGTCATCTGTTCGGCAGATTGTACCAAGGTCGCAGACTGCAGCGATCGTTTATACTGCCAATCCCCAATCAACGCAAAACGAATAAAAGAAACAGAAAGCTTATTAAGACATCACAAAGCTAAAACAAAAAGACCCGGGCTTTTGGATGCCTGGGTCTTTTTCTTATGCTTCTTTGTATGGAAAAAGAATGCTGTTTATTTACCTTCCTCAGCTGGAGTTTCCTCAGCCGGTTCTTCATCATCATCAATTCGGGTAAGAACATCTGTTTTAATGGCGCTCATATCTTCTTGGCTGAGAGGTACGACTTCACCCTCTACAATTTTGTAAACATAGGGAATTCGGGTTACATCGCCGCGTTTATCAAAATCAGTTTCATCCAACAAACCATTTTCATAGTGTACCTTGTTCAGCGCCATTTTAACCATGTCTTTCAAATCCAGATTCGTATCATTTAAAGCCAATGATACGACTTTCAATGCATCATATCCGCATGCGGCAAAGATATTGGGTTTGGTTCCAAACTTTTCTTCAAATTCCCTGGTAAAAGCGACAATTTGTTCATCATCGCTGTCTGTATCCCAGGGATACATGGTAAACATGACGTTTTCGAGATTGTCCGCACCGACACCTTCGATCATTTGATCGGGAAGGAAGGAAGAGGCGCACCAAATATAGAGTCTTTCCAGTTCAGGGCGTTTTTTGATCTCTTTAATGATGGGAATCATGGAGTCGGCATAGGCACCCAGGAAAATGGCAACAGGTTTTTCTTCAACGATTTTGTCAACAACTCCAACAACTTCCTCTTCAGAGGGATTGGGATCGAATTTAACGACAAAATTGGGTATTTGATCGCTTTGTCTTCTGGCAAATCGGAGGATTTCGAGGCTGATACCCTCACCATAGGAATCTCTACTTCTAACGACAAGCAACTTATGTGAAAAGCATTCGGAGAAAAGTACGTACGATAATTTCTGGGCCTCGAGTGTATCGGAAGGATACACGCGGAAAATGTAGTCTCCGCCTTCGCGGTTGATGTCGGGCGATGTAGCAGAAGGGCTGATGATTGGAACGCGTTCTTCATTAGCCATCTTGGTAAGAGCTAAAACGCCAGCGGATGAAGCAGGCCCTATGATAACTGATACACCTTCTTTATTCAGCGCTTTAAAGGAATCAATGGCCATTTGAACGTCTTCATAATTGCTTGATTCATGATGACCTTTTATCAATGTAATTTTTCTTTTAACTTTTGGGAAACCGTATTCCTTTTCAAAGTCTTCATCGGACATTTTTTTACCGGCTTCATACAACTGATTGATGTGTTCTTCGGCCATCTCCAATCCGGATTGCACCTGGAAACCATAGCCTTGAAGACTGCCTTCCTGGGGAAGGATGACACCAACCTTAATCTCTTCACTATCCGAGCAGGCAAAAAGCCCAAACAGCATGAGAGCGATCAATGATTTTAACAGAAGTGATTTATTTGACATGAAACTCCTCCACAAAACTTGCACATTGTCATATTGTAGCTCAAACTCAAAAAATGTTCAAAGAAAGATCCCCTCCTGAAGTGTCCCTGAGAGAAATTTTTTCGCTGCTGTACTTCGTTTCCGATGCTCGCGATAGAGATTCAGATACTGGGTTCTAACTTCTCCCGGCTCTGCTGAAAAGTACAGACAATCCAGCTTGGGTTCCCCGCCCTCAAACGAAGTTATCTGCAATAAGACACGCAAGTTAAATCCGACTTTCAGCATGTCTGTGACAAGTTCAGCGGCATAGCGACTGGGATAGATTATACAGACTCCACCATCCTCTTTTAAGTGTTTGTTCATGCTTGAACACCAGTCTGAAACGCTGCCATTCAGCCGATGACGGGCCTGTGCTTTTACAGGGTTTTTACTTAATTTACCGTGACCGACCTTAAAGTAAGGCGGATTACTGATGAGTAAATCAAATTTTCGATCTTGCCGGGGTAAATCCCGAATATCACGACACAGGAAGGAAATTCCCGTTCCCGCCAAGTTCGTTCTGCCAAATTCTTTAAATACAGGTTGAATTTCCACCGCAACGCCTGTAGCGGAAGGAAGAAGCTGATGCAATTGCCAGGACACCACGCCGCATCCTGCTCCCATATCGCAGAAATGGTTGGGGTTGAATTGTTTTGCAAAAGCAGCCAGAAGAAAGGCATCAACAGAAAACCTGTAACCGTTTTCAGGCTGTTTTAAATCCATGTCCAAAAATGCAATTCCCAAATTCTCTATTTAACTGAAGCGTACAAAATACGTCTGAAAACACAAAACCCGCAGTGAACAGCCTTCACTGCAGGTTGATCTTTCCCGTCCCAATTGAACGGGTTACTTTCTCTGAGAAAACTGGATACGCTGGATGGCTCTTTTTAGAGCCAGTTCAGCGCGATAGGTGTCTATCTTGCTGTCCTTTGATTTTAAGCGTTCTTCTGCGCGTTTTTTGGCTTCCTCTGCACGATTGACATCGATGTTTTCGGGATCTTCAGCACTGTCCACAAGTACCATTATGTGGTTGTTGTTTATTTCCAGTACACCTTTCCCGCACAGAATCTTTTTAATCTCTTTGTCAGCCTTGGTATATTCAAGGATCCCAAAGTCGAGTTTAGCAATAAGAGAAGTGTGCTCAGGCAGAATGCCAAGGCGACCGTATTCACCTTGCAGTTCCACTTGCATCGCTTCTTCATTCAAGACGGCCTTTTCAGGCGTTAAGATTTCAAGCTTTAGAGCGTTCATCGATGCCCTCAGTCCTTCATTTTCTCCGCTTTTTCCAGAGCCTCTTCAATGGTACCAACCATGTAGAAAGCGCTTTCTGGGATATCGTCATACTTGCCATCGGCAATACCCTTGAATCCACGAATGGTGTCTTCAAGCCTTACATATTTGCCAGGCGTACCTGTAAACACTTCGGCAACATGGAATGGTTGAGAGAGGAAACGCTGAATTTTCCTCGCTCGCGAAACAACGAGTTTATCTTCATCTGACAGTTCTTCAATACCGAGAATGGCAATAATATCCTGAAGATCCTTGTACTTCTGAAGAATACCTTTTACCTTACGGGCGACATTGTAGTGCTCTTCGCCAACCACACCTGGATCGAGAATTCGGGAGGTGGAATCGAGTGGATCAACAGCTGGATAAATACCCAATTCAGAAATCTGTCTTGAGAGGTTGGTTGTCGCGTCGAGGTGAGCAAAGGTCGTTGCCGGTGCGGGGTCAGTATAGTCATCGGCAGGAACATAAATGGCCTGAACCGAGGTAATAGAACCCTTGTTGGTAGAGGTAATTCTTTCCTGAAGTTCACCCATCTCGGTGGCCAGGGTAGGCTGATATCCAACCGCTGAAGGCATACGTCCCAGCAGGGCCGAAACTTCGGATCCCGCCTGAGTGAAACGGAAAATATTATCGACAAACAACAGGACGTCTTTGCCCTCTTCATCCCTGAAGTACTCGGCAGCGGTCAAACCGGTCAGGGCAACCCTTGCACGGGCTCCCGGCGGTTCTGTCATCTGACCGTAAATCAGTGCGGTTTGGTTGAGAACGCCCGACTCTTTCATTTCGTAATAAAGGTCGTTTCCTTCACGAGTACGTTCACCGACACCTGCGAAAACGGAATATCCGGCGTGTTCCTTGGCGATATTGTTGATCAGTTCCATAATTAAAACGGTTTTACCAACACCGGCACCGCCGAACAGACCCGTTTTACCGCCCTTCATATAGGGTTCGAGCAGGTCGATGACCTTGATGCCCGTTTCCAGCATGACCATTTCGGTACTCTGGTCTTTAAACTCGGGTGCAGGTCTGTGGATGGGATAGGCTTGCTTGGCATTGACAGGACCCACTTCATCTACAGGCTTACCCGTTACATTCAAAATGCGTCCCAAAGTCTCTGGACCAACGGGAACCATAATGGGTTCACCGGTATCGGTGGCTTCTGCACCCCGAATCATGCCGTCGGTGGCTTCCATTGAAATACAGCGAACCTTGTTTTCACCAAGGTGCTGAGCAACCTCTGCTGTCACAATGGTCTCCTTACCGGATTCATCGACCATTTTGACATGAATCCCATTGAGAATTTTGGGAAGCTCTCCTTCAAACTCAATATCTAAAACAGGTCCAATAATCTGAACTACTTTGCCTGTATTCATCTGTCTGTTTCTCCTTACTCTTTCACTCATTCTTAAAGTGCTGCTGCGCCACTGACTATTTCAATCAGTTCGGTTGTGATCGCTGCCTGACGCGCCTTGTTCATTTCTAATGTCAATCTCTCTTCCATTTCAACCGCGCTGTTGGTCGCGGCATCCATGGCCGTCATCCTGGCTGCATGTTCCGATGCGGTGGAATCAAGCAGAGCCTGAAACAGGTTGATGAAAACAACTCGGGGAGCCAGTTCATCCAGGATTTCCTGCAATCCAGGCTCGGCAAGATGCTCGACTTGATTTTCTTCATCACCTTTGACTTTCTTGACTTTATCGACCACCAAAGGCAGGATCTTTTTTTCTCTCAACTCCTGGATGAGCACATTCTTGAACTGATTGTAAAGAATAACGACTTCTCTGTATCGATCAGTTCGATAGTGTTCCAGAACTTTCTCCTGAACCTCCACAGCCACATGCCTGTCCAGTCCTCTGAAAATTCCCGAGAATCCCTCCACGGTTGTGTAGCCTGGCTTCTTGTATTCTGCAACAGCTTTCTTTCCGACAGGCATGATTTCTATGTCATCTGGACCGACAGATTGAATGATCTGCTCTGCCCGCTTAAAGATATTGGAGTTAAAAGAACCGCAAAGCCCCTTGTCACCGGCGACGACGACCAACAAGACTTTGCCCTCTTTAACCTGGTAAAATTCACCCTTGGGTTGTTCCAGCTTGTCCAAGATGGAATGGTGCATTTCAAAAAGCTTTTCAGTGTACGGCCTGGAGGCCACCGCTTTTTCTGAAGCTCTCCTCAAACGGGAAGCAGAAACCATTTTCATGGCTTTTGTGATCTGCTGGGTGTTTTTTACACTCCGTACCCTTCTTCTGATGTCGAGTACATTTGCCATGTATTATGCTCCAATTTCCGCCTTGAACTGTTCTTTGAACGTATTGAGTGCAGATTGAATTCGGCCTTCGAGGTCTTCATCGAACATGTTCTTTTCTGACAATTCTTGATATACGTCTTCAGCCTGATCCTCAAAGAAGCTGTACATACGGGTTTCAAATTCGCCGATATCAGCCATTTCAATATCATCCAGGAAGCCCTTGGTTCCCGCGTAGAGTAAGAGGATCTGGTTGGTCACACTGATGGGTTGATACTGAGCCTGCTTGAGCAGTTCCGTCATTCTCTGACCACGGGCAAGCTGCGCCTGAGTTGCCTTGTCCAGATCGGAACCAAACTGAGCAAAAGCCGCCAGTTCCCTGTACTGAGCCAGATCCAGCCGGAGTGTACCGGCAAGCTTTTTCACACCCTTGGTTTGTGCAGCACCACCGACACGGGAAACCGAAAGACCAACATTCACAGCGGGCCTTTGACCGGAGTTGAAGAGATCCGCTTCCAGATAGATCTGGCCGTCGGTGATGGAAATAACGTTCGTTGGGATGTAGGCTGAAACGTCACCCGCCTGAGTTTCAATAACGGGCAGGGCCGTCATGGAACCGCCGCCCTCTTCATCACTGAGCTTGGCCGCTCTTTCAAGCAGTCTTGAGTGCAGATAGAAAACATCACCGGGATAAGCCTCACGTCCGGGAGGACGACGCAGGAGAAGTGAAAGTTCACGATAAGCCGCCGCCTGCTTGGAAAGGTCATCGTAAACGATCAGAACGTGCTTGCCGTTATCCATGAAATACTCACCCATGGCACAACCTGAATAGGGGGCCAGGAACAGCAGAGGCGCGGGTTCGGAAGCGGTAGCCGCTACGACGATGGTATGCTTCATGGCATCGTGTTCTTCCAGCTTGGCGACAACTTGAGCGACCGTAGAGCGCTTTTGCCCAATTGCCACATAGATGCAGATAACTTCGGTATCTTTCTGGTTGATAATGGTATCGATGGCTACAGCCGTTTTTCCGGTCTGTCTGTCACCAATGATCAGTTCCCTTTGACCCCGACCAATGGGGATCATGCCATCGATGGCCTTGATACCGGTCTGGAGCGGTTCGTGAACCGATTTCCTGGCAATGATACCCGGTGCAATGCGTTCAACCGGGTTGAACTGATTGGATTTGATAGGGCCTTTACCATCGATGGGCTCCCCGAGAGGGTTCACGACCCGACCGACCATTTCATCGCCAACAGGGACAGAAGCAAGACGCTTGGTCCGTTTGACTTCATCACCTTCTTTAACCTTTTCCGATTCTCCGAAAAGGACAACCCCAACGTTGTCTTCTTCAAGGTTGAGTGCCATACCGACAACTCCACCTGAGAAATCCAGTAGTTCACCAGCCATCGCCTTTTCCAGCCCATACACACGGGCAATACCGTCACCAACTGAAATAACCGTGCCGACCTCGGCAACATCCATTTCTGATTCATAGCCTGCAATCTGGCGTTGGATGATCTTGCTGATCTCTTCAGCTCTAATTTCCATTGTCTAATTCTCCTTAACCAATTCCTCTCGTAATCTTTTCATTTTACCTTTCAGGCTGCCATCGTACACTGTACTTCCAACGCGAACGATTGCGCCGCCCCAGATACCGGGATCAACTTCTTCTTTCAAGCGAACCTGAGAAGATAATGTGGAAGAAAGCGCTTTAACCATCTGCTTCCTGTTCACTTCAGTAAGGGGAGCACTTGAAACGATGGACACGTTCCTGACATTTTGCATCTCATTCACTCGATCCATAACTGCCGCCTCAATTTCATCAAGGCAATCGAGCCGCCCTTTTTCTACCAATAAAACCAAAAAGCGGGTCATCATGTCTGAAGCGTTCATTTCTTTGCACAGCGTTTTAACAACCTCTGCCTTCTGCTTTGCTTTAACCGTGACATTCATAAGATAACGATCGAGATCTCCCGAAGCACGTTTAAGTTTACAGATAGACTGCAGAAACTCCAATTCCCTTTCAAGGGTTCCCGCTTCTGAAAACGCATTGACAAAAGCTTTACTGTATCTCTTAGCAACACGGGCCTGTATACTCATTTACGCCCCCAACTTTTCGGCAAATTTTTGGACCAAACGCTCCTGGTCCTGCTTTGTCATCCTGTCCTTGAGGACGTCTTCAACTTGTTCCATGGCCAGGTCAACGACATAACGCTTCACCTCTGTCAGGGCTTCCGATTTGGCATGGGCTATGTCTTTTGCAGCCTGTTCGCGAATTTTCTCTGTTTCCAACTCAACTTTTTCTTTTAACCTGGCTTTTTCTCGCTCTGCATCCGCTCGCGCTTTTTGGGCAATTGCTTCGACTTCTAAATCCAGACCCGACATTTTTTCTTCAATCTCAGCCAGTCTTTTTTCGGCTTCTATTCTACTGGTTTTCGCCATTTCAAGATCCGATTTTATTTTAGATACCCTGGTCGCAAAGAAATCTGCCACAGGTGTTTTCAAAAAGTAAAAGAGAATCCCGGCAAAAACGGCCACGTTTAACGTTCGCGCTATCAATTCGACAACATCGGGTCCATGGTGACCACCTTCTGCGGCCAGTAAAGGAAGCGACACAAGCAGCATTAGTATGCTAAAACTTTTTTTATTCAACATGTTGTTTTATCTCTGCCTTATTTATGTTTGATTGTTCAGTACAGATGAAACGATCTGGTCTGTTAGTTTTGCTGTCTCTTTTTCCAAATCCGCTTTGGCTTTCGAAACCTGTTGGCCCATCTCTTCAACGGCTTTCTTCACCGATGAGGTTGCACTCTGCTTGACTTCAGTCATTGTCTTTTCAAACTCTTCCTGAGATTCTCTCAGAATCTTCAAGCGTTTGCCGTGTGCTTCTTTTCTGGCTGCAGTTAAGCGGCTCTGATACGCTTCCAGGCTCTCCTCAACCGTTTTAAGAGAGGATTCACGCATTTTGATGCCCTCTTTAATTTTTGTTTCCCTCTCATCAAGTACAGCTACCAGTGGTTTGAAAACGAACTTGTTCAATATAAGCAACGATACAAGCACCACGACCACAATAAACCAAACAGATTCATCCAGTTTCATCGGATCTGGCAAGGATTGAAGTATCTCGTCCATTAAATCTCTCCCCAAAAAAAAATGCGATATATCAGCCAGAAATTACGCTCATCCAAGCAGGTTGAAAATATCATAAGCACTGGCTGCGTGTCAATGAAGGTTTCTTCAATATATTGAATTAACCCAAAAAGTGGACAGACCGCGGGAGAAACAGCACTGCACCTGTTGTTCTTTTGCTTTTTTTAATCGCCAGATCAGGAGCGTTGCTTTACTTTCCAAAAAAACGCATGTACCAACCATTCTATGAGTTAAACGAACTGCCGCAACGCAACAACACCAATTTGAGTGGAACGGGTTTGTTATCTTCCGATGACTGGTATCAATTGAACTGACAACCCGAAAAAAACGCACGGCAATGGACTCTTTGAGAAATCAGGGATCTAAAAACGAAGGCAGATCTGACCATGTGAGCGTTTCTAAATGAGGTTTGTTTTGTCGATAAATCAAAACACCAATTTTCCCGTCATCCAACCAGGCCGGCAGGGACCAAATTTTCACCCCTTTTCTGGTTTTCCAACTTCTTTCGTGGTGAAAGTGTCCAAAAATAACGCCTTGACCGAACTTGCTCTGATCAGCAAACGATTCAATGGCATCAACGGGGAAACGGTACTGCGAATAGTTTCCTTTCTGATTCATCCTTACTTTTAATTTTTCAACCAGAAAGGGACCTTTTGGAATGACGCTCACCAGCAGCCTTGTCAGTTTGTTTTTGGTCAATCTCCTGAATTTGAGATAGTTTTCGTCTTCTCGGTTGACGAGATCCCCATGACTCAATTGGAGACCGCGCAAACAATAGCCTTTTTCAGAACACCAGCTAAAACAGTCGCCATACTTGCTTTTAATAAAAAACTCGTGATTACCCTCGATAAAGCCAATCATTCTTTTTCTTTTTTCCTGTTTACACCAATTCAGGAAGTTGGTGTGAAAGCTTGTCTGATACCGACTGAAGCCAATCCACAAATCGAAAATATCGCCCAGGAAAACCAGGTCGACATCCAGATTTTGAACCAGGTCCAGCATTTCAAAAAATGCGTTTACATTGCCGTTCTGCTCAGACACATGACAATCGGTAATGAATAGACAGGGACGATTCAATCACACCTCCAAAGGCAGAGACGCTGCAAACAGCTGGTTGGAAGGATACGTATCAACAGCAAAATAACAGTGGGTACTGGTTCTAATGTAAAGTCAAATGAAATGGTGGAGCCAAGGGGGCTCGAACCCCTGACCTTCGCACTGCCAGTGCGACGCTCTCCCAGCTGAGCTATGGCCCCAGTAACTTGAACCGGGCTTACACTATCTCACTTGATATAAAAATTCAAGTTCTTTTTTCTTCAATACAAGAATCAAAATGAATTCCACTCATTCAATTTAGATTTTCACGCCGGAGAGGATCCTCTTTGCCTTTTCACTACTCCTGGAATAGGGGTATTTTTCACTTACCTGCTGGTAGACCTGGCGCGCTGCCTGATTTTTCCCCTGTTTTTCAAGGGTAAAACCTACCTTTAAGAGTGCGTCTGGAGCTTTAGGCGAAGAGGGATATTTTTCTACAACCTGCCGAAAACAAACCAAGGCCTTTTCGTACTCTTTCTGATCGTAGCATATTTCCCCTCTCCAATATACAGCATTGGCTTGGTATTTGTGATCTGGATAAGAGGATATGAATGATGAAAACAGCTTGTCAGAACGAGCAAGCTCTTTGTTTTTATAGGCTCTATAGGCTTCGTTATAGTGGTCCTTTGCGCTGGAGTAAGCAGAACGCTCCCCTGATTCAGCGAAACCATCTTCCGGCTCTGCAACGACAACCTCTTCAGCCGGCGGCTTTTCCTGCTTTTGGCTTTTCTCTTCCTGAACAGGCGGTTTTTCCTGAATGGCCGTTCGCTGAGCTGACAAATCCTGAGAGAGCTCCGCTAAACGCAGCTCCAGCAACTGGACTCGCTCTTCTAATTTAATGGTCTTTTCAAATTCACCTGAGTCTTTTTTCACACAGCCGGCAAAAGGGATTGACACCATCAAAAAAACAAGGCATTGCCACTTCATCCGCTCCTCCCTTTCATTTTATCAATTTCCAGATTCTGAATTTTCCTGGTCAATGTATTCCTGTGCATGTTCAATTGATCAGCAGCGAGTGTGATGTTTCCCTGATGATACGAGAGCACTTTTTGGATATACATAGCTTCCACCTCCCGCAGGGCAAGCTTAATCCCAATCTCATGATGTATCATTTCATCTATCAAGTCGGACAATTTACGATTCATAAAAAAACCTTATTTTTTGCCGCTCCGTTCAAAGTAACACACGAAATCAGGACTGAAAGGAGAAGCAAGCTGACTGGCAGTTGAAAAAACAGCCGCATATCGCCGTTAAACACCCACGAGGAAAGATCAACTCTTTTCATCTTTGTTAACTCCAATTGACACTGCACTCTATCTTTTTCAGCAAAAAAACACGATCCGCATGTTTTTATGTCTCGAATCACTATTATACTAAGGATGTTCTTAATCCAGTTTCCATCTTGAGGAAAAGGTGAAAGAGGCGAAACGGACAGTTCCATCCGGCTGGGTAGCTTTCAGGAATATTTCGTTCTTAGTAGGAACACAGAACTTGAAAACGCTCCACCAGTCAAATCCGATTGTATCTCCCCTCTTAAACGCTACCTTCAAGGGCTCTGGCAACGTGAATTGATTGATTTTTACAATCTCGAATTCCGATCTCAGGTCAATGCCTTCAACTACGATTTCAAATTTTTCTTTAGACTTGCCCTTGGCTAAGTTTACCATATTTCTCTTTTTTTTCGAATACGCCTGGAAGGTGTTCTCCCACTCTTGCGGCTCGGATTTCTTTTTTGTCTTTGAAACATCGATAATGACATCTGAACGTGTTTCCAATTCATACTCTGTGCCCTTTAGAGCATTTGCCTGTCGCCCTTTTGCCAGAAGGCCTAATGGCCCCCACATAATGGAGTGTGCCACAACGGCTCCACCCCGCGTTCTACCTTCCGTGCTTAGACTGTCTCGAATAATTCGAATTTTCTGACCATCAACGGCTTCAACGTGTTTTATTATAAATTTCAAGCTACCGGATCTTCCAACCGCAGCACTTCTCTTTAAATCCTTTACATGTCCCACGGCAAGCGCACCGGCTTCTATGACAACATGATCGTCCACGACGACATCTTCGACAACTTGACAATAAACTCTGTCACCCGTTTGGTTTAGTTTTGAATTGATGTTTTCCATTAATTCAACTGTTACAAAAGTTCCTCCTGGAACCTTAATCTCTTGGGCCCATATGGATACACTGCACCCCAAAAGGCAAAACAACGCTAAACAATTTTTCATTATTCCCCTCCCAAAAGTTCATTCACCTATGAACAATACCAGTTATAGACCAATTCATTGGTTGAGACAACTTAACAAAGAAACCTCTGATTGGCGACTATTAAACGAAACTTCCAAAGGGATTTTACAAAAAACAATCAATGCAAATAAACAAAAAAATGCCAGCAGCTTCACTTAAAATATGAAAGAATGGATAAGTTTTTTATTTTTATTAATTAGACCTTCTTTTTAGGCCCTGTTTTCCCGAAAGAACCGTTTTACACCGATTTTCATGACGTGAAGTTGAAAAAAAGAACAAACAAATCGACAACAGGATGAATTTGGTTGGAAGTCATGGCGCGACTTAATGACAAATTGCATTAAAATAGGCATGTTTAACCTCGTAGTGAAAATCGGTGTCATTTAATTCACTGTGTGAACGAATCTGTCCGTTACACAGTCAAGTTTCAGTGACCTTTATTTCATTGCAACATTTCTGAGACTTTGTTTGCCCGAAAGGCAGCAAAGAGACCGCTCTTCAACAGTCACCTTTCTTCAAATCACGCTCCAAGTCGCCTTTGGCAGTCTCGTGGCACTGTTTTTTTTGTAAAATGCCGATAAATTGAAATGGCCTTAACAACGCCTTTCCACACTTTTTGGGTTTAATGACAGGCATCACTCATAGCTGGAATTCTGGGTAGTATTTCTACCTCACTTAGATAATTATATTCTTCTATCAGGGCTTTGATCGTTTAGCAATAGTAAACAAACAGCATCTGCAAAGGTTGACAGATCCCACAATTCATGTTTTTTTTAAAAAAACATCTTCTTTTTTATTAAATTGTCTTATAATAAAGTATTAAATAAAACATTCTGAATATCAGGAGTGGGGAAATGAAAAATTGGCAGAAAGCAGGCTTTATTTTATCAGCAAGTTTGATAATGGGACTATCGGCTTTTTCGCAGACAATTGTTCAAGAGCACTGGTCGCCCTATGATTATCCGCGTGAGATTCCAGCCGGAGTGAAAGTTCATACAGTAGTCGAAGGCGATACGCTGTGGGATATTGCGCAGACTTACTTTCAAGACCCCTTCCTCTGGCCGCAAATATACCAGGTGAACCCCTATATCAAAGACCCGGATCTCATCTACCCCGGTGATCCTGTTTCATTAAACATCGGTGTTGTAGTCGATGAGCAAGGCGTAAATGATGCGATGGCAGACGCGGCATCAGAGGATGGCCAGGATCTGGCTGAGCTGGAAGAGTTTGCTGAAGGTGAAGGTGACGCTGTTACAGACCGCTCCCAATCCACCAGCCTTCTGGGCTCTGGCCTTGAGATGAGCATTGTTCCGGCTGGTGATCGAACCGACCTGGAGTGTTCTACCTATGTTTACGTCACCGAAAGCAAAAAGGACAAACTACCCTTTGATCTGATCATCCTCGGAGGAGAGAGTGAAATTCAGGAGAGCTATTCCATTGATGAGGTTCTCTACATCAATCAAGGCGCCAATGAAGGCATTCAGCCCGGCAACCTCTATTCTGTCAGAAGAGTTGTTGCACCTGTATACACTCCATCCAAGAAATACAAGGAACAAACATTCATCGGTTTTGCAATCGATCAAATAGGCATCATCAAAGTCGTTGCTGTACAAGAATCCGGAGCAACATGCATGGTAACTCACGCCTGTGATTCGATACTCAAAGGAGATTTTCTTGTCCCTTACGAACAAGAACCCATTCCTCTCATTACCGAACAACCGCCCTTTAACCGATTTGCAAAATTTAACAAAGAAAACGCAGGCTATATCATCTACTCGGAAGACAACACCTACAATATCGGCATCTCCCATCTCGCTAACATCAATCTGGGTGTCGAAAATGATGTCGCTCCCGGTGATATATTTGTCGTTTTCAGATCGAATCCCCACAATAACGAAAAGAAAGGCATTATTCTTCCGGATGTTTACCTGGGACAAGCTGTGGTTTTGAGGTCATTGGAAAAAACAAGTACTGTAAAAATTATCAACGCTGTTTCAGAATTAAAAGTGGGCGATTATGCTGTCCCTTACAGGGTTGCCTTTGGGGAGACATCAGAACCGATCCAATAAACAAGTTCAAGTCTCAGAAGTGAGTTTTGACTGCGCACTCACAAGTATATAGCCTGACCCGAAATCAAAATCCATCGATCTCGTCAAGGCAATGATCAAGGCGGCAAAATGTCGCTTAACAGGAGTTATCCCGATGATATCGGGATAACTCAAGGGTATGCCGCTATTGATACAGGGTATCAGAAATAAAAATCGGTTTTTATCGATACACCGGTACTTTTTTTGTAAACATTAGTGAATATAAGATTTAGAATGATCAATAAAGCCAGTTTCTTTTTCGGGTTAAAACAAGTCAGCACACTATCGATATAAAAACACTCTTGGTCTCCACGATTTTATTAATTTCGTGTTATAATTCAGCGTGGGGGAGGACTGATTTATATGAGTAAGCCGATACTTGTAGTGACAACAACTGGATCCGAACAACAAGCCCTATCCATTGCTGAAGAGCTTGTTCAGAATCACTTAACAGCCAGTGTCAATCTAGTTCCAGGCGTGCGAACTATTTACCGCTTTAATGGTAAAGTTTTTGACGATGATGAAACACTGTTAATCATCAAAACCACGGATGAAAAGTTCAACGAAGTATCCGCCAGCATTGAAAGACTGCACACCTATGAAACCCCTGAAATTCTAGCTATTGAATCAAGCACCTGGACAGAGGGCTTTCACCATTGGCTTTCCTCGAGTATTGAAGTGCCGACAAACGAAAACTAACTTCAAGAATAGCCTGAGGCACGCACAAAATTTGTGCTGACCTTTTTCTTCACGGCATTTACTCGTCCTTATACCAGCTTTTTTCCAAAGAAGGCCACCAACTCAAGATCAAGATTGGCTGGATAGTTTCTTATGGCATACTGTGACAACTGTTCATCATCCCAAACCGCAGCATGTTCTTCTCCAAGACAATGCCCCCTGGGAATCCAGTCACCCACGACATTTCCCTGTTGATCGAGAATAAGAATACACGGAAACAGACGAGCAACGTATCCATGGAAGAACGGAAAAAAGTACTCATAACCAAAGTACCTGGCCGAAATATTCCGTACATTTTTCAAGGTCTCAAGTACATATGGCAAAACAAAAAATGAATCCAAGGAGACAGTACTGTATAGAATGGCAATGCGATGTGTTTCATTGAGTGATGAACAACAGTCATACAGAAGCTCCAGTTTCTGGACTTTATTCACCTGGGCAAGAAATGAAGCCCTTCTTCTGGGCCAGCTCTCAATACACTCCTTTCGAGTGAGTCCTCTTTGAAAAAACCTTTGTGTAAAATTCAGATTCTTTATCGATGTCAAATTGGACCCCTTTAATCTGGATTGATGACTCCGGTTCCAAACAGTGCGTTAGACAAAAAACAGCAGACACATTCCAGTGGAACAAGAATCCTGAACATCACCAGGAGAAAACACGGATACCTTGGTTCACCCGACTAGACGCTTAACTTGAGCCAAGTGTTCCAGAAATTGGTCCTAATGAATCAACTCGTGTATTCATATCCCAGCAAGTCATTATACTATAAGCATCCATTTTTTGGTGACGATTCCCGCCTCCAGTCCAAAAAAGTGCCCATCTCTCTCTTGACTCTGCTGTGACAAGGCGTGTACCGACCCGTCTAAGGTATCTGTCTTTTTTATGGGTTAAAAGGTCATACCATGACGTTAACCGATTTTTCGGTAACATGTCTGTATTCCGCATGGTGAACAGCCGACTCAGTCGCAACCTCTTGTTCAGAAGCAAGTTGTCCTTTCATCCTTCCGGAAGCTTGATCAGCTTGTTCCCTTGCTGATCCATCCCCCGATCCGCCATCGTGATTCACATCAAAGGAATTTAAACCCAAGCCCTGATCTTTGAGATGTTGTTGCAGTTCACCTTGACTGCCTTTCAGCATACTGACAACAGTCTGATTTTCAGCAAAAATACGAGCACTTACCTGATCTTGTTCAACACTGACCTGAATTTTCATTTTTCCGAGAAATTCGGGTTCAAGCTTGAGCAAAACCTCTTTAGGTGCAAATCGCACACTGGATGATATTTCATCAAAAGTCTTGCGAACAATCATTTGTTTGAATGTCTTTTCTGCAGGTTTTGTCAGTTCTGTTTCTAACTGAACCTCTTTTGCATTACCCAGACGTGCTTCCATGCCTTCGACATTCAGCTTATGAGTTTTTTTAGTTTTTTGGACTGAAGTATCAAAATATAAAGCCTCTTGCGTTGACTTCTTAACACTGACAGACTGAAAAGCCCTGTCAAGCATCCCCTTTGTTGCATCTTTTTGATTTGAAATTGTCTTTTCAACAAGCCTTGCCTCGTTTTTAATTTCAGACAAGGGGGCTTTAACTCTGCTTGTTCGCTTTTCAGCTGCTTCCGCTTTTTCTTTGCCCTTACGATGCACCCTCTTTGCTGGCTCAGCCTCAGGACCCATTTGTTCAGAATCTGCAACTTGAATCGCTTCCACGAACTTACCGGCAGATTTCGTGTGATCAGAAAAATTCCTCTTTAAGGGAACTTGCTTTCCCTGATTCGGTATGACTTCAATACTGTTGACGCCAGATAACCGCGTTTGACTCGAGCTGTGATTGGCACCTGTTCTTTCCATGTGTCCTTCCGCTCCAGGTTTTGGGGGAGTCAATCCATTGGAATGAGCCCCCTTTTCCGTCCACCGCGATGGCGTTAAGCGCTGGCTGTTTGAACCATTTTCAATGGCTCCATCTCTATCCAGAGCATGCTTGGCCACATGATGAGCATCAGTTAGTCTGCGCGTTTGACTTGTACCTAAATTGAGATGTTTGAAACTGTTTGTTTGCCTTTCTTTAGAGAGTTTGGCAGCCGTCTGACTTGTCTTTTTAAACCACTCAACCGCTTTATTGATTGCTTTTGCCTTTAACAGTTCCTTAATATCTGCCGCTATAGATTCTCCTTTTAATGTCTCAACAGCATCCGCGGCATGTTTATTGCCGGCAACACGCCCTGATTTCAAAAAAACCGTTTCTCCGTCCTGAATTTGAAGAACCCCGTACTCCCTTTTATGTTTAACCCGATGCTGAAGTTGGCCAATTGAACCGTTCATCCTTTTTTTCCTGAATAAAAAAGAACGGTTGTGTTTTGCGCTTTTCAGCGATTTCACTTGCTGTGTCGAGCGTTCCGTTTCCCCGAACAAGTGCTTTAAAAGACTTCCAGATTGATCGTCTCCAGGTTTGTTGAAATTGCTTAATTGAACTTCCGTTTTCCCTTTGAGAGCATTATTTGCCGACTTTGAATTGCCGATTAAAGCCGTTTCTTTGCCAAACGTCTTTGCTATGCCCAGTGCATTCAACTTAGCTTGTATGTCCGCAACAGCCTGAGAAAGGATCATACCTGTGTTTGTACTGAAGGCACGGCTGGATTCTTCTTTTGAAAAACGGGAATTATCTTCCCCTTCAACTGAAAAATGTTCCCTGTTGTCTATTTTACTAAACAATTTTGAAAAACCCGACCCAGAGGAAACCGCTTCTGAACCACTTTCTATTTCATTTACTTTTAACAAGTTACCAAGGGAAACCAACATAAAGCCCTCCGTTTCCAAGAGGGCTTTACCGATTCAATTGCCCTCTCCAATGGCTGCTGTTATCTCAGAAGCAATTCTTGTTCCGTTTTTTGGATCAAGTTGAACCACCGTATCGATCAATTTGGCGGATTTCTTTTTCTTCATGTTGCGAATGAGTTCAATGGCCACTTTGGGTGACTTGGAGTACAACTGCACGAAATCCCTGGCTGCGACGCTGGGATCTCTGGATTGATAGTGGTCGATCAACTCTTGCGGAAGTGTGACTTGTTCTTCTTGCGGCTCCTGGGCTTCAGCCTCAGTCGATTTGTTGAGTTTTTCCAGAATAATTTTTTCTTTTTCTTCAATCATCTTCTTGTTGGTTTCCATTTCCTGGATAAGCAGGAGAAGATGTTGTTCCTTGGTCAGCAGCTTCTGTTTTTCTTCAAGTAGTTTTGAATTGGCAGCCTGAATATCGACAAGTGTGTTCTGCCTCACTTCTTCTTTCCTCTCGGTATTGTTTTGACCTAATACGGAAAGGCAACCGATTAACAGAATTGTAATTCTCACTTCTTCCCCCGTTTTAGGATATCAAGCTCCTCAATTTCTTTTTGTTCCTCTTTTTCAGCTTCGACCAGATACTCATTCAGCTTGGCTTCTCGAAGTGTGTTCAGTACTTTCTCATCTGTCAGTTTACTGATTAATTCCTTTTTTTCAACTTTTAAACGATTTTGAAGCTTGTTTTTCTGTTCCAGGAGTTTTGATTCCTGATGCTTCAATCCCGTACGGTAGTTTTCACATAGCTCCATCCAAAAGCCCAGCTGGGTGCCTTTCTTTTGAAAGAAAAAACTCTGTTCTTTCAAAGATTGAATATGCTTTACTTCCTCATCGACTTTATTAAGTCGCGCCTGGGTCACTGAAACCGCTTTTTCAGCTATTTTCTTTCTGGTTTCCCGAACGTTGAGGACAGGCTGGAGTTTGAACTTAAATTTCTTCACACAGTCCGTCCTGCAGGGTACCGACCCTTCAACTCGGGGGCTAGCATGAAACAGGTCTCAGTTGAATAAGCTGCTCCTGTTCCATTGACAAGGATCACCTTACTCTCCTTCAACAAACTGTTTAATATCAATTCCAAAGATTCCAGCCATTCCAGACAGTGCTTCATCCATTGTGGAGCCTTCTTTAACCGCCTGTTTGAGAAAACTCTCAATGGCCTCGTGGAAAGCGACAGCCTGATCGATGGCTGGATTCGATCCTTTGGCGTAGGCTCCGATGTTGATGAGATCTTCGGCATCTTTGTAAGTAGCCATGAGGTCCCTGATCTTGCCGGCAAGGTGACTCTGTTCAACCGAAACGAGGCTGTTCATGAGCCGGGAAATGGAATCCAGTACATCGATGGCCGGGTAGTGATTCCTGGAAGCCAACCTGCGTGTCAGTACGATGTGTCCATCCAGGATGGAGCGAACAGCATCTGAAACAGGCTCGTTCATGTCATCACCCTCTACCAGCACTGTGTAGATACCTGTTATGGATCCCTGGTGAAAGTTACCGGCTCTTTCCAGTAGCTGCGGGAGCAGGGCAAAGACGGAAGGCGTGTATCCCTTGGCAGAGGGCGGTTCACCGGCACTCAAGCCCACTTCTCTTTGTGCCATGGCAAAACGCGTTACGGAATCCATCATCAGAAGAACGTGCTTCCCCTGCTCACAGAAGTATTCTGCAATAGCCGTAGCAGTCAGGGCAGCCCTCATTCTGATGAGGGGCGGGTTATCCGAGGTCGAAACCACGATAACAGATCGCTTGACGCCCTCTTCACCAAGATCATGCTCAATGAAGGCACTTACTTCACGCCCTCTCTCACCGACAAGTGAAATCACATTGACATCCGCTTTTGAATTGCGTGCGATCATGCCGAGCAAAGTCGATTTACCCACACCCGAACCAGCAAAGATGCCCATTCTCTGACCGCGACCGCAGGTCAACAGCCCGTCAATGGAGCGAACACCGGTACACAGCGGTTCATCGATGGGTTTTCTATCCATAGGATTGATGGGTTTGGCATTGATGCCCCGCTGAACACAACTGCCAATGGGGCCCTTATCATCGATGGGCTGTCCTAAACCGTTGAGTATGCGCCCCAAAAGTCCCGGTCCGACGCGAACCTCAGGCATTTTACCTGAAGCTTCAATTAAGTCACCTAACTTGATGCCCACCGGGCTGGAAAGAGGCATCAGTAAAACCCGATTATCGCTAAAACCAATGACTTCAGCCATGTGAGACTCTCTTGTTATCGGGTCAATGACTTGACATAGCTCGCCCACCCTGGTTACCGGACCTATTGATTCCAGCACCATTCCGGTCACCTTGGTCACTCTGCCGTAGAGTTTCTGAGCTGGAGCATGTGTAACCGCATCTTTGAAAGCTTCAACATCAATCATTGGAGCTCCATTAGTCTTTCCTGTACGTGTTTTTTTATTAAGCCCATCTGAGTTTCAAGTGTCGCATCCACATCACCATAACTGGTTTTAATTTTGAGGCCGCCTCTGGAAAGGGAACCATCCTGTTCCGTTTTAATATTCCCGCTAATTCCCATCATTGCCTGATTGCCCGGATTCTCTTGAAGAAAAGCGTAATCGGATGGATTGAGGTAAATGATCATCTGATCTTTTTCCTTTACTTTATGCACGGCATCCCGAATCATTTTGACGAGCAGCTTGGGGTGCGACTCGATCTCTTCTTTTATCACTTTTTCAGAAACGTGAATCACCAGATCAATCAGGTCGAGTGTAAGTTCCTGCACCGACAACGCGCGTATCTGGTTTAATTGATTCAAACTGGCTTCAAGTCTCTTCATGACAGGCTCCAGTTTCTGCTGTGCCAACAGTTCCCCTGTTTTCTGACCTTCCGCCAACCCTTTGCCATAAGCTTCTTTTTCTATTCTCATGGCTTCATCGCGGGCCACTTTGCGTATGCGCTCCGCATCCTGCTCAGCTTTATAGATCATATCTTCAAATGAAACGGAAGAAGACGGCTCCTGCAAAACAGGCTCTGTTTCCATGATGGGTTCATCTTCCACCATATGAACGGTATTGCCCTCAAAGACATCAACATGTTCGTTCATCTCAAATTCAGTAAACTGAAATTTCTGACCGGTACCCGCCGGCAGCGATTTCATTATTTTAAGAGACATATTCATCGCCTCCGGAACCGCCTATGCTGATAATACCCTCTTCTTCCAGTTGACGAACGATCTCGACAATTTGATGCTGTGATTTTTCTACGTCCTTTATTTTAACAGCACCCAAGTACTCTATTTCTTCCTTCAACATTTCAGAAGCTCGAGAAGACATGTTGCGGAAAATAACGGCTTGTAACTCTTCAGAGGTTCCTTTAAGCGCAAATGAGAGAACTTTTCTGTCCACGCGTTTGAGTATTTCCGAGATACCCGTATCGTCAATTAACAGAATATCCTCAAAAACAAACATTAAATCGCGAATCTGGGTTGCCAGTTCGGGATTCAAACTCTCGATTTTCTCGAGTACCTGACGTCCAATGTTGCGTTCCATGCGGTTGAAAAGTTCCGCAACAGCGCGGACACCGCCGTACTCTTCCACATTGAACCCGCCAATTGCCTCCAGTTTTTGTTCCAGAATCATAGAAATACGTCTAATGACCTGTGGTGAAATTTCTTCCAGGCAGGCCATTCTCATGGCAATATCGGCTCTCTGCGATTCAGGCATGGCGGCCAGGACTTCAGCACCGTGAGTGGCATCGAGGTGGGCCATAATAAGGGAAACCGTCTGAGGATGCTCGTTTTGAATGAACTTGGCAAGCTGTTGAGGGTTGGCTCTTTCCAGGGAGGTAAAACCCGCTGAGGCTTCAAGAGCCCGGGTCAGCCGATCGACAATCTTTCGAGCCATGTCTGGACCCACGGACTTAATGAGAAGCTTTTTAGCGTACTCGATGCCGCCCTGTGAGATGTACTTCTTGGCCATGGCCATAAAGTGAAACTCTTCAATTACCTTTTCACCGAGTTCAGGTTGAATGTGTTTCATCATCGCAATTTCACGCGATACAGATTGGATTTCATCTTCATCGAGACTTTTAAATATTTCAGAAGAGGCTTCGTCTCCGAGGGCTATCATCAAGACAGCCACTTTTTGAACACCCCTCAGATCTTTGATACTGGTACTGGGCAGTGCCATCCTATTCTTCCTCCATAATCCAAGTCCTCACCAGACTGCATGCGGTATCGGGTTCTTCCTTGATAAACTCCAGCACTCTCTTGCGCACAATCTCAGCTTTCGTCACTTCAACCGGTGAAACCATATCGTTCAATTCACTGTCCAGTTCGGATTCTAACTCGGCTACTGTCTTTGGTGTTCCGGAAGGCAGGGCCGGAGCGGTAACGGGCTCTTCCAGCTGTGCTTGTTCTAAAATAGGCACCACAAAACGCTTAAACATTCTTGTCGCAATTAAAATAAAAGCGAAAAAGACGACAACCTGCATGATCCAGGGTGTCCACTGTTTCAACCTCTCAATCAGCTGACCACTTCTGAGTTGAGCCGCAGCTCTCTTGCTGATAATCGGTTTGAATTCAAAATTATTGATGCTGAAATAGTCACGCTTCGGCACGAAGCCCACAGCAGCCTTCACAAGGCTTTCAATACGCGTCAGCTCTTCCTCGCTTAAAGCTTCTGTCTGAATTTCATAGGCATCACTGCTGCCCATCAATTGTGAGAAAAAGCCTGACGCGATTTCCCCATTCTCCACTTCCCTGTAATCCAGGTTGAGGGCTACGGATATACGAGTGATTTCGAAAGGTGCCTCTACCACTGTTGTCTGCTTTTCATCAATGAGGTAATTTGTGGTTGCCGTGCGTTTGGTCGTGGAAGAACCGTTTGCGTTGTTTGGGATGTTGCCTTGGGCTACATTGGCGCCTGCACCGGCTGGATTACCTGTGGCACTCTGATTGGTCAGCTCCTCTTTTGTTTCTGTGGACTGGGCCAGTGGCTCACCTTCATTATCCGGACCTCCGTATACTTTCTGAACGGTTTTTCTCTTGTTAAAGTTGACATCCAGTGAAACTTGTGCAACGGCCTTACCCGGACCTAGAATAGGCTCCACCACGTTGAGAATCTTTCTAATGAATTTGCGCTCCATCTCATTTTTTATCTGCAAATTCATCTGGGAAAGAGCCGCATCTTCGTCTTCCGGAGTGGAGCTGCTCAACAAATTGTGATACTGATCCGTAATAACAACATGCTCAGCCTTGGCCCCTTCAATGGCATTGGCAATGTACTGCTGGATGCCTTCAACGGAACTCTTTGACATGCGGTTTGCCTTGTTCAACTCCAGCATGACGGAAGCTTTAGCAGGCTGCTGTTCATCGGCAAAAGGTGAATCTTTTGCAGGTGTTATGGAAACGTAGGCATTTTTAATACCGGGGTTCTGCTGGAGGTATCTGGCGAGGTTGGCCTCTTTGGCTCTAAGTCGCTGAATGACCATCATGGTCTCACCAGCCTGAAGGGGATTCGTCTGGTCGAGATAAGTGTAACCGTCTTTGCCTTTACTGGTCATGTCCAATGCTTCAAATTCAACGCGTAAATCATCCGCCTGGGTTTCTGGAACCAGGATTTTGTTGTTCCTCTCTGTTTCAAATGGGACTTTGCGGTTCTGGAGTATATCCTTGATCTCTATAAATGTTTTTGCATCCAGTGGTTCGCGGAAAAGTGGAACCATTTTTTCCTGGGATAAATACAAAACGACGCTACCGAGCAAAAAAATAGCTGTAGCGAGCATAATCCCCAAACTGATCAACTGGCCTTTGTTGAGTCCCTGAATGAACTTGACAACATCGACCTTTATCATTTTTTCAGATGTTTCCTGGCCGCCTGTTCCCTTTTCTTCGGCCATTCTCCCCTCCTTTCGTGGAAACCAGGAAGCTGTTCAAGAATAACAGGATTCGCGAAATCTGAGTTTCCTGACAACGACCTATTTAGACACATTTCCAAATGCCAAACTCTTTACACGCCACCTCTTTGAATTTCCTTGTACGCGTCGATTATTTTGTTTCGAACATTCATCATCATGCGAAAGCTCATGTCAGCCTGTTGAACCGCCATAACGGTTGCGTTGATGTCCTGACTTTTACCGGTAACCAAATCCTTAATCTTGCCGTCCGATTCATTTTGAATTTTATTGACATCTTCAATGGCGTCGGTCAACAAATCTTTAAAGCTCGTTTTAGAAGGCGCCACTTTCTCCTTGAGACTCTTATTGTGATTGAGAATCTCTTCATTAATTTTAATTCCTTCTAATTTCATGGCCTACCTCCCAATCTTTAAACTCTTAACATATCGAGTGAACCACTGATCATCTGTTTTACCGATCGAATAACAGCTAAATTGGCTTCATAGGAGCGGCTGATATTAACCATATCGACCATTTCAATGGCGGGATTGACGTTGGGGTATTCCACATAGCCCTGTGCGTTTGCATGTGGATGATCGGGTTCGTATTTGCTGATAAAAGGACTCGGATCCAAGGTGATTTCCGTCGCCCTGACTCCGGATGCATCAGCATCAATACCGGGTGAAGTGATTTCCGCAATGTAATCCGAAAAACGACTGAGAGGCACTTCCGAGACGACGACTTGACGCCTGCGATAGGGCCCGCCTTCAGGCGTTTCAGTTGAAGAGATATTGGCCAAATTACTGGAAACTGCCTGCATTCGAATACGCTGTGTGCTCAGTCCCATTTGTGCTATTTTCATGGAGTCAAATAATGACATGGGTTTCTCCTTATCTGGCCTGTACCTGATCTTTAAGCTGTTTGAACTTGATGTTGAACAGGCGTGCGGCAGTGTTGAAACGGGTGTTGGCCTCATTGAGAGCTATCATCTCTTTTTCCAGATCGACATTGTTCCCGTCAAGCCTCTGCCAAAGTGTTTCCTGGCTGAGATAGACGGGCAACCCAGCTTCGCTCAACTCATCACCCAAGCGCCCCAGGGCATTCATTTTCGTCCCTTCAAGATCATCCAGTACATCTCGCATCACGCTCTCAAAATTGAGTTTTTTTGCTCGGTAACCGGGTGTATCGACATTTGCAATATTCGAGGCAACCACTTTGTGCTTTGCGCCTGCCACCGACATGGCTGAACTCAAAAAATGCAGTACTTTATCGCGTCCAACGGGATCCATAATGCCTCCTGCCCTTTTTATATGCAAAGAACAAGCCATTCTTTGTCGACAACGGTCCAAAACACGGCCTAAAAAGGAAATAGCAATACAAGACTTTTAATATCTTTTAATTGAAATAAATTGCATTGTAAAAAAACAATAAAACGGGGCTGCTTTCTAAAGTAATGAGGTCTCTTCGATGGGGTAAAAACTTCCGCTTCGGAAAAAACAACTCCACATTGTCAATTATTTGACGCATCGTACTGATTGAGTTTGTTTCGCAAAGTTCGCAGAGAAATACCTAGAAGTTGTGCGGCCTGGGTTTTATTGCCACCTGTTTCTTCCAGTGTAATTTCTATCAGCTTACGCTCCATCTCGTGAACGGACGTTCCAGCTTTCAAGGCTATTGGATCGGTTGCACCAGTCGTGCGGACCCTGGGAGTCTCATCCTGGATAAAGAGATCATTTGCTTCCAAAACGGGTTCTGAACTCAGAATGAGTGCTCTTTGAACCATGTTCTCCAGTTCCCTGACATTTCCGGGCCAATCGTATTTCTTTAGAATTTGCAGGGCCTGGGTTGAAACTTTTTTGGTTTGTGTTGACGTATTGTATTTCTTTATGAAGTGTTGACAGAGGACATCAACATCGGATACCCGATCTCTCAAGGGTGGAATATGCAGGGGAATCACATTGAGACGATAGTACAAATCCTCTCTGAACTCACCCTGCTCGATTTTTTCCTTCAATTTCTGATTCGTCATGGCAATCACCCTGACATCGACTGAAATGGGCGACTTACCACCGATCCGATCGACTTCTCTTTCCTGAAGGACACGCAACAGTTTGGACTGAAGGGCTGGAGGCATCTCGCCTATTTCATCGAGGAGAAGCGTGCCGCCATTCGCCAATTCAAACTTTCCGGGTTTGGAATTGGTGGCCCCGGTAAAACTGCCTTTCTCAAAACCAAATAATTCACTTTCAAGTAAGTTATCGGGAAGAGCGGCACAATTGACGGCCACAAGAGGTTGATTGGCTCGCGGAGAGTGTTCAAAAATAAATTTCGCCAGCAGTTCTTTCCCGGTACCGCTTTCCGCCTGAATAAGCACACTGGCAGTGCTGTTAGCTGCGCGTTTGGCAACCTCCAGGATGTTCAGTAACTTAGGTGAATTGGTCACCAGTCGGCTTTTTGTTTTACCAGGCCTGAAAGCATTGATGGGCGCTTCGTTGGCCATAGCCGCATCGACCATTTTCATCAAATCCTTGGCACTGAAGGGCTTCAAAATGTAATCGTATGCGCCGCATTTAATGGCTTCCACAGCTGTTTCGATGGTTCCATAAGCGGTTACCACGATGACTTCAATAGCAGGTTGCAGTGTTTTCACCTTTTTTAAAAGCTCCAACCCACTTAAACCGGGCATCCGCATATCGGTGATCATCATGTGAAAGGACTTGGTTTTTAGTATTTGAAGAGCTTTTTCGGCATTTTCAGCTTGTTCGACAACGCATCGACGCGATCGTTTCAGGGTTTCAGCCATTCCCAGTCGCATTCCCGGATCGTCATCCACCACCAGCACTTCGTATTTTGTCTGATTCATCCTACTCCTTCCTCCTCAATCCAGAATAACGGGCAGGGAAACAAAAACCGCCGTACCCTTGCCCTTCTCCGACTGGATATCAATAGCGCCGTGATGTTTCTCTACAATTTGATTCACGACAGAAAGCCCCAGTCCCGTTCCACCAGGAAAGGTTGAATAAAAGGGGTCAAATATTTTGTGCAGGGACGTTGCGGGAATACCGCAGCCGTCATCTCGAATAACCAAATCCACATAATCTTCCCTGCTTGAAAGTGAAAGGCTGAACTTACCCCGCTTCTCCATTGCTTTGACCGCGTTCAGGCAGAGGTTTAAAATCATCTGCTTCAACAGGTGTGAATCGCCTTTAACCCAAAGCGCCTGGCCAGGAAGATCGAGTTGGAGCTGGATTTCTTTTTGTAGACGCTCCATGGCAAAAAGGGGTAAGCATTCCTCAATTAAGTCGCCCATGCAGACAGGTTGACCCGCTGTTTCAACATCGGCCGAGTACGTCAACATATTGGAAACGGTTGTGTCGATTGTCTGAACGGCTTTGGTAATCTGCTCAGTCAACTCTGTGGAGGCGCCCGCCTCCTCGAGGTCCTGACTCAAGAGCGAGGCAAAGAGCTTGATGCTGCCCAAGGGATTCCTTATTTCATGAGCCAACTCCGCCGCCACTTCTCCCATGGCGGCAAGCCTGGCCGTTCGGTTGGACTGGTTCTTGAGGCGTTTTAGAACCGTACTGTCGGAAATGAGAACAAGTACCGATTGGGTCTTTCCCTTATCCTCACGCACCAGCGAAAAAGAAAGCTCAAGGGTAAACTCCTTGCCATTGCGCTCAATGACAACCTCTTCCCTTGGCAGCCGAGTATGTGTGTGGACCAAACAGCGTTCGATAAAAGTGTGCACCTGTTGATCCATATCCAGCTCGCGAAAAGTCTCTGCACCCACCTCAACGCCCAGAATTTTGCAAAAAGCCGGGTTAATTTCAATAATCCGACCTTCCAGGTCCACCACCATGATGCCGGTCTTCAGGGTATTTAGAATGCTTTTCAAATGAAGACTGGTTCGTCTCTGCTCATCTAAAGCGGTTTCAAGCTGCAAATTTGTTTCCTTGAGTTCAAGGTCAAGCTGGTTTGCCTGTTCCTTCAGCTCAGCATATGCCTGTTCCAGCTGACGAGACGCACTGCTGAATGACTCGAATGCTTCCAGTAATAAATCTTGCTTAGTTTTGTCCAAGCATCACCTCTTCCGGGATTTCCACTCTAAAGGCCAGGGCACTCAGACGACGTCGAGCAAAACTGGCATAGCCTTCAGTTTCTGGAATGGAGTTGAGCGCCACCTGCCCATAAAGCTCCAGGCTCTTTTTAAGTTCTCCCTGCATTTCATAAAGTCGCGCAAGCTGTAAATCGGCCCAAATTCGCTCTTCGTCATCCAAATCAGGATCCACTCTCAGTTTGAGGTATTTTTTCCGGGCACTGTAGTAATTACCTGTTCTGAATTCGTAATCGGCATCGTATATGCGGGCTGAACGCGCGAATACGGGATTGAGTTCATTCAATTCAGTCCACTTTAGTGCTGCCTGAAAGAGCTCTTCAGCATATTGCCAGTCTTGGGCCTCTTGAGCTGCTAAAGTCAATAGCTGCAACCTGCGGGCATCGTATCTGTCCTCTGTAAACAGCTTTCTCCCTTTAGCCTTTTTAACGACCTCCAGCGGCTCTTCTGTACGCGATTCATAGGCCGTTTGAACCAGTAGAAAGCGATTGTAATACCGGCCCTCGTTCCGGGAGGTTTCCTCATATTTCTTTAAACGCGGTTTGAGATAGTCATCCAGACGAAGATCGTTTAAGAGCATGAAGTAATCCATAAAGGGTTCTTCAAATGCCAACTCAAAGCCCTCCACCCGCTCTTTTTCCCTCCACATCGCGTCGTAAACCTTTCTGGCCGGAGCTGTCAACCCCATCTCAACGAGTGCTTTAGCGACCATGTGTGGATATTGTGTCTCTGTTGAGTGCTCCAGGAAGTTCTTGTGTATTTGATATATCGCGTCCAGTTCCCAGTACCGCTCAGACCGATAGAAATTCAAAATCGTGTGATGAAGCAACTCTTTGTATGAATCGCGATAAAGTGCCGAATACGGACCTTCCTTGTATTCACTAATCAACTGCCTCAGCGTGAGAAGAGCCCTTGCAGGAGAATAGGAAGAAGCCTGCAAAAGAGCTTGGCGATAGATAAATGGAGCTCTTTCTTTTGCCTTCAGAGAGCTAAATCGAATGGCAGTGAGTAAATCGCTGTAACTCCATTTTTTGCCCATGGAGTCAAAAAATTCCAAATGACCTTCCGCCATTAAGTCAGCCAGTTGGATCATGGCCTTTGCTTCGGCCATTTTATCCTTACCCTGTTCAATAATCAGCCTGTATAAAAAAACAGCCGCCTTGAAATTCCCCTTCAACTTCTCAAAATAAGCCACTTCAAGAAGCGCTTCAGCTTCTTCCTTCACACCGGAGTGATTGTTGACGATGCTGAGATTGGCTTCTTTCGCCTCTTCAATCAGACCGAGTTCCTTGAATCGTGCGGCATATTCTTGTAGAACAGCCGGAATGCGAACAATGCGGTCTTTATTGTTATCGAATGTTTCTCTTAATTTTCCAGGTTCCCATTTTCGGGTGTTTTGGAAGATGTAGCTGATATACTCCGCATAGATCCTGTTCCGGGGGTTCCTGTCATTGTTTGCAAGGGTTTCACCCCATTTTTTGAGGTCGGATAAGTTGCGTGTATTTTCTGCAATTTTAAAGAGATTAAGCAGCATTTCATCGACGTACAGAGATTGTGGAAATTTTTTGACTGCTTGTCTGTAGTAGAGTTTGGCTTCAAATGGATTACCCTGCTCCTTGTAGATCTCCGCAATTCTGAAATAAGCGTGATCTTTGAAAGGGACATCGGGAATCTCGTAAATTAATCGGAAATAAATACCTTGAGCCGTACTGAGCCCCTCGGGTCCGCCTTTGGCATACCATGCATCTGCGGTTAACATCATGGCTTCGGGAATCTTTTGTAGAAACAAGGGCTGAAGTTCGGCAATGCAATCCTCAAAACGCCTGTCAAGATAAGCCTTCTTCGCTAAGTCCATCATCTCTTCAGGAGATTTGGCTGGATGTTCAACAGTGACAGGCTGAGTTGCTGTTCCTTGCGCCATCGACTTCGTGGCAGACTCTGAGTTATCTTGAAAAACAGGCACACACAGAGCCAATTCAACAAGCAAAAGCAAAAACACAAGGGTTATTATTTTTTGTATGCTCATAGAATTCCCCAGAATCAACTAAGTGATAACATAATCCATAGGGTTTGTCAAAATTGGAAACCTTTTGTAGTAACACATTTACCTCACAGCTAACTGCCTCAAAAGGCGTGTTACTTTCAATGCTTGTGTTATGAGGCCACTGCATCCCGTTGAGTCTGTAAAGAGACAAGCTTTCCGTGGATTCAACACACTCTATTAGTTCATCGGTCAATTGCGATTCACCATGAGTCTGGCGGGTGAAGTATTCCCTTGAACAGGGACCTGCTGTCATGCGGTCCCATCCGAAAAACACCGCTGTTTCATCGGGTTGTCAACGTACCGATGCACTCCAAATTCTCCTGGAGCACAGGCTTTGACACAGCGCTTCAGGATGATTCAGGTTTGACCTTGACATAATTAAAGATAAAATAGAGTCGACACTCTGTAAGGCAGTGCAAACCTGTTTTCAAGTCAGTTGGCTCCATTCCCCTTGATCCTCAGGCAAAACCACTTGGAAAACTCGATAAAAAGCCGTTGCCCTTATGGCAATCCACACTAGTTCATGAACGACACTTTCAGAGTTAAAACTAAATGAGTGAGGTAACCCATGTCCGAAGAATACCGCGTCCAAAAGCAAAGCATCCATATTTCCATTCTTATGAGAGAAATGAATACAGAGGAGCTCTGGGAAGGTGAAGTATTCCTTTTAGCTCACACCCCCTTTCAGACAGGAGATCCGGACTTGGAGGATTTTCTCAACTCAGACCACGATTTTTTCCCGCTGGAGTTTAAAAAAGGTCAATTTTCTCTTGTCAACAAAAGCAGTGTTATCTATTTGACCATGGAAAACAAGGATCTTTCAAAACTGAAAGAATACGGCATCGAGCCTCGACGGATAAGGGTCTTTTTCAAAGAACACCACTCACTCGAGGGAGATATTTATCCCGTCCTTCCCGTTGAAAAACGTCGGCCTCTTGATTTCTTCAATCAAAAGATCCGCTTTTTACCTTTATACCTCCAAGACGCCAAAGCCATCATTAACACCGAACAAGTTATTTATGTGGAAGATTTAGATTAAATTTCAAGCCCGCATAGTCCAATGCTAACCTTTTCTCTTGTCCAAAAGCCATTTCCACACCTTGTCGTTTTTAAAAGTTCGTGTCCAGCAGTTGTGGGCAGCGTCCGGGTACTCCGTATAAAGAACTCGACCGTCAACTTTCTTTAAGGCTTGAACAACCTTTCGCGTCAGAAAAGGTGAGACGGTTTGATCCTTGGCTCCGTGAAACGTCCAGATAGGAATGTGCTTTATTTGATCCACGGCATTCGGGTCTCCGCCTCCGCAGATAGGAATGGCAGCCGCAAAGAGATCGGGTTTCCGCATTAAAAGATCCCAGGTGCCGAAGCCTCCCATGGAGAGGCCGCAAACATAGATGCGATCGCGGTCAATGGGTTTGTTTTCCAGGATGTGTCCCAACAGCTCCATAACCCAAAGCATGGGATCGGTCGGGTCTTTCGGCATGGTCATGGAAGTCCTGCTCCAATCCACATCGACCCATCTCTGATTTAAAGGGCACTGAGGAGCAAGAAAGTAAAACTTCCGGCCCTGCTTCTTCGAAAAAGCCAGAATTTCTTCTGAACAGTGAATAAGCTGCTTCTGATTGTCTTGCCCTCGTTCCCCCGCTCCATGGAGAAACAAGATAAGGGGATAGGTTTCATTTTCTCCAATCTCTAAAGGTTCAAGAAGACGATAGGGCAGCAATGCCTTACTGGAGACGGTAAAAGTCATGTCTTTAAACTCCTCCATAACCCGCTGTGAAGGCAGAGAACCAAGCACAACCAACAAAAGAAAACACATACGCAACTCCTTGAAAAAGAATCATCTCATTGCTCTGACCGCCTCTATTATGAGGACATCGATCTTTGTTCGTCAAGAGTGGTTCTGCTTTACTTGTTGCCGTCATCATTCAACATAAAGCGCATTCATCTCATTGGGTATGCTGTTTTTTGGCTATTTTCGGGCTGCTTAACCAACACCACTCAGGTTCATTTGCGGTTTACCCGAATTAAAGAACCTGGAAATACCATCTTTCATCCACTCTTCTCCAAAGTTGAGCAAGTACCCAAGCTTGTATCCAGTCAATCTGAGGCATGTCGTCATTTTCTGTTTTTCAACTTTCATGGGGGCGTCATCCGAAGCAAAGCCAACAATAACCCGATCCTGAACGACCAGATCGGCTTTAAAGCCCACATCCAAAGTCACTCCTTCGTGAACAATTGAATAGGGCACTTCCTGTTCAACCCAATAACCGAGCTTGACCAACTCAAGCACAAGCAGGCTTTTATAGACTTCCGCGAGCAATCCCGGTCCAAATTTACGGTGAATCCTTATGGCTGCTTTCACGATCTGATCTGCTATTTCCAGCTCACTCATCTTCCCAATCTCCTTGTATTGTATTCGTTAAAAACACACTGGTTTCATACTGAAGCTAAACGCGATATCCGGCCCGCATTTCTCTTGCGACGTTTCATATAAACACCGCTTAAAAAAAGACGCTCCAGGACGCCGTTGACTCATTCCATAAAAAGACTCTAAACCTGCCCGTTTGACCCGAGAAGACAACGCTCAACACCCGTGAACCCCTATCGTAAAACACCACCGTTCCAGTGCTCGAGCCTCTGTCTTTAAAGACAATTCCATTGGAATGAGTCGAACTGAACGCCTGGACAATGGGTTGACCCGATGTGGGATGCGGCAGGTCGAAGCCAGGAAGCTCATTGACAATGTCGCTTGAATATCCCGAACCAAACACAGACTTGGCTTCGATAACACCATCTCTTGAGTCCATACTGATTCGATAGCGTTCCTCTGGTGCCCGTTTAACAGAAAACCAGACCGATCGACCCGTAATTTGCGCAAGGCGTCTCGCCGAAACCAAATGACTGGTTAACTCGCAAGCAAAGTTATCGAAATGGGAATCTCGAACCGGATGAATTAGTATCGGAATTGAAAAAGTAGCGATAAGGACATTGATCGCCATAACCATGGCCAATTCCATCAGTGAATAAGCCTTTTGCATTGTTTCCTCCATGGTGTTGATATCCAACATCGTATTCCGTGCCGACCGCAATTGGCTGTCAGGTTCAAAAGCTGACAGCCAGTCGCTTTGGTTTTCACACATATTTCACTCTAAGAACCTTTTTTCATGCTGGTGACCCATAGGTAGATACCAGGGCTGCAACAGCTTTCCAATAGAGTGCATGACCCTTGCGATAATAAAATGCGATTGGGATTTATTTATCCAGCCTGTCGGTTACAACGCGCTAAACTTTGATAAAAGGCTTCAATTTATTAAACGTCTTGGTTCCAATACCCTTGATATTCATAATTTCCTCAACCTTTTTAAAGCCCTTGTGCTCTTGTCGGAATTCAAGTATGCGTTTGGCAATTTCAGGTCCAATCCGAGGTAGAGAGGTTAGTTCCTCAACAGTGGCGGTATTGATGTTGACAACTTCAGCTTTTGCTTTCTGTTTAACTTGAGGTGCTTCGCCTGCCATGGCAAAAGCAAAAGGAAACAGAAACAGCACAACCTTTAGTGATGTAATGATACTTTGTTTCATAATATGACTCCTTATTTCTTAGTGTGGTTAACAACCACTACCCCCTTATGGGCAAAGGCTGTACCACAGAGTCACCATCTTCAAATTTACAATTACTGATATTGCTGAAGTTAATCGCTCGGCCGAAAAGACGCATGGTAAAATGTAACCAAAGAGTTACACCTCTTGAGTTCGTTTTGGTTCTAACATAAAAGAAATAAAGGCGTTTGTTCCTGCCATTGAAAAAAGTCGCGCAATCGCGAAAAAACGACGAACAGCACAACCGGCAGGTGTGATCTCCTAGAACCAAACCCGCATTGGAACACTTGCACCAGAGCAGTCTGGCTGAATCCGTATTGCGTTGCCCCTAAATACCCAACATCCCGCTGCTATCGGTATTGCTTTGACTGAGGACACTTTTTGTTTTAAGTAAGCGGCTGTCACCTTTCTTTGCTGCCTCTTCATCCGGCATGGGTATTCTTACAATCACAGCCCAGTGCAGGATATGCAGTAAAAGGACCTCTGTCGAGCCGAAGTTATAGTCACTCAACCCAAAGACCCAAAAAGAGATATTGACATAAAACAGGGCTCGAGTTACCCAGGCCAGTGGTGTTTTTCTTCCACGATAGGCTCTGAATAATTGATAGGACCTTCTCATGAGCGATAAAGTGAAAAGTAAAAAGAAGGCCAACCCTATGACCCCGGTCTCGGAGGCGATACCGACTATGGTATTATGCGGATGTGAAGTGAGACCACTGGATATGGGAGGATAAAAATCAAAACGGTCAGGCCCAATCCCCAAAATGGGATGCTCGAGGAACAGATTGATTCCCCTGAGTAACAGTTCCTGCCTCTCCAATATGGACTCAAAATTAAAACCAAAAATCATCAATGCGATGAAAAAACCACCAATCAGAAGGCAGAAGAAACCGAGAACGACCTTTCGATGGGGAGCATAAGTTACTCCATGCACAAAGCTTATAATCAGAAAGGCGAGCCAGCCGGAACGCACTCTTGAAAAGGTGATAATCAACAGTGCAGATAATACAACGAGCAGAAGGAAGCGTTTTTTCTGTTTGTTTTCATTAAAAGTGATATAAGCAAAAATCCAGGCAATAAGTGCAATAAGACCTTCTGAATAGGTTATGGTATTGGCGTTGAACCCAAAAGCACGCGGATAAGTACTGAAGCCCACTTTAAAGGCCCATGCAATTTCATCGGGTTGACATAACCAGGCAAAACTTCGAATGATACTGGGGATGGAGGCAATGATCGTGAAAAAAAACAGCTTGTTCCAGTCAAGTTCTTTTATGAGTTCTCTGTCAATAAACCAAAACACGAGAAAAGCCCAATGAAATTTGATCTCCTCAGAGTAACCATGGGCATAAGCATTCCAGACAGCACTCAGGCATATGGCAAACATAAATAAAAAAGCCTGAGTATTCAATACAAGAGGTCCGGCAAATGGAGTTCGGTTTTTGACCGCAGTGTAAATGCCCGTCAAGAATAGCAGAAAAACCATTAACTGCATCATGGCGATGCCCAGAAAATAGGAAGCAAAACTGAGATAAACAAGTGTTTTCAAATGATTATTGTGATTCATTATGGAACGATTGACCTGATATGGAAACACGTATTCACTTTAGACAAAAAGCGGAAGAACAGACAACTCCCCTTTTCATTTAAGCACCTGGAGTGAACCCTAAGCGCTTACAGGACGTCTAATCATTGTTGATATGTAAACCAATGTCAACAGAGAATCATAGCGTCAGGTAAGGCAGGTATCGCTTCTTCTGTTTTCAGTCGCAGCTGTTATAATTGAATCAGACCTGCCAATTCAGCACATGAAGGGTTTAGTTTAATTGACAACGAGACGAGAAATGATGGATAAAAATAGTTTTGAAAAACTGGATCTATTTTACCTGGGTAAAGAAAAGAACATACAAACTGGAGAAGATACAGCCTACCCGCTGCTTTACAAAAACAAGAATTTAACCACTCACGCTGTGGTAATAGGAATGACAGGAAGCGGAAAAACAGGTTTGGGGGTGGGTCTCATTGAAGAAGCCGCCATTGACGGAATACCGTCCATTGTCATCGACCCCAAAGGGGACATGGCTAATTTGCTGTTGACGTTCCCTGAATTGAGAGGAAAAGACTTTGAGCCCTGGATCGATCCCGCGGATGCCCGGAGAAAAAAACTAAGCATCCCTGAGCTGGCGGAAAAAACAGCACAAAAATGGGAAGCGGGTATCAACAGTTATGGTCAGGATAAATCAAGAATAGCCGCATTAAAAAGTAAGGCAGAATTTACGGTTTACACTCCTGGACACACCGCCGGAAACAGCGTTTCAATCTTAAAACAGTTTGATGCCCCGAGTGAGGATCTCATTAGAGAGCGAAGCACTTTAAACAGTTTGATCAATGCCACGGTCACTTCCCTTTTAGCTCTGATCGATATCTCCGCTGACCCCTTGAAAAGTCGCGAGCACATCCTTATCAGCTGCATCCTTCTTCACTACTGGACTGAAGGTAAAAGTCTGACCATGGAGGAACTGATCGGGCAAGTGGTATCCCCTCCTTTCCAGAAAATAGGCGTTTTCCCTCTTGATCAGTTTTATCCTCAGTCCAAACGAATGGATCTAGCCATGCAGCTCAACAACATTTTGGCCAGTCCAGGTTTCTCGGCCTGGATACAGGGTGAGCCCCTGGACATTCAAGAAATGCTCTACACGCCTGAAGGCAAGCCCAGAGTCTGCATTTTCTCTATCTCACATCTCAGTGACAGTGAGCGCATGTTCTTTGTTACCCTGCTTCTCAACCGCTTTATTTCATGGATGAGGAGACAGGAAGGCAGCTCAGCCCTTAAAGCTTGTCTCTATATGGATGAAATTTTCGGTTTCTTCCCGCCAACAGCAAATCCTCCGTCTAAAAAGCCCATGCTGTTGCTGCTCAAACAGGCGCGTGCTTTCGGGGTTGGAGTTATTCTGGCCACACAGAATCCTGTCGATCTTGATTACAAGGGGCTTTCCAACATCGGCACCTGGTTCATTGGCAGACTTCAAACACCCCAAGATCAAAAAAGGGTCATCGATGGCATTCGCTCTTCCGCAAAAAACATGGACGAAAAAACGATTGCCAACCAACTGGCCAATATGAAAAGCAGAACCTTTCTACTTCATTCCGTCCACAACGATGGGCCGCTGCTCTTTGGTTCCCGCTGGGTCTTGTCCTATTTAAAAGGGCCTATTTCCCTGTCGGACATAGCAAAACTCAAGCAGGCAAGCCAGGGAACCAATACCGTTTCCCAATCCAGCCCAGCCTTACAGAAACCTCAGAAAGAGCAAGAAAAAACAGCCTTGCAACAACGACCTATCTTGAGTACGGGTGTTCTTCAGAAATACGCTCTGCCGCTCATACCCCTAGAAGAGCTGCACTACACACCCAGTCTGATGGGAACAGCCACCGTTCGTTTTTTTAATGCGAAGCGAGGTATCGACGAATCAAGGCAGCTCTCGCTAATACTTCGTCTCGACGCGAATGATCAAGAAGTGGACTGGAAGAAGAGTCAGCCCAATGAATACAAAGCCGAACATCTTCTTCCAAAACCACCTGCAGAGAAGGCTGTCTACAGTCCATTACCATCTGATGTTCAGGAACAGAAAACCCTTTCGACCTATGAAAAGGCCTTATCCGATTTCGTCTATCGAAATTACAAACTGGACCTGCTAACTGTACCTGAATTAAAGCTGGAATCCAGGCCTGATGAATCGACAGTTGCCTTTCAAAGCAGAATTGCCGATGCGGTTCGCGCGGAAAAAGATAAGGCTATGGAAAAAATGACATCTTCCTATCAAACCAAACTGGACCGAATCGAGAAAAAGATCGATAGTGCCTATGCCAAAATCGACAAGGAAAAAGCCGATGTCAAAGCCAAGACAGTGGACACGGCGCTCTCCTTTGGAGTTGCTGTGCTGGGTGCGCTGTTTGGTCGGAAAGGACGTTCATCGAGAATAGGCAGCCGTTCTGTCAGCAGCATGAAAGGTGCAAGCCGGGTGTACAAAGAGCGGGGCGATGTAAAAAGAGCAGAAGAGCTCGCCTCTCAACTGGAAAAGGAACACAAAGATTTAGTCAGCGAGATGGAGGTCGAACTTCACCGATGTGCGGCTCAATACGATCCATCCCGCTATCAACCGACAACTCTCTCCATCAGCCCCCGTCGTCAGGACGTGTTTGATGTGGAAGTGACCCTTCTCTGGGAACCCGAGCTGGATCTCGACATAATGTAAAATGATCACAACACCCTGCGGAGTGATTAAAATTTGATGTTAGAATGATGGTCTTTGGACCCTTATTAGATCTGATCGACGGGGTTCTTAGTGCATTTAGTTTTGGAGTCAGGATTGTCCTATCAGTTTCGTGAAATTGAACCTCCTTCATTTACGCT
The DNA here is from genome assembly GCA_002747255.1 of Acidobacteriota bacterium. Classification (GTDB taxonomy): domain Bacteria; phylum Acidobacteriota; class Holophagae; order Acanthopleuribacterales; family Acanthopleuribacteraceae. The sequence goes on along the minus strand of PDUC01000025.1, from coordinate 53,569 downwards.
GAAGTCAGGTGTGACATACGCCCTTTTTCTAACGCTACTTCTTTTCCTCGTTCTGGATCAAACCAATGCCCTGGAATTTCGAATATCAACCGAGGAACTCGAACAGTTAAAAAGAGAGCAGCAAGAACTGCGGAGAGATATGCGCTTCCGGTTTGTTGAAAGCCCTGAAGATGAAGTGAAGCCGAAAGAGGACGTTCCACATTCAGACGCCACTAGAATAGCCAAGTCCATGACCAATGAAGAAATGGAACCTGAAAATGAAGACCCCTTTTCAAAAGGCGATACGTTTGAATTAAAACAGCGCAACGACCCCAGTCCAGAACCGTCTTCTGGACCGCAAACCAAGATGGAGGAAGCGGTAAGTCAACCGCTGCCGCTTCCTGCGGTTCCCATGGAAAAACCTCAGGAGCAGCCAAAGGAAATAGAAGAGCCTGAAAAAGATGATCGTGACATGAAGGAGAAGAAACACGTTGCCAAGATCGGTCAATTGCCCACCTGGTCAGGCGCGCCCAAACCCTATCAGCCACCCACCAAAGAAGACCTGGAAAAAGCTCATAACGCGGCTGAAAAAGCCATGTCCAAACAGACCATGTATCGCAACAAACATGCCGAGAGAGAGATGAGGCAACACGACAACCTGCAGGGAAAAGCCATGCCCAATATCGGTTTCAGTGTCGATACGGCAGGCCACGACCTTGGCCCCTACTTAAAGCGATTCATAGAATTAGTCAGAGGAAACTGGCGAATCCCCAATATTGCGCGCCTGGAGGCCTCGGGAGTCAATACAATCGAGTTCAAGTTACACCAGAACGGCTCCATTACGGAGGCGCATATTTTGACAGACAGCGGCTTTGAGGCTCTCGATATTTCATCGCTCAACGCCATTGTCAATACGCATCCGGCTCCACCCCTTCCAGCCCACATCGAAGAAGAGTGGATTCCCATTAAATTCGGGTTCTACTACAATGTGCGTCCACCCCGATGAACAAACAGGTGAGACCGCAAAACGCTCAGCTTATAGCTTTTTCTACCAAGATACAACCACACCCATCGGACAAGCCTTGTTTGCGCACGCTAAAGAAGAGTTTGCTGTTTGCGCTTTCAAGATACCTGTGCAGATGACCTGTTTATTGTTTCTTTTGACCATCGTTCGGATCAGCCTGAAGCAGGTTCACCATCGTCACAACCGAGATTCCATAGACATTTTTAAAAGAACTATTTAAAATGGATCTAACTGAGCTTGCAGGGAACAAGAAGTGATTGTAGCGTTACTGAATAAACTTGTGGATATCAAACAAGAAGAAAAGAAGAGCTGTTTCTATTCTTTCTGCTATTTCTTCTGTATTTTGAGCTCCTATTACATCCTGAGACCATTAAGAGAAGAAATGGGCGTGGCCGGCGGGGTTGCCAACCTGCCTCTGCTCTATCTCGGTACCCTTACAGGAATGCTGCTGGCTACACCCATATTTGGAGCCCTGGTAACCAGATACTCGAGAAAGGTCTTTATTCCCGTTGTCTATCATTTTTTTGCTTTCAACCTCATTACCTTTTATATTCTATCGCTCACGCTGCAACCAGAGAGTCATATTTGGCTGGGACGCGTTTTCTATGTGTGGGTCAGCGTTTTCAATTTATTCGTGGTAACTGTTTTCTGGGGTTTCATGGCCGATATTTTCTCTTTGGAGCGAGCCAAAAGACTCTTTGGTTTTATCGCCATGGGAGGGAGTCTGGGCGGACTCGTAGGAGCAGGAATCACAGCCTTTCTTGTGGAACATCTTGGGCGCATCCATCTCATTCTGATTAGTTTCCTTCTTTTGGAACTGGCTGTGTTTTTCATTCGACTGATCAACAAGAATGAAAGTATAAAGAAAGTTGTTTTACCAACTACAGACGAAAAAGAAGAGCTAACCCTCAAAGACATTTTCAACGGCGTTCACCTCCTTTTGAAATCCAGGTATCTGCTGGGTATCAGTCTCTATCTTTTTCTCTACAGCTTTACTTCCACCGCCTTTTATTTCCAGCAAGCATACATCGTGGACAGCAACATTCCAGACCGAATAGCACGCGCGGCCTTTTTCGGGCGCATCGATTTTGCCGTTAACAGTTTGACCGTTCTGATCCAACTCTTCCTGACCTCAAAAATCATCCGGTGGCTTGGTATCGGAAAAACGCTGGTTATCTTGCCCATTATTACCATTGCGGGCTTCTCCTGGCTCAGTTTATCAGCAACACCGTTGGTGATAGCGATCATCCAGGTCATGCGAAGAACCACCAATTTTGCGCTAATACGTCCGGCCAACGAAGCGCTCTTTACTGTTTTGACGCCAGAGGAAAAATACAAGGCAAAGAGCTTCCTGGACACATTCATTTACCGTGGTGGAGATGCCATCGTCGCGGGCATCTTTGGCATACTCCGAAATTTGGGTGCCTCGCTAACTCTTATTGCAATAGGTGCCGCACCTATAGGCATTCTTTGGGGGGCTACCGGCATCTGGCTCGGAAGGCGCATCAAACAACCCCAAAAAGAATGCGATACCTCACATCAACAGGTCAAAAAATAGCGAAAAGAGCTTTCAGACAAGCCCATCACCTCGCGTTTCCCGCCAACCTCAACAAAACCACAGCGGCAGTAAAATATTCGGGAAGGGCAAATCTCATTAAACGTCCGGGTATTCCGCTTAGATTGAATGACACGTTCAATGACCTCCCAACCCGATTGCGCATGATGCCCATTCGCCTTCAATCCAAGAGCTCAAAATGCCTATTGAGTATGGCTTTGCCCTCATCCAGCGGATAGCTTTCTCGATTATAAAAAACACGAAGTAAATGCAATCCATGAGCAGGAGCCGTCACGCCCATTTGACTTCGATCTCCGGAAAAGAGATTTATTTTGAACTGTGCAACATTCCAATCGCCTACCCCCACTTTTATCAAGGCGCCAACCATGTTGCGCACCATGTTGTAAAGAAAACTTCGGCCAACGACATGAAAACACAAATGACCGTGGTTCTCTTCCAGTCGGGAAGAAAAAATTTGAACAACACTTCGGGAGCGAAAGTCCCTGACACATTGAAGAGATTTAAAGTCATTGATGCCGGAAAAACACCTTGCCGCTGCCGCCATACCTGAAAAGTCGAGATCTCTCTCAATGGACCATACATAACGGCCCAAAAAGGGATTCTTCTGCTCGCCCTGTTTAATTATGTAAACATAGTGTTTAGCACGCGCTGAACGCCGAGCACAATAACCCTCCTCTCTTTCCAGGGCATGAACAAGCTTCACATCCTCTGGAAGGTGGTGGTTGAGCGCTCTTGCCAACTTAACCAGCGGAATCGCGTTCTCTATTTTAAATGTAACATGCTGATCGTGAGCGTGCACCCCTGAATCGGTTCGACTGGCGCCCATCGTCTTAATGGGTTCAGCGAGAAGTTTTTCCAGCTTTCTGTTGAGAACGCCTTGAACCGTGCGAACATCCGGTTGGACCTGCCAACCTTTAAAACCCGAACCATCATAAGCCAATACAAGTTCAATATTTCTCTTCAATTTCTATGAAAACCTTCTTTCTTGACACACGCCTTTCCGACGTGTAATCTGTCACGTACAGGTGTATCATGATTACTGGTTTTAATACAGATGTAAAGCATAAAACAAAAGTCTACCATGTCCAAACAGAAGACAAAGGTCGAGAAAACCCCAAAATAGAAACATTGGTCTACATGGGTGGAGAAATCCTGGATTCGATTAAAGTGCCCTATCACAACGATCCACCATTGGAAGAAAAAAAGATTTCAGAAATGATGGAAACCCAGCACAAACGAATTATTCGCAACATTAAAATCGGGAAATTTGATGAACTGGAGGAAGATGAGTGGGAATTGGGCAATCACAGCCTTGACGAAGCCGTACTCAGTTATTTGAGCGAAAACACGACAGAAGATCAAATTTCTGTATCTGTCGATGGTATCAGCGCTCTTGGCTCCGGCGTTTCCAGTTCCATTACGGTCACGGTCGTCGAAACTCCATCTAACACACCGGTGGAACACGCGGAAATATGGGTTAAATTAATTACCTCCAACAAGACGCCTCTTGAATTGGGAAGAGGTACAACCTCTCCCGATGGCAAACTTATACTTCCATGCAGCATCCCTATCAACGGCCAAGGCAGTACTCAAACCATTAGAATACAGGTCTTTAGTGTAAAAGGAACAGCAGAACACAGCTACCCATTGAGTTGACCCAATCAATTAAGCTGCACCTCGATGACCTATCCGGATCATCGATAAGCCTTTTTTATGTGCCACGCCATGTAGACAGCATGGCGCTGTCTTGAACCCTGCGTTTTAAAACTGTACGGTCACACCTATCGCAATTTCAACAGGTATCTATCACAATTGAGCTGTACTTTTACAATTCAGGAGAAATCACCGGCAACCAGAATGTACAAACCGACTGAGCTGTTTGATTGAGCTGCTTATCTCGAAAAGAAGAACGATTCTAAAAGCCCCGGATTGAAACTGGTTTCCAGACTCAGACTGCCGTGTGCAATTAAACGCGACAGGAATTAATAAAGTAGTTCCAACTACTGATTAATCTGTTCTTTTAATTCCTTACCGACTTTAAAATAGGGGACTTTCTTAGGTGGCACCTTGACACTCTCGCCCGTACGAGGATTGCGCCCAATGCGACCACCCCGACTGCGGATCCTGAAACTGCCAAATCCACGAAGCTCGACACCTTCCCCGCGATTCAGTGAATCGATAATGCTTTCAAGAAACGTATTAACCATAACTTCCGCTTCACGCTTTGTTACACCGGTTGAATTAATAACAGCTTCTACTAAATCAGCTTTTGTCATAGAACTCCCCTCTTATCTTCATTATACAGGATAATGGAATCACACTCTGGATCATCAATCGTGCTAGACCATACAGCTAAGATAAAGGGATGAAAACAAAAAGTCAATACCCAAACAGTTAAAAAGATTCGATTTATGTGCCATTCTTGATGGTATCTTTATGGACTGAGCAGGGGTTCATTTTTCTAACAAAAGAATATCTCTTTCATTTTATTCCAGTTAGACGCATGGAACGTATCCAGCTGTGTCTTTTTTGTAGTTCAGAAACAATCTGAGACTGATTTTCTCTCATGCCGTTTAACCAGGTCTTATTGGCAACTTTAAACTCAACTAAATATCCCTCAACAACCTCGATATCTTCTATGTGATTCACAAATTCAGTTGGGAAACAATCTTCCAGAGTTTTCAAAATGGCGTCAATTTGTTTCAGTTTCCTGTAACGTTCCCTGAGAGGCTTAAGCTCGCTTGAAAGAACCAGTTCATTGAGGGATTGAGCTGTCGACTTGAAGTAATAAGCCCTAGTCCTGCTCTTCATTCTCTTTAGCCATACATTTGTAAAAGGGTATTTTGAGCCTTTCCGTTCCAAAACCTGAAATCATGCGGATCTCAACATACTGCTGTTCATCATAGGGAAGATCGGCAAGACTCAGGCGGCATTCAAATGCCCCGTTTTTAGAAGGGGTTACTTTTCTGATAAGAAAACTGTTTAAATAAATAGAAATTGGCTGGCGAGAGTGACCTTTTTGTACCCGTCCCATTACTGTCAGCTTTTCTGATTTTACTTTTTGAAGATGAACTGGATTGAATATCTGAACTCGCCTGGACATGGTTTAACCTGATTGTTTATTGTTTTTTATCGAGCAACGACCATTGCTTCAAAGCACAAGAGAGCTGTAATTGGATTGCACGTTGTATCATGCTGAAGCATATACATGTTAGCACACTTTCAGGCCAAACGTTCATACCTTTTCAGCACGCATTGGCGTTACTTGATTTGAAGTGTGGTTGATACTCTTCCTGATATCGACAACGCCATTGGATACCGCCCGTCAAACCCTGAATGGTTTTATAAAACGCAAAACCTAAACAGGCCGGCAACGATCTAAGTAAGCCTTTGCTGAACTTACCCTAAACCCATTTGAAACCATCACATACCTATGCCAGGCATCCTGCGGACTGAGAAAGTGCATCATGGTACGGTGCATTCAAATTGCCCTCCTGAATACTGAAGCCCAATGGTTAAAAGAACACCCGGGAACAAATCAAAAAAACACTTGTCTGTGATGCAAGTTACACTTACCGGCTGCATTTTGACACGCCAGGTTGAGACGCTTTCTCTATTGGGTTCACAGAAAACAATTAACATTTGTTCTCCTATAGTTTAAAATCATTGCTCTGTAGGTCTGCACCAAATGTAACATTATTCCTATAGCAGGAAGCGGACCGCAAAATTCTTTTTTATTGATCGATAACCAGGTGTTACGGAACAGTGGACGACGGAAACAATGAATCAGCCAAAGAAAATCGGTAGATACCTCATTCAGCGCCTTCTCGGAGAAGGAGCCATGGGCAGTGTCTACATGGCGGTAGACCCTGCAATAAAGAGAACCGTCGCTATCAAGACCATAAAAATCGATACAACCCGAAGCCAGGAAGAGCAGGACGAGTTTTTACAGCGTTTTTTTCAGGAAGCTCAAATAAGCGGTAACCTCAACCACCCCAATATTGTCGCTATTTACGATATTGGAGATGAGGAGGGTATACCCTATCTGGCACTTGAATACGTGGAAGGCCACACTCTGAACCAGTTAATCAAAGGAAGCGTACGTCCTGGCTTTGAGACACTTGCCCGTTCGATTGTACAAATCGCAAATGCACTGACTTTCGCTCACAGAAAGGGTATTGTTCATCGTGATCTCAAACCCAGCAATATTATGATCACCCCCGAGGGCGAAGCTAAGATCATGGATTTCGGGATTGCTAAAATGAGCGGTTCCAACCTCACTCAAACAGGTATTTTCTTGGGAACACCCAGCTATTCAAGTCCCGAACAGGTCAAGGAAGGCAGAGTCGACCACCGTTCCGACATATTCTCACTGGGCATTCTGGCTCACGAAGTCCTGACAGGTTACAATCCGTTTCCAGGCAAGAACATATCCACTATCCTGTACAAAATTGCCAACGAAGAGCCGGAATCACCGCCCAATTTGAATGCCCTACCCGTTAATCAGGACTGCTGGCACAGAGTATTCCGTCAAGTCCTCCACAAAAACCCGGAAAAAAGATGTCAAAATGCTTCCAAGTTTGGACAGATGTTGCTTCAGTGCATCAAATTGTCCAAAGAAACATCCGAAGAGTTAAGCGGTATTTTTGATGAAGGGCCTGCGACAGTTAAAAGAACGATTGGAGTCGATAAAAAAATCGAGCGATCGGAATTTGAGCAGGAACAGACCAAGCTGGAATCCATCTCATTTAAAAAGCGCTCGCGCAAGGGTTTGCTGGTGTTGTTGTCCTTATTGGTTGTGAGTCTGGGCTACCTTGGCCTAGACTACTTTAAGCTTGTACCTGAAAAAGCGCGGCTTTCCCAATTCCTTCCAAAAGAAACGAGAATGCGCTTCTTTCCACCTGCTGAAATTCAAAAGACCATACACATAACAAGTGATCCCGAAGGTGCATCCATTTTTATAGACAATGCACCTTATAAGAAGACACCTGCAGACTATGTTTTCAGCGGCTTGCCTGACAGCGAGCTGGTAATTAAAATCCAGAAGGAAGGTTATGAGTCTTTCCAGAAAAAGCTGTTGATAAGGACGCAAGAGAAAGTGACTCTGCGGCCGAAGCTGGTGGCTTTGCCCATCCAGGCTGAAATAAGCAGCCAACCCATCGGCGCAAGTGTGGAAATTAACGGTAAAAAGTCAGGCAAAACGCCTCTTGCGTTTTCCTTTGTGAAAGGCACCACCTACCGAATTGTCTTCACGCTGTCTGGGCACACAGACAAAACCGTTCAATTTAATGCAGGCAAGGATCCGCTTGAAAAGTTGAATGCCCAATTAAAGGCTGACAAGCCACCAGGAAAAATTAGTATTCAATCTGCATTTTCGGATTTAACTGTCACGGTCAACGGTAGAAAACGCAAAAGAAATATCACACTTCCCGAAGGAAGTTATAAACTAGAATTATCGGCACCATCTGTTTATTACAGAGAAACAAAGAGGATAACAGTCAAAAGCGGTAAAACTCAATCGATTTCCACACCTGTGGCTGTGAACATCAAGAGAATCGATTTTAACAATCCCTCTGTTTACGGTGTCGTGTTTATTGATGGAAGAAGAGTCGATGACACCCCTATTATCAACACGATGGTATCTAAAGGAGTTCATCACTTCAAATTTGTTGATGAAAGTGGTAATATATTGCATCAAGAAAAAAAGGAAGTTCTGGTTGATGGCTCAAAAATTCTCGCTCCCGATTAGTTTGCTAATGGTATGTTTCTGTTCGTGGTCCGTTCTCCATGCACAGAACTCTCAAGCGGAAAGTCTTTTAAACAACGCCGAAACATTTATGGCAGCTGGTAAACATCAGGACGCTTTAACAGACTACAGGACGATCGTCGAAAAGTATCCAAATAGCGGCTATGCGGATAATGCTCTTCTGGAAATTGGTAATTTCTACCGTATAACCGAACAAAATGAAGAAGAGGCACTCATCTATTACACACGCATCAAGGAAGAATTTCCCAATACCGAATCGGCTCCTGCAGCGTATTATTTTAGTTCCCTGATTCGCGAAAACCTTGCGCTGAACCGCATGGAACTGGACGCCGCTGGAAACGACCTGGTACGCATGCTGGGACTCTACCCAGAAAGCGACTGGGAAGCACACGCCCTGTTCCTGATGGGCAAGATCAACTACCGTATGGGCAACTATCCCGTCGCCCGTTCCTATTTGCAGCAACTCTTGCTTTACTATACCCAGGCCAGTTTCATTCCAGCTTCTTTTATTTTAAGGGCCAAGATTGCCTATATGTCAGGACAAAAGAAACTGGCTCTGGAAATCCTGTCAAGAATGCAAACCTATTTTCCCGATAATCACGAGGCCATGACACAGTCAACCCAGTTGGCTCGCCTGATTGAAAAGATGATTACAAACAAGGCTACTTACAGCCTGGATCGCCATTTCCCGGTCTCGAAACCAAAATCTTTTAAATCGCCCAAAATAGTGGGTATCGATGCTGAAGGACTGATTGGTATAGTAGATCAGAATGGAGTTCATTTTCTGTCAAAAACCGGGAAGACACCCAACGTAAACACCCAGGTCAGGAAAGCAGTTGAGTTCACCACGACACCTGATGGCACTTTGGCCCTGGGATCAAAGACTGGCATTACCCATATTCAAAACAACACTTCAAAAATGTCACCTGTGAAAGTAGAAGAACTCAACAGTTTTGCTCTTGATGACTTTGGAAGATATTATGTTGTCGAAGCACGTCAGAAAGATGTTCTCATGTATGACCGCAAAGGCATTTTCCTTCGAAAGCTCGGCATGGAGAAAGCAAAGCTGGTCAGGTGCAGAGGGCAGGAAATATGGGTTTTAGGAGCGGATGGGGCAAGCCTGATACGCTTCTCTGGTGATTTGGAGAAAAACCTGGGCACAGCCATAACTCTGCCCAAAATAAGAGATTTCTGCTTTGATATTTTGGGAAATCTGTATGTGTTGTTTGAGAAAGGTTATAAATTGGCGGTCTTCAGTCGCAATGGTACAAAGAAGGCGGAATTAGACCTCAAGAATGGCAGCTACCCGTTGAGAATGGCCAGTGCTATCGCTGTGGATCACTCCGGCTTCCTCTACCTGGTGGACAGCAAGGGTGGCGCTATTTACAGGTTTTTCTAGGGAGTTTTAGTCATGAGTATCCTATTTTTCTGCATGTTGGTCTATATTCAGGATGGTATTGAAACGGAGCAGTTAATTATCGACCAGGTTAAACCCGAGTTCGACACGGCTATGTCATTGTTCAAGTCCGTTCAAAGAGAGGATTCAAGAGCTGGATTTGAACGCTTGGTTGAAAAACTGTCACTAAAGGCCGACCGAAATGAAGATGAAAATCTCATGCTGAGCGAGTGTTATAAACACCTGGCGATTCTATCTTTTCCAGAGGGAACAGAAGGTTACTTTAAAAAAATGATCGAATTGGATCCTGGAACCTTGATCCCAGCCGGCACCATGTCACCAAAATTTATTCGCATATTCAATGAATTGAAATACAGATTGACTGGATCCATTTTGGTATCCCTGGTCGATTCAGCGGATCCAACAAGTCAACAACTTACAGGCGGACGACTGCTGCTGAACAATCGGTTTATCTCAAACATTCAGCCCGGTATTCCCATTTCGATTTTAGCCGGAACGCATCAGGTTACCCTGGAAATGCCCAACTTTGATCCCTTGGTGCAAGAACTTGAAATTGTTCCGGGAGGAACACAAACGCTGAACGGTGTTTTGTACCGCAATGCCGCAGACGTCGGTTTTGTAACGTATCCCGCCGGTGTCAAGGTATTTTTAGATGGTGTGGAACAGGGCGTGACAGCAGGAAAAGCGCCTTTGGAATATGCTGAACACCTTTTAAAAGAAGGACTTTCGCCAAGCCAGGCTTCTTCCATTTTTACAATCAACAACCTGAAAATGGGCCTGTGTGAAGTGCGTTTTGAATTGCCCTGTTATCAAACCAAAAAATTAAGCATCACGGTCGATTCACTGAAATCCTATCGGTTCAAGCCGGTTATTTTACAACCATCCCAGGCTTTTCTCACCGTTAAAACCGCTAAACAGACAGCTGGTATCGTCTATCTGGATCAGGAGCGCATTGGTACACTTCCGTTGAGAGAGAAACAAATCTGCCCGGGAGAATACGAACTGCGAGTTCAATTCCCCGATGGTCAATTTCTAAAACGAGTGACGGTAAAAGAGAACGATCAAATCGAGCTTATTGCCAAACCTCAACCATCATTGGCTTGGTTTGGCATTCAAGAAAAGGAAGGCAAAGCGCCTTCTCAACCAATTGACGCGTGGTTGAATCAATTGAGTACCTGGAATATAATCCATATCGATTCAACGGACAATACAAGGATCACACATGATCCGCATGAACTGCTCTTCTCCAGCTCAACCATCAATCCAGAGCAGGCCCGGGTTTTAACCCAGTCCATTAAAGCCGACCTCTTTGCTGCAGCCAGAGTAGTCAGACAGAAGACCATTATCAGGTTTCTGGAAGTCGCATTTTGGTCTCCCCTTTCATCCCATGTCAAAGTATATGCTATTGATTTCAGGGAAATGAACAAATTTCAATCGCTGCTCCGGAACATCGATCAACCATTGGATCTCCTGAGTCCCTGGCTAGGACTGGAAACGATTCAGGTAAAAGGACAGAACGGGCTGAAGATCTTATTCGTTCACCCCAATGGACCCGCTAAAGGCCTTGCAAAGGAGGGTGATGTCATCTCAGCAGTAAACGGTGCCCTGGTTACCACGCCCAAAAACTGTCTTCCGGCAAGTTATGATCCAATTAAACTGAAAATAGCAGATCAATCTATTGCCATCACACCCATAAAGACCATTGTAGAGCTGCCTTTTCTCCCTAAACAAGTTTGTCCCCAGGCAATCGTTGCCAGATTGAGTAAATTGGGGAGCTACGCAGAAGATCCCTTGATTCGAGCTTCTGCGGACTTTAACAGAGCCCGTTATTTTTTCTTTATGAACGACTTCCAACAGGCCTTTGATCTTTTTACGGGCATTTCAATACCGCAAGCCTATGGCATCAGCAGTGGAACCCTTCATTTTTACCAGGGGTTGTGCTTTCAAAAACTCAACTTAAAAACAGAAGCGGTGAACAGTTTTAAAAGTGCTATCAATCACCCCGCTTCAACCCTTTTCGGGCCAAGCGGGCCGAGAGCCAAAATATGGGCAGAAACACAGCTTTCTATCCTAACAACGCCATAATCAATTAATGAGGATTTAAACGATGAGCGATAAAAAAAGCATTCTGATCATAGAAGATGATCGTCAGCTCAGGCAACTTTTAAAAATTTTTCTTTCCAATGAGCCTTTTGAGGTTGCAGCAGTTGAAAATGGCTCAGCCGGAATTGCCTATTTCCGTGAAAATGGTGCTGACATGGTCATCACAGACATCATCATGCCGGAAAAAGACGGCATTGAAACCCTGCGGGAAATAAGAAAAGTCAACAAGAACATCAAGGTGATTGCCATTTCGGGCGGTGGACGCATTGGGCCTGAAGGTTACCTTAAAACAGCTCAGCTGCTCGGTGCCAATGCCACGCTTCAGAAACCTTTTAAAAGAGCCGAATTTTTAGACACGATCAACCGAATTTTCAACAGTTAAATCGATTTTCGACCTAAACAAGACGAGGCGGCCGGCTTGCCGTCCCGTCTCGTTCTTTTTCTAGCTGACGCGAGAGTCAACCGCCGTTCAGTTGTGAAAACAGGATCAAAACTGTCCGATTGAATTGCACTAATTCACTTTGAACGATTGCAGTCCTGATACAAACTGAAATAGCTTTCAGCCTGGGCACGAACCGAAAACTGTTTGTTGACATATTGACTAATGGCATCGGCATTCTTTTTCTTGAAATCCGAAGCAACAACCGAATCAATCGCCTCAGCTATTGCCGGTGAATCGCCATAGGGAACCAGTACACCATAAGGCGTTTTTCCTGTGGCCTCTTTGCCTGAGTAACCCAAAATATAGGGAAGGGCTCCGCTCATGGAACCGACTACGGGTGTTCCGCAGCCCATGGCCTCTATGGCCACCAGACCAAAGGGCTCTCCTTCTGACGGTACAATCAACATATCCGCCGCATTGTACAAGGCTGGCAGGTCATCAAAATGGTCAACATGTCCTAGAAAATGAACGTGTTCCAGCTTTAGCTCATCTTTCAAATTGACCATTTTATCGAATAGTTCACCGTTCCCGCACAGGATGGTCTGGACATCGGATTTAAAATGGGGAACCGCGCGAATTAAGTGTTCAATACCTTTAAAGCCGACAAATCGACCGACAAACATGACCAGCGGTTTGGCCGGGTCCAGCTTGGCACCGTTGAGGTTCTTTGCAAACTTCGCATTGAGTTTCTCAAAATCAACCGCCTCGGGATAGAAAATGTCTTCATCATAGCCATTTGGAATCATCTTGACAGCAGGCAGGAGTTTGAGTTCCTTCCTGTAAGCCAGGACCAATTCTTCTTCAGTTGGCGAAATGGCGACAAACGCCTCCGCGCTGTTAAGTCCATCTACAACCAGCTCATCGAGAAAACGCATAATTTGGGGATTGGCCTTTTGATAATCGTGTCTGGCTTCCAACTCCGTTCCGTGAAACTGGACAATGTAGGGAATACCGAATTCTGCCTTAATCCGCTTGGCAACAGTGGCACCCAGCCAACCGTGATGTACATGGATAACATCCGGATGAAATTCTTTAACGACAGACGCAAAATCCTCGTACAGTTTTTGAATGTAGTCTGTAATCTCCTTTTCACTCAGCTGAATAAACTGTTTGCGCTGCACGCTTTTTGGATGTGTGCGTAAAACAGGGAAATCATCAACCAGAAGATAATGCGAACGGTAGTCTTTTGTTTCAGTAACTTCCGTATCGACGTAATACACAAGGCATTCGGCTTGAGGTGATAGAACGGTTGCCAGATCTCTCACCACAGTGGCACTTCCGTTGCCAGAGTGAGGAAAAAGGGTCAGCATGAGTATTTTTGGCTGTCTTTGAGTTGTGGTCATTATTAGCTCCTTGCTATGAGGTTTTTTAAATAGTCACCGTAATTCTTGTCTCCATACTTTTCGGCACATTGCTCCAGTTCTGTTGCTGATATATAGCCCATTTCATAAGCGACTTCTTCAAGACAAGCTATTTTCAAGCCCTGTCTCTTTTCAATTGCTTGAATAAAATTATGAGCACTGAGCAAAGAGTCGTGGGTTCCTGTGTCCAGCCAGGCAACGCCCCGCCCCAATTGCTGAACTTTCAGGATTCCCATTTCCAAATAGGCTCTGTTGACATCGGTTATCTCGTACTCACCACGATCGGATGGAGCCAGGTTTTCAGCAATATCACAAACTCGGTGATCGTAAAAATAAAGGCCGGGCACCGCGTAGGGCGATGGGGGAACTTTGGGCTTTTCGACAATATCCGTGGCATTGCCATTGTCATCAAATGTAACAATGCCATAGCGCTCGGGATCCCTGACATGATAGGCAAAGATCATGGCGCCATCGGTGAGTTCAGCACCTTTGGCCAAACCCTGTTTAAGGTTTCCGCCATAGAAAAGGTTATCGCCCAATATCAGGCAACAGGGTTTGCCATCCACAAAAGAGCGCCCAATGGTAAAGGCCTGAGCCAACCCTTTTGGTTCCGGTTGTATTTCGTAGGAAATATGGATGCCGTACTGCGATCCGTCTCCTAAAAGCTTTTGAAAAGCGCTCTTATCGTGAGGGGTGGTAATCATCAGAATATCTCTGATACCGCTCATCATCAAAACTGAAAGTGGATAATAAATCATTGGTTTATCGTAGATAGGCACCAATTGTTTACATATCGCCAGTGTAATGGGGTGGAGTCGTGTTCCAGCACCACCCGCTAATATGATTCCCTTCATGAGGAAACCTCCGTATAAAGATAGTCCGAATAAGGCATTATCCATGTAAATCCTATCATCTTTCGAATTGGACTTCAAAAAAAAAGCGGGTTCGAAAGAACCCGCTTTTGACATACGAAAACGAGAGGTTTAAAACTTGTAACCACCCATCAACCAGATTTTGGTCGTATCGGTTGCAAAGTCATCCGCGTTGTAGTCAGCAAACCTGAACACCAGGCACGCTTTTTTACTGAGAACGAGCTTGAAGATCGCGTCAAATTCGGTACCGTAATCGATACTGGCGTTATCTGACTGGAAGTTGTGATAGAACGCTTTGAAGACCAATGGGTAAGTACCCGCTGTAACCTTGGTGCTCATCATGAAGTAAAGATCAACCAAGCCATTAACAGGCGTTCCAAGAAACTTGTCTGCCCAACCGTTAAAGGCATGCAAAGTGGCAAGAGGTGTACTAAACGCATACGTACCATCACCACCGAGAACTTCATATCCACCTTTAAGGGTCCACTTACCAACTTTGGCTCCCAGTTCAGCTAACATGTAGTCGGCATCTATATGGTTACTGCCATCTTTGTAGTCTGACTGGTTGGCAAATTCCAGAGCATATATTAACTTTTCAGTTGAGCCGGTAATTCTAAAACCGAGATTCTTGTGGGACGCTCCCACCAAAGCTTCATCCTGCAATTCAATAAAATGGCCATAAACAGAAACAGAAGCTGCAGCAAACTTGTGGTTGTAGTGAATGACGTCCGCGTTTGAGTCCAAATTAGCTTTCAATGGATTGTCATTGTATTCGCCGAAGATACGATTGACACGCTGAACATTGGATACTATCAGAGTTCCATTCTCAATACCTGTAAAGACATAGGTATAAGCATCGAACGTTTGCTCGTTTTGTCTCCAGCCAACGTTTCCAATGAATCTTGCGTTATCGATAATGATTCTCTGCCGTCCCACTTTGAAAATTGAATTGTTGAAACCCGTATAAGTAAAATAAGCCTGGTTTAATTCAGTCCCCTTGGGGTCCGCAATAACCGGATAATCTGCCTTGCCATTATTGGTCGAATTGTAATTCGTATCAAAGACCTCGTTAAAAGGGCTCTGAATTGTTTCCAAGTCAACGTGAAACTGGAATCCCTTATAGGCGGCTGTGGTATAGCCAAGACGCAGCCTTAAGGTATGCGCTTCAGCCTGATTTTCATATCCATTCTGATCGACTGTTTCAAATCGATAGCGCAAATCAAAACCGACTTTCCCTGACTTCATCGCTTCCGAAAAGTCTCCTGCCATCAGTGCAACAGCACCCAAGCTGATCAACATGGTTATTAATATTTTTTTCATTTTTTCTACCTCATAAATTTTGAGACATCGATCATCTCATTGTTTAACCCTTGTTTGTTGTTGTCAACAAGAGAGAATAATTTATGCTCCTCCATCTTTACAGGTGCATGAAGAATGCTTTAAATGGTCTGATTGAATCACTGTATCAACTAGATGACATAACTCACGATAATAATCATCCACCTGAACATCAAGAATACTTGCTGCAAATAATTCGGCCTCCTGACAAGAAGCAAAATCGCCGTAATTTACTTGAACCAACAAGTAAAAAACAAACATGGCCAACTTATTACCCATGTCTTTTAAAGACGAATGGAGAAGAATTTGATAGCCATCTCTGGGATCTTCACTCTTTTTTCTGCAAATTCCGAATAAGCCTTCTTCTATTTGAGAAGTAAAGAAAAGCTCCGTAGGAAACCTTGCTACCTCTCTGTCAGATAACATGACATCCAATAGTTCTTTTCTAATCTTGGCAGGTGACCCCAGTTCATATTTGTCGCGTATGAAGGCCGCTCTTCTTTTCACATGTTCGCTCAAGGATTGCTTTTCAGTTCCCGAAGGAGGTTGATTTTGCGCCATAATTGGTTTCCTAGGACAGAAGTTCATCCATGCTGGTTAACCCCGATGGTAATCGCTCCTGCTGTGTGCTTTCAACTGAGTCAGGATCGGAAGAATCGTCCTCACTGGCAACCAAAGCACCGGAAGGACATACAGACAGGCATTGTTTGCATCCTGTACAGAGATCTTCCAGAATCACCGGGTTAAACAATCCGGAAAAATGGATCGCATCTTCCGGGCAAACCTCACGGCAAGAGGAGCAAATACATCCGCTGTAAGCCAGACAGTCGTGAGGAATCAACTCGATTTTTGGAGACGATGTTGTCGAGTCCGCATCCTCGGTGATCCCTTCACAACGACTGACTGAGATGAGGTTAGAGAAGAATGATCTGCGATCCATAGTTTAATGAAGTGTTTAGAATGTGTTTTCAACAAGCGGTTTTGCATCGGTTATTACATTGTGACATGTCGAGCAATTGTAAAAACCCATGTAAATTCCCTTGCGGTTCTTGACGAGATTGCCTTCACGGTCAGTGCGATGAAAGTCCCCTAAAAGGGGTACGCCTATTTTCTTCCACTTCTTTGAAGGCTTGACATGGCAAGAAAGACAATCATTCGATCCTGCCTTGATAGGCAGATAGTCTTCTACCTGATGCGGAATCATGGGAGGAGTGGCATAGGGTGCATCGTATCTCTCATTGCCCTTTCCCGGTTTTTGGCCAACTTTCTTGACCGTGACAACCTCACCTGTTTCGCCCAAGAGTTTTTCTTTTCTAAGGCCAACTTCGGTTTGATCAATTTCCTGTGACCCGGCTGGTGCCGATGCCACTCGACCAGGCTTGGGATCTGCTTTTTTGTCTGTTTCTCCAGCACCAATTGATACAAGCGATAATACGGCTAACACAACAAGGGTCAACTGCCACAGTCCCATACTGGATTTAAAGCGATTTCGAATGTTCACGTTTGAACCTCCTGATATTTGTCTTTTGTTTCTGGTTTATTTCTTTAACCCTGCGCTGAAATACAAAGCCTTATCATCACACACTTCAATACAGCGTCCACAATTCGTGCAGCTTGAATCCCGAACACCATCAAAT
The DNA here is from genome assembly GCA_002747255.1 of Acidobacteriota bacterium. Classification (GTDB taxonomy): domain Bacteria; phylum Acidobacteriota; class Holophagae; order Acanthopleuribacterales; family Acanthopleuribacteraceae. The sequence goes on along the minus strand of PDUC01000025.1, from coordinate 36,053 downwards.
CCCTTGTCTACTTTCAGAATATGGTGGAGAACCTGGGGCTCAGGACACGTTTTGTGGCATTTCATACAGTCTGTACACTTCTCAGCTTCGAAGGTCACACTGAGAATTGCCTTCTTGCCAACAAGAGCATAAAAGGCACCCAATGGACAGATATGACCGCAGAATCCGTGTTTCATGATAAAGAGATCGAAGAGGAAAATAGAGGCAATAATCATCCAGCCGCCCGTCACTCCGAGAATGACAGAACGCTGTACGATGCCAATGGGACTGACCCATTCAAAGGCCGCCACCCCGAGAAGGACCGACAGCACGAGAGAGAGGGCCAGGATGACATAGCGAGTGCGTTCGGGAATTTTAATTAAATAACCAAACCCAATCTTGTTATGCAGCCAAGCGGCCAGGTCTGTCACCATGTTGATGGGACAAACCCAGGAGCAAAAAGCTCGACCGGCGAATAAGGCATAGAAAACGAGTATGATAAGTGCTCCAATCAGGACCGATGTTTCCACAACATGTCCCGCAAGGAAGATCTGCAGCGTCGCGTATGGATCTGCTAGTGGAATCTTATCGAAAAACATCGACGAGGAGAGGTTACCTCTCACCAAATAAGTTATTCCATAGTAGTTCCCTGCCGCAAACACAGCCAAAAGCCCAACCTGAAACAGACGTCTGAAAATGAGGAAGCGGATGTGTCTCATAAGCCCAAATCCTCCTCACTGTTATTCAGATAGTCCAGGCCCGTAGCCTTGGTTTTCTTCATTTCGTGTTTCTTGACTTTTTCGCCTTTTCGATTGGTTACTTCAGAGCCGTGTTCCCATCCAATGCGGAAATGTTTCCCGATCTTACCCTGTGCTACCTCGAGGGGTCTCACTTTGATAGCTGAAACCTCCATGATACAGGCATGCTCACATTTACCGCAACCTGTACAGACTTCAGGATCGATCACAGGTTCAAAGAAGGCGTGAACACCGGTTCGCGCCATCGGTCTGAGAACAAGTTTGAGCGCTTTGTCGATAAGAGGACAGGCACGATAACAGGCTTCACAGCGCAAACCCTGTATCGAAATGCAACTCTGGTCATCGAGAACAGCGACTCCCATGCGAGCTGTGTTGATATCTTCCATATCGTTATCCAACGCACCTGTAGGACATTTGCGGGCACAGGGAATATCTTCACACATCTCACAAGGGATTGCTCTCGGTTCGAAAGTAGGTGTACCCCAAGGGGCTCCGGATCCAATTGCTCCAAGATAAAGGGTGTCGTAGGGACAAACTTCCACACAAACACCGCACTTGATACAGGCTGCGAGAAAGTCATCATGTTCAAGAGCACCCGGAGGTCTGAGAGCCAACGGTGCCGACTTGGCCTCGCTGACGATCTGGGACCACCCGCCGCCTAAGATGGCACCGCCAGCGACAGCCTGAGCCACCCCTTTGAGAAATTGACGCCTGTGGACCGGTTTTTTCATGCTCTTCCAACTCCAATTCAGGCTTTATAGATCTTGACAGCACATTTTTTGAAATCCGTTTCCTTGGAAATCGGACTTGTGGCATCAAGAGCGACCTTGTTAATGAGAACACTTTCATCAAACCACGGAACAAAAATGGTTCCTTTCGGCATTCTGTTGCGTCCTCGAGTTTGAATTCGACTTCTGATTTTACCTCTGCGAGATTCCACCCACACAAGTTCTCCGTCAATCATGCCCAGTTTTTCTGCATCCTTGGAGTTCATGAAAATTTCAGCATGTGGAACCGCTCTGTGCAGTTCTTCGACACGTTGAGTCATGGTGCCAGAGTGCCAGTGTTCGAGAACACGACCAGTGCACAACCAGAAAGGATACTCTTTATCGGGCATTTCACACGGTTCCATATAGGGACGGAAGAAGATCTTGGCTTTATCACCGATCTGCTTTTTCGTCCCATCGGTTACGCCCATTAAATCACCTGATGGCAGAGACTTCAGCGCTTTTCCATAGAACGAGAAGCCTTTTCCTTTGGGGACGTAGGGATCGTATTCTTCGTTAAAGCGCCAGAAGGTTTCTTTTCCGTCAACGACAGGCCACTTCAGACCGCGGCACTTGTGGTAGGTATCAAAGTCGGCCAGGTCGTGACCGTTTCCAAGTGTGAACTGGCGGTACTCTTCCCACAGGCCCTTGTTGGCAAACCAGCCGTTGTTTTTTTCGGCAATATGGTTGCCAAACCCTTCACCTATGGGGTCAGGCCAGCGATACTTCTTGGTGAAATCGTTTTCAAAGAGCACTTCATAAAGTGTTGTTTCAGGTGTGTAACCCATTTTGACAGCCTCATCGAGAACCGATGGCAGCTTTCCATCGACATAACCGTCAACTTTCGCGCTCTTCGCAGTAAATCCCGGAAGCGGCTGCTCGCCCCAAACTTCTTTTAATTTAAAGCGCTTGGCAAATTCCATTGTCATCCAAACATCCGCCATGGCCTCACCAGGGGGCCTGATTTGTTCACGCCAGTGCTGTGTTCTGCGTTCCGCATTACCGTATGATCCCCACTTCTCGTGAATCATGGCAGCAGGCAGGATGCAGTCGGCAACCTTACAGGAAATACCGGGATAGGCTTCCGAAACAACGATGAAGTTGTCCATGTTCCTGGCCGCCTTGTACCAGTGATCCGCATTGGCACTGTTTTGGAACAAGTTGGTTACCTGGACCCAAAGCCAATTCAAGCCACCTGCTTCCAGCTCCCTGAGCATTTTAACGGTGTGGAAGCCAACCTTGGGATTGATCGTTTTTGGTGGCAATTTCCAGAATTTTTCCGCAGTTGCACGGTGCTTGGGATTCGCAACCACCATATCGGATGGCAGGCGATGGCAGAAAGTGCCCACTTCACGTGCCGTGCCGCAAGCTGATGGCTGACCCGTCAGAGAGAACGCACCTGCACCCGGAATGGAATGCTTTCCTGTCAGTAAGTGAACGGCATAGCAATTTTCGTTAACCCATACACCTCTCTGGTGTTGATTGAATCCCATGGTCCAATAGGACATGATTTTTCTCTCTTTGTCACAGAACATGTCTGCCAAGCCAACCAGTTTTCTCTTGAACTCATCCAGAGGTTCATCCGCGTCACCTTTGGCCAGTTTTGCAACAAAGTCCAGCGTATAAGGTTCTAAACCTTTCTTGTAATCTTCAAATGAAATCAGCCAGTGCTTTTTGGGCGCCTTGCGGTCTTTCATTTCAACGTTGTGCTCCACATTGGGATCGAGACCGAGTGCAATGGCTTCGTCTTTACTGAGAATCTTACTCTTCTCTTTGAGAACGGTATCCATTTCTTTGGGAGTGGCGTATTTTTCACTGGGCAAACCGTAACCTGTGTAGCGCACACCCGTCGCAAAGACGCAATGTTTCTTGACAAAGTCCCAATTAACCGCATCCCTGGCGATAATTTCTCTCGCAATGTAGTTCAAGACTGCCAAATCCGTATTGGGCTTAATGACCAATTCTTCGTCGGCCAGGTCGGAACAGCGATTGGTATAAGTCGTTATGTTGAATACGCGAACATGCGATGCCGTTAAACGACGCGCGGTAATACGCGACCAGAGTATGGGGTGCATCTCGGCCATGTTGGCACCCCAAAGCACAACTCCATCGGTGTATTCCATGTCCTGATAGTTGCCAGATGGCTCATCTATACCAAAAGTCTGAATAAAGGCCGCAACCGCAGATGCCATACAGTGGCGAGCATTGGGGTCGAGGTTGTTACTTCTCCATCCGGCCTTAACGAGTTTGGAGGCAGCATAGCCTTCCTGAATGGTGTACTGACCCGAGCCGTAAATAGCTACGGAGGAAGGTCCTTTTTTCTTGTAGTACTCCTTAAATTTCTGCTCCATGACATCAAATGCTTCATCCCATGAAACAGGCACGAATTTTCCCTTTTTGTCGAATTTTCCGTTCTTTTTGCGAAGTAATGGTGTCGTCAATCGGTCTTTACCGTATAAAATTTTGGCATTGAAATAACCTTTCATGCAGTTCAGACCGCGGTTAACAGGTGCCTTGGGATCGCCTTTCGATGCAACCACTCTTCCGTTTTTAGTTGCTAAAAGAAGCCCACAACCTGTACCACAAAAGCGACAGACGCCTTTATCCCATCTCCAGCCAGCTTCAACCTCTTTGGCCTTTTTCTCTTCCGCAGCAGACAAATTCATGCCAATAGCGGAAGCAGTCGCGACTGCCGCTGATGATTTCAGGAAATCTCGTCTTGATTGTTCTATCATCTTCTTCCCCTTTTTGTGATCATTCATTCAAGTGACTCATGATTTGTTCAATGTTATCCTCTCGTGGCGCAATTTCATCGGAATCTTCAAACGCGTGATAGACCAGCTGAACAGCGATCATTCCAGGTATTGCCTGCAATTGTTTCAGCTTGTCGGTTTCATCGTTGACATTATCCCCTTCCATTACAAGGACCATTTTCCCTGCGGCATGCTCCACGCCGTGTATTTCCACCCAGGAATAGCCGGACAGCACCTTCTTGATGCTGTCCAGCTTTTCAGGTCGAAAATGAGCAGCGAGACCAGATATATGCATCGTGCTCAATCCTTTTACTTTGAATACCGTTTTTTGAATTCTTCACGAGCTTTATCACGCTTGGCCTTTTCGGCGGGATCCAGTTTGCCCAGGAACCATTTGTGATTGTCGCTATTCAAAATCTCATCGAGCTTGCTCTGAAGAGCTTTTGCTTCTTGAGTGCCTTTGTTCGCTTTAATGAGTTTTTCGAGTTCGGGTATCATTTTATGATAGAAATGCCATGCCACTTCATACAAACCATGCCAATGCGTGTAATCTGGAGCACTCATGGCAGCACCGTGACGCGAGCGGCGTCCTTCGTGGTGCCAAATGTTGAACCAAATATAGTCAAGATGGTTACTGAAAGGCTGAGGCTTCATCATGGGCTTGGCCAGTGCCATGAGCTCCTTACCGGGAGCGCCAAACTTTTGGTTGTAGAGTTCAACCAGGGCATCGTACTGAACGTAGAAGCTGTCTACGTAGTTGGCGTTGTGGCAATTGATACAAACGTCCTTCATGTTGTCGCGGCGGGTTTCCCAGTCAACGTCTGCGGTGGGCAGGCCTAATTTCTTGTCGGAAAGTTCAGGACGAACAGACGTGATAGGACGGTTGTTCCAACTGATTCTCATTCCGACATCGTGGGTAACGGGCTGGTTAGGTGTGGCACTCATGTGACATGAGGCACAAGTGGGACCTGTATCGTAATCTTCGCCAACAACCCATTTCTCCTTGTGCAGGTTAACTGCTTCTTCATTGGAGAAGAAAAGAATGCCGTGTTTGGATTCTTCATACACTTCCCTTTGTGGATGGTCAGGACCGAGATGGCACTTACCGCAGTTATCCGGGTGACGTGCTTGAGCAGCTGAGAAGGAGTGACGCGCATGACACGCGGAGCAAGAGCCTTCTGATCCATCGGGGTTAATGCGGCCAATACCGGTATTGGGCCATGTTGCGTCATCTAACTTGCCATTGGCAAGTGTTTTGACTTCTGAGCCATGGCACTGCCAGCAGCCGTTAACTGCGACAGCAGAAACACCGCCAGGAAAACCGGCTGTTTTCAAGCCTTTGTTTCCTTCGACAATGTCAGCCAGAATGTTGTCTAAAGAACCGAGAATTCTACCCGCTTTAGCATGGTGCGATTCCTGCAGTTCTTTTACTTCTACTTCATGACACTTACCGCAATCTTTGGGAGATACAATAATGGAAATGAACTCTCCCTGATGCTTGAATGCATCGGGTTCGCCTTCTTTGGCTTCGTGACACTCAAAGCAGCCTACATTGGCTCGGTAGTGCTTTGAATTGCCCCACTGCTGATAGATACCCGGATCTTCATCTTTATGGCAATCTATACATTCTTGCGACTTCTCCGTTATTTGTTTGGGAAAAAATCCGCCGAATGCCGTACCAGCAGCAGCCAGTAGTGTTAATACAATGTGAAACCTTTTCATCTGGTCCTCCTGTTTCCTCACAAGGAAGGTTTCCGGTTGAGGTTTAATAAACACCGCAATTGTCCTCTCCGGGACGTACAGTGTTTGACGAGCTTGAACTTGCACGCATTCAGTTCACTCCGTGATCTTCAGCTTTGAAAGTTCCATTCATAATGGGTATTGCAACTTTGGCCATCACCGAATAAGCGAGGAAGCCAAAAGCCCAAACACCCAAAACAACCAGTAATTCATTCGCGGTCGGTGTGTATTCAACTAACTCACCCAATGTGGATGGAACAAATCCCGGTACAACGAGCCCCATACCTTTTTCTACCCAAATGCCCACCACCGTGAGAACACAAGCAATGTTCAAGTAAAAAATTTTACGGGACAAGGGAAGGAACAATATGATCATGGCAGTTACATTGAAAAAGATGGCCGGCCAAATCCACGGAACCAGCGCATCGTGCCCATGCAAACCGAAGAGCAGATAAAGCATCGGCTCTGAGTGATGGGTGTCGGAATAGAGTTCCTTAAATACTTCGCTCACAAACAGAAAGATATTGATAGGAACCGTTATTTGAATTATTTTTCTTAGAAACATCATGACTTTGTCAGATATATCGTAATCGGTGTAGAGTCTGATAAATTGGAACGCAATGATGATGAATGCCGGGCCGGCAGCGAAAGCAGAGGCCAGAAACCTCGGGGCCAGAATGGCTGTATTCCAAAAAGGCCGCGCTCCCAGGCCAACCAACAAAAAGGCCGTGACCGTATGAACCGCAACAGCCCAGCCAATGGATACAAAAACAAACGGTTTGATAAACCATTTATTCAACGGTCTGCCAAGGTATTTCATGTAGAGCGTGTAACCCACAACATGAGCGTTGATAAGTAAATACCCGTTCACGACCAAAACATCCCAGCTCAACATGGATGAAGGCAGATTGAATTTACCGATAATTGGAAGCATGTGCCAGGCTCTGTCCGGGTGACCCAAATCCGCCACAACAAACAGAACGCACATAAGTAAGGCTGTAATAGCCAGAATTTCACCAAAAAGAACGACTTCATAGAGCTCTTTCTTATTGTACAGGTATGCCGGAATGAGTAGCATAACCGCAGCTGCCGCGATTCCTACCAGGTATGTAAAATTGGCAATATAAAAGCCCCAGGAAACAGGGTCGGTCATTCCTGTTGTAGCCATTCCATACACAAACTGCTTTATAAACGCGTTAAGCCCGATCAGCGATAGAATGGTTAAAAATGCCATCCAGGCGTAAAACCTCTTTCCCCCTCTGAAATTAACCCAAAAAGCCCTGATTAAAAACTGGAGGTATTCTTTGTACCATTTCATAAGTTCACCTCCCTACTTGTCGAAAAAATAATAGAATTTAGGATAAGTACCGATTTCGGCCTTTAAAACAAAAACGCGTTTCGTCCTTAAAACCTTGGAAATGGTACTTTCGGGATCCAATACGTTACCGAAAACCCTGGCACCCATGGGACAGATCTCCAGACAGGCAGGCATCAATCCCTCCCGAACTCTCTGCAGACAGAACGTACACTTCTCCATGACACCGGTGTAACGCGGCCTGTTTGAAAGATAGGCCATTTTGGGGTTTAATTCGTCTTTAGGCAATTCCGGTCTGGCAAAATTGAATCTTCTTGCGCGATAGGGACATGCGGCCTCACAATAGCGACAGCCAATACACCAGTTATAGTCCACAACCACAATACCATCGGGTTCCTGCCATGTTGCCTTGACGGGACAGACCTTGACACACGGGGGGTTTTTACATTGATTACAGGCAACGGGTATGTAGTAATGTCCCTCCTGCGGCACCTTTTCGTGGTCGTAATAGTGTTCCCCATGTTCCATGCTGATGGTGCCATTGGGCATTTCAACCACGCGAATGTACTGAATCTCAGGGCTTCTGGACTGGTTGTTCTCGTTGACACAAGCATGCACACATCGACGACATCCAATGCAGCGCGTCAAATTGAGGGCGTAGCTGAATTGCACGCCGTCCATTGGCTGAATATCTTTCAAGTCGGGCCGGATATCATACTCTTCTTCCACTTTAGCAGCGATCCGATTCAGTACCTTTTCCAGCTCTTCAGGTGAAAGCTCTTTAAAATGCTTCTGAAATGCTCCATCAAAACGATCCATGTCCAAATCTTTCAACGGAGTTAGAGCCGCAGCAACAGCGGCAACTCCTGCTGCTGCTGTCAAACTACCACTTTTAAGAAAATCTCGACGTTCCATTTTCTGCATTAGTGACTCCTTTCAAAGGGGGATCTTTCACCCGTCTCCACATCGTAGTTTGGGTCGTGGTAATTGGCGGTCAGGGGGCCGGGACGATGAGGAGGAGGTGCTGGTTTCAAGTCGTGGACACTTGGGGCATGAGGATCGTGACAATCCAGGCAATGGAGTCGATCGGATGCCTTTTGCCTGGATGGATCCCAAAAACCGACGGTTTTGCCATGCAACCCCTCTTTCCAGTCCCGATAGCGAATGCCATGACAGCTAATACACATCTCTTCAGCTCGATCAAAAGGGAGATTGGATCCATCAGGCGCAATCAGAGTCATTCGATTTTCACGATTATGACAATCAAAGCAGAGCTTTTCCGGACCGTGTTTGAATGTAATCTGGGTGTGTTCGCCTATTATCGTGCGCTGTTTTCCTGTTGATACGGGTTCTAAAAAATGCTGATGACAGTCATTGCACTCATAGGCATTGACTGAAGTAATCCTTCTTTGGTAAATCGCCGCGTTATGTGGATTCCGGGCCCTGTTCTGCTCTATGTATGAATCCGCTTCCGCAGCTGCTGGAAATTCTGGCCTCTCACCCGGTGTTAAAACAAAGACGATTGCCAATAAAGCAAAAGCGGGTAAAATCCATTGCGGTAATTCTTCATTAACGAGAAAATTCTTCATGTTCACTTCCTTACCGTGGAGTTTTGGATGTTCTACTCTGTTATTTCAAACCTATAAGAGAGTTGGACGCGCCGACGCGGCCCTCGAATTAAAGAACACACAATTGACGCATTTTCTTAAACAAACAAAAACAAGAGGGAGCCGAATCTTCACCTCCCTCGCGGTTTACTTCAGTGTGGCTAAAAACTCCACCATCTTCTTGAGTTGGGAAGCACTTCCCTTCCAGGAATTGGAGTGTTTGGCCATTTCACCGTCTTTATTTTTCTTTGTGACTTTCTTTTTCAGCCACTTGGTTAACCACTCTTTGTCGTATTCGGCACCAACCTTGGAAAGGTCGGGTCCTTGATCTTCACCGGCTTTTTTCCTTTCAATGTTGAATTTTTCCAGTGAATGACATTTGTTGCATCCTTTTCGGACAAAAAGTCCTTCTTCACCTTCGGCAAATGCTGACAGCGGCAAAAGGAACAGGCTTATTGCAAAAATCATCAATATTTTTTTCATTGTTTCAATTCTCCCACATAAAAAGACTCTCGCACCGATGAGTTAACAAATATTTTACATTAAAACCCTTGACATTACAAGAATAAAAAATCATGTATTCCGTTATTCGCTTATTTTGCAGGTCGATCTGAACAGAAGCGGCAGAAAACGACTCTTAAAACAGGGGGTTAGCTAAAATCGTGTCCGGCGAAGACACTGTAAATAATCCACAAAATAGCCAGAGGAGCCAGGAACCGGACCAGGAAGAGCCACACGTTGTAAACAAACTTGGGTTGGCCGTTTTGCTTTACAAGTCCAAATTCTTCAATTGATACACTCTTAGGTAAAATCCAGCCTACGAACACTGTGATAAAGAGTCCGCCCATGGGTAAGAACCAATTTGCAGCTACATGATCGAGAAGGGCCAGAACGCCCGCTTTATTGGCAAGCAGTGTTTTATTCAAGGCAAAGCCAATACCGTCCTTTGCCTGGCCAAAGACTTTCCAGTTCGACAGAAAATCAACTGCGCCCAGTGAAAGTGCGGAGAACAAGGTCAACACATAAGTGGATCCCGCGGCCAGGATGGTGGACTTCAACCGCGTGTAGTTCAGCCTGTCCACCAGCAGAGCGACCAGAACTTCAAGCAGAGAGATGGTTGAAGACAAAGCCGCAAACCCTACTAGCACATAAAATAACGGAGCCAAAACAGCGCCTCCGGCCAATTCGGTGTAAAAGAGGTTGGGAATAGTGACAAACAACATACCAATTGAACTCTTTCCACCGCCGGCTTCAAGCTGGCTCAAAAGCGCGGGACTGGAAAAGACAATGGAGTACATAATGACACAGGCAAGCAGAGCGATTAAGGTGTCGAGCACAACAATGGAAATGGCTGCGTTAACAATGGAGTTTTTCCTGGGCATATAAGATCCGTAGGTAATCATGCACCCCATGCCCAAACTGAGTGTGAAAAAGGCCTGTCCCAAAGCGACCAGAACAAACTGAGGCGAAAACTGACGGAAATCGGGCTTGAACAGGAACGTCATGGCATCTCCAAATCCCGGCAGGAACACACTCCGAATAACCAGGATGAGCATCACGATAAACAGGCCTGGCATGAGTATTTTAGTGGCCTTCTCGATGCCTTTGGCAATACCGCCCACCACAATGAGGGCCGTTAGAGTCGAAAAGATCAAGGAAAGGCCAACCTGAAAAGGGCCATTGGATAGAAATTGATTGAATGCTGTGTCACCAGGCGTTTCGTAGCCGTTAATTGACCACGACATACATTGAATGAAAGACGAAATAGACCAGCCCGCTATGACTGAGTAGAAAGACAAGATGATCAATCCGGCCAAAACGCCCAGCCAACCCACAAACCGCCATCGTTTGAAGCCCAATCGGGTAAAAGCCGGTACAGAGCTGGCCTGTGCTCTTCGGCCAATCAGAATTTCAGAGATCATGATTGGCATTCCAATCAAAAAAATACACAGCAGATAGACAAAAACAAAACTTCCGCCTTTATTTTCCCAGGCAACATAGGGAAACTTCCACAAGTTTCCCAGACCGATGGCAGAGCCCGCCGCGGCCAACACAAACCCTATATTTCCACCCCACTGATCACGCTTCACGCTTCACTCCTATAATATAAAAACCGTTTTTCCATCTATAGCCCTAATGATAAGAACAATATGTTATAACACATTGCTGTTTGGCTATAAAGGCTTCAAACGGAAGCCCCTTTTGAAAAGACGAACCTTGTAATCAAGTAATCGGAACTCCTGGATTTCTCAATCGTGTGTGATTTAAGCTCGAATGAGCCCCCTGCCATCGTCAGAATCGCCTTACTGATTTCAAAGACCAGAGAAGGCAAGGTGGGGTTCAGTTTATCGTATTTACGGTCAAAAGCTGTTTGAATTGCCGCTGCTTTACTTTTTTCATATCGATTTCTGATGCACACGGCAATCGCTTTTTTGGAATTTTCGCCCCATACGCGAATCTCTTTTCTTTGTGAAAAAGCCATCCCGAAGAGTAAATTCAGTGAAAAAACCATCCTGATGGCGATTGGATCCGTCTGGAAGGGAAGTGTTTTCTCTAACTTAGTCATAACTCGAATTTTCTGATCTCTCAACAGGGATTTGTGCAATCGAATAACTTGAATCATTGTCTTGGCTATATTGAGAAGTTTTGGCGATAGTTGGGATTGATTCGCCTGCAACTGAAGAAAGGAATTCAGACACACCAGGACGTATTGATAAACAGCTTTCTCTACACGATCCTGATTGCCCTTCTCGAGAAAATCATGAGTGAGTACGATCACAGCCGGCACCAAATCAAACACTCTCTTGAATAAAAGTTTTTTGGATTCATTTCGCTTTTGAAGCATGGCATTGGCTTTCGTGAGAGCCTGGTTTGCCTGAGTCAGTTCAATTGTTTTGAGTTTGACACTCTGGCGTGCTGATTCGTTTAAATGTCTGATTTCTTCTACTTTAACTTCTAAATTTCTATTGAGGACAGACACCATGCCGTAGAGTCGCGCATTTTCGATAGCCGTGGATAAAAACTTGGCGGTGGCACCGTAGAACTTGATATCTTCTTCATCAAACCTCCGCTGTGTGTCGGTGGTCATAATATTGATAAGCCCAAGCAGCCTTCGATGACTCATAAGAGGAACAGACAGGAGACCTTGTATACAGGGGAACTTGGAGTTAATTAAATGGTACCAGTTTTCATTGGATGCACTGCTGACAATAACCGGCCTTCGTTGATGAGCCAGTAAATGAGCCAGCGTCTTCCCTTTTTCCGCCCGCAACTGGAAGATGGGATCCTTCGTTATTTTGTAATTTATACGCGGTTTCAAGTCCAACGGGCGGCCTTCTACCAGAGAAATACAAATAGAATCACCTGCATGCTCACCGAGAAGCCTGCCAACCGTTGAAAGTAGCTTCTCCAGTTCCAAAATAGACGTAATGGCTTCCCCTATGCGAGTTACCGATTTCAGCTGTTTAACTTTGGTTTCAACCTGTTTTTTAGACTCATCCAATTGAACATAGATGTTGGCCAATTCCATATTGGCAGCAACAGCTCTCTCTATCAGTTCGTTGTTGGACATGGCACCGGGAAGTGTATCGTTGGCTGAATCCTCTTCACTTGCTCCCCACTCGGGAACAATGCGCTCGGACGGCTGCTCAAATGTCAGCAGCAGTTTTCGCATGTCCACTGGATTGGTGTCCTCTACGCTGGTCTCTTTAAACGCTTCCAGCGCCTGCACGAGCTGACCTGTTATGTCCACTTTCTTGTTTCCGCGATTAAGGCGATATTTTTCCACAATTTGGGTCATCATTTCCTTGACGACAGCCACAAAGGTCTCAAGAACCCCTTTTCCATTAAGCGCAATCGCTTCAAAACTCTGATGTCCGGTGTCGTTTAGCTGCTTTTCAAGCTCACCGAGGGGACTTACCGCGGCCAGATCCCGCTTATTGTACTGAAGAACCAACGGCAGGCTTTCTATATCCAAACCATTGAGCTGAAGGTTGACACCCAAATCTCTCAAGCTCTCGATGTTGGCATCCATCATACTGTGCTGAGAGTCCGCCACAAAAACAACGGCATCCGCACCCGATAAAACAGCTCGGCGGGTACTCCCGTAATGAACCTGACCAGGAACGGTAAAAACCTGCAGTTTAATGTTGTAACCGTGCACCTTGCCTATATTCAGCGGCAACAGATCGAAAAACAAGGTTCGATCCTTGTCCGTATTAATGGAAAAAAGCTTGGTCTCTCCCTGCGGATCCGTTATTTGATGCAATTTTTGCAGATTCGTCGTCTTCCCACACAAAGCCGGCCCGTAATAGACGACCTTGGTCATAATTTCTTTGCCAGCAAAGTTAATTTGAACCATGTTTGCCTCTTTTAACCACAACAACAGATAGATACCACTAAGTTTACCACAATATCATACAAAGGAAACACGATATCTGGCAAGAAAAGGAATAAAAGACTTGACGATTAACGCAATGCGGCATATTGTTTGTATACCAAGGAGTTTGCACGTTGAGAAAAAGAGAAAAGCGACCGGACTGCACCATTTTTCTGCTTGCCAAGGCCTACCAGCGGGGGCATGGTCTCATTAAACCCATGCTGAAGCAATTCGGGCTGACCAATATGCAGCACCTGGTACTCGAGGCTATCTGGTACAGGGAAGGCTGTACTCAAGCGGAACTCTCCCGCATGCTGATCCTCGACAAGGCGACACTTTCCGGAGTGGTTGACCGTTTAGCTGATTCCAACTGGCTGGAAAAGAAAGAAGATATCATGGATAAGCGCTCACAGAGGCTCTATTCGACTTCAAAAGCAAAAGAAAACAAAGCCGCCCTCATTGAAATCCGTTGTAAAGCCAATGAAGAATTACTCAAAGACTTCACACACGAAGAATCCGTCCTTTTTAAAAGACTTTTGTGGGATTTAATGGACTCCGGTGAGTTCCCGTAATTCCCCCCAGAAATTAGTAAGTGTTTCAACTATTTGAGGTGTAAAATGTTGTTTCATCCCCGTCAGGAAAAATTCTCAAGTCTCGATGAGCCCTCTCGCAAGATAATGCTGAAAACCATTGCTTATTTTGAAGACAAGGGTAAAGACCAATTAAAAAAAGAGTACCACCAGCAGAAATGGTATGGTGATTTCATTGCGTTCCTGAAGGAAAACAAGGTTTTTTCCACCCTTTTAAGCCCGAAAGAATTCTCAAATGGCCGCGATGGGAAGAGATGGGACACCCACCGTATATGCCTTATGAATGAAATACTCGCCTTTTACGGCTTACCCTATTGGTATGCCTGGCAGGTGACCATTCTGGGGCTTGGACCCATTTGGATGAGTTCCAACAAACAAGCGCGAGAAAAAGCGGCACAACAGCTGGATCGCGGTGATATCTTTGCCTTCGGGCTCTCTGAAAAGGAGCACGGGGCCGATCTTTACTCTTCTGAAATGAAGATCGAGCTAAAGTCCTCAGGTCAACACGTTGCCAATGGCCGGAAGTACTACATCGGAAATGGCAATCAAGCCAGAATGGTATCCACTTTTGCTGTGGATCAGGAAAACAAGGAGTATGTCTTCTTTGCAGCAGACTCCCAACACCCCCAATATCACTGCATCGACAATCTGGTGGCCTGGCAGGGCTATGTGGCCGAATACGAACTCAATCAATACCCGGTTACAGACGAAGACATTCTTTCCAGAGGAGACGAAGCCTGGAATGCGGCCTTGAACACAGTCAACATTGGCAAGTTCAACCTTGGCTGGGCTTCCATCGGCATTGCCACCCATGCCCTCTATGAAGCCATCAATCACGCGGCACACCGCAATTTATACGGCAAATACGTAACGGACTTCCCACATGCCCGGATGATGCTTGTGGAAGCTGTCGCCCGTTTGCACTCCATGAGACTCTTTTCTGAAAGAGCGCGTGATTATTTCCGCTCGGCATCCAGGAAAGATCGGCGTTACCTGCTCTACAATCCGCTTGTCAAGATGAAGGTAACGACCCAGGGCGAAAAGGTGATTGATCTTTTGTGGGATGTTATCGCGGCCAAAGGTTTTGAAAAAAACACTTACTTTGAAATGGCCGCCAAAGAAATCCGGGCCCTTCCCAAACTCGAAGGCACGGTACATGTCAACATGGCGCTGGTAGTCAAGTTCATGAAGAATTACTTCTTCAACCCTGCAGATTACCCGGACGTAACCGTCAGAACCGATGGCAGACACGATTCCTTTCTCTTCGATCAGGGACCGGCCAGAGGATTAAGTGCTGTTCAATTTCACGACTTCCATACAATTTACAACGCGTTTACAACGCCCAATATCGAATTGTTTAAAAAACTGATTCAAGCCTTTCAAGTCATGCTGGTGAAAGCACCCCCAAGCAAGCAGCAGTCAAAAGACATCGATTTCCTGCTGCTGTTAGGCGAGCTTTTCACTCTGGTGGTCTACGGCCAACTCATATTGGAGAGAGCCAAACAACTGGATTTAGGGAATGAATTCCTGGATCAGATTTTTTACTTTCTGGTTCGAGACTTTTCCGAATTCTCGCTCAAACTCTACTGCAAACCGAGCAGTGATGAGAATCAAATGAGCTTGTATCGAAAAATGATCACCAAGCCTATTTTCTGCGAGCAAACATACCACCACTTCTGGGAACAACAGGTCAGAACACTTGTCGACAGTTACGCCATGTCTCCATAGAGACCTGGTAGAAATCGCGCTGGCTCCTGCCAGAAAAATAAGATCACCACATAAGTCGTCAAATTTTTCATTGTAGATACAATCTGGTGTTTAATACAAAAGGGACGTGCTTCAAAAACACCATCGCCTGGTTAATAGGTCTGGAGATTTGTTCCTTCAGTATTTAAAAGACTCCTGTCAAGGGCATTCAAGCTTGGAACCATCGGCTTGATTGTTGTAAATAAATTCGGAAAGCCCCATGGCTTCAATGGCGTGAATTACTGGACAATCATCCGGTCCGAAGTAATTGTTTCTGCAATGATAGATATCCACATTGGGCGCAATGGTGACATCGGGTATATTCTCCAGGTTGTTAGAACTGCAGTAGAGTATTTCAAGTCCAGTACAGCCCGCAATGTTCAATGAAGTCAGCTGATTGTTGTCGACACTCATCGTTTTAAGATTGACTTTGCCAGAGACATTGAGCTGGGTCAGCATGTTGCCGCTGCAGTGCAATTCTTCGAGGTCATTAAAGGATGTAACATCGAGGTCAGTCAGCTTGTTATAGTTCAGATAGATTGATTCGAGAGATGAAAGCCCCGCGAAATCGACCGTTTCCAAGGCATTGGATGAACAACCTAAACGCTTCAGCCCGTTCATTCCAGATAAGTTCAACGATGTAAAATTGTTATCGTACAAGTGGAGTGCTTCCATTTTCGTGCAAGTCGACAATCCGGCAATCTCACTGAGCTCATTGTTGTCGGCAATGATGACTTGGAGTTCAGGACACTCGGTGAGAACCAAAGAAGTTAGCTGGTTTTCTTTCAGATTGAGCAATTCAAGTTCAGGACTGTTTGAAAGGTCGAGATGGCTTAAATGACAGTATCCCGCAAGGAAAGTCTTCAGGCTGTCGAGATGGCCCGTTGTAATGGTTTCCAGTTGATCGTTATACGGTACTCTAAAGAGCTCAAGATGGGTCAGACCTTGTATATCGACGCTTTTCAGTTCGCCGCTGCTCGCGTAGAGCGATTCCAGGCTGATGGGCAGGTTCGCAAGGGTTTTGATCTCGGTATCGGCAATATCCAGTGTTCTGAGGGAGGTCAATTTTGTCAAGTCGGGTAACATTCCCAGTGGATTCTCTCTGAGATATAAGTGTTGTAACTGGCTCAAACCGGATAGGTCGGGAATGGATTCAATTTGTTCGTAACTGGCTGTAACCTGGAGAAGGTTGGTGAAATACTGAAGACCTTCCAGGTTGGTGAAATTGCCGGGATTTTCCTGGTCACCCGGAGTATCGAGGCTGAGCGCGGACAGCGCTTCACCCTGGTCTAGCTCGCCATCTCCGTTAGAGTCGTATTGACCCACCAGAAAAGCCTTGAAATTGGCATCCGGGATTGGAATGTGACCACTCATGTTCTGGCCCTGGAAAAAGACATGCCGATCCTGATCGGTATTGCCTGTAATGGAAACGGGATTGGGTATGGGCAGGTCGGACTGCACAACCACTAAATCCACATCGCGATAGCTGATGTTGCTCTGACTCCAGAGGGCACTGGATAAATCCACCCGTTTTTGCTGCGAGTTGACTGTGAAATCTTCCATACCCACCTGAGTGCCGTTCTTAAAGGCTTTTAACGTGATCTGAGCTGCTGAAGAGTTGAAATTGGCAATAGCCAGACCAAACCAGTCAAACCAGCTGTTAATGGTGTTGGGCACCATCCATTCCTTTGAAACGTCTGACTGAAGAATGAATTCACACAGGGATTCCGATGCAGCAAAGCGATAGCTGAGCGTAAAAACAAGCGGTTGATAGGCTTTTAAAGCCGCGATTCCACCCTTGGGAAGATAGGTTTCAGTGGTGTAGTCAACCACTCCCAGGGCATTGACCCCGAATGTATAATCTGATACCTGATTGCCGTCTGCGTCAATACCGACAAACTGGAACGAGGCCTCTTCACCCATTGGATTGTAGGCTCTTAACGTCGTATGCCAGTTTCCACCCGGAATATGGGCTACTTTATACAGTGACAAGC
This sequence comes from Acidobacteriota bacterium, assembly GCA_002747255.1. GTDB lineage: Bacteria > Acidobacteriota > Holophagae > Acanthopleuribacterales > Acanthopleuribacteraceae. The sequence continues at coordinate 18,426 of PDUC01000025.1, read as the reverse complement.
TGCCTGGCAGAGGGATCTCGGTTGCCGCGAAGAACAGGTGACGGTCCTGTTCGTCATTACCTGTAATGGATATGGGAACAGAAATGGGCTGGTCCGATTGGATGACGATAAAATCGATGTCTCCGTATCCCAATCCCGGCCAAAGAGAATTTGAAATGCCGACTTCTTTTTCCCTGGAACCCAGCTGGAGGTTCTTCCTGCTCACTTCCTCACGGTTTTTATAGGCTGTTAGCGTTAAGTTTACAGCGGTTTCACGGTGATTGGCTACGGCAATACCAAACCAGTCGAAGTGATCCTGGTACGGATTGGGAAGAAACCATTTGGTGGCCTGTTGGTTTTTTTGAACGAAAAATTCGCATAGGGATTCTGATTGATCCTTCAAAAACAAATAGGAGAGTTTGACTCGAATGGCAGCGTCTTCAGAGGATTCAACGCGCGCGATGCCGTTGTAACCGAAAGAGGAAGACAACAACTCAATGCTTCCATGCGCCGGTACGCTGTTGACGCTAGATCCGGTCAACACGCCATCCTGATCCCAGTGGGAAACCGTTACGCTTTCTGAATTGCTTCCCAGGTTGTAAACAGTTAAAGTGGTTTTCCATGTGTCGGCGGCAACATGTGGAATGTCAAATTGATCTAAACCCCATAAGGGTAAAAAGGTGATTATCATCAGACCGCAAGCAATTTTGGTTTTCATTTTTTTGTTTCTCCTGTTTTGTTTCATATTGTCAAAGGTTGCTATCCGTTTATCTGTACAGGCGTGGTTCTTATGATCGCTTTCAATAAATTGAGCGGGTCTTGATATATAAATTTTAAAAATGGATTCTGCTCACTCTGAAGTTAATTTACCAAAAATCAACACAAGTGTCATCTCATTTTGTCGGGCGGTACAGATCCTGATACGGGATCCAGTAACCGGCATTACCCGCCGATTTGCTTTTAATTGCCAGCCCGTCTAAAAACTTCAATTAACGCCCGCATAAATAGATTCTGTTATTTTTAGTGGTCTCAGTTCTTCAAAGCGGTTCTTGATAGCTGCGCTTTTTCCGCTACAATGGAATAATCCCAGGGAACGGGTATGAGTTGAACGATCAGGTCATTCCTGTCGACCTGAAAGACTTGTTCTCGGAAAAAATGCTGATGTCAAGGAGAACCGGGTCTGTCTGGTTTCCCATCAAGTGACGAAGCCTGATATGTTAGATGGCACAAAAAACTGGGGGGGGGCAGGTCAACCAGTCGTTTCCACAGGATTTGTTCGACTCACCCTATCCAACCAAACAGGAGGTATTGTGAAAATCATCAAGGGCGATCTCATTAAGCTGGCCATACAAGGGCATTTTGATGTCATCGTGCATGGATGCAATTGTTTTTGCACCATGGGTGCCGGTATTGCAAAATCAATCAAAGACCAATTTCCCCAGGCCTTTGAAGCCGATTTATCCACTGAAAAAGGCGACAGAAACAAACTGGGCACTTTTTCCAGTGCCACTGTATTTAAAAACGGACACAAATTCACCATCATCAATGCCTACACGCAGTTCCACTGGAGCGGACGCGGCGTTCAAGCGGATTACGATGCCATCAGGCGTGTTTTTCGGTTAATCAAGCAGACCTATGGTGGCAAGCGCATAGGTTATCCCCTCATTGGAGCGGGGTTGGCTGGTGGCGATTGGGACATAATCTCCGCTATCATCGATGAAGAACTCTTTCAGGAAAACCACACCCTGGTGCGGTACGCCCCATAAGCTCACTTCAATCTTAAAAAGGCGCGATCAAGCTCGACATCGGGCCAATTCACTTTTCGGGCAAACAAATTCGCGCCAAGTCCATGTAAAAATCGGGATAGGTCTTTTCAACGCAGGCTGCATCCATAATTCCCACGTTCCCATAAGTCAGGCCGAGCAAGCTAAAAGCCATCGCCATGCGATGATCTTCCTGTGGGTCCAGCAGGACGGGCATTTCATTGAGCCTTTTCCCCGACTTGAAGCCCGGTTGAATCCTCATCCAATCCGAACCTGACTCCATTTGAAGGCCCAGTTTGTCAAAAGCCGCTTGCAGTGTCGCGATGCGATCGCACTCCTTGACCCTCATGTTGCCTATATCCCGAATGGTAGTGGGAGAATCGGCCACAGTAGCCAAAACAGCCAGGGTAGGCGCGACATCACTGCAGGTGTTCATGTTGACATCAATGCCCTTTAGTTTAGAAAATCGAATGCTTAAATTTGCGTCTTTCTTTTCAAGTACAGCCCCCATTTCGCGAAGCATATCAAGAAGGGCAAAGTCACCCTGCGTGCTTTGATCGGGCATGTGTTTCACTTCAATACAGCCCTTGAGCATCAGTGGAAGCACCCACCAGTAGGAAGCCGTGGAAGCATCTGGTTCAATCGCCACATGAAAGGGAGCGACCCTTTGACTTCCGGGAATATCAAACACGCGCAAGAAAGTATCCGCTTCAATTTCAACTCCACACTGCCTTAGGCATTCGAGTGTCATTTTCACATAGGTTCGGCTGACAAGCGGTCCATTGAGTCTTATTTGACTGTTTCCATCGCATAGCGGCAGGGTCATCAACAAGGCTGAAAGGTACTGCGAGCTGACATCGGCTTTCAGCGACACCTCTCCAGGTTGAATGGGCCCGCCAACCTCAATGGGGGGACACCCTTTTCTCCCGAGATACCTCACCTTCACATGCAGCTGCTCGAGGGCATGCACCAGATCCGTCAGGGGTCGAACCCGCATGCGTTCATTCCCGTCCAGCACAACAGGAGTGTCCAACATGGAACAGGCAGCCAACAGAAAGCGCATGGCCGTACCTGCATTCTCGATAAAGAGAGGTTCTTGCTCTCTGGCATTCCAGACTTTAGGTGATCGCACTTCCCAGCTTTCACCTATATCCTCAATCTGGCAGCCCATACAAGTTAGAGCCTTCCGCATCACATTCGTGTCGATGCACTCAAGCGGTCTCTGTAGAGTGCAGACACCGCGCGATAATCCACCTAACAGCAGATAGCGGTTAGTCAAACTTTTAGAAGAAGGAACCGTGATACGCGGTCTTCCGGCTATACGGCTCCTTGAAACCCATACCTGGGAACCCTTGAAGTGAAAAACCATTTTCGCTACCGAAAAAAAGCATCACGTGCAGCCCCGAAAGCAGCTGCACGTGAACCGAACAAAATCAGACTTTAGAGAAAATCAGTGCGGCGTTGGTTCCACCAAAACCAAAGGAATTGGAAAGGACCTTATCAACCTGAACATCTCTTGCGCTTCCGGCTACGGGGTCGATTTGACATTCCGGGTCTAACTCTTCGACATTAGCCGTTGGATGCACAACTCCCTTTTCCAGTGTTTTCAATGCCACGATGGATTCCACACCGCCGGCAGCACCAAGCAAATGACCCAACATGGATTTGGAGGAATGAACCATGAGCTTATCCGTGTGATCGCCAAAGAATTTACGGATGGCAATGGCTTCAATTCGGTCGCCTGCCGGCGTGGATGTTCCGTGGGCATTGATGAGATCGATATCTTCTTTGTTTAACTGCGCGTCCTTCAAAGCAGACTCCACCACTTGAATGGCACCGCTTCCGTCTTCGGAAGGTGAAGTAATATGGAAGGCATCGCTGGACATACCATAACCCAGCAATTCGCCGTAGATTTTGGCACCCCTCTTTCGGGCGTGTTCGTATTCCTCGAGAATAATAAGTCCACAACCTTCACCCAGCACAAAGCCATCCCGATCTTTATCAAAAGGTCTTGAAGCTGTTCCGGGATCGTCATTTCTGGAAGAGAGCGCTCTCATGGCTGAAAAACCGCCAATGGCCAGAGGACAGACAACCGATTCGGTTCCGCCGCAGATCATGAAGTCGGCACGGTCAGTCTGTATCATTTTAAATGCGTCGCCAATGGAGTGTGCGCCGGTGGAGCAAGCGGTGACCACCGAAGAGTTAGGCCCTTTCAAGCCGTATTGAATGGACACATGACCTGAAGCCAGGTTGATAATCAGAGAGGGAATGAAAAAGGGGGAAATACGGCGCGGCCCTCTTTTAAGGTAGCTCTCGTGTTGAGCTTCAATCATAGGCAAACCGCCAATTCCCGACCCGATTAACGTGCCAAAACGGGTTAGGTCGAGTTGTTCGAGCTCCAGCCCTGAATCATCGAAAGCCTCTTTGGCCGCCTGAAGCGCGTAGTGTATAAAGGTATCCATTTTCCGCGCTTCCTTCCTTGAAAGCAGATTGGAAATATCAAAATCCTTTACTTCTGCTGCAATTTTGACACTAAAATCGCTGGCGTCAAAACGCGTAATAGGACCGATACCGGATCTCCCTTTGACCAGCCCCTGGAAGGCACTTTCAACATTATTACCGAGCGGGGTGACAGCTCCCATTCCCGTTACAACGACTCTTCTCATACTTGTCTCCTAAAATGAACAGTTGTTTTCACTCAGGCCCCACAGTACAGGATTCCGAAAACCAGACTCCTGTCTTCTTCTCTGAACCGCTCGTGAAATCTATTGCCAATCTTTACAGCTGATCACCGTCTTTAAAACGGCTGTAGACCGCTCTTTTCAAGACGTTAGTGTTGAAAGAGTCCACTTACCACATACCACTCTTTCATCTCCTACAGATTCAAAATCACCAAGCGTAACTTTGAATCAGCTGTATAACCTGTCTTCAAATAATATAATACCCGCTTAAACTATAAAAAGGTATAGTGTAAGCGGGTTTTACAGGTTTTAGTTTAAAGCTGCTTCGATATATTTAACGGCATCGGCCACGGAGAAAATCTTTTCAGCTTCTTCTGTGGGGATTTCCAGTTCAAATTCATCTTCAAGAGCCATGATGAGTTCAACAACATCCAGGGAATCCGCACCGAGATCGTCGATGATCAGAGATTCCATTTTTACTTGCGCTTCATCTACTTCCAATTCTTTTGCAATTACATCTTTTACTTTATCAAATACTTGAGACATTCGTTAACTCCTTCAATTTTACATGTAGAGCCCACCGTCAACGGTGAGCACCTGTCCGGTGATATAAGCAGATTTGTCACTGGCCAGGAAAGAAACCGCGTGAGCCACCTCTTCAGGCTGACCAAAACGGGAAAGTGGAATCTGACTGAGGAACGCCTCTGTCACTTCCGAATTCAGTTGATCGGTCATATCGGTTTGAATATAACCGGGTGCGATGGCATTGACAGTAACTTGACGGGAAGCTATTTCACGGGCGAGCGATTTAGTAAAACCAAAGAGTCCCGCTTTTGAGGCTGCGTAATTAGCCTGCCCCGCATTTCCCATCAGTCCAACGACCGAGGAAATGTTAATGATCCTGCCCCATCTCTGTTTCATCATGGGTCGCAAAGCGGCCTGACTTAAAAAGAACGGTCCTTTCAAGTTGGTATCCAGCACTTTATCGTAGGCCTCTTCCTTTAACATCATAATAAGATTGTCATCTGTCACGCCGGCATTGTTGACCAACACGTGCAGTCCGCCGTGTTTTTTAGTTACATCGCGAATCACGGACTTAAACGCAGTGAGCTGACCCAGATCCAGAACCAGACCGTGAGCATCCCCGCCCTTAGCTCTAATTGCTTGAACAACGCCATCAATCTTTTCGGCATTCCGCGCTGCGACGACAACCGTCAAACCGTCTTTTGCCAGTTGATGACAGATGGCCTCGCCAATTCCACGAGAACCGCCTGTTACCAACGCTGTCTTGCGATCCATTGTAATTCTATTCGTCCCTGGCTTCAGCTACTTGCTTGTCGCCATACCAGCCGCAATCATCGCATACACGATGAGGTCGTCTGGGAGCACCGCAGTTGGGGCACTCAATGGAATGCGTTACGGGCAAGGCATGGTGGGATCGCCTTTGGTCCCTGCGCCTTTTGGACGTTCTTCTCTTGGGATTTGCCATATTACTATCTCCTTGGATTGTTAATCTTGATTTTCTATCAGGGAACTCAGAACAGCAAAGGGAGAGTTGCCCTTATTTTCCTTTTGACTGTCAACGTGCTGTTCCTCAAGTTGAGTTGTTCCCCTGCAATCATTCCCGTGTCGCGGGAATTGCGTTATTTCCAGTTCAACCTGCTCATCAAAAAGCTGCTGCAGGTCGCATGTCTTCTCCTTCAGGAATCGAACATCCAGTTCGTCAGCATTCAGAACGATGTGTTGTCCAGCGGGTTGTTCAAACCTCAACGCAAGGCCGCCATTAGACGCAACAGGCAGAATCAATTCCTCCCCGCAAACAGAGCAGACGGTCTGCACCTGAGCCTCAAGTTGATACTTCAAAAAAAAACCCATCGGATCCTGTTGAATGGATACGCTGTAGCTGCCTTCAAGGATCTCAGCTGAAAACGACGGGTCACCTATGGCATGAGGCTGAGCAACCATGTGAAATCGCTCCACCCTACCCTTTTCAACTTTAGTCAGATCAACAAGCACACCGCACCCCTCAGACAAACTTTAGCATTATAAAAAAAACATCGCGGGTGTCAATTAAAATCCTTGCCCGAGGATCATTATACGGGAATTTAGACAGTTGTCATCTGTTCCCGTCGTTACAACCCGCTTAAGATTCCGCCTTCACAAGCAGCCTGCACCTTCCCAACATACTTCAGTCATTGTTACCGGCAATCGGCCCGGCAGTGTAGCTGGTTCCGGTGGTGACGCATAGAAGCAGTATGTTCAAGCTCATGGAGAGACCGCACAATCATTTTCGCAAGACGGCAACAAGCTAAAACGACAAGGTAAGGCTCTCCATCTTGAAAGCAGTAAAACAAACGTCATTTTTCCCCTGCTGTAATGACTTCAGAAGGATCGATTCCCCGATCCGCGACTTTGTAGTTCAATGCACTGACTCCCGTAGAATGGGGAATGAAGTGGATTCCTGTCATCACAATAAGGGCAATTGATCATCCAACAAACGATTGTTGTATTGGGCTTATTCCAATCACCGCAACACATACCATCACTCGAGAAGTATGGCGGAAATCCGGGCAATCATTTGTTTCATTTAGGTGAACAGGAGACCGCGTGCTATGATAGGATTGCGTATGCTGGGTCTGTTCTGAATCCTGATTGACATACTTTGAATCCTGCTGACTTAAAGGGAGATTGTTTAAGTCAATTCACTGGAATCTTGTTTATGTTGTGAATTGCACCATGTTAACAGCGTCTTTATGAAGTGCTTCAAATTGATTGCCAGGCTATGTGACACAGACAAGCATCCTAATTCAATGGAGGAGATTAGGCTTTGAAGGTACTTTTACTTATTTTATCATGCTTACCCCTGGTCGCAGGCGTTCAAAACATTCACATTCCCAATTCAGATTTGGTCATTAAACTCTGGACAGAAACGACTTCCGATGGAAACACCGACCATTACTATGTCATCTCAAATACAACTGGCAAACAATTAACCCCCATGGGGCAACCTGTTAAAACGGATTACAATCTCAAACTACGCTACGACAAGTTCGATCCTTTAACACGGGTTCCTGAAGTAAACACAATCCTGCGTTCTGACCAGCAAATGAGCGTATATATCGTTCAATTTCAAACTCAACCGCTGGAAATTTACAAAAAACAACTCATTGAGATGGGTGCACAAGTACACTTTTACCTTGCCAGCCACTCCTATCTCGTTGTCATGAATCCTGATGTTAAAAAAAGAGTAGAAGCATTGCCCTATGTTCGCTGGATTGGTCCTTATCATCCGGCGTATCGTATGGAAGAGTTCATGCTCGAACACCTGGAAGACGCAGAGACCGCCTACCCTCATCTCACTTACAACATCATGCTGTTCCATTCCTCCAAGGTCATTAAAGCCGACGTGGCGAAACGCATCGAAAAGTTGGGTGGAACAGTGCAAAGATCCCATGCCGGCAAGTACCTGATGGAAGCCACATTGACTCCTGCCCAACTCTTCGAGGTCATTCGCTGGAATGAAGTCATGTTTGTCGACCGCTGGGGAACCTATGAAAAAGACATGAATCTCGCCCGTGAACAAGGTGGAGCGAATTACATTGAAACCATTGCCGGTTTCACAGGTGAAGGCGTGCGAGGTGAAGTTTTTGACGCGGGTTTTAACACCTCCCACGTCGACTTTGAATCAAATCCTCTCATCGAACACACGCCCATAATATCCGATTCTCACGGCGCATCAACCAGTGGCATTGTCTTTGGTGATGGAACCGGAAACGCCGAGGCACGCGGTCTCCTTCCCGATGGTCAGGGCATCATAGCAGTCTACACCGATGTCTTCACAGGACAACCGCGTTACGACCACACCGCAGAACTCGTCCAGGAGCCCTATAACGCCGTCTTCCAGACATCCAGTGTCGGTAATCCCAGAACCACTGAATACAGTACGCTCTCTGCCGATACGGACGCACGGCTCTTTGATTTTGATATTGTTCACTGTCAATCGCAGAGCAATGCCGGTACGCGTGATTCACGACCTGAAGCCTGGGCCAAGAACATCATTTCCGGCGGAGGTATTAAGCACAACGGCACGTTGGATCGCAGTGATGACAGCTGGACCGGTGGTGCTTCCATTGGTCCTGCCACAGATGGACGTATCAAACCGGATCTGTGTGCCTATTACGACGGTATCCTGACTACAACCACGGGTTCAACGACATCCTATACCACCAGTTTTGGCGGAACCAGTGGTGCCACACCCATTATCGCCGGTCATGTGGGACTGTTCTTCGATATGTGGTCAGATGGTATTTTTGGAAACAACGTCGACCCCAATGGCACCGTCTTTGAAAACAGATGCCACATGGCAACAGCCAAAGCCATGATGATCAACACGGCCCAACCCTATGATTTTGAGGGCGAAGATCACGACTTGACACGCGTCCACCAAGGCTGGGGCTTCCCCGATCTCCAAAAAATGTACGACATGAGAGAAAAGTTCGTTATTATCGATGAAACAGACATCATAGGTAACATGCAGTTAGCGCAATACACACTGGCTGTTCTGCCTGGTGAACCCGAACTGAAAATCACGCTGGTCTATGCAGATCCACCGGGAAACCCCTCTTCAACAATACACAGGGTTAACGACTTGACCCTGAAGGTGACCTCACCGAATAATGATATATACTGGGGTAACTACGGTTTACTGGAGGGCAACTGGTCGGTAGCCGGCGGACAAGCCAACCATGTGGATACGGTTGAAAATGTCTGGATCGAGAATCCGGCTGAAGGTACATGGCTTGTCGAGGTTCTTGCAGAAGAAATCAATCAGGACAGCCACCTGGAAACACCTGAGCTTGATGCAGACTTCGCCCTGGTAGCACACGGTGCTCAACTTGCTCCCAGTTTTACTATCGAGTCAAACATGGCGTCAATCAGCACCTGCTCCTTTCCGAGTATAGACATACCCATCGAAATTATCCAGATCAACGACTACACCGAAGAAGTGACCATGTCGTTGGAAAACGCTCCTCCAGGCCTGACCGCATCATTCGGCGCCCCCTGCCCAGGGAACTACGATGGCAATTACGTGGTAGACGAATTGGACTACCACATCTTGAGGTCTCATTGGGCAGAAACGGGAGCAGCAACCTACGACCTTGTTGCGGACAACTCAATCAACATACTGGACCTCTTTGAGCACGAGACGTTACAAGGACAGTGTCCTATAGCCACCTCTTTTGAGCCTCCCGCACAGCTGACCATGACACTGAGAGGACTTCAGGATGTCGAGCCCGGCACCTATATCGTTGATGTCACAGGGTCCAATTCGGACATGGTTCGATTTGAGCGAATCACGCTTTCCATCTCCAATATGGTTCCACCTCATGTAACAGCTTTGACTCCCGCCAATGGCGCCATCGGGATCGCTCTCTTCCCGACTATTTCCTGGAACCCGTCAGAACAGGCCTCGAGCTATCACTTTCAGCTGGCTTCCGATCCGGGATTCAACAACGTGATCGGTGAGTTGACCACGACGGGCACCTCCTATGACGCAGAGATCCGATTGAATCCTCTCTCACCGTATTACTGGAGAGTCCTGGCGTCCAACGGATGCGGCGATCAGGGTTACTCTTCCACTTTTACCTTCACGACGGCCGATCAACCGGACTACATGACCGAAGATTTCACGGATGGCGACCCCAATGATCTTCACAACAAACAAATCACTGCGGAACCAGATGGCTCCATCGATTTCTACCGTTTCTGCGGATACAACGATGTCACCAGCCTGCCAAGTGATACATCCGGTGCGACCGTGCACAGCTTGGGCGATGATGCCCATGTGGAAGTCGCGCTGACCACACCCATTGAGTTCTATGGCGTATCCTACTCATCGGTATTCATCGCGAGTAACGGTTTCATTACCTTTGGCTCAGGCGATCATGACTACAATGAATCGCTGGCAGAGCATTTTGAGCTGCCTCGAATTTCGGGCGTTTACGACGATTTGAATCCCAATAACGGCGGCACCATCTCGTCGCAGGAGTTCAGCGACCGTTTTGTCGTTACCTTTGAAGAAGTTTCAGAGTATGGCTCAACTTCCAGCAATGTTACCTTCCAGATCGAGCTCTTCCACAATGGCAATATCTCCGTCACCTGGCTGGAAATCGGGCCATCTGACGGCATTTCCGGTTTCTCACAAGGCCAGGGTATTCCTGCTGATTATATCGAAAGTGACATTAGCGCCAAGGTAGGGTGTGATCCTTAGTCAGAAAACTCTTATTGAAAAGGTTCAACCTCCATGAAACGAAGGCAGATTGTGAATGCAATCTGCCTTTTTCACTTTAGAAGGGGAAACATTGCCAATAAAAGCATCTTCAAGCCGAACCGAACCCCCATATAAAAACAAACAGCCGCTTCAGGCTCATCTGCCATGTCCGTGCCGTTCCACGTCAAAATCCTCGCATCCATGTGTCCTACCGGTGACAGAACCTCTTCATTTTGAATGGGCTGTTAAGCTGACAATCAAGTTCATGAAAAACCGATACGGAGGCAGACTTCCGCTTTGTTGACGTTTAGTTTGACTCCTGAGCGGACTCGGGAAGCTGAACATCGTCCAAAGTCTCGACAACGGCTCTATCCTCAGCAAGCTTTTTCCTTTCAATTAAATACTGCATTAACTCTTGAATAACCGGCTCCCGGTCGTAATCATAGAGCAGGATGTGGTCGCTCTTCTGCATTTCAACAAAACGCTTGTTTGAAGACGGCACTTGATCGTACATTTCACGACTCAACGGAAAGTCGGCCACAAAATCACCCGTAGAGTGGAACCAAAGAACGGGGCACTCGATATGCTGCACCTTCTCCCTGGCTAAAGTTCCCACTTGAGCTAACTCACTCACTGTGTTTAAGGGCAGAAAGCGATAGCTGAAATACGTTTCGCGTCCTTTGGGATCGTTGATCATTCCCATACTGAATTTTCCTGCAAAGGGAATGACATGCTGCATGATCGCAGACCATGTCTCGGGTTTCCCGATGTAATACCACTGGTCTGTTACCTGAAAATACGGACTCAGCAAGACAATCGAGTCGACCTCTTTTTCGGCGGCCAGAATAGCAGTCAAGGCTCCGCCCATGGAAAAGCCCACGACAGCGACAGAAGCGCAGCTGCTTTTCAGGTCATTAAACTCCTTTTCAACAGCCGTCAACCAGCTCTTTGCATCCGCTTTTTGAAAATCCCACGCCGATGTACCATGTCCCGGCAGAAGCGCGATGCGGTAGCTTATGCCCGCGCGTTTGAGATGTTTTTCAAGCGGCTCGTAATCATAAGGACTGCCGCCATAGCCATGTAACAGTAAAACGGCAAAATCTGCACTCTTGAGATGGCTTTTTGCTTTTAAAATCTCTGAACGAGCCGCCAATTCATCGACTTCCCTTGTAATGGCAGCCCGAATACGATTGTTGTAAATCTGAATTCCGAGATAAACGAAAACAAGCAGACCCATGAGGCCCAAGACCGTTTTCAACAAGCTCTTTTTCAACATAGCAGCTCTCCTGAAACGCTTTCCCCTCCGCATCCATCTTCCAAGTTGGATCTGTTGATCAATCCCGAAGAAAAAGGGTGTTCCATTGCAATTATGGCACAATCAGGAGAGAACTCACCAAGAATAATCGGGTGCTTTTCTCTGAGAACACCAAAAAGAACGCTGAATTTTCTGGATTGAGAGAGAAACGGCTCGCAGGATCATGCCCACACTCAAACACAGGGTAAAAGCCGTCTTTTCCTCAAGAGACTCACACCATATAAAGGCTTTTAGTAATTTTACTTAACAAAGCAATCGTGGTAGAGTACCCACAGAATAGTCGTTTTATTCAGTAAACCATATCTACACCCATTTTTTTGAGTAAACAAAAACTCATACAAACAGGAGAAGCCATGAAGTATTTGTTATTGTTCTTATTTTCCATCAGCATTTTTGCCAAAGTCACAAAAGAGGACTGGGACATTAAAGCCGATCCATCCAAAGAAATCGAGCATGCCGTTATTCTGTATGAAAAAGGCCTCATCGATGAAACGTTCACCCGCGAATTGTCCATTGAACGCACTGATGTAAAAATCAAGTTTCTTTCAAAAAAGGGCATTGAAGATTACGGTACACTCAAGCTGAGCTACACCCCGCCGCGTGAAAACATTTCAGGCATTAAAGGTACCGTCTATCTTCCAGACGGGCAAACCATTAAACTGAAAAAAGAAGACATTCACAAAAAAAAGGTCAGCAAGGAATACGGCTTAAAGGAGACTGAAATCAGTGTCGTATTCCCCGGTTTGGTTGAGGGCGCTATTGTAGAATACAGTTACGACCGTTCCTTTAAAGGTATGCAGCGCATGTATTACTGGTCCTTCCAAAGCAGTCTTTATTGTTATCACTCGGAAGTGACGTACATAAGCTGGCCCACGCTTCCCTGGGGAGTCAGTTTTACCAACCTGACAGAAGACCCCATTATCAAGAGAGGAAAACACAACAAAAGTAAGTCCATTCACATCACGAGGAAGCATGTCCCGCCCCTAAAAAAGGAAGCTTACTCATTGCCCGTCGAGTCAAAAAGAGAATCGGCCTGGTTTTATCATAAAGACGAAAACGCAAAGTCCAATAAATTCTGGGAAACCCGAGGCTTGCGGTTCTATAAAACAAAGCTGAAAAAGATGTTCAAACCGAGAAAGTTTCTGGAAGGCGAATTGACCATTGAACCCGGAAATCCAGATACGGTCAATCAAATCTACGAGCATGTTCTCTCCAAACACGTTTCAATACTGGCTGCTACAGAAGAGGAATCCTCCAAATTGGACGAAAAATACCTTGAGAAGCTGTCAAAAGCCGATTCACTCTCCAAACTTTCAAAATTAAAGTACCTCTACGAGTCCCAGATGGACTTCATACTGGGTGCTTATATTGCCACTTACCTTCCGGAAGCAAAAATTGAGTTTGTCTTCTACACACCGTGGGACAAGGGTTTTTTCAACCCCAACATCCGAACACTGGATCAGTTTGAGGAAACCATGCTCAAGGTCACCTATATGGACAAAGTCTACTGGCTTTGCCCCGCAAGACGCTTGTTACCGATCAATCAACTGCCCTTCGGAGCCTATAGCAATCAACTCTATGTTATCAATTCCCAAAAGGCCTACTTTGAACCTACAAAGCCTCTGGATTACAGAAAATCGATCACCGAGGTTGAGTTGGACTTTACTTTAAATGAAGATGGCGACCAGGCTACCGTCATAAGGAAGAAAACACTCAGTCCTTTTGACAGTTACTACCAGAGAAGTTACCTCTTCTACCATGACGAGAAGGAAACAAGAGATCGACTGCTGGAAAAGCTGCAAGAGGAGTTCGGGAGCGATATGGAGCTAACCGAGTTCAAGGTAGAAAACTTAAAGACCATTGATCAGCCGCTCATTATCGAGGAAACCTTTACCATTCCCGTTGAGCTGGAAGAAGCAGGTGACTATCTGATGTTGAAGCCCGCGGGTCTGTTTCAATTTACCAAAAACCCGTTCAACAAGGAAAAGAGGAAACTGGATGTCATCTTCCCCTACCCCTTCCAAACTCACCGCACAGCTACTTACCACCTGGGCGAGAATTTTGTTTTCAAAAAAGTACCCAAAGGAACTCGCGTCAATGAAAGTGCCTTCACCTTCAAAATGAATTATGAAAAGCTGGACGATCACAATTTCAAGGTGAGCAACACCCTGACACTGGAACAAAACTTCTTCAAGCACACCAGTGGCAGGTTTTTCAGAGACAGCATCGATCCCATGCTTAAAGCCACAACTCAACCCATTGTCATTGAGGAAGCAGAATGAGTTTGCTCCTCTGCACGCTCTTTTTGTCCTTTGGACAACCTAAGGAACTACCGGCCTGGGTTCAGCAGCGCCTGAACCCGGACTTAAAACCTCTGTCGACCGAGAGCCAGGCGCTCTTGGTCTACAGACATCGCCATATCTCAAGCAAAGACTCTAAATTGATCATTCAGGACAAAATGATCTACCAGCTCACGAGAGCCAAGGGAACCGGCTACGGTTCGTTGATTCTGCCATTGGATTTAAAGTCCAAGGCCAAGCAAATCAAAGGCTGGAGATTTGACCGACACGGTAAAGTCATCGAAACCCTTAAAAAAGAAAATATCGTGGAAAGAGCGTACAATTTGTCGTTCTATGATGACAGCAAGCAGATTTTTATCAGCTTTGATCATGTTGAAATGGGCGACTGGGTTGCCTTTGAATATACCGAACACCTGAACGCCTTCTTCGGGGACGTCGTTTTGAGGCTGGGGCAATCCACCGATATACTCGAAAGTCAAATCACATACGCAGATCCGATTCAGGCGACTGTTTTAAACGATCCGTCTGGACAGGTTCTCCATGAGAGCAGAACCATCACACTTAAAAACTGGCAGGCTCCCTATGACGAGCCCAATGCCCCAAATCACTACTCTCTTACCCCTTCCGTCGGGCTGGTCTGGAAACAGGAACATCATGCAAACTGGAGTGAGTTTGGCCATTATTACCACAACATGATACAGGCATTGACCAGCTTTACAGAGCCATACGAGCTGAAATTGAACGAGATCATGAAGCAAAATGATAAAGAGAAACTCGTTCTTGAACTCGTTCGGTATGTCAGAGAATCTGTCAATTATGTGGCCATCGAATTTGGCAAAGGCGGTTTCATACCGCGATCCTGTAACTTTGTCCACCAGAAAAAATACGGAGACTGCAAGGACATGGCCTGCTATGCCGTTTCTCTGCTCAAACAAAAAGGCATCTCTGCCTTCCCTGTTCTATCCAGAACCTCTCATATAGGCAAAGTTTTTCCCGAGTTTATCGGTGATCAGTTTAACCACATGGTAATGGCGGTCCAACTGGATGCTGAAACAAGACATCTCGCCAATGCCACTATCGATGAATCTCCTTATATGATTGTCGATCTCACAGATGCCTACACACCCCTGCCTCTGATCAGCAGCGGTATTGAAGGCACCAAAGGGCTGTTAGTGAATGCGGAAAACTCTCAGCTATTCGATATACCCTACAATCCTCCTGAAAAAAGCCGCATTGATCGGATGTTAAAAGCCCATCTCGATGGGAAACAGACCTTGAACGTCTTGATGCAGGAAACGCATAAAGGCCGTTATTTTGGACGTTTCAAAGCTTTCTTCGACAATCTCACCGAAGATAAAAAACAAGAAAAACTTGAATCCTATCTGGATCATATGGTTCCTGGAGCCTATCTCAACTCTTTTGACATCCAATTAAAAGACGATGAAGCTGTCTTTTCCTTCACCTTTTACGTTCCCTACTATGGCATTGATTCGCATGATGGACTGCTTGTCATTCCCAATCTGGTCGATCTCAAAAACAACAACTTCAAAAAACGCTCTCGAACAACACCCCTGCTCCTGCCACCACATAGCGAAATGAAAACCGTCATTCAGTTTACCTGGGACCCGTCATGGCAGGTTATTTCCGAACCCGCAAGCGGTTCAGCACAATCCGATTTTTTCGAAGGTTCCTTTTCTGTAAAAAAAATGACCACGTCATCACCAGCAGGGTTACAGCTTGTCAAAGAAAACACCTGGAAACGCCCCGTGGTTCAACCTGAGGAATACAAAGCTTTCCGAAAAGCATACAAGGCGTTTCGGAAAAAATTTAAAAGCCCCATCACCCTTAAGCGAAAGTAGAGTTTTTGAAGGGGGATTTCAACCCATCGAGCTTCACGGTCAGGAGGTAGCGTGAAAAAGGTCAAAATTTTGAATGATTGGGTATGTCCGGGAAAAATCGTTTGCATCGGAAGAAACTACGTCGGACACATCAATGAATTGCAAAATGAAATGCCGGATGAGCCGGTTGTCTTCTGCAAGCCCAATAGTACTATTTCGGAGAGTCTTCTGTGCGAACACGGAGGCGAAACGCTGCATTTTGAAACCGAAATCTGTTTCGCGGTTGCCAACGGTGAATACAGTGCCGTGGGCGTGGGACTGGATCTCACCAAAAGAGCCACGCAAAGCAAGCTCAAAAAGAAGGGACTGCCCTGGGAACGGGCGAAGGCATTTGATGGAGCGGCTGTTTTCAGTGACTTTGTTGAACTTCCCGAACAGCCCAGCCAACTTGGACTTGAGCTGAAGATCAACGGCAATCTCGTTCAAAAGGGAGCCGTGGATCGCATGCTGTATCCACCCGAACACCTTCTGCACGCCGTCAAACAGTTCCTTTCTCTGAACGATCACGACATTGTGATGACCGGAACCCCAAAGGGAGCAGGAGCCATTTACAGAAACGATGTGTTTCACGCGCAAGTAACCTGCGGAAATCGAGTGCTGATTCACAAGGAATGGGTTGCGAAGTAAACACTCATTGTAAAAGACCTGTCAACCTACACCTGGTAAAACTGCCCCTGCGCTAAAGTCATTTTCAGTGCTTGCCGATAGATGGAGCATGATTGATTCCATTGGAACCGCACTCTCCGGACTAAGAGGCGCTCGAGAACACGTCAACCAGATCACAGAAAACATCGCTCAGGGGCAAATAGAAGCAGAAAACCTTGTGGATCTCAAAACAGCCGGGCTGGAAGTCAAAATACAAACAGCCAACCTCAAAGCGGCCTTGGAAATAGAAGAAACCGCTTTAGATATCCTGGCCTGACCCACATTAAATCCGCAAGATAGATGATTTACTATTCGCCTTTCCCGGCAGGAACGCGTTTTTATGGGTGCTTTTCACTGTTTGTCTGGCAGTTAGCGAAAAACTCAGAATCACCGTGACCCTGAAAGGCCTGCCCGCAGTGGTATTGGGATTAACGTAATTGCTCGCGCTTTTTCTGTATTAAATGACTCCAAGCCGGATTCGGTATCCCCTATGAGAGTAAAACGGGACAGCACGAAAAGGCACTGCAATGCCGGTTTGGCCGGGTCAACATACCAAATAGCTGGTCTTGACACTTTTGGCAAGTAGGCAGCAAAAAAAACATTGCTTGTTTTATGCCGCCGCTGAGCCATTCAACGCCAAAAGATCACCTGGCGTGTTGCAAAACCCCCAAGTCTCAAAACCTCTTCCTGAGCAGAACAAGCCAGGCAATTCCCGCGAATGGAATGATCGCCAAAAAAGCAATCACTGTAACAAAGGTTGGGAATTCAGCCAAAATGGTGCTGATGGGGATTCCCAGGAGCACAGTTCCTCCGGCTATTAAACCCACCCACCCTTGAACACGGCGGTCTGCTTCATATACCTGTTCTGGATGGTATCCCGCCAGGCGGTTCCTTATGAACCCAACCAACATGAAGAGCCCTAAAAAGGCAAAAAAACTGCCCATGAGTACGAAGACATGACTGGCCAGGAACCCCATTGCTCCGGTTAAGCTGGTAAAGTCCAGATCAAAGATGCCGGCCAGTTGAATATAAGCCATCGAAAAGCCAACAAAGGTGAACGTGTAACCTGTAAAGAGCAGCGTATAGCTGGGAGAAATGGAGCAGTCGCTGATGTAACGGTTTTTGACCAAATCATAATAAGCCCAAAAACTGGCCGGAGCAAAGGGGAAAAAACCGGCAATAAGAGGTATGAGATGGTATAGCTCGTACTCAACCAACTGTTGAAGAGCGAAAGTCGGCAGGATCAAAAACAAAAGTCCTATGATGAGCCACTTTAAGCGACTGTTGATGTAAGAGCTATTTTGCATGGTCCTTCTCTTGTCACCGAAATGAAGTCAATGAATCGACTGTAGGAGTGTATAACGAGTTTAGGGTCAATTCAAGAGTGGTTTAGTATTAAAAAGCGACTTTAAGACAAAACTGACTCGTCTCCGCACAATACGAAAGCAGATATGCCTAGTGTCATGTCATACTTGAAATGTTAGTATAATGTGGTATGGTTAATAAAAAGGGAGGAGACCATGCCTAAGATCAAGTACAAATTCTCACTGACTCAAGATGAACGTGACACACTG